>NZ_JBFAHK010000002.1:0-721505 GCF_040802095.1 Nonomuraea sp. NPDC050783
TCCCTAGAGATGATGGGGTTGATAGGCCGGAGGTGGAAGCGCGGTAACGTGTGGAGCTGACCGGTACTAATAGGCCGAGGACTTGACCATAAAGTTTTTCTTGCTCGCGTCCACTAGGCAATTCTGAGACAGCAAACACGCCGTGTGTGTGTGGTTGTTTCGGAGGGTTACGGCGGTTATGGCGGGAAGGAAACACCCGGTTACATTCCGAACCCGGAAGTTAAGCTTCTCTGCGCCGATGGTACTGCACTCGGGAGGGTGTGGGAGAGTAGGTCACCGCCGGACAATCTTTGTGGAGGGCCTCGACGTTTAGCGTCGGGGCCCTTCTGCATTTCCGGGCTGTCAGTGCGTGGTGAGGGTGGCCGCTGCCACGAGCAGCAGCATGGTTCCTGACACGGCGGAGAGCCGGCGCGCGGCCTTCGGGGTGCGGGTCAGCGTTCGGCCGGCGCGGGCGGCGGCCAGGGCGATCAGCCCGTACAGCAGGGCGCAGCCGGTGACGTGCAGGAGGCCCAGGACGGTGAGCTGCACGGCCAGCGGGGCTCCGGTGCCAGGGGCGATGAACTGCGGCATCAGCGACACGTAGAGCAGCAGGCCCTTCGGGTTGAGCAGGGCGGTCAGCATGCTCTGCCGCAGCACCGCCCCCGGAGGCATCGGCGCAGGCTCGGACGACAGCGCGGCGAGCCGTGAGGGGCGGCGTAGGGAGACCAGCGTCCGTATCGCCAGGAAGACCAGGTACGCGGCGCCGGCGTACCGCATCAGGGGCAGCGCGGCCGGTACGGCGCGCAGCGCCGCCGCCAGCCCGGCCGCGGCCAGCGCGGTGTGTGTGAGGTAGCCGCAGCAGATGCCCGCCACCGCCATGAGTCCGGTGCGCCGGCCCTGGCCGAGCGAGCGGGCCGTGACGTACAGCATGTCGGGCCCGGGGGTGCAGATCAGCAGCAGGTCCATGCCAAGGAAGAGCAGCAGCAGTCCGGCGTCCATGAGTCGATTCGCCTCCTGGGTTCCCTCGCGACGGTAGCCGAGGAGGGCTGGCAGGCGATGGCGGATTCGTGCCGGTAGCAGGCCGGACATGGCAGGATATTGCTTTGTGGATCGGATCGATCGCATGATTCTGCGCGAGTTGCAGCGGGACGGGCGGCTCAGCAACACCGAGCTGGCCGACCGGGTCGGCCTCACGCCGTCACCCTGCCTGCGCCGGGTGCGGCAGCTGGAGGAGTCGGGGGTCATCCGCGGTTACCGGGCGCTGCTCGACGGGGACGCGGTGGGGCGGGGGTTCCAGGCTTTCGTGACGGTGGTGATGAGGTACGAGGACCACGGCACGGTGGCCGAGTTCGAGCAGCGGGTGGCCGGGATGCCGGAGGTCGTGGAGGCGCACCGGCTGTTCGGCGATCCCGACTTCCTGCTGCGCGTGGCGGTGGCGGATCTGGCCGCCTACGAGCGCTTCTACTCCGAGACGTTGTCGGGGCTGCCGGGGGTGGCGCAGGTGACCTCGCACCTGGCGATGAAGGCCATCAAAGCGGACGCCGGGCTTCCCCTCTGACGGAGAGGAAGCCCGGCGCGGGCCGGATCAATCTGGATCCGATTACTTGGGTCCGATTACCGGATCCGATTACCGGGGCAGGACCAGCAGGGAGTCGCCGACGCCGCGCTCCACCCCGTCCGACGGCCTGTTGACCAGCTTGTTGTTCACGACCATCGCCGTGGAGCCGCCGCCGTCCAGGTTGACGGCCTGGCGGGCGCCGAGCCAGCGCATGAACTGGGCGGCCTCGTGGAAGTTCGCGCCGATGGTGGCGCCGGGCTGCCGGCCGTCGATGGTGGCCAGGATGAGGCTGCCGTTCTTGGTGACGCCGAGCAGGGTGCGGGGGTGGCGGCGCAGGATCATGTTGATCGAGTCGTGGCCGTCCCGCTTGGCCGTGATCTTGACCTGGCCGTTGCGGACCAGGCCGACGCTGCCCGCGATGACGTGCAGGTCGGGGGTCAGCGGGATGGCCTTCCTGGTGCGCAGGTCCACGACCTTGGTGTCCACGCGGACGGTCCAGCCCTGCCAGGCGTGCTGGTTGAGCCAGTCGGCGGCCACGCCGTTGCCGTGCAGCACCCGGGTGCCCTTGGCGACGGCGGCGCCCGAGGCGCGCAGACCCAGGATCTTGCCGTTCGCGTCGAGGACGGCGTCGGTGCCGCCCGTGGGGGTCTTGGCGCCGTACTCCTCGGTGTAGAGCACCAGCTCGTCCGTGGCGGCTGCCCGGTTGACGCCGTTGATCCGGACCTTCTCGCCGTCTTGGGAGATCGCGGTCACGGTGGTGTCGATCTCGGTGATCTTGGCGGTGCGGCCCCGCAGGACGACCGCCGTGCGGCCGGGGACGGCCTCGCTGAGCAGCCTGCCGCCCACCACGGACGCGCCGACCGGCTCGCCGCGCAGGTTCTTGGCGGTGTGGATGTTGAAGAAGCCGCCGTTGACGCCGACGACCGCGCCCGCGGCCTTGGCCATCGACGAGACGGTCTCGCGCTTGGCGACGCTGGTGCCGAGGGAGGCGGCGTACGAGCCGCGGAACGTCCTGGAGTCGATCATGACGACCTTGACGTCCCACGGGCCGGTGGTCTTCAGCCCGTCGTCGCCCAGGTAGTCGACCTTGACCTTCAGGCCCGCGTCCTTGAGCGCCTTGGCCGTCTCGTCGGCCTTCTTCTTGTCCTTGAGCGTCCACAGGCCCACCCGGACCATGTAGACGGTCTGGGAGGGGGCGTCGGCCACGCTCGGCCGGATCACCTGCTGGATGCTGGGGGTCTCGCCGGCGGCCTCCACCTCGGCGGCCACGCTCTCGGCCGTCGGCCGCATCCCGTAGTCGCGCCCGCTCGGCATCAGGACGGTCACCGTGTAGCCGTCGGTGGAGCGGCCGGCCTTCACGTGGTAGAGGTCGATGCCTCGCGTGACGGCGGTCATCGTCTTGGTGGGTGCGGACCTGGCGCCCAGGGGGAACCTGGCCGCCGGGAACGCCACCGCCGCCTGCTCCGCGGCCACCGAGGCTGCGGGCAGGGTGGTGACAGTGATCGCCGCGGCTATGGCCAGGCCGCCGGCGATGGTGCGTCGAGACATGAACTCTCCAGAGGGCGGAAAAGGGACCGCACCATAGTTGCGAGATCATGACGTCCGGGGCAGGCGAACACGCGAATCAGCCGAAGAGGTTACGGAATCGACATCCATTGTGGATACAATTCGTGTATGAAGCGCATCTGCCTGTGGTGGCGGCCGACGGACGGCCGCTGATCCTTGATGCATGGGCCGTCTCCGGGCGGCCCGCTGACGATGCGTACGGTGCCTCTCCGGGGACGGCGTTGACCCAGGAGAGGACCCCCGATGGAGCACGTCGTACTCACCGGTGACCGCCCGACCGGGCCGTTGCACCTCGGCCACTACTTCGGCTCGCTGGCCAACCGGGTGCGGATGCAGGACGAGCACCACATGTACGTCCTGATCGCCGACTACCAGGTCATCACCGACCGCGACCGGCCCGGCCACATCCAGGCCAACATCACCGAGCTGCTGCTCGACTACCTGGCCGTCGGGCTGGACCCGGCCAAGGTGACGATCTTCCAGCACAGCGCGATCCCCGAGCTCAACCAGCTCCTGCTGCCGTTCCTGAGCCTGGTGTCGGTGGCCGAGCTGAGCCGCAACCCCACGGTGAAGGACGAGATCGCGCACAGCTCGCAGCGGGCGGTGAGCGGGCTGATGTTCACCTATCCGGTGCACCAGGCGGCCGACATCCTGTTCTGCAAGGGCACGCTGGTGCCGGTCGGCCGTGACCAGCTGCCGCACGTGGAGGTGACGCGGCTGGTGGCGCGCCGGTTCAACGAGCGCTACGGCGAGGTGTTCCCGCTGCCGGAGGCCGTCATGGGGGAGCGTCCCCTGCTGAAGGGGCTCGACGGCGGCAAGATGAGCAAGAGCCGCGGCAACGCGATCGCGCTTGGGGCCACCGAGGACGAGACGGCCGCGCTCATCAGGAAGGCCCGCACCGACGCCGACCGGACGATCACGTTCGACGAGGAGCGACGCCCCGAGGTGGCGAACCTGCTCACCCTGGCCGGCCTCTGCCTCGGCCGGCCGCCCCGCGAGCTGGCCGGCGAGATCGGCGACGGTGGCGCGACGGCGCTCAAGGGCCTGGTCACCGAGGCGGTCAACGACTTCCTGCGGCCGATCAGGGCGCGGCGGCGGGAGCACGCGGCGGCCGACGTGCGGCGGATCCTGGCGGAGGGGAACGAGCGCGCCCGCGGGCGGGCGGTGGACACGCTGCGGGAGGTGCGCGAGGCGATGGGTTTCTGAGGCGTGGGCGGGCGCGGGGTAACGGGTTTCTGGGCGTGGGCGGGCGCGGGATGACGGGCTTCTGGGCGCGGGTGCCGGTCAGACCCGGTGGTTCTCGCGGCGGAAGGACTCCAGGGCCAGCAGCGCGACGTGCAGCGACAGGCACGACTCGACGTCGTCGAGGTCGGTGTCGAGGATGCGCTCCAGGCGCCGCAGCCGGTCGTAGAAGGCGGGCCTGGACAGGTGCGCCTTCTGCGCGGCGACCGCCTTGTTGCGCCCGGCGTCCAGGTAGATGCGCAGGATGCGGGTCAGGTCGCCGCCCCGCTGCGCGTCGTGCGCCAGCAGCGGCCCCAGCTCCCGCTCGGCGAAGGTCTGCAGCCGGGCGTCGTCGCGCAACAGGTGCAGCAGCCCGCGCAGGCGCAGGTCGGGCAGACGGTAGAAGGGGCGGCCGTCGGGCTGGCGGACCGCCACGTCGGCCACCTGCTCGGCCTCCAGGAAGCTGCGGCGCACGTCCCGGATGGAGTCGACCACCGACCCGGCGGCCAGGACGAACGCCGCTCCGGGCCGCCACAGCACGCGCAGCCGCTCGGCCAGCGTGGTCAGCGCGGCCTCGGCCTGGGCGCGCGGCGGCAGCGGCAGCAGGATGCCGACCCGCTCCTGGTCGAGCGCGCCGACCAGGGCGGGCAGGCGGGCGTCGCGGCAGGCCGCGGCGGTGGCCTCGGCCAGCTCGCCGAGCTGCGCCTGGCCGTCGAGAGCCTGGTCGGTGGGGTCGGTCGGCCTGATGACGACGCTGACCAGCTTGCGGCCGGTCAGCGGCACGCCGACGGCGCGGGCGCGGGCGGCGGCCTCGTCGGGGTCGGCGTAGGCGTGGGTGAGGATGCCGGTGATGATCGTGCCGTGGGCCTGGCGCTCCAGCGACTCCTGGTGGCGTTCGAGCAGGCGGCCGAGGGCGAGCGTGGTGGCGGCGCGCTCGGCCAGCACCAGGTCGCGCGGCGACGGCGGCGCGTCGCAGACCAGGATGAGCCGGCCCCAGTCCTGCCCGCGCGCCCCGACGGTGGTGACCAGCCAGCCGGAGGCCGGATCGTACGCGGTCCGCCCGGCCGGCGCCACCGCCCGCGACCGCATCTCCCAGCCGGCCAGCAGGGTGCCCGCGTCCTTGCCGGCGGACTCGCAGGCCAGCACCTGGTGGGCCAGGTTCTCCAGCAGCACGGGCCGGCCGGCCAGGCGGGCGACCTGGGCGAGCACCTCGGCCGGCGAGGCCCCTTCGACCGACAGCTCGGTGAAGACCTCGTGCAGCTGCTCGGAGGCCCGCAGCTCCTCCAGCTGGATGTCGATGATCCGCTCGTGCACCGACTCGGTGATCTGCACGAACGGGGTCTCCCTGGTCAGCACGATGACCGGCAGCCCGTTGTCCTCGGCGGCCTTGACCACCGGGCGCGGCAGCTCCCGGACGAACCGGCGGCCCAGCTCCACCACCAGCCCGGACACGCCGACGGCGGCCAGCGCGGCGATGTAGTCGGCCAGCTTCTCCGGGTCCTCGGGCAGCGCGACGCCCGTGGTCAGCACGAGCTCGCCGCCCCGCAGCAGCCCGGCGATGTCGGCGATCTCGCCGACGTGCACCCACCGCACCCTCGTGTCGAGCCGGTCGGCGCCCGCGACCACGCGCGGGTCGCCCCGGCGCACGGCTTCGAGGTCGAGGACGTCGGCGATGGTGGGGAGCACGGGGCAGAGCCTAGCTGATCAATCTGTAAGAACGGCTATATGACCATTTACGGTTTGTTATGAATTGAGGGGGTTCTCGCGGTACTCCCGCTGGGGCTCGCGCACCCGCAGCTCGACCCGACGGATCTTGCCGGAGATCGTCTTGGGCAGCTCGCCGAACTCCAGCCGCCGCACCCGCTTGTAGGGCGCCAGCTCCCGCCGGCAGTGCTCGAAGATCGACCGGGCGACCTCCTCGCCGGGCTCGAACCCCGGGGCGAGCGTCACGTACGCCTTCGGCACCGCCAGCCGCACCGGATCGGGGGCGGGCACCACGGCCGCCTCGGCCACCGCCTCGTGCTCCAGCAGCACGCTCTCCAGCTCGAACGGCGAGATGCGGTAGTCGGAGGCCTTGAAGACGTCGTCGGTGCGGCCCACGTACGTGATGTAGCCGTCGGCGTCCCGGGTGGCGACGTCGCCGGTGTGGTAGTAGCCGTCGCGCATGGCGTCGGCGGAGCCGCCCACGTAGCCGGCCATGAGGCCCAGGGGGCGGCGGCCGTCGAGCGGCAGGCAGATCTCGCCGTCGTCGCTCTCCTCGCCGGTCTGCGGGTCGAGCAGCACGACCTCGTAGCCGGGCAGCGGGCGGCCCATCGAGCCGGGCTTGACCGGCTCGTCCGGGGCGTTGCCGATCTGGGCGGTGGTCTCGGTCTGGCCGTAGCCGTCCCGGATCGTGATGCCCCACGCCTGCCGCACCTGGTCGATGATCTCCGGGTTGAGCGGCTCGCCGGCGGCCACGGCGGCGCGCAGCGGCAGCTTCCAGGCCGCCAGGTCCTCCTGGATGAGCATCCGCCAGACGGTCGGCGGGGCGCAGAACGTGCTGACCCGCTCGTCGCGCAGCACCTCCAGCAGCGCAGGGGCGGAGAAGCGGCGGTAGTCGTGGACCAGCACGGTGGCTCCGGCGTTCCACGGCGCGAACACGTTGCTCCAGGCGTGCTTGGCCCACCCGGGGGAGGAGACGTTGAGGTGCACCTCGCCGGGCCGCACCCCGATCCAGAACATCGTGGACAGGTGCCCGGCCGGGTAGGAGGCGTGCGTGTGCTCGACCAGCTTGGGCTGGGAGGTCGTGCCGGAGGTGAAGTAGAGCAGCAGCGTGTCGCCCGCCCGGGTCGGGCCGTCGGGGGTGAAGGCGGCGGGCGCCTCGTACGCCTCGTGGTAGGGCAGCCAGTTGTAGGCGTCGCCCACGGCGATGCGGGTGAACCCGCCGGGGCCGAACTTGCCGGCGTCGGCCGCGTTCGCGATGACGTGCGTGACGCCGCCGCGCTCGACGCGCTCGGCGACGTCCTTGGCGGTGAGCAGGGTGGTGGCCGGGATGACGACCGCGCCCAGCTTCATCGCGGCCAGCAGCGCCTCCCACAGCTCGGCCTGGTTGCCCAGCATGAGCAGGATCCGCTCGCCCCGGCGCACCCCCTGGGCGCGCAGCCAGTTGGCGACCTGGCTGGAGCGGGCGGACAGCTCGGCGAAGGTCAGGACCGCGGGATGGTCACCGACGATCTTGAGCGCGACGGCGTCGGGGGTCTCGGCGGCCAGGACCCCGTCGAACCAGTCGAGCGCCCAGTTGAACTCGGCCGGCTCGGGCCAGCGGAAGTCGCGCCGGGCGGTGGCGGGGTCGGCGTCGAGGAGGAAGTCACGGGCGGCGCGGAAACTGCTCATGCCGGGATCCTGCTACGTCGCCAGCCGCCGCTCAAGGCCGTCGAGCACGGAGACCAGGCCGAAGTCGAAGGCCATCGCGCGCAGGACGCGCGGATCGTCGGGGTGGTCGGCGCCGACGGCGTCGGCGAGGTCGGGATAGTCGGCGGCGACCTTCCTGACCAGCTCGCGCGCCTCCTCGCCTTCCCACGCCTCGCCCATCGTGGTGTTCCAGGCGATCTGGGGGATGGTCATGCCGAGGACGAAGGCGGTGAGCGTGGCCCCGGCGAAGTCGAGGTCGTCCTTGCGGAAACCGGCCAGCCGGAAGGTGCGGCGCATCCGGTCGCTCACGTGCAGGGCGTTGGGGCCGAGCGCGGGCAGCCGGCCGACGAGGTCGGCGGCCCACGGGTGGTGCAGCATCGCCTGGCGCATGCTGTGGGCCAGCACGGAGGCGACCTCACGCCAGTGCACCTCGTCGGGGTCGGGGACGCTCATCTCGGCCCACACCTGGTCGTAGGCCAGCTCCAGCAGCTCGTCCTTGGTGGCGACGTACCAGTAGAGGCTGGTGGCGCCGGCCATCAGCTTGGCGCCGAGCTTGCGCATGCTCAGCCCGGCCAGCCCTTCGGCGTCGAGCAGCTCGACGGCCGCCTTGACGATCTCCTCGCGGCTGCGGCCCGGGCCGGCCGGCTTGCGCGGCTCGCGCGTCCAGACGGAGGTGAACTGCCTGCTCATGCCTCCAGGATAAATCTCCTCGCACAGTGTGCGAGAGTTGTCGTACAGTGTGCGAGTGAACTCGAACACTGTGCGAGACCCCCGTCGCTGGTGGATCCTCCTCGTCCTGTGCCTGGCCCTGCTGGTGCTGGTCGTGGACAACACCGTGCTGAACCTGGCGATCCCCTCCCTCAACCAGGAGCTGGGCGCCACCCCGTCGGACATCCAGTGGATCATCGACGCCTACGTGCTGGTCTACGCCGGCCTCCTGCTGACCTCCGGCTCCCTGTCCGACCGGTACGGCCGCCGCCGCCTGCTGATCATCGGCCTGGTGTTCTTCGGCGGCGCCTCGCTGCTGGCCGTGCTGGTCTCGGAGCCCTGGCAGCTCATCGCCGCCCGCGCGCTGATGGGGGTCGGCGGCTCGCTGGTCATGCCGTCCACGCTGTCGATCCTGCTGACCGTCTTCGACGAGGAGGAGCGGCGCAAGGCCATGGCCGCCTGGAGCGCCGTGGCGCTGGTCGGCCTGGTGTCCGGCCCGACGCTGGGCGGCTTCCTGCTCCAGCACTACTGGTGGGGCTCGGTCTTCCTGCTGAACGTGCCGATCGCGGCGGTCGCCGTCGTGGCCGCCGTGACCCTCATGCCCGAGAGCCGCAGCGAGGGGCGCAGGATCGACCCCGTGGGCGTGGTGCTGTCGATCGTCGGCCTCACCGCCGCCGTCTACGTGATCATCGAGCGGGAGTGGAACATCCCGGTCATCGCGGTCGCCGTGCTGGCCCTGGCCGCCTTCGTGGTGTGGGAGCGCCGGCAGACGCAGCCGATGTTGCCGCTGCACCTGTTCGCCGACCGCAACTTCAGCGGCGCGTCGTTCTCGATCCTGCTCATGTCGTTCGGCGCGGGCGCCGTGATGCTGATGCTCACCCAGTACCTGCAGTACGTGCTGGGCTACAACGAGATCCAGGCCGGCCTCGCCCTGCTGCCCTACGCCGTGGCCGCCGCCGTCTTCAACGGCGTGGGCGCGGGGCTCGGGCGGCGGGTGAGCAACCGGGTGCTGGTGGGCGCCGGGCTGCTGCTCATGGCCGGCGGCTTCGTCGTCATGGCCCTGACCGCCGGGTACGCGGGCCTGCTCGCCGGGCTGGTCGTCATGGGCGTCGGCGGCGGCCTGGCCGGCCCGTCGGCCTACGCCTCGCTGATGAACGCCATCCCCGTCGAGCACGCCGGGGTGGGCTCGGCGCTCAACGACACCGTCCAGCAGGTGGGCGTGGCGCTGAGCATCGCGATCCTGGGCAGCGTGCTGGCCGGGCGCTACACCGCCGGGATGCCCGCCGGCCTGCCCGCCGCCGCCAGGGAGTCGGTCGGCGCGGCCCACCTCATGGGCCTGGCCGCCCCCGCCGACGCGGCCTTCACCTCGGCGATGCACCTCGGCTCGTGGGTGGGCGCGGGCTTCTGCGTGGCGGCGGCGCTGCTCGCGGTGTCGGTCCTGCGCCCCGCCAGGCCCACGGCGACCACCTCGGAGCCGGTTTACACGTCGTAACCCGATTTCCTTCCAGGCCGACAGGTTGGGGGTAGGAGGGCGCGGAGCGGGACGGGATACTCGATACCATGTCGGAGCTACTCGCGCGCCACCGGGCAGTGATGCCGAACTGGCTGGCGCTCAACTACACCGAGCCCATCGAGATCGTCAGCGGCAAAGGCAACCGGGTCGTCGACGCCGACGGCAAGAGCTACCTCGACTTCTTCGCCGGCATCCTGACCAACATGATCGGCTACGACGTGCCGGAGGTGCGCGAGGCCGTCGAGCGCCAGCTCGCCACCGGCGTCGTCCACACCAGCACGGTCTACCTGCTCCGCGGCCAGATCGAGCTGGCCGAGAAGATCGCCAGGCTGTCCGGCATCCCGGACGCCAAGGTCTTCTTTACCAACTCCGGCACCGAGGCCAACGAGACGGCGCTGCTGCTGGCCACGTACGCGCGTAAGAGCGACCAGGTGCTCGCCATGCGGCAGAGCTACCACGGCCGCAGCTTCGGCGCGATCAGCGTCACCTCCAACCGCTCCTGGAAGAACAACTCGCTCTCCCCGCTCAACGTGCACTTCCTGCACGGCACCGACCGGCACCTGACCCAGTTCAAGGGCCTGTCGGACGCCGACTACCTCGCGGCGTGCGTGGACGACCTGCGCCACGTCCTGGCCACGACCGTCTCCGACGACGTGGCGGCGCTCATCGCCGAGCCGATCCAGGGCGTGGGCGGGTTCACCATGCCGCCCGACGGGCTGTTCGCGGCTTACAAGGAGGTCCTGGACGAGCAGGGCATCCTGTTCATCTCCGACGAGGTGCAGACCGGCTGGGGCCGCACCGGCAGCGCGTTCTTCGGCATCCAGAACCACGGCGTCACCCCCGACATGATCACTTTCGCCAAGGGCCTCGGCAACGGCTTCGCGGTGGGCGGCATCGTGGCGCGCGGCGACCTCATGGACGGCCCGCACGCCGTGGGCCTGTCCACCTTCGGCGGCAACCCGATCTCCATGGCCGCCGCCAACGCCACCCTCGACTACGTGCTCGACCACGACCTCCAGGCCAACGCCGCCCGCACCGGCGCCATCATCATCGACGGGCTCAAGGAGGCCGCCAAGCGCCTGTCCTGCGTCAAGGACGTGCGCGGCAAGGGCCTGATGTTCGCCGTCGAGCTGGAGAGCCCCGCCCAGGCGGCCCGCTTCATGGAGGAGACGAAGAAGGCGGGCCTGCTGGCGGGCAAGGGCGGCCTGTACGGCACCGCCATCCGCATGGCCCCGCCGCTCACCCTCACGGTGGAGGAGGCCGTCGAGGGCCTGGGGATCATCGTCAGCGCCCTGGAGACCATCGACGCGGAGGCGGCGCGGCAGTGAAGTCGGTCACCCACTGGATCAACGGCGCTCCCGCGGAGGGCTCCTCCGGCCGCGCCGCCGACCTGTTCGACCCGGCCACCGGCGCGGTCTCCGGCCACGTCGCGCTCGCCGCGGCGGCCGACGTGGACGCCGCCGTCGCCGCGGCCGCCGCGGCCTTCCCCGCCTGGCGGGACGCCTCGCTGACCAGGCGCACCCAGGTGCTGTTCCGCTTCCGCGAGCTGATGGTCGCCCACCGCGACGAGCTGGCCGGGCTGATCACCGCCGAGCACGGCAAGGTGCACACCGACGCGCTCGGCGAGATCGCCCGCGGCCTGGAGGTCGTCGAGTTCGCCTGTGGCATTCCGCACCTGCTCAAGGGCGGTTTCAGCGAGGGCGTCTCGACCCGCGTGGACTCGTACTCGATCCGCCAGCCGCTCGGCGTGGTGGCCGGGATCACCCCGTTCAACTTCCCGGCCATGGTGCCGATGTGGATGTTCCCGCTCGCCATCGCCTGCGGCAACACCTTCGTGCTCAAGCCGTCGGAGAAGGACCCGTCGGCGTCGCTGCTGATGGCGCGGCTGTGGCAGGAGGCCGGGCTGCCCGACGGCGTGTTCAACGTCGTGCAGGGCGACAAGGTCGCGGTGGACCGGCTGCTGGAGCACCCCGTCGTCCAGGCCGTGTCGTTCGTCGGCTCCACCCCGATCGCCCAGTACGTCTACGAGACCGGCACCGCCCACGGCAAGCGGGTGCAGGCCCTCGGCGGCGCCAAGAACCACATGCTGGTGCTCCCGGACGCCGACCTCGACCTGACGGCGGACTCGGCGGTCTCGGCCGGGTTCGGCTCGGCGGGGGAGCGGTGCATGGCGATCTCCGTCGTGCTGGCCGTGGACCCCGTCGGCGACGACCTGGTCAAGAAGATCACCGAGCGGGTGGACCGGCTCGTCGTCGGCCCCGGCGACGACCCCGCCGCCGAGATGGGCCCGCTGGTCACCGCCGAGCACCGCGACAAGGTCGCCTCCTACCTCGACCTCGGCGTCGAGGAGGGCGCCGAGCTGGTCGTGGACGGCCGGCGCGCCCCGATCCTGGGCGGCGGCACCGCGGCCGACACCCCGGGCTTCTGGCTCGGCCCGACCGTCCTGGACCGGGTGCCGCCCGGCTCGCGCACCCACACCGAGGAGATCTTCGGCCCGGTGTTGTCGATCGTGCGGGTGAGCTCGTACGAGGAGGGCCTGGAGCTGATCAACAGCGGCCGGTACGGCAACGGCACCGCGATCTTCACCAACGACGGCGGCGCGGCCCGGCGCTTCCAGAACGAGGTGGAGGTCGGCATGATCGGCATCAACGTGCCGATCCCGGTGCCGATGGCCTTCTACAGCTTCGGCGGCTGGAAGGCGTCGCTGTTCGGCGACACGCACGTCCACGGCACGGAGGGCGTGCACTTCTACACCCGCGGCAAGGTGGTCACCTCGCGCTGGCTCGACCCCTCGCACGGCGGCGTCAACCTGGGGTTCCCCACCAACCGGTGACCCCGTCCCCGGCCGGGAAGGGCCCGCGTCCTTCCCGGCCGCGTACCGGTAAGCTCTGGGAACCGGACGGAGGGGGACACCGTGCATCGCCGACGTACTTTTGGCCTGGCGCTCGCCGCGACGGCGCTGGCGGCCGGCACGGGCGCGGCGAGCCCCACCCCCCTCCCCACCTCCTCGCCCACGCCCACGGCGAGCGCCACGCAGAGCGACGGCACGCTGCAGATCCTCACCTACCGCGGCTACGCGGAGGGCGGCGGCGTCAGCCCCCGCTTCAACTGGATCGGCGACTTCGAGAAGGAGACCGGCTGCCGCATCGCCAAGATCGACACGGTGCAGACCGCCGAGGAGATGATCGCCCAGTTCGGCAGCCGCCCCTACGACCTGGTCTCGGCCGGTCCCGCGCTCGCCGGCGACCTCGTCGCGACCAAGCGGGTGCAGCCCATCGACCCGGCCAAGGTCGACGGCTACGAAGACCTCGACAAGCGCCTGCGTGACCTGACGACCGTCTCCGGCAAGGTCTACGGCGTGCCCTACCTGTGGGGCTACCACGAGTTCGTCTACGACCCTGCCAGGGTCAGGGGCGAGCTGAAGGAGGCGTTCTCCTCCGGCCGCGCCGCGCTGCGCAACAGCCCGATGACCATCGCCGACGCCGCGCTGGCCGCCGGCGAGGGCGGCGACGACCCGTTCGCGCTGACCGGCGGGCAGCTCGACGGCGCCGTGAAGCTGCTGGAGGGGGCCAGGGAGCGCACCTACTGGACCAACCCGATCGAGCTGGTCAAGGGGTTCGCGACGGGATCGCTCGACTACGCCCAGGTCACGCCCTACTACCGGGTGCTGCTTCAGGACGCCGGCCAGCGGATCGCGACCGTCCCCGCCAGGCGGGTCACGGGATGGGCCGACTCCTGGATGCTCGGCGCCGGCGTCCCCGACACGACCTGCGCCTACCGCTGGCTCAGCTGGATGTCGGCGCCCGGCACCCAGCGTGACGCGGCCGTGTGGGTGGGGCTGGCACCCGCCGGCGCCAAGGCGTGCAAGGGGCGGGCGCGGGAGGTCTGCCGGGCGTACGGGGTGGGCGACGCCAAGCGGCTGAGCCGCGTGGCCTTCGCCGAGCGGCCGCCGGCGGACTGCGAGGAGGCGCAGGACGGCGGGTGCCCCGGCTACGACGTCTGGGCCGGGCGGTGGAGCAAGCTGGCCACGAAGTAGGCGGGCTCGCCGGGCCGGGTCTGCCTAGCGGTGGGGAAAGGCCACCACGGTGGCCAGCGGGGTGGGGACGAGCGCTTCGGCGCAGTCGGCGCAGGCCAGCACCGGAGCGTCGTCCGGCAGCCGGCCGACGCGCACGCGGGGCCGCGGCCAGCGCTTGTGGCAGACGACACACGCGTCACCCTCGCGCTGAGCCCAGCTCAGGCCCTCAGGATCGAACGTCAACATGTTCCGCGCCGTTCTTGTCGGAGCCCAGTTCATCACGTTCCCAGCAGCCATCGCCCATCCGTATGTCGGATCCGTTATAACCCTGGTCGAGGCCAGGGGCGTCCAGCTGAGCGTCAAGTCAGGGTGAATTCTCTACCCACCTGACCGGCTTTACACCAACAAAATCGGGCATCCAACCACAAGTTGGATGCCCGAGATCGAGGGATATCTACAGTTCGGCGATGGCTTTCTCAAGGATCCCCAGGCCCTCTTCCAGCAGGTGCTCGGGGATCACCAGCGGGGGCAGGAAGCGCAGCACGTTGCCGTACGTGCCGGCGGTCAGCACCAGCAGGCCCTCGGCGTGGCAGCGCTTGACGACGGCCTGGACGGCGGTGGGGTTCGGCTCCTTGGTGCCGGGCTCGACCAGCTCGATCGCGATCATCGCGCCCCGGCCGCGGACGTCGCCGATCACGTCGAAGCGCTCCTTCATCGCCTCCAGGCGGGGGAGCATGATCTCGCCGACGCGCCGGGCCCTGGCGACCAGGTCCTCCTCCTCGATGGTCTCCAGGACGCCGAGCGCGGCCTCGCAGGCCAGCGGGTTGCCGCCGTAGGTGCCGCCGAGCCCGCCCACGTGGACCGCGTCCATCAGCTCCGCGCGGCCGGTCACGGCGGCCAGCGGCAGGCCGCCCGCGATGCCCTTGGCGGTGGCGATGATGTCGGGCACGACGCCCTCATCCTCGCAGGCGAACAGGTGCCCGGTACGCGCGAAGCCGGTCTGCACCTCGTCGGCCACGAACACGATGCCGTTGGCCCGGCAGAACTCGGCGATGCGCGGCAGGAAGCCCCGGGCCGGCACGATGAAGCCGCCCTCGCCGGCGATCGGCTCGATGACCACGGCGGCCACGTTCTCGGCGCCGATCTGCTTGGTGATCGCGTCGATGGCCTGCGCGGCGGCCTCCTCGGCGCAGTTCTCCGGGCCCGTCGGCCAGCGGAACGGGTAGGCCAGCGGCACCCGGTACACCTCCGGTGCGAACGGCCCGAAGCGGTGCTTGTAGGGCATGTTCTTGGCGGTCAGCGTCATCGTCAGCAGCGTGCGGCCGTGGTAGCCGTGGTCGAAGACGACGACCGCCGGGCGGCCGGTGGCGTGCCGGGCGACCTTGACGGCGTTCTCGACGGCCTCGGCGCCCGTGTTCACCAGGAACGTGCGCTTCTCGTGGTCGCCGGGGGTCAGCTCGTTCAGCTTCTCGCAGACCCGGACGTACGACTCGTACGGGGTCACCATGAAGCAGGTGTGGGTGAAGTCCGCCACCTGCTTGCGTACCCGCTCGACGACCTTGGGAGCGGCGTTGCCGACGTTCGTCACGGCGATGCCGGAGCCGAAGTCGATCAGCGAGTTGCCGTCGGCGTCCTGCACCACGCCGCCGCCGGCGCGGGTGACGAAGACCGGCAGCGTGGTGCCGATGCCGGGCGGGACGGCGGCCTGCTTGCGGGCCAGCAGCTCCTGGGACTTGGGGCCGGGGATCGCGGTCACGACGCGCCGCTCCTGCGGAATGCTCATGTCTTCGACGCTACGACCGCCTCCCACCTGGGCCGATACGTCGATATGGCACACTGGGGGTGCCCGTCTTCGCCGGAATGGACAAAACCCGCATGCCGCCTACGCTGCAGACCGTCGTGCGCCGGATGGGCCTGCGGCCGCTGGCCGGGCCCGCCGCGCTGGACGGGGTGGTGGTGCGCTGGGTGGCGGTGAGCGAGCTGGCCGATCCCACGCCGTACCTGGAGGGGGACGAGCTGCTGCTGACCACCGGGCTGCGGCTGGCGGGCGATCTGGAGGGATATGTCGGGCGGCTCGTGGCGCGCGGGGTCGCCGGGCTCGGCTTCGGCGTCGGGGTGTCGCACGAAGGGGTGCCCGGCGCGCTCGTCGAGGCCGCGCGGCGGGCGGGGCTGCCGCTGCTGGAGGTGCCCAGGGAGACGCCGTTCATCGCGATCGGCAAGGCCGTCAGCGAGCTGCTGGCCGCCGAGCAGTACGAGGAGATCACCCGGGCCTTCGCCGCGCAGGGCCGGCTGACCCGGGCGGCGCTGCGGCCCGAGGGCATGCACGCGGTCATCGACCGGCTGGCCAAGGAGGTCGGCGGCTGGGCGGCGCTGCTCGACGAGAGCGGCGGCGTCCGGCACGCCACGCCCGGCGCGCGCACCGGAGCGGTCGCGGCCGAGCTGGCCCGCCTCCAGGATCCGCGACCGGTGGAGGACGGCGGGCGGGCCCTCGCGAGTCTGGCGTTGTCCGGGCCGGGAGAGCACATCGTGGTGCAGCCGCTGGGCGGGGGCGGAGGCGGGGGCGGCGCGCGGCCGCGCGGGTTCTTCGCCGTGGGGGCCGGGAAGCCGTTCCCGCCGGTCACCCACACCGTGATCAACGCCGCGGGCTCCCTCCTCACGCTCGCGATGGAGCAGGGCCGCGCCCAGGCGGCGGCCGAGCGCCGGGTCCGCGCGGCGGTGCTGGACCTGCTGCTGTCCGGGGCCGCCGAGCAGGCGCGCGGCGTGCTGGCCGCGCTCGGCGGGCGGCTGCCCGACCCGCCGCTGCTGGTCCTCGCCGCGCCGGCCGACGCCCTCGACGCCCTGGAGCCCCACGCCTTCACCGCCCCCGCCGCGGACGGCACCGCCCTCGCCCTGGTGCCCGAGGCGGCGGCCGACGACGTGGCGCGGGAGGCGGGCGGCGCGCCCTGCGGGGTGAGCCTGCCCGCGACGTACCGGCCGGCCGCCCTCACCACCGCCATCGACCAGGCCCGCCGCGCGCTGGCCGCCGCCACCCGGCCGTCCGGCCCCGGCGGGCAGGGGGAGCGGCAGGGGGAGCGGCAGGGGGAGCGGGGCCGGGTGGTCCGGTTCGGGGAGCTGGCCGGGCAGGGCCTGCTGGGGCTGCTGGACCCGGCCACGGCCCAGGCGTTCGCCACCGCGCTGCTGGCCCCGCTGGCCGCGTACGGCTCCCGGGCCGACCTGATCGGGTCGCTGCGCGCGTACCTGGAGTGCAACGGCCACTGGGACGCCGCCGCCCAGCGGCTCGGCGTGCACCGCCACACCCTGCGCTACCGCATGCGCCGGGTGGGCGAGCTGCTGGGCCGCGACCTCGACGATCCCGGCGTGCGGGCCGAGCTGTGGCTGGCCCTGGAGGCGGCCCGCCGCCATCCCGCTACTGCTGCTTCTTCTTCTCCTGCAGATAGCAGCTGATGACGGCCGTGGTCACGGCCTCGTACGTCCGCCCGTCGCGCAGGTGCCCGGCCCGCTCCAGGCTGATCGCGCCCTGGGCGGCGGCCCACAGCGCGTCGGCGATCTTGCGTGGCTGCGTGGGTGCCAGGTGGCCGGCCGAGATGCAGTCGGCGATCACCCGGTCGAGGATGTTGAGCGCGGCGCGGGCCAGCGTGCGGGCCCGCTCGCTCGGCTCGAAGCCGGGGATCGCGCGCTCGAACATCAGGCTGTAGTAGCCCGGCTCCGACAGGCACGCCTGCCGGTACGCAGGACCCAGGGCGTACAGGTGCTCCAGCGGGTTGCGCCGCTGCGGCACGGCCTCCAGGAAGCGGCGGAAACGCTCGAACCCCTCCAGATAGAGCGCCTCCGCCAGCCCTTCCCGGTTGCCGAACATCGTGTAGATCACCGTCGTGGTGCATCCCGCCTCGGCGGCGATGCGGCGCATGGTCAGGCTCTCCGCCCCGTCCGTCCCGAGCAGGTTGACCGCCACGTCGAGCAGGCGCGAGCGCAGCTCGTCGTGGCTGGCGCGCTCGCCCAGGAGGTAGGCGCCCTGCAGCCCCAGCGGCACGGAGGTCATGCGACCTCCCTCATCGCCAAGGAGCTCTGCGTCCTTGTGACCTCACGTTGTTCGGTCACGGGGCCCACGCCTTTCTGATCGGGGGCCCGCCGCGCTTGGAGACCCGCTCCCGATGACTTAGCCAAGGCGGAGATCCCTCAAACCCCTCCGCATGGTAAACATCCCGAATTAGGTCTACTTCTGTTACATGTTGGGTATACAACGGAGCTTGTACTTAACGGTGAGCGCTCCCGAGGCTCTTGTGCATCGTGGTGTAGATCCCCTATCACCGCCTTGGCATAACGTCGTCGTATGGACGTGCGTACCTTCTGGCTGAACGGCCGCCCGGCGGCCGGGGACTCCGAGCTCACTGTCACCAACCCCCACGACGGCCGGGAGGTCGGCCGGCACTCCGTGCCCACCGACGCCCAGGTGGAGGAGGCCGTCGCGGGCGCCCACGCGGTGGCCCGGCAGGCCGCCGCCCTGCCCGTGCACGTACGGGCCGAGGCCCTGGCCCACGTCTCGCGCCGGCTGGCCGAGCGGGCCGACGAGATCGCCCACCTCATCACCGCCGAGAACGGCAAGCCGATCCTCTGGGCGCGTGGCGAGGTCTCGCGGGCCGTGGCCACGTTCCGCTTCGCCGCCGAGGAGACCCGCCGCTGGTCGGGCGAGGTCCAGCGGCTCGACACCGAGCCGGCCGCGGCCGGGCGGCTCGCGTACGTCTCGCGCGTGCCCAAGGGCCCGGTGCTGGCGATCACCCCGTTCAACTTCCCGCTGAACCTCGTCGCGCACAAGGTCGCCCCGGCCATCGCGGTCGGCGCGCCGGTCGTCGTCAAGCCCGCCCCCGCCACGCCCCTGTCGGCGCTGCTGCTCGGCGAGATCCTGGCCGAGACCGACCTGCCCGCCGGCATGTTCTCGGTGCTGCCCCTCCCCAACGAGCGCGCCGCCGCCCTCGTCACCGACCCGCGCCTGCCGGTGGTGTCGTTCACCGGCTCCGCCCCCGTCGGGTACGCCATCGCCGACCAGGTGCCGCGCAAGCACGTCACCCTGGAGCTGGGCGGCAACGCGGCGGCCGTCGTGCTGGCCGACGCCGACCTCGACTGGGCCGCGCAGCGCATCGCCCTCTACTCCAACTACCAGGCCGGGCAGAGCTGCATCGCCGTCCAGCGGGTGATCGTCGAGCGGCCCGTCTACGACGCCTTCGTCGAGCGCCTGCTGCCCGCCGTGGACGCCCTCGTCACCGGAGACCCGGCCGACGAGAAGACGCAGGTCGGCCCGCTGGTGTCGGAGGCCGCCGCCGAGCGGGTCGAGCAGTGGGTGCGGGAGGCCGTCTCCGCCGGGGCCCGCGTGCTGACCGGCGGCACCCGGGAGGGCGCCACGATCGCCCCGACGGTGCTCGCCGACGTCCCGCACGACGCCAAGGTCGCCTGCGAGGAGGTCTTCGGGCCCGTCATGATCCTGCAGCCGGCCGACTCGATCGACGAGGCGTACGCGATGGTCAACGACTCCAGGTACGGGCTTCAGGCCGGCGTGTTCACCCGCTCGCTGGACGCCGCCTTCCGGGCGAACCGGGAGCTGGAGGTGGGCGGCGTCATCATCGGCGACGTGCCCTCCTACCGGGCCGACCAGATGCCGTACGGCGGGGTGAAGGACTCCGGCGTCGGGCGCGAGGGGCTGCAGGCGGCGATGGAGGACCTGACGTACGAGAAGGTCATGGTCCTGACCGGCCTGACGCTCTGAGCGGAACCCCGCTCCCGGGACCGGCCGTCCCGAGGGCGGGGCGGCCGGGTCAGAGCCGGCGGTAGTAGACCACGACCGGGAGCGCGACGCACCCGAGCCGGTCGTACAGGGCACGGGCGGGCGCGTGGAAGGGATCGCCGCCGGTGCCGATCTCGACCACCTCGGCGCCGTGCTCCCGCAGGGCGCCGAAGGCGTGCTCGCACAGCGCGGTGCCGAGACCGTGCCGGCGGCGCGCGGAGCCGACGGCGAGGTGGCTGATGACGCCGTTCCTGCGCGCAGGATCGACGCTCCAGGCCACGTAGCCGGCGATCCCGGAGCCGGGGGCGGGCTCGGACCCGGGCTCTGGCTCGGCCACCGCGACGTGCTTGTGCCGGGCCGGGTCGTGCAGCCCGGCCAGCTGCCGGTGGTAGTCGCCGCGCCAGTCGCCGCGCCAGTCGCCGTGCTGGTTGGCGAAGACGGCCTCGCCGACCAGCGGGCGGAAGTGCTCCTCGTAGAAGGGGCCGAACGTCTCGATGGTCAGCTCGGTGACGCGGGCCAGGTCGTCCTGGACGAAGGGGCGGATACGCATGGAGGTGCGCCTTTCGGCTGAGGGCTTGGAAACGGGCAGCGGCAGGCCCGCTCACGGCCTGTCACCGGCCGCGAACCGGCCCTCAGCGGCGGACGAACCCCGCGGCGAAGCACTCCATGACCCGCATCCTAACCCCGCTGGGCGAAGCGGTCGTGGTCGGCCAGGACCTCATTGATCACGCGCCGGGAGTCGGCGGCCTGCTCCTCGTCGCCGGAGTCGAGGGACTGCGACAACACCAGCAGGGCCTTCCACAGCGCCCAGCCCCTCGCGCGCGCCCAGGCGCCGTCGTCATGGCCGCCCGCCTCCCGGAAAGTCTCCCGGAACGCCTCACGGCTCGCGCCGCCGAACGTCGTCCACGCGATCACCAGGTCGCAGGCCGGATCGCCGACGCCCGAGGTGCCGAAGTCGATGACGGCGGTCAGCTCGCCCCCGGAGACCAGCAGGTTGCCGGGGGCGATGTCGCCGTGGAACCACACCGGCTCGCCACGCCACTCCGCGGCCAGGGCGGCGTCCCAGACGGCGGTGGCCCGCCCGGTGTCGACCACGCCCTTGAGCTCCTTCAGGCAGCGGCGGGTCTCCTCGTCGTAGTGGGCGGGCGGCGCTCCCCGGTAGAAGCTGTGCGCGCCCGCGAGCGGCCCGCCGGTCGCGTCGCACCGCCGCAGCGCGAGGACGAACTCCGCCACCGCGACCGCGAACCGCGTCAGGTCGCCGACGCGCCCCCGGGCCGCCGTCTCGCCCTCGATCCAGCGACGGACCGACCAGGGGAACGGGTAACCCTCGCCGGGCTCGCCCTGGGCCACGATCTCCGGGACGGCGACCGGCAGCGACGGCGCCAGCCGGGGCAACCACCGGTGCTCCTTCTCGACGGCGGGCACGTAACCGGCGGCGGTGGGCAGCCGGACGGTCAGCTCCGTGCCCAGCCGGTAGGTCCGGTTGTCCCAGCCGTCGATCTCGACCGGCGTCACGGGCAGCTCGGCCCACTGCGGGAACTGGGCCGCGATCAGCCGCCTCACCAGCGCGGCGTCGATCCCGGCACGGCCGTCTCGGGTAGTCGTCGTCATCGGATCGATCATGACCTTCGGCGTTCCCGCCGCGCAACCGGAAATCGGCGCGGCGACGGGCCGCCGTGCCCGGGCGAGTCGTGCCCGGGCGCCCCCTGGGGCTCAGCTCACCGTGACGACCGGGCCGGAGGTGGCGGGGGAGTCGTCGTCGAGGTCGATCTCGACGCCCATCTCCTCGGCCAGCCGCAGGGCCTCCTCGATCAGGGTCTCCACGATCTGGGACTCGGGGACGGTCTTGATGACCTCGCCCTTGACGAAGATCTGGCCCTTGCCGTTGCCGGAGGCGACGCCCAGGTCGGCCTCGCGGGCCTCGCCGGGGCCGTTGACGACGCAGCCCATCACGGCCACCCGCAGCGGCACCTTCAGGCCCTCCAGGCCGGCCTGCACCTGCTCGGCCAGGGTGTAGACGTCGACCTGGGCGCGGCCGCAGGACGGGCAGGAGACGATCTCCAGGCCGCGCTCGCGCAGCCCCAGGGACTCCAGGATCTGGATGCCGACCTTGACCTCCTCGACCGGCGGCGCGGACAGGGAGACACGGATGGTGTCGCCGATGCCCTCGGCGAGCAGGGCGCCGAAGGCGACGGCGGACTTGATGGTGCCCTGGAAGGCCGGGCCCGCCTCCGTCACGCCCAGGTGCAGCGGGTAGTCGCACTTGGCGGCCAGCAGGCGGTAGGCGTTGATCATGACGACGGGGTCGTTGTGCTTGACCGAGATCTTGATGTCGCGGAAGCCGTGCTCCTCGAACAGCGAGCACTCCCACAACGCGGACTCGACCAGCGCCTCGGGGGTGGCCTTGCCGTACTTCTGGAGCAGGCGGGGGTCGAGGGAGCCGGCGTTGACGCCGATGCGGATGGGCACGCCGTGGTCGGCGGCGGCCCTGGCGATCTCGCCGACCTTGTCGTCGAACTTCTTGATGTTGCCCGGGTTGACCCGGACGGCGGCGCAGCCCGCCTCGATGGCCGCGAACACGTACTTCGGCTGGAAGTGGATGTCGGCGATGACGGGGATCTGCGACTTCTTGGCGATGAGGGGCAGGGCGTCCGCGTCGTCTTGGGACGGCACGGCCACGCGCACGATCTGGCAGCCGGACGCGGTCAGCTCCGCGATCTGCTGCAGGGTGGAGTTGACGTCGGCGGTCACCGTGGTCGTCATCGACTGCACCGAGACGGGCGCGTCGCCGCCCACGGGCACGTTGCCGACCATGATCTGGCGGGAGTGGCGGCGTTCGGCGAGCGGCTTGGGGCGGATCGTCGGGATGCCGAGAGCTACGGAAGACATTTCAACCCTTACTGTGACGACGGTTTCAAGTTTATGTAGCTAGCGGGACTGTCCGGCTGTGAGTTCCGCCGCACGCGCGCGGGCCCAGGCGTCGGCCGCCAGCACCTCGTCGAGGGACTCGGCGGCGGTGACCTGGTGCTCCTCGACCACCCGGGCCACGGTGTCGACGATCGCCAGGAACGGCAGCCCGCCGCGCATGAACGCCGCCACGCAGACCTCGTTGGCGGCGTTGTAGACGGCGGGCGCGGTGCCGCCCTCGGCGCCGACGTGCCGGGCCAGGGCGACCGAGGGGAACGCCACGTCGTCGAGGGGCTCGAACGTCCACGTGTGGGCCTTGGTCCAGTCGACGGCCCTGGCCGCGCCCGGAACGCGGTGCGGATGGCCGAGCGCGAGCGCGATCGGCAGGCGCATGTCGGGCGGGCTGGCCTGGGCGATGGTGGAGCCGTCGACGTACTCGACCATGGAGTGGATGATCGACTGGGGGTGGACCACCACCTCGATGCGGTCGAAGTCGAGGTCGAACAGCAGGTGCGCCTCGATCACCTCCAGCCCCTTGTTGACCAGGGTGGCGGAGTTGATGGTGATGACCGGGCCCATGGACCAGGTGGGATGGGCCAGCGCCATCTCGGGGGTGACCTCGGCCATCTCCTCGCGCCGCCGCCCGCGGAACGGGCCGCCGCTGGCGGTGACCACGAGCCGCCGCACGCTCGCCGGGTCGTAAGCCCGCGGCCCCGCCGCCCACAGGCACTGCTGCAGCGCCGAGTGCTCGGAGTCGACGGGCAGGATCTGCCCGGGGGCGGCCAGCCGCTTGACCAGCGGGCCGCCGATGATCAGGGACTCCTTGTTGGCGAGGGCCAGCGTGCGGCCCGCCTCCAGCGCGACCAGCGTGGAGGTCAGCCCGAGCGCGCCGGTGATGCCGTTGAGCACGATGTCGCACTGCCAGGCCGCCACCTCGGCGACCCCTTCGGGACCGGCCAGCACCTTGGGCCGGGCGCCGCGCGCGGCCAGCGCCTCGCGCAGCGCGGGCACCGCCGCCGGGTCGGCCACCGCCACCGCCTCGACGCCGAACTCGGCCGCCTGCCCGGCCAGCAGCTCGATCCTGGCACCGCCGGCGGCCAGCGCCGCGACCCGGAAGCCGCCGGCGGCGGCGACGTCGAGGGCCTGGGTGCCGATGGAGCCGGTGGAGCCGAGCAGGACGACGGACCTGGCCGGGGGGCGGAGGGTCTCTGCATGCACCAGTCCATTGTCCCTGGTGCGGAGCGTGTCCGGGCACGCGGTGCGGGACGTCCGGGATCCGCCCATGTGAGGGGTGGGAGATGAGGGAGCGGTTTTACCGCCGAATATCGCACTATCGGTATGCACATATCCCAAGAAAGCCGGATATTGTGCCGATTACTTTCCCGGCCCCAAATCCGGTTCCGGTGGGTACGTAATACGCCCGGGCCGCGCTGACCAGCGGCGCACTCCGAGCAATTTACCGATAGTAGTCACAACGACACGAGCGGTGGTGCAGACTTGGGGGGCATGACCCTGAGCACCCCCCTGCTTGCGGCGGCTCCGCTGCTGGCAGGGCTGATGGGGCCCGCCCTCATCGGCGCGGCGGCCCCCGGCCCGTGGCAGGCCGCCCCAGCTCCGGCCGGCCCGCCCGTCCACCACTACCAGACCCGGCGCCCGGCCGCGGGCCCGCTCGCCGGCCGCACCTCGTCCGGGCCCGCATCCCCGCCGCCGGGGCCCGCGTCCGGGCACGTCGTCGAGCACGTGGCCGCGCGCACCACCGCCGAGCAACGCCGCGTGCTCGACTACTGGACGCCGGAGCGCATGGCCAACGCCCTGCCCATCGGCCTGCTCGACCTCGTGACGGGCGGCGACCTGCTGGGCGGGCTGACCGGCCGCCCCCGGCCCGCGGCCGCGTTCCCCCGGCTGGGCGCGGTGCCGGTCGTGCCCGCCCTCGCCGCCTCCGCGCCGCGCGGCCCGCAGGCGGCCCGCGCGCCGAGGTCCGGCACGGTCGGCGCCCGCTGGGGGGCGGGCGGCGCGGTGGCCAGGACCACCGGGCGGGTGTTCATGACGGTGAACGGCGCCGACTTCGTCTGCTCGGCCAGCACCGTCAGGAGCGCCAGCAGGGACGTGGTCGTCACCGCCGGCCACTGCGTCAAGGACGGCACCGGCCAATGGGCCCAGAACTGGACGTTCGTGCCGGGTTACGGCACGCGCGGCAGCCACCCGTACGGCCGCTACGCCGCCCGCCGCATGTTCGTCACCGGCCCGTGGGCGCGCCGCGCCGACGACGACTACGACATCGGCATGGTCGCGCTGGCCACCTGGGGCGGCCGGCACGTGACCGACGTGGTGGGCGGCCAGGACATCGCCTTCAACGCGCCGCGCGGCGGGCAGGCGTACGGCTTCGGCTACCCGGCGGACCCGCCGTACCGGGGCGACCGCCTGGTCTACTGCGCCGGGCGGCTGCGCGACGACCCGTACAAGCAGAGCCGCGACCAGGGCCTGGGCTGCGCCATGACGGCCGGCTCCAGTGGCGGCCCCTGGCTGACCGGCTTCGACCCGGCCTCCGGCCGGGGCCGGATCACGTCGCTGAGCAGCTTCAAGTACACCGACGACCCGCGCACCATGTACGGCCCCTACTTCGGCGCCATCGCCAGGGCCCTGTTCGACACCGCCCGGCGCGGCTGACCCGCGGACACGCCCAGGCATAGGACGATTACGGGTTGGCAAGCTTTTCCCCATACCCGCCGTCACCACCCGGCCACGCACGGGAGCATCGCAGGGCCTACGACAGGAAGGGGGCCGGGTGAAACGGGTCATGGGGGTCGTCGCCGGGATGGCGGTGCTGGTCGCGTTGGTCGCGAGCGTGGACGAGCCGGCGTTGGCCGGGGGCGCGGCGGCCGGGGCGGCGGCGGGGAACGCGGCGCAGGCGGTGCCGGTGACGCCGGTGGTCTGGGGAGCCTGCCCCGCTACGGGGGCCAAGCAGGCGGCGGGCGAGCAGGTGGCGGACGGGCGGGCGGCCCGGCCCGCCCTGGAGTGCGCCACCGTACGGGTGCCGCTCGACTACCACCACCCCGGGGGCCGGTCGATCAAGGTGGCGATCAACCGGATCAAGGCCAGAACGTCCAGGAGCGCCGACCGCCTGGGCGCGCTGCTGGTCAACCCGGGCGGCCCGGGGGCCTCCGGGCGGGCGCTGACCCAGTACGTCGCCGCCGGGCTGCCGGCCGACGTGAGCGCGCGTTACGACATCGTCGGCTTCGACCCGCGCGGCGTCGGCGCCAGCGAGCCGGCGCTGCACTGCGTCGATCCGGACGTCTTCTACCGGGCGCCGCGTCCCGACGCCGTGCCGCACACCGCCGCCGACGAGCGGACGCTGCTGGGCCGGGCCGCCGAGTACGCCCGCCGCTGCGGCGAGAAGTACTCCTGGCTGCTGCCGCACCTCACCACCGAGAACGCGGCCAGGGACATGGACGTGATCCGCGCCGCCCTCGGCGAGGAGCGGATCAGCTACCTCGGCTTCTCGTACGGCACCTACCTGGGCGCCGTCTACGCCACGCTGTTCCCCAAGCGGGTCAGGCGCCTGGTCATGGACAGCACCGTGGACCCGACCGCGGTCTGGTACCGCTCGAACCTGGCCCAGGACTACTCCTTCGAGCACCGCCACCGCCAGTTCCTCGCCTGGACCGCCAAGCACCACGACGTCTACAAGCTCGGCGGCTCGCTCAGGCAGACGCAGTTCGCCTACTACGCGATGCGCGACCGGCTGCGCACCAGGCCCGCGGGCGGCATCGTGGGCCCGAGCGAGCTGGACGACACCTTCACCATCGCCGGCTACAGCAACCGGGTCTGGCCGCAGTTCGCCGAGGCGTGGTCCGCCTACGTCCGGCGCGGCGACGCCAGGAACCTCATCGCCCTCTACAACAAGCACGGCAAGAACGACACCGCCGACGAGAACGGCTACGCCGTCTACCTCGGCGTCCAGTGCCGCGACGCGCGCTGGCCGCGCCGGTGGGCCGAGTGGCGCGCCGACATGTCCGAGGCGCACCGCAAGGCGCCCTTCCTGACCTGGCCGAACGCCTGGTTCAACGCTCCCTGCATGTTCTGGCCGGTGCAGGGCGGCACCCCGGTGGACGTGCGCGGGCCGGCGAAGCTGCCGCCGATCCTCATGCTGCAGTCCCGCGACGACGCGGCGACGCCGTACGAGGGGGCGCTGCGGATGCGGCGGCTCTTCCCGCAGGCCAGGATGGTGGTGGACCAGGGCGGCAACCACGGGGTGGCGCTGGGCGGCAACCAGTGCGTGGACCGGCACCTGGCCGCCTACCTGCGCAACGGCACGCTGCCGCGGCGCGACGCGGTGTGCGACGCGCTGCCCGACCCCCTTCCGGCCGGGTCCGGCGAGCGGGCCCCGGCGCGCCAGGCGCAGCGCACGCCGCTGCCGCTGGGCGCGGGCGGCCTCCTGGGCGTCCTCGGCATGCTCGGGCTGCCGAAGCTGGGCTGAGGTAACCGCTCCGACGTCAAGAATGGGTCACTGTGGGCTGCGCCGGATGAGCTAATCGGTGACCCTTCGCGTAGTCTGACCATGTGATGCTGCGTACATCGGCGTCGCGCGTGCTGGACGACAGCGACCGGGACGAGGTCATCGCCCTGCTGGACACCGATCCGGTCGCCAACGTCTTCGTCTCCTCCAGGGTGCGGGCCGTCGGACTCAACCCGGCCAGGCTCGGCGGGCAGATGTGGGGGTTCGGGCCGCGCGGTGCCCTCGTGTCACTCTGTTACGCGGGAGCCAACATGGTGCCGGTCAACGCCGGGCCCGAGGCGGTCCACGCGTTCGCCGACCGTGCCCGCAAGCAGGGGCGGCGCTGCTCGTCCATCGTAGGGCCGGTGGACGCGGTCTCCCTGCTGTGGGAGCGGCTGGAGCCGCACTGGGGGCGGGCGCGGGCCATCCGGTGGGCGCAGCCCGTCATGGCGATCTCACGCAAGCCGTCCGTGCCGCCCGACCCGCTGGTGCGGCGGGTGCGGCCGGAGGAGTTCGACGTCCTGCTGCCGGCGTGCGTGGCCATGTTCACCGAAGAGGTCGGCGTCTCGCCCAACCTGGGCGACGGCGGCGCGCTGTACCGCACGCGGGTGGCCGAGCTGATCAGGATCGGCCGCTCGTACGCGCGCATCGAGGACGGCAGGGTCGTCTTCAAGGCGGAGGTGGGGGCGGTCACCCCGCAGGCCTGCCAGATCCAGGGCGTGTGGGTGCACCCGGAGCTGCGCGGGCGCGGCCACGCGGCGGCCGGCATGGCGGCGGTCGTGGAGGCGGCGCGGGAGTGCTTCGCCCCTGTGGTCAGCCTCTACGTCAACGACTACAACCGCTCGGCCCGCGCCGTCTACAGGAAGGTCGGCTTCACCGAGGTCGACACCTTCATGTCGGTGTTGTTCTAGCCCGGTGTTGTTCCAGCTCGGTGTTGTTCCAGCCCGGCGGTGTTCTAGCCTGGCTCCATGATCTTAGTCACGGGAGCCACGGGGAACGCGGGCGGCGCGCTGGTGCGGACGCTCGCCGGGACGGGCACGCCGGTACGCGCCCTGGTGCGGCGGCCGGTCGAGCACCTGGCGGGGCAGCCGGCCGGCGGGCCGGTCGAGCAGGCGCTGGGCGATCTCAACGACCCCGCGTCGGTCGCCGGCGCCCTGGAGGGCGTGCGCGGCGTGTTCCTGCTGGCCGGCTACGCCCGCATGGACGAGACGCTGGCCGCGCTCGCGCGGGCCGGGGTCGAGCACGTCGTGCTGCTGTCGGCCAGCGCGGCCGAGGCCGCCGACGTGAGCAACCCGGTCTCGGCCTACCACGTGGAGTCCGAGCGGCTGGTGCGGGAGTCGGGCGTCCCCTGGACGATCCTGCGGCCGCGCACGTTCATGTCCAACACGCTGCGCTGGGCCGACCAGCTCAAGGCGGGTGACGTCGTCCGGGACTCCTTCCCCGACGTCGCCGTGGCCACCGTCGACCCCCTCGACATCGCCGCGGTCGCCGCCGCGGCCCTCACCGAGAAGGGGCACGACGGGCAGGTCTACGGGCTGACCGGGCCGGAGCCGCTGCGGCCCGCCGACCGGCTGCGCGTCCTGGGCGCGGCGCTCGGCCGCGAGCTGCGCTTCGAGGGGCTGTCCGACGAGGAGGCCAGGGCGCGGATGGTCGCCGAGGGGATGCCCGAGCCGTACGTCGAGGCGTTCATGGGCTTCTTCGCCCGCGGCGAGCTGGACGAGTCGGAGGTGCTGCCCACGGTGGAGCGGGTGACCGGCCGGCCGCCGCGCACGTTCGAGCAGTGGGCGGCGGCCAACGCGAGCCGGTTCTGAGCCTCCTCAGAGGCGCACCAGCTTGTCGAACAGGCGGGCCAGCTCGGTGTCGGGGTCGGCGGTGAGGCCGGCGTGCACGGGGCCGGCCTGCACGATCGTGCTGCGCGGCGCGGTCAGCCAGCGGAACCGGCCGCCCAGCGGCTCGGCCTCCAGCGGGCCCGGCCGCTCGCCGCAGGCCAGCTCGTACGCGGTCAGCGCCCGCCGCACCGCGTCGACGTCGGCCGCCGGGTCGAGCGCCCGCAGCCGGGCCGGGTCCAGCTCGACCCGGGCGCACAGGTAGCCGCGCGGCTGGCAGTACAGCAGCACGCCCGCGTTGATCAGCTCGCCCCGCTCCACCCTGGGGACGACGCGGATCACCGCGTACTCGTAGACGTCCCTGGTCACCGGCCGCCTCCCCGCCAGAACTCGCCGACCGACCCCGGCCCGGAGCGGTGCCGCCGAGGCTCGCCGCGCACCAGCCACCCGCCGGGCCCGTGGGCCCGGGCCAGCAGATGCTCCACGTACGCCTGCCGCACGGCGGGCGGCCCGTCGAAGCCGGGCTCGCCGTCCAGCCACTCGTCGGGGACCAGCGCCGTCACGCTCTCCAGCAGCTCGCGGCTGATCCGGCCGGCCAAGCCGGCGCCGGCGGCCGTCACGTCGCCCGCGTACGGCGCCAGCACGTGGTCGGCGGCGTCGAAGGGCCGCTGCGGGTCGGCCGACGGCCAGTTGTGGTGGAACCACAGGGACGCGCCGTGGTCGATCAGCCAGGTGTCGCGGTGCCAGACGAGCAGGTTGGGGTTGCGCCAGCTCCGGTCGATGTTGTGGATCAGGCCGTCGAACCACACCACCCGGGCCGCGAACACCGGGTCGGCCACCCACGTCAGCGGCTCGAACCCGAGCGCGCCCGGCAGGAAGTCGACCGCCAGGTTGAGCCCGGTGCTGGCCTTGAGGAGGTCCTGGACCTCCTCGTCGGGCTCGCGGATGCCGAGCTGCGGGTCGATGTCGATGAGCTTGAGCTCGGGGGTCCGCAGGCCCAGCCTGCGGGCCAGCTCGCCGGCGATGATCTCGGCGACCAGCACCCGCCTGCCCTGGCCCGCCTCGCGGAACTTCACGACGTACGTGCCCAGGTCGTCGGCCTCGACGACGCCGGGCAGCGAACCGCCCTCCCGCAGCGGGGTCACGTAACGGGTGGCTGCGATCCTATCCAGCACGACATGAGGCTATCGCCCATCGGGCATACTTTCGTCCCCGGCGTCACAGCTTTCCCGGCCGGGCCGCGGACGGGGCGAACGGATGGTCGCGGGAGGCCGCGACGGCGGCGAAGGCGTAGCCGAGCATCGCGTGCTCGTAGGCCGCACCCTCGCCGCGGCCCGGGCCCATGCTGTGGACCGCGTCGAACAGGTGGGCCGGCAGGCAGGCCCGCAGTGCCTGGACGCCGGTCCGCCTCAGGCTGACGCGGGAGCCCTGGGGGCGGTGCGCGGCCGAGGGGTCGCGTTCGTACACGGTGACGTCGAGGCCCGCCCGGCGCAGGCCCTGGGCGAGACCGAGCGCCGCCTGGCCCCCTGGGGCTGACCGCGCAGCAGGCCGCGCTGCTGCTGCACGCCGCCGGCGGGGCCGCCACGCCCAGCCGGCTGAAGGACCTGGTGGGCACCGACACGGCCGGCATGACCAGGCTGCTGGACCGGTTGCAGGCCAAGGGGCTGCTGCGGCGGGCCAGGCACCCGCACGACCGGCGCTCGGTCGTCGTGGAGCTGACCGCCGGGGGGCGGGCGCTGGTGCCCCGCCTGCCGCCGGTCTTCGGGCAGGTCAGCAGGCAGGTCTTCGACGGGTTCTCGGCCGGGGAGCTGGAGTGCATGACGGACCTGCTGCGGCGCATGCTGCGCAACCTCGCCGAGCCGCCACCGCCACCGGCGTAGGGGCGGTCAGAGCTTGGCGAGGACCTGCTCGGCGAAGCGCTCCATCGTGGCGAGCTTCAGCTCCAGCGTGCCCGCGCCGTGCCGGGCCTTCTCCTCCGGCGTGGCCAGCCACCAGGGGGCGGCCAGCGTGCCGGTCACGCCCTTGGCGGCGTAGCGGCGGTAGGTCGCGGCGTCCGGCAGCTCGGCCAGCGGGGCGATGACGTCGAACGGCTCGCCGCTCCTGCCGTTCTCGTCCAGGAGCCGGCGCAGGGTGGCCAGCACCGGATCGAGCTGCTCCTCGGTGTAGATGCGGTTGCCGATCCAGCCGTCGCCCAGCCGGGCCGCGCGCCGCAGGGCCGCCTCGCTGTCGCCGCCGACGTACACCGGGATCGGCGCGGCCGGGACCGGCGAGATCGACAGCTCCGGCAGGCCGTCGAGCGTGACGCGCCCGCCCGACCACAGCGCCCGCAGCGTCGGCAGCATGGCGTCCAGGCGGCGGCCGCGCGTGTGGAAGTCCTGGCCGGTGCCGGCGAACTCCTCCGCGCACCAGCCCACCCCGACCCCGAAGGTCACCCGGTCGCGCGACAGCACCGCCGCCGTGGACACCTGCTTGGCCACGGTGAACAGGTCGCGGGCGGGGGCGACGTACACGTTGGGGGAGAAGCGCAGCGTGCTGGTGACCGCGGCCATCGCCCCGATCGTGACCCACACGTCCGGCCAGTGCGTCGTGGCGTCCCAGCGGGGGCGGCCCGAGCGGGAGTACGGGTACGGCGTGGCGAAGTCGGCGTAGAACAGGTGGTCCGACAGCGTCAGCGTGTCGAACCCGCACCGCTCGGCCGCGCGCGCCAGCTCCAGGAACTGGTCGGTGTCGGCGAAGGAGGCCGCCAGCCAGATCTTCACCGGAACTCCGGCGCCACTTTGGTCGCGAACAGCTCCAGGTTGCGCTTGACGACGTCCAGCGGCAGCACGCCCTGCTGGCCCTGCATGTAGAGGCCGAACCACTCCAGGTCCGGCATGCGGTCGAGCATGCGCTGGATGCCGCGCTTGACGTCGTCGGGGGTGCCGAACAGCGCCATCTCGACGTCGTTCATGCGCTTGGCGTCGCCCTTCTCCGGGGAGATCGGCTCGTGCTTCTCGTCCTCCTTCTTGCGCAGCACCTCCAGGTAGCCGAAGGGGCCGAAGAAGGCGGCGAAGTCCTTGGGGATGCTGCGGCCGAAGGTGTCGATCGCCTGCTGGGTGGTGTCCGCGATGCCGACGATCTTGAGGATGCCGGTGTGCTCGCCCAGCTTGTAGCGGCGGCCCTGGCGGGCGGACTCCTCCTGGTAGAGCTTGGCCTTGGCGGCGTGGTCGTCGGGGTTGGGGGTGAACATCCACGGCAGGATGTTCTCCTGCGCGGCCCTGATCACCGACCGGTCCGAGATGGTGAACGGCTGCCACAGCTCCGGATGCGGGTCCTGGTACGGCCGGGGGCAGACGGAGACCGCGACCACCTTGCCGTCGTCGTCCAGCTCGGCGGGCGCGCCGAAGGTCCTCGTCCACTCCTGGGCGGGCCAGCCCTCGATGCCCTCGTACGGGTAGGGCACCTGGTAGTCCAGCACGTCGGACCTGTAGCGCAGCGTCTCCTGCGTCCACGCCATCTTCATGATCTTCAGCACCTCGCCGAAGACGTCGAAGTTGCGGGTGTCGGAGGCCGAGCCGTCGGAGCGGGCGGCGGCGGCGTGCCAGCGCTGGCCGAGCACGTTCATCCAGCGGTTCTGGTAGCCGCGGGCCACGCCGAGGCGCAGCCGGCCCCGGCAGAACTGGTCCAGCAGCGCCACGTCCTCGGCCGCCCTGATCGGGTCCCAGGCGGGCAGCACCAGGCCGAGCGGCGCGAGCAGGATGCGCTCGGTGCGGGCGGCGAGGTCGGTCAGGAACATCAGCGGATTGACCGAGAACTCCATGCCCTCGGAATGGAAGTGGTGCTCGGTCATCATCAGCGCGTCGAATCCCAGCCGGTCGGCGTGCACCGCTATCTCCCGCACCTCGCGCAGCAGATTCTGGTACGACTCCGTGTCCCGCCCGATCGGGCGCCGGGCCTTGGCGTTCTCCTCGGCCGCGTATCCGGAGCCTGGAATCTGCGGGTTAAGGAAGATGGAAAACTTCACCGGGGACCTCTTTCCGCGGAGTGTTCCTACGCAAGGTACTCTGGAAATCTTGGCCGAGCAATCGCTTGGTTAACTGCGAGGAGGCTCCCCATGCGGCTGGGCGTCACGATGTTCGCCACCGACCTGGCCATGCCGATCGACGAGCTGGCCAGGGCGGCCGAGGAGCGGGGGTTCTCCTCCCTGTACGTGCCCGAGCACACGCACATCCCGCGCTCGCGGCGCACGCCGTACCCGGGCGGCGGCGAGCTGCCCGAGGAGTACCGGCGCACCCTCGACCCGCTCGTGGCCCTCTCCTTCGCGGCGGCGGCGACGCGCACGCTGGAGGTCGGCACCGGCATCCTGCTCGCCGCCCAGCGCGACCCCATCGTCACGGCCAAGGCGATCGCGTCGCTCGACCACCTGTCCGGCGGGCGGACGGTGGTCGGCGTCGGGTTCGGCTGGAACGTCGAGGAGATCGAGAACCACGGCGTCCCGTACGCGGGCCGGCGCGAGGTCGCCCGGCGCCACGTCCTGGCGATGCGGGCCCTGTGGCGCGAGGAGGTGGCCTCCTTCGACGGCCTGCTGGACGGGGTCGAGCCGGCCTGGTCCTGGCCCAAGCCGCGGCGCGTCCCGCCCGTGTACGTCGGCGGCGCCGCGGGGCCGAAGCTGTTCGCCCACGTCGCCGAGTACGCCGACGGCTGGATGCCGATCGGCGGCAAGGGGATCAAGGCCGCGCTGCCCGCGCTGCGCGAGGCGTGCGAGCGGGCGGGCCGGCCGATGGCCCGCGTCATCCCGTTCGGCACCCTGCCGACCGGGGAGAAGCTCGACTACTACGCCGGGCTCGGCGTCGAGGAGGTCGTGGCCACGCTGCCGAGCGCCCCGGCCGATCAGGTGCTGCCGATTCTCGACCATTACGCCACTTTGATCACGAAGACGGCATAATGCCGGACTATGTCCGAGCTACGCCCCGATGACCCCCGGCAGCTGGGGTCGTACCGGTTGTCGCGGCGGCTCGGGCAGGGCGGCCAGGGCGTCGTCTACCTCGGCCACTCCCCGCAGGGGGCGCAGGTCGCGGTCAAGCTCCTGCACGCCAGCCTGTCCGGCGACAGCGCGGTGCGCCGGCGCTTCCTGGGCGAGGTCGAGGCCGTGCGGCGGGTGGCCGCCTTCTGCACCGCCCAGCTCCTGGACGCCGACCTCGAAGGCGACCGGCCCTACCTGGTCAGCGAGTACGTCGAGGGCCCGTCGCTGCGCGAGCACGTCGCCGCCCGGGGGCCGCGGCTGGGCGGCTCGCTGGAACGGCTGGCCATCGGCACCGCCACCGCGCTCGGGGCCATCCACCGGGCCGGGGTGGTGCACCGGGACTTCAAGCCCGGCAACGTGCTGCTCGGCATCGACGGGCCCCGGGTGATCGACTTCGGGGTGTCGCGGCTGGTGGACGCCACCGTCACCACCGGCCTGTCGCCCGTCGGCACGCCCGCGTACCTGCCGCCCGAGCAGATCAAGGGCGAGGGGGCCGGGCCCGCGGGCGACCTGTGGGCGTGGGGGCTGACGGTCGCCTACACGGCGAGCGGGCGGCACGCGTACACGGCGGACACCTACCAGGAGGTGCTGGCCCGGATCCTGTACGGCAAGCCGGACCTGGGGCCGCTGAGCGGGCGGCTGCGGGAGATCGTCGAGGCGTGCCTGGCTCCCGAGCCGGGGGAGCGGCCGGACGCGGAGGAGGTGCTGCGGCGGCTGCTGGGCCAGGCCACGGCCGGCACCGATGTCCTGACCAGCGGCGCCATGGCGGCCCTTTCTCCCCGCCCCGCGGCGTCCGCCGTGCCGGCCGGCGCGGTCACCGACCCCGACCCCACGACCAGCTTCCCGGCCGTGACCTCCGCCGTCACCCCCACCATTACCCCCACCCTTACCTCCACCGGCACCCCTGGCGGCCCCCGGCCGGCCCGCGGGTGGCGGGTCCGGCCCTGGCAGATGGTCGTCGCCCTGGCCGGGCTGGCGATGGGGACGGCCGGGTTCGTGCTCTGGCTGCGCGGCGCGGACGGCCCCGGCCTGGAGGGGACGTGGACCGGCTCGGCCGAGCACCCCAGGGCCGAGCGGGTGTTCCCGGTGGAGCTGCGCCTCGGGGCCGACGGCGCCGGCACCATGCGCTGGGGCGCCGACCTGCATTGCTCCGGCCGCCTCGGCCGCGCCCGCGACGGTGCGGCGGTGTACACGCTGGACCGGGTCGAGGGGGACGAGTGCCACCCGGGGACGCTGCGCCTGCTCCCCACCTCCTACGCCGACCAGATGGCCATCAAGGTGACACGCGCAGGTCAGGAAGAAGTGACGTATTCCGGCACGGTGACCCGCACTTCCTGACGCTCAGTGTCACGTTCAGGCAGCATTGTCCGGCGCGCGGTTGACGCCGGGCGGCCGGTTGCTTCCACTGGAGGGCAGGAACGGGTGGCGGCGAGGGGAGGCACCCGGTGCCAACGGCACGGCCGCTCAGGACGGGGGACCCGCTGCGACTGGGCGAGTACGAGCTGTCCGGGCGCCTGGGCGAGGGCGGCCAGGGCGTGGTGTTCCTCGGGTCGAGGAACGGCGAGACGTACGCGGTCAAGCTGCTGCACGGCCCCGTGGGGGACGAGCGGGCGGCGTTCCTGCGGGAGGTCGAGCTGGCCAAGCACGTCGCGAGGTTCTGCACGGCGCAGGTGGTCGACGCCGGGTTCGACGACGGCCGGCCCTACATCGTGAGCGAGTACGTGGACGGGCCGTCCCTGGCGCGCGAGGTCGCGCTGACCGGGCCGCGGCGCGGCGGCGCGCTGGAGCGGCTGGCGGTCGGCACGGCGACCGCGATCACCGCGATCCACCGGGCGGGCATCGTCCACCGCGACTTCAAGCCCCAGAACGTGCTGCTCGGCTCGGACGGCCCCCGCGTGATCGACTTCGGCCTGGCCCGCGCGCTGGACGCGGCGGCCACGGTGAGCGGCAGGGGCGTGGGCACGCCGGCGTACATGGCCCCCGAGCAGATCACGGCCTCCGCCGTCACCGGCAAGGCGGACGTCTTCGCGTGGGCCGCGACGATGTGCTTCGCCGCGAACGCCACCGCCCCCTTCGGCCAGGACTCCGTGGCCCCGGTGCTGCACCGCATCCTCACCGCGCCGCCCGAGCTGGGCCGGCTGGAGGGGCGGCTGCGGGCGCTGGTCGAGGCGTGCCTGGACAAGGACGCCAGGAACCGGCCGGGAAGCAGGGAGCTGCTGTTCGAGCTGCTGGGGGACTCCTCGGCCGGGCTGCCGCCCGAGGTGCTCGCGACGCCGCCCCCGCACCTCCTGCGGGCCGCGTCCCCGCCGGTGTCCCTGGTGCCCGAGCAGCGCTCCCCAGCCGCCGAGCCGGCCGCCGGGCCGGTCGCCGAGCCGGCCGCCGGGCCGATCGCCGAGCCGGCCGCCGAGCCGGCCGCCGGGCCGATCGCCGGGCCGATCGCCGGGCCGGTCGCCGAGCCGGAGGCCACCGGCACGCCCGGCGGCTACCTGCTGCCGGGCGGCGACGCCTCGCGCGAGACGGCCCTGGCGGGCGGCGGCGCGGGTGGCGGGAGCGGCGGCGCGGGCGGGCGCCACGGCAGCACGGTGACCGGCCCTCCCCGCGACCGCGACGGCCGGAGCGTCGTCACCCGAGGGGACCCGGCCAGGAGGGCCGGCTGGCTGCGGGCGGCTCTCGCCGTCTGCGTCGCCCTCCTGGCGACCGCCGCCGTCCTGCTGGCCGTCCTCGTCCCCACCCTCGCCAGGAACGGCCAGGCCGCGCAGGTGGCCGGCCCGCCCGCCCCGTCCCGGCCCGCGCCGACGCAGCCGGGCGGCACGGTGCCGATCGGCTCCGCCACCCGGCCCCGGCACAGCCATCAGAACCTCCAGAACCCGGCCGCCGACCCGCCCACCGCGGCGCAGCCGGGCACCGATCCCGCCACCGCGCTCCCCGGCGGGGTCACCGTCCCGCCGCTGGCCGGCCTCGACCGGGCCGGCGCGATCAGGGCCATCAAGCGGGCCGGTCTGGTCCCGGGAGCCGTCACCCAGGCCGACTCGCCGCGCAGGATCGGCCAGGTCCTGTCCAGCCGGCCGGCCGCCGGCACGCGGGCGGCGAAGGGCACCAGGGTCGCGCTCCAGGTGTCGGCCGGCCTGCCCGTACCGGCCGTGGTGGGCCTGCGGCGCGAGGCCGCCGCGTCCGCCCTGGTCGCGGCAGGTCTCAGGGCCGGCGCGGTCACCCGTACGTGCTCGGCCCAGCCGGACGGCCGCGTCGTCGCCGCCCGGCCCGGGCCCGGCACCCGCGTGGCGGGCGGCACCGCAGTCGCGCTGACGTTGTCCCGCAGGGGCGCGGCCGTCCCGTCGGTGGTCGGCCGGTCCCGCGACTCCGGCCGCGCCGTCCTGCAGTCGGCTGGGTTCACCGTGCGCGTGCAGGGCCAGGTGGTGAGCGACCCGGCCCGGGTGGGCACCGTCCTCGCCCAGAGCGTCCAGCCGGGCACCTGCGCCAGGACCGGCGCCGCGATCGTGCTCACCGTCGGGTCGCAGGGCCAGCCCAGCCCCGGCCCCGGCGAGCCGTCCAGCACCCCCACCGCCCCGTCGGGCGGCAGCGAGGAGTCCACCTGACCGGGGGTCGGGCCGCCTTCACGGCCGGGGGGTTCCCTCCAGGGTGACGATCTCGCCGTCGCCGTCGATGGAGCCGTGGGTGCGCAGGGCCGCCAGCACGCCCTCCTCCGAGACGTCGTCGGTGAGCACCGACACCGGCCAGGCGTCCCTGCCGGCCAGCGGCAGGTGGAGGCGCTTGGCCGAGTACGGGCAGCCGGGTTCCGCCGCGCAGTCGAGGCAGCGCTCGGCCGCGCCGGCGGGCCGGTTCTCGGGGCGGAAGTGCTTCAGGCCGCCGAAGGAGGAGACGCGGGTGACCCGCCTGCCGGTCAGGTGGACCAGCCAGTCGAGGTCGTGGCAGGACTTGGCGAGCAGCATGAACGTGGCCTCGTCGGTGCGCCGCCAGTTGCCCCGCACGTACGAGTGCGCCTGGTGCCACCAGCCGACCGGCTCCAGGTGCTGGATGCTGACGATCTCGCCGACGCGGCCGGAGTCGAGCAGCGCCTTCAACACCCGCGTGTACGGCGTGTAGCGCAGCGCGGCCGGCTCGCGCCAGCCGGCGTAGGGGGCGGCCCCGGGGAAGCGGGCCCGGCGGCCGGCCAGCGGGTCGGCCACGGCGACCACGCGGCCGCGGCCCGACGCGGCGGCGTGGCGGGCGTAGGCGGCGCCCCGCGCGCCGGCGCCGACGAGAGCCAGGGTGACCATGACGGCCTCCACTCGGGTAACCGGCTGACACACACGTATGTCGCCATGCTGTGATCCGGCCAGTGGCCGGCAAGGGGGAGTCGGGGGAAAGGGTCCCGCACGTGACCGGGCCGCGGCCGGGAGGTTCTGGAGCCGGTCGGGAGCCCGCGGTCAGAGGGCTTCGGTGGCCCGCAGCAGCACCGCCCTGACCTCGTCCTCCGGCAGGTCCATCGTCCTGGCGACGCCCCACTGGAGCGCGCCGAGCAGCGCCCAGCAGCGTACCTTCGTGGCGGGGTCGGGGTCCTCGCCGGCCAGCTTGGCGAAGATGCCGTCGCGGAAGGTCCGGATGGCCGCCGCCTCGGAGTCGGGCGACACGGGCGAGACCGCGTCGTCGCCCGCCAGGTCCTCCATGAACAGCCGGATCACCGACCGGTAGCGCACCGCGAACCCGACCAGCGCCACCACGAACTCCCGCCGGTCGGCGTGGTCGCCGCCGAGCAGCGCCAGCATGTCGCCGGCCGCCGGGGACAGCAGCTCCGAGGCCAGCCGGTCCTTCGGGTGGAAGTGGTAGGCGACGGCGGTCTTGGTGAGCCCGACGGCCGCGGCGATGTCGGCGAGGGAGGTGGCCGCGTAGCCGCGCTCGGCGAACAGCTCTCTGGCGGCCGCCAGGATCCGGGTGCGCGTGTCGTCGGCTGTGGTCATCGTCTCATTTCCCTGCGGGAGACGGCCTTCCGGATGGTTCCGTCTTATCGTATGTCCTGTACGACCGTACAGGACGGGCGTCGAGGTGGGGGCTGAGCGATGACGCGGTTACTGGGACGGCTGGGCGGCTGGTGCGCGCGCCACGGGAAGATCGTACTGGCGTCATGGGTGGTGGTCGCGGCCGCCCTCATGGGGGCCAGCCTCGCCTTCCCCGGCCCGACCAGCAACGACGCGAGCATCCCCGGCACCGACGCCCAGCGGGCCCACGATCTGATGAAGCAGGGCTTCGGGCCCGGCTACGACCAGGGCGGCAGCGTCCAGCTCCTGGTGTACTCGCCCGACGGCCCCCTGCTGGAGGAGCGGCGCAAGAAGGCCGTCGAGGACGCGATCGAGCGGATCGAGGGCGTGCCGCACGTCGAGCAGGTGGACACCCCCTTCCGCCGCGGCGGCATCTCCTCCAACCTCCAGATCGGCCTCATCGGCATCCGCCTCCAGGGCCAGGACCCGAACAAGCTCGCCGAGACCACCGAGACCCTGTCCAAGGCCGCCGACCCGGCCCGCGCCGCCGGGCTCGAAGTCGTCCCCGCCGCCGCCTCCAACCCCGCCGACAAGGAGATCAAGACCGGCCCCAGCGAGGTCATCGGCGTGGTGTGCGCGCTGCTGGTGCTGGTCTTCGCGTTCGGGACGCTGGTCGCGGCGCTCGTGCCGATCTTCGCGGCGCTGGTCAGCGTGGCCTCGGGGCTCGGCCTGATCGGGCTGCTCGGCTGGGTCGTGGACATGCCCAAGCAGGCCGGCATCATGGCCACGATGATCGGGCTCGGCGTCGGCATCGACTACGCGTTGTTCCTGCTCTCGCGCCACCGCCGGCTGCTGGCCCAGGGCGTGCCGGTGGCCGAGTCGGTGCGGCGCACCGTCGCCGGCTCCGGCGGCGCGGTCGTCTTCGCCGGCGGCACCGTGATCATCGCGTTGAGCGCGCTGCTGCTGGCGGGGTTCCCGCTGCTGGCCACGCTCGGCTGGGTCACCGGCATCTCCGTCGTGGCCGCCGTGCTGACCTCGATCACGCTCGTCCCCGCCCTGCTCGGGCTGCTCGGCCACCGCGTCAACGCGCTCAAGGTCCCCGGCCTGGGCCGCGGCGGCGCGGCCGGCTCCGGCTGGGCCGGGCTCGGCTCGTGGGTGGCGCGCCGGCCGTGGCGGGTGCTGCTGGCCAGCGCGCTGGTGCTGGGCGCCCTCGCCGCCCCGGCGCTCGCGCTCAAGCTCGGGCCGCTCGACGAGGGGTACGGCACGCAGGGGTCGGACTCGCGGCGGGCGTACGAGCTGATGGCCACCGCCTTCGGCCCCGGCTCCAACGGCCCGCTCATCGTGGTCGCCGAGCTGCCCGAGCAGGTCGAGGACGCCAAGGACCCGCTGGTCGAGCGGCTGAAGAGCGCGATCGCGGACGTCGAGGGCGTCGCCCACGTCAGCGACCCCAAGGTCAACGACTCGGGCCGCTCGGTGCTGGTGCAGGCCATCCCCGAGTACGCGCCCAGCGACAGCAGGACCGTGGACGTCGTCCACGAGGTCAGGAGGATCGCGATCCCCGGCGTGGACGTGCACGTCGGCGGCAAGGTCGCCGGCCTGACGGACTCCGGGGACCGGATGGCCGAGCGCACCCCGCTGGTCATCGGCGTGGTGGTGCTGCTCAGCGCGCTGCTCCTGCTGCTCGCCTTCCGCGCGCCGGTGGTCGCGATCAAGGCCGCGGTGATGAACCTGGTCTCGCTCGGCGCCGCGTTCGGCGCGCTGGCGCTGGTGTTCTCCATCGGCCTCGGCAGCGGCCTGGTGGGCATGGACCCGCCGGTCAGCTCCTCCTACCTGCAGACCGTCTTCTTCACCGTGCCGATCGAGAGCTACGTGCCGCTGATGTTGTTCGCGGTGCTGTTCGGGCTGTCGATGGACTACGAGGTGTTCCTGCTGACGGCGGTGCGGCAGTCGTACGCGCGGCACGGTCGCAACGCGCGGGCGGTGGCCGAGGGGCTGGGCTCGACCGGGCGGGTCATCACGTCCGCCGCGCTGATCATGGTGGCCGTCTTCGTGGCGTTCATCGCCTATCCGGACGCGCTGGTCAAGACGTTCGGCGTGGGGCTGGCGGTGGCGATCGCGGTGGACGCCACGATCATCCGAGGTTTCCTGGTGCCGGCCACGATGGTGCTGCTCGGCCGGGCCAACTGGTGGTGCCCGCGCTGGCTGGACCGCCTCCTGCCGAACCTGTCGGTGGAGGGCCACGAGGAGGACGGCGAGGAGCCGGCGGAGCACGCCCCGCGCCACCGCGAGCCCGTCGGGGTGTAGGGGCCCGGCGGGCGCGGGCGGACGGGGCGCGCGTCAGTCGGGGTCGGCCAGGTTGCAGGCGGGCACCCAGCCGACGACGCCGGTGGTGGCGTTGCGGCCGTGGTGCCACAGGACGGTCTCGAACGGGCCGCACCGGTAGGGCCCGTGCTCCTCGGAGCGGTCGGACTCGAAGCCCTGGCCGGGGTGGCCCAGGCCGTTGCGGCCGGAGCCCGCCGCCGGGCGGCTCCAGATGATGACGCCGGGAACGGCGTAGTCGTAGACCCGCGCGGCCCGCGCGGCCGGGACCGCGACCGGGCCGCCCAGGGCCGTGGCCCCGAGCAGCCCGGCCGTGACGACGTGGGTGATGCGCATCCTGCCTCCTCTGTGGCCGTCGCTCAGAGTAGGGGGTGCGTCGCTCAGCGTTCCAGTGGTTTCTCGGCGCGTCGCCAGCCGAGGAAGCCGCCGTCCAGCGGGCGGGCGTCGTAGCCGTGCGCGCGCAGCACGCGCACCGCCTCGGGCGAGACCACGCAGTAGGGCCCGCCGCAGTAGGCCACGATCGCGGCGTCCCGTGGCAGGCCGGCCAGCCGCTCGCGCAGCTCGGCCATCGGCACCGAGACCGCCCCCGGGACGTGGCCGGCCGCGTAGTCGGCGGCCGGGCGCACGTCCAGGACGAGCGTCCCGGGGTCGGACAGGCGGTCGGCCAGCTCGTCGGCGGTGACGCCCTCCAGGGCGCCGAGCCGGTCCCGTACGGCGTCGCGCAGGTCGGCCAGCCGGTCGTGGGCGAAGCCCTCCAGCTCGCCGAGGAAGCGCGAGACCCGCTCGTCGGCCAGCCGGTAGTAGACGCGCGGGCCGTCCTTCCTGCTGGTCACCAGGTGGGCGGCGCGGAGCTGCTGGAGCTGGGCCGAGGTGTTCTTGAGCGCCACCCCCGCCGCCTGGGCCAGCTCCTCGACCGTGCGCTCGCGCTGGTCGAGCACGTCCAGCAGGCGCAGCCGCACCGGGCTGGCCAGGGCCTTGGCGACGCGGGCGAGCTGCTCGTAGATCGGCTCCTCGGGGAAGTCGGCCATCACACCATGTACTGGTCGTGCCGCAGGTAGAGCTCGGTCCACTCCTCCGGGGTGAGCCGGCGGCCGGTGGTGGCGATGTCGGCCAGCTCCTCGAAGTACGCCTCGCGGGGCGCGCCCGGGGTGAACAGGATGAGCATCGAGGCGGGCTCGCCGGACTCGTTGCGGAAGGCGTGCACGCCGCCCTCCGGCACGAACAGGAAGTCGCCGGGGCGGCCGGTGGCCCACGTGTCGCCGTTGAAGAGGCGGATCTCGCCGTCCAGGACGTAGAACGACTCGGTCATGGTGCGGTGGAAGTGCGGGTCCGGGCCGGACGGGCCGGGGCCCATCTCCCACCGGTACAGGCCGAACGCGCCGTTCGTGGTGCCGCCGGTGCCGAGGTAGTGGACCCGGGTGCCCTTCTCGCCTATCCGCAGGTCGGGCGGCAGGTCGCCAGGACGCAGGACGCCGCTGTGCCGGCCCTGCTCGTCGTGGTAACGGATCGGGGGATAGGACATTCCGCCTCCTTCTAACTTTCTAAGGAAGCTTAGATTAGCCTAGAACGTGATGACCGTGCGAGCCACGGCGCCTTCCCTGGCGTGGGTCACCGCCTCGTTGACGGCGTCGAGCGGCAGGCGCTCGGAGACCAGGCCGTCCAGGTCGAGGCGGCCCCGCAGGTAGAGGCCCGCCAGCATGGGCAGGTCGCGGTGCGGCGCGGCGTCGCCGCCCTGGGTGCCCATGAGGCGGCGCGAGGCGAACAGCAGCCCCGGGTCCAGCTCCACCGGGCGGCCCGCCGGCGGGCTGCCGACCATGACCGTCGTGCCGCCCGGCTGGGTGGCGGCGAACGCCTCCGTCAGGACGCCGGGGACGCCGGTCACGTCGAAGGCGTAGTCCGTCCCGCCGCGCACCAGCTCGCCCACCTGGCGGGGCAGGTCGGCGGCGAGCAGCGTGTGCGTGGCGCCGAAGCGCTCGGCGAGCTTGAGCTTCCGCTCGGCCACGTCGGCCGCGACGATCGTGGTCGCGCCCGCCAGCACCGCGCCCTGGATCACGTTGAGCCCCACGCCGCCGCAGCCCACGACCAGGACCGAGGAGCCGGGCCGGACCCGCGCGACGTTGAGCACCGCGCCGACGCCGGTGACCACGCCGCAGGCCAGCAGGCACAGCGCGGCGAAGGGGGCGGTGCCGGGGACCTTCACGCACATGGTCTCGGCGACGACGGCGTACTCGGCGAAGGAGCCGATGCCGATGAAGCGGCGGACCTCCCGCCCGGCCAGCCGGAGGCGGGGCTCGCCGCCCATGACGGCCCGCAGCCTGGCCGGATCGGAGCACAGGTGGAAGCGGCCCGCGCCGCAGTGCCGGCAGTGACCGCAGGGGCCGTTCATGGCGATGATGACGCGGTCGCCCGGCTCGACCGTCGTGACGCCCGCGCCGACGCTCTCCACCTCGCCGGCGCTCTCGTGCCCCAGGACGAACGGCGGCTCGCGCACCACGGGGCTCTTGCCGTCGATGGCCTTGAGGTCGGAGCCGCACACGCCGGACGCCCTGACGCGCACGCGGACCTCGCCGGGGCCGGGATCGTCGATCTCCACCTCGCGGATCTCCAGAGGGTCGTGGAAACCGGTCAGCACGGCCGCGCGCATCAGCATGGGCCTCACGGTAACCGGGCCGAGAAATTCGAGCAAGCGGTTGCTAGGTAGCCCGTTGACACCCTTTCCGGGCGAATCTACGCTTCCGGAAAACCAAGCGAGCGCTAGGCCAAATCGTGAGGAAACCATGATCGTACGGCGGGGTGCGACGGCGGCGGCGCTCGCGGCGGCGCTGCTCACGGGGGCGGTGGCGACGGCCGGCTGCGCCGCCCGGCAGAGGGGCGCGGCCCGGCAGGAGGGCGGCGCCGTGCCGGGCGTCACCGGCACGGCGGTCAAGGTCGGCGGCGTGCTCACCAAGACCAGCGCCAGCGGTTACTCGACCAGGGACGCCGAGATCGGAGCCAGGGCCCGCTTCGAGCGGGCCAACGCCGAGGGCGGCGTGCACGGCCGGAGGATCGACTTCGTCGGCGCCGAGGACGACGGCCAGGACGCGGCCAAGGGCGACGCGGCCGCCAAGAAGCTCGTCCAGAAGGACCAGGTCTTCGCCCTGGTGCCGGTACACGCCCCGAACTTCGGCGGCGCGGCCTTCCTGGAGCAGCAGGGGGTGCCGTGGTTCGGCTGGGCCACCGGCCCCCAGTGGTGCGGCACCAGGACCGGTTTCGGCTACAACGGCTGCCTGGCGCCCAAACGCGGCGACGGCTCCCAGACCTGGTGGGGCCGGCAGATGGCCGAGCTGCTCGGCGGCGCCGCGGGCAGGAGCGTCTACGTCCAGACCAGTGACTCCAGCGGCAGCAAGTACGGCGGCACCACCATCTCCCAGTCCTTCACCGCCGCCGGTTTCGAGCTGGCCGGCGTCGACTCCGGGCTGCCGGCCGCCGCCCCGCCCCCCGACTGGCTCCCGTACGTCAACAAGATCATGACCGCGGACGGCGGCGGCCCGCCCGACGTGGTGGTGTCGGTCATCGCCGGCACCAAGTTCAACGTCGGCCTCTACGCCGCGCTCAAGCGGGCCGGCTACCAGGGCGTCCTCACCGACGCCACCAGCTACGACGCCGCCGTTCTGGAGGACCCCGCCAGCGCGAAGGCGCTCGACGGCGTGATCGCCGCCCCCATGTTCGAGCCCTTCGAGTCCACCGCCCCCGAGATCGCCCGGCTCAGGCAGGACGTCGAGAAGGCCGCCCCCGGCACCCGGCTCACCCAGCACCTGGCGATCGGCTACTGGGCCGCCGACATCTTCCTCGACCTGCTGGACAAGACCGGCCGGGACCTCACCAGGGAGAAGCTCCTGTCCACCGCCAACGACGGCTCCTACCGGTACGAGAACCCGGGCTTCGGCCGCGTCGAGTACCCCAAGGACCACGCCGAGCCGAACGGCTGCGGCGCCCTGGTCAGGCTGGAGGGCGGCGCCTTCCGGGTGGCCAGGAGCATGAAGTGCTTCGACAACGTGCCGCTCAAGTGACGTGCCGCTCAGATGATCCTCGGCTACGTCCTCAGCGGCCTGGTCACCGGCGGCATCTTCGCGATCATGGGATCGGGCCTGACGCTCTCCTACGCCGCGACCGGGGTGTTCAACTTCGCCCACGGCGCGCTCGGCTTCCTGGCCGCCCTGCTGTTCCACGAGCTCACCGCGGCCGCCGGGCTGCCCGCGTGGCTCTCGGCGCCGGTCGCGGCCGGGCTGTTCGCGCCCGCCCTCGGCTACCTGCTGCACCGGACCATGTTCCGGGGGCTCGCCCAGGCCGGGGAGACCGCGCAGATCGTCGCCACGATCGGGCTGACCATCGCGCTGCCCGCGCTCGGCCTGCTGGTGGTGGACCTGGCCGGGCTGCCGCCCGCGGACGCCACCTCGCTGCCGCGCGGCGTCGGCCCGCACCCGGCCGCCGTGGTCGGCGTGCTGGGCGTGCGGCTCGACACCGACCAGCTCATCACGTTCGGCTTCGCGGCGGTGACGGCGGGCGGGCTGTGGGCGTTCATGCGGCACACCCCGTACGGGCTGCGCATGCGGGCCTGCGTGGACCGGCGCGGCCTGGCCCGGCTGCGCGGCATCGACGCCGACGCGACCTCCGCGCTGGCCTGGATGCTCGGCTCCGGCCTGGCCGGGCTCGCCGGGGTGCTGGCGGTGCCGGTGGTCGGGCTGGACGCGAGCGCGTACACGGTGCTGCTGTTCGCCTCGGCCACGGCGGCGGTGTTCGGGCGGCTGCGCTCGATCCCGTGGACGTTCGCCGCCGGGCTCGCGCTCGGCGTGGTCCAGAACCTGGTCGCCGGGTACGCCGGCTTCCTCCAGGAGGTCACCGGACTGCGCACGGCGGTGCCGGTCATCCTGCTGTTCGCCGGGCTGGTGCTGCTCAACCGCTCGCGCGAGCGGGTGGCCGGCAGCGCCGCCGAGGACGTGCCGCCGCCGGACCACCTGGCCGGGCTGCCGCCGTGGCGCCGCCGCCTGCCGTGGGTGGCCGGGCCGGCCGCGCTGGCCGCCTTCGCGCTGGCCGCGCCCGCCTACTACGTGGGCGTGGCCGCGCAGGGGCTGGTGCTGGCGCTGATCTTCTGCTCGTTCGTGGTGGTGACCGGGATCGGCGGCATGGTCAACCTGGCGCAGGCCGCCTTCGCCGCGATGGCCGCGCTGACCTGCGGATGGGCGTTCGCCTCCGGGTTGCCGTTCGTGGTGGCCATCGGGCTGGGCGTGCTCGCGGCGGCCGCCGCCGGGCTGCTCGTGGCGCTGCCCGCGCTGCGCCTCGGCGGGCGGGTGCTGACGCTGGCCACGCTCGCGCTGGCGCTGCTGGCCGACCAGGTGGTGTTCCAGGTGGACTCCTTCAGCAACGGCACCATCGGCTGGCCGCTGCCCGCGCTCGGGCTCGGGCTGGCCGACACCTCCGACCCGCGGGTGCTGGTGGCCGTGCTGCTGGTGCTCATCGGCGCCGTCGCGGTGCTGGTGCGCAACCTGGAGCGGTCGGCGTCCGGGCGGGCCGTCCTGGCCGTGCGCTCGGCCCCGGCCGCGGCCCTCACCTGCGGGTTGTCGCCCACCCGAGCCAAGATCACGCTGTTCGTGCTGGCGTCCGCCGTCGCCGGGCTCGGCGGGGTGCTGTACGCGGTCGCCAAGGGCTCGATCACCGCCACCGACCTGCCGGCGTTCTCCGGGTTCGTGTGGCTGGCCGTGGCGGTGCTCCAGGGCGTGCGCCGGATCGGCGGCGCGGTGCTCGGCGGGCTCGTCGCGGTCGCCGTTCCCGAGCTGCTGGCCACCTGGGACGTCTCCGCGCACGTCGGAGCCATCCTGTTCGGGCTCGGCGGCGTGATCCTGGCCAGGCACCCGGACGGGGTGCTCGCCCAGCTCGCCGAGGTGCGCCACCGCCGCCCGCCGCCGCTACCCGCCGCCGAGCCGGGCGGACCGGCCGGGCCCGCGCAGCCGGTCGGGGGCGCGGTGTTCCGGCTGGACGGCGTCGTCGCCGGGTACGCGGACTGCGTCGTGCTGCGCGGCGTGGACCTGGCCGTCCGCCCCGGCGAGGTCGTCGCGCTGCTCGGTGCGAACGGCGCGGGCAAGTCCACCGCCTGCGCGGCCGCCGCCGGGGACCTGCCGGTCACCGGCGGGCGCGTCCTGCTCGACGGCGAGGACGTCACCGCCTGGCCCGCCCACCGCCGCGCCCGGGCCGGGATCCTGCTGGCCCCCGAGGGCCGCGGCGTCTTCCCCGGCCTCACCGTCGAGGAGAACCTGCGGACCCGGCTGCCCGACCTCCGGCCCGTCTACGAGCGGCTGCCGCACCTGGCCGCGCGCCGCGACGTGCCCGCCGGCGCGCTGTCCGGCGGCGAGCAGCAGCTCCTCGCGCTCGCCCCGGCGCTGGTCCTGCCGCCCCGCGTGCTGATCGCCGACGAGCCGTCGCTCGGGCTCGCGCCGCTGGTCGTGCGGCAGGTCTTCGAGGTCTTCGCCGAGCTGCGCGAGCGCGGCGTGGCGCTGCTGCTGGTGGAGGAGAAGGCCACCGAGGCGCTGGCGATCGCCGACCGGGTGGCGTTCATGCGGCTCGGCCGGATCACCTGGGCGGGGCCGCGCTCGGAGGTGGACAGCGAGCGGCTGACCGCCGCGTACCTGGGGGCGCGGTGACGATGCTGAGCGTGGCGGGCGTGTCGGTGGCGTTCGGCGGGGTGCGGGCGCTCGACGGGGTGTCGTTCGAGGTCGCCGAGGGCCAGGTGTGCGGGGTGATCGGGCCGAACGGCGCGGGCAAGACCACGCTGTTCGACGTCGTGTCCGGGCTGCGGCGGCCGGACGCGGGCCGGATCCGCGTGGCCGGCCGCGACCTGACCAGGACGCCGCCGGCGCGGCGGGCCAGGGCCGGGCTGCGCCGCACGTTCCAGCGCACCCAGGTCTTCGGCCGGCTCACCGTGGCCGACAACGTGCTGGCCGCCCTGGACTGGCACGGGGGCGGCGGCGGGCTCGTCGCCGACCTGGCCGGGTGGCCAGGCCGGCGGCGGCGCGAGCGGGAGCGGCGCGAGCGCGTGGCCGAGGTGCTGGAGCTGTGCGGGCTCACCGCGCTGCGGCAGGCGTACGCCGCCGCGCTGCCGGCCGGCCAGCGCCGGCTCGTCGAGCTGGCCAGGGCGCTCGCCGACCGGCCCGCGCTGCTGCTGCTCGACGAGCCCACCTCCGGCCTGGACGCCGCCCAGACGGCGCGGCTCGGCGCCGTTGTCCGCGGGCTCGACACGACCGTGCTGCTGGTCGAGCACGACATGGGGTTCGTCGCGGACGTCTGCGACCGGGTCGTGGTGCTCGACCTCGGCCGGGTCATCGCCACCGGCACCCCGGCGCGGGTGCGGGAGGACCCGGTGGTGCGGGCGGCCTACCTGGGCTGAGCCCTACGCGTGCCGCTCGGTGAAGGACAGGATGCGCCGCCAGGCGTCCTGGCAGGCGTCCTCCCACTCCTTGTACGAGCGGTCGAAGAACGAGTGCGGCGCGCCCTCGTAGACGTGCTCCTCGTACGGGGTGCCGACCCGGTCCAGCGCGGCCTCGTACGCGGCGAACTCCTCCGGCGTCGAGACGGTGTCCGCGCCGCCCCGCAGCAGCAGGATCGGCGCGCCCGGACCGCTCTCGGGAGCCTGGACGGCCCGCAGGGCGCCGTAGAAGCCGATGCCGCCGGCGATGCCGTTGGTGCCCTCGTGGGCCTGCCGCCAGGAGTGCGCGCCGCCCATGCAGAAGCCCACCGTGAAGACCGGGCCGGGCAGCGCGTCGGTGGCGGCCCGCACGTCGGCGCGGACGCCGTCGGCGCTGAGCTGCCTGACGTGCGTCATGAAGTCGAAGTCGTCGCCGCGCTCGCCGATGCCCGCCGTGCGGCCGAAGTAGTCGATCGCGATCGTGCGGAAGCCCGCCTCGGCGAAGCGCAGCGCGAGGTCCCGGTAGAACGGGTGCAGCCCGCGTACGTCGGGCATGATGACGACGCTGCGGCCGTTCGGCTCGGCCGGCTCGGCCCGGAAGGCCAGCAAGCGGTTGCCGTCGGCGGCGGTCAGCTCGATCCGCTCGCTGGAGGCCACCTCGCCCTGGACGGGCGGCGCGGGCGGCCTGCTGTCGGTGGAATGGCACATGCCCGTCAGCATGCCCAGGGCGATCGCGGACGAACCGGGGGGATCCGGGCCTGCCGGGCCGCGCCTAGAACCGCGGAGCCCGGCGGAAGGCCGCGACGAGGTGGGCCCGGACGCGGGCCACGGCGGGCCGCACCCGCGCGCCCGAGCGGACCGCCAGGTAGCCGGTGTTGATCGGTGGCACCTCGGGGTCGGCCAGCGTCACCAGCGTGCCCGCCGCCAGGTCCGCGCGGCACAGGTAGGCGGGCAGGACGGACATCCCCAGACCCGCCCGGACGGCGGCCAGCACGCCCCGCAGGTCCGGGACGACGACCTGGGCCGTCATCGCCGCCCGCCGGCCGAACACGCCGCGCCAGTAGCGGCGCACGATCGGCAGGTCCTCGGCGTAGGCCACCAGCGGCAGCCCGGCGGGCGGCACCTGCCGCGCGGCACCCCCGTCCGCGCCCGCCCGCGAGGCCGTTTCGGGCGCCGCGACCGGATCGGGCGCCCCGGCCGGATCGGGCGCCCCGGCCGGATCGGGCACCGCGACCAGCCCGGGTGCCGCGACCAGCAGGAACTCCTCGTCGTACAGCGGGTCGGCCTGGACGCCGCGCAGGCGGGGGCGGATCGTGGACACCACCAGGTCCAGGCGGCCGGCGGCGAGGCCGGCGAGCAGGTCGTCGGCCAGGCCGAGCGTCGTGCGCAGGCGCAGCCCGTCGCGCACCAGCGGCGCGAGCATCGGCAGCACCACCTCGCACAGGAACTCGGCCGGGCCGCCCAGGTGCACGGCCTCGTCCGCGGGCAGCTCGGCGGCCACCACGGCGTCCAGCGCGTCCAGCGCGCCGGCCACCCTGCGGGCCAGCTCGTCGGCGGCGGGCGTGGGCGCGACGCCCCGGGGCAGCCGGTCGAACAGCGGCCGGTCCAGCGCCGTCTCCAGCGCCCTGACCTGCGCGGTCACGGCGGGCTGCGAGAGGCCGAGCGTCTGCGCGGCCGCCGTGATGGAGCCGGTCCTGTACACCGCGAGGAACGTCCTGAGCAGGTCGAGCGAGAGAGCCGTCACATCAATATTCTGATGGCTCGACCGGCCTGCGGTTATTTGTCGCTGATGGCGGGCGCGCGCCATCCTGGCAGGCGTGAACAAGCGCATTCTCATCGCACTGACCAGCCACGACGACCTCGGCGGCGTGGAGAGGACCGGATACTACGTGCCGGAGGCGGCCCACCCCTGGGAGGTCTTCCGCAAGGCCGGCCACACCGTGGAGGTCGCCAGCGTGCGCGGCGGCGAGCCGCCCCAGGACGGCTTCGATCCCGCCGACCCCGTCCAGGCGGCCTTCCTGGCGGCCCCGGAGGCCCACGGCACCCCCCGCCTGGCCGACCTCGACCCCGCCCGCTACGACGCCGTCCTGTACGCCGGCGGCCACGGCACCATGTGGGACTTTCCCGACGACCCCGGCGTACTGCGGCTCGGCAGGGAGGTCTACGAGCGCGGCGGGGTGGTGGCGGCCGTCTGCCACGGCCCGGCCGCGCTGGTGAACCTCACGCTGTCCGACGGGTCGTACCTGGTGGCGGGCAAGCGGGTGGCGGCCTTCACCAACGAGGAGGAGGAGCTGCGGGGCGTGGCGCGCGTGGTGCCGTTCCTGCTGGCCGACAAGCTGGCCGAGCGGGGCGCGCGGCACGAGCCCGGCCCCGTCTGGCAGGCGCGGGTCGTGGCGGACGGCCGCCTGGTCACCGGCCAGAACCCGGCCAGCGCGGCCCCCCTCGCCGAGCGCGTCGTGGAGCTGCTCGCCGAACGGCGGGCCTGAGGCGGCCGATCGCCGCCGGATGGCGGTTGTGCGGGGCGGGCCCGTCCCCGGACGATCGGGGGAGTAGCACGCCGCCTCCCACGGAAGGTTGACCGCATGGCCTACCACCCCAACCTGGACCCCGAGCTCAGGGCCGCGATCGAAGCCGTGCCCATGCCCGTCACCGACCTGGCGTCCATGACGCTGGAGCAGCTCCAGCGCATGCGCGCGCAGGCCAACGCGATCATGGCCGCCGCGCCCAGGATCGAGACCGACGTGACCGTCGAGGACCGGCACGTGCCGGGGCCGGACGGCGCGCCGGAGGTGGGGGTGCGGATCTACCGCCCAGCCGGCGACGGCCGCGACCGGCCCGGGCTCTACTGGATCCACGGTGGTGGCATGGTCATGGGCACGCCCAGGATCGACGACGCCATGATGATCGACTACGTCGAGCGCCTCGGCCTGGTGGTGGTCTCCGTGGACTACCGGCTGGCGCCGGAGCACCCGCACCCCGCGCCCGTCGAGGACTGCTACGCCGGGCTGGCGTGGACCGCCAAGGCCGCCGGCGAGCTGGGCATCGACCCCGCGCGGCTGGCCGTGGGCGGCGCCAGCGCGGGCGGCGGGCTCGCGGCGGCGACCGTGCTGCTGGCCCGCGACCGCGGCGGCCCCGAGGTGGCCTTCCAGCTCCTGATCTGCCCCATGCTGGACGACCGCGACGCCACCCCCTCCACCGTCCAGCACGCCGACGCCGTGGTCTGGAACCGGGACGCCAACCGGTACGGATGGCGGGCGCTGCTCGGCGACCGGGTGGGCGGCGCGGACGTGTCCCCGTACGCGGCTCCGGCCCGGGCCGGGGACCTGTCGGGGCTGCCGCCGGCGTTCGTGGACGTGGGGGAGCTGGAGGTGTTCAGGGACGAGGACATGGACTACGCGCTGCGGCTGGCGCGGGCCGGGGTGTCCACCGAGTTCCACCTGTACCCGGGGGCCTTCCACGGGTTCGACATGATGGTGCCGGACGCGGCGCTGAGCCGGCGGGCCAGGGAGGCCCGGGTGGCGGCGCTCCGGCGGGCGTACGGGCTCCAGGGCTGACTCCAGGGCCGGGCGTCAGGGGCGTCCGGACGACCGGAGGTTGGCGAGCAGGCGGAGCAGGGCCAGCGCCAGGTGGGCGCGCAGGCGGCCCGGCGCGTCGGCGAGCGTGAAGCCCAGCACGGCCTCGGCGCGGGCGATGCGGGCGGCCATCGAGCTGTGGTGCAGGTGCACGGCGGTGGCCGCGCCGCGGACCGAGCCGGCCAGGCACAGCGCCCGCACCGCGGCCAGGGCCTCCGCGCCGAGCCTGGCCATCGCCCGCACGTCGGCCAGCTCCGCGATCGCCGCCTCCGGCAGGCCGGCGAAGAGCGCCAGCGCGCCCAGGTCGCCGTGGCGCACGACCGGGTCGTGGGGGCCGGTGAAGAGCAGTGCCGTACGGGCGCCGGCCCACGACTCGGCCGCCCGCGCCCCCGGCAGCTCGGGGCCGATCCCGACCCGGGAGCCGGCGGGCAGGGCCGGGTCGACGAGGGTCGTCGCCACGAGCACGGCCTCGGTGCCGCCGATCCTGGCCGCCCGCACCCGGTGCCCCATCGCCCGCAGCCCCGCGGCCGTCCCTGCGGCCGTCCCTGCGGCCGTCCCCGCGGTCGTCCCCTCGCCGGACCCGTGGCCGGGGTGGGCGGGGTGGCCGGGGTGAGCGGGGTGGGCGGGCAGGGCGATGGCGAGGGCCTGGAGCGGGGCGGCCGGGGTGAAGCCGAGCAGGCGCAGGGCGCGGGCGCGCTCGGCCTCGCCGGTCTCGGCCGACAGGACCAGCTCGACCAGCGCGGGGTCCTGCCCCTCGCGGGCGAGGGCGGCGGCCCGTTCGAGGGTGACCTCGGCGGCGGCCGCGTAGCGTTCGAGCACGATCTCGTCGAGCCCGTGCGCGGGGCCGTCGCGCTCGGTCCAGACCGCGCCGAGGCCGGAGCTCAGCTCCCTGGCCCGCGCGGGCGTGGCGGCGGGCGCGTCGGCGGACCCGTCGGGGAAGGCGCGGACGCGGTGGCCGGTGGCGGCGTCGTACAGGCCGACGGGGCACTGCGTGAGCCGCGCGGTGGCGGCCACCAGCGTGGGCACGCTCACGTGGTCGCGCAGCAGCGAGTCGAAGTAGGCGATGACCCGTACGGCGCTCTCGGCGTCGGTGTCCAGCGTGGACAGCCGCAGCAGCAGTCCCTGCACGGCCACCAGCCTAGCCTGGTGATTAAACCAAGCGTGCGCTAGTTTGGTTGCGTGGATCTCGACTTCTCCCCGGCCGAGCGGGCCTTCCGCGCCGAGGCTCGCGGCTGGCTGCGTGCGAACGTCCCCGATCCGCCGCCGCCCCCGATGGACACCCCCGAGGGCTTCGCGGCGCACCGCGCGTGGGAGGCGCGCCTGGCCGGCGCCCGGCTGTCGGCGGTCTCCTGGCCCGAGGAGTACGGCGGCCGCGGCGCCTCCCTGATCGACTGGCTGATCTTCGAGGAGGAGTACTGGGCCGCCGGCGCCCCCGCCCGCGTCACCCAGAACGGCATCTTCCTGCTGGCCCCGTCCCTGATGCGCTTCGGCACCCCGGGGCAGCGCGAGCGCTGGCTGCCCCGGATGGCCCGCGGCGCGGACGTGTGGGCGCAGGCGTGGTCGGAGCCGGAGGCGGGCAGCGACCTGGCGGCCATCACCTCCCGCGCCGAGCCCGCCCCCGGCGGCTGGCGGCTGTACGGGCACAAGACGTGGAGCTCGCGGGCCGCCCACGCCACCCACGGCTTCGGCCTCTTCCGCACCTCGGGAGAGCGCCACCGGGGCCTGACCTACTTCATGTTCCCCCTGGACGAGGTCGCGGTCCGGCCGATCGCGCAGCTCGACGGGCTGCCGGGCTTCGCCGAGCTGCACCTCGACGGCGTGTTCACCGGCGGGTCGATGGTGCTGGGCGGGGTCGGCGAGGGCTGGCGCGTCGCCATGGCCACCACCTCCTCCGAGCGCGGCCTCACCCTGCGCAGCCCCGGCCGCTTCCTGGCCACCGCCGACCGGCTGCTGGCGCTGGCCCGCGAGGGCGGTGACCCGGCGGCGGCCGACCGGGCGGCGCGGTGCTGGACGGAGGCGGAGGCGTACCGGCTGCACACGTTCGCGACCGCCCGCCGGATCATGGCGGGGGAGGAGATCGGGGCGGCGGCCAGCCTCGGCAAGCTCTTCTGGTCCGAGCTGGACCTGCGCATGCACGCCCTGGCGATGGAGCTGCTGGGCGAGCGGGCGGGGGAGACGCCGTGGTTGGACGGCTTCCTGTTCGCGCTGGCCGGGCCCATCTACGCGGGCACGAACGAGATCCAGCGCTCCATCGTCGCCGAACGCCTCCTGGGGCTGCCGCGATGAACTTCGGCTTCACGCGCGAGCAGCTCGCGCTCGGCGCGACCGTCCGCGAGGTGCTGCGGGCGCACTGCCCGCCGTCCGCGCTGCGCGGCGAGCGGCGGCCCGGCTGGCGGCACCTGGCCGAGCTGGGCTTCTTCGGGCTGCTGCTGCCGCCCGGCGGCGACGGGCTGGGGCTCGGGCTGGCCGACGTGCTGCCCGCGCTGGAGGAGACCGGGCGGGCCTGCCTGCCCGGGCCGGTCGCGGAGACCGCCGTGGCGGCGCCGTTCCTGGTGGCGGGCGTGCCGAAGCTGGCCACGGGCGAGGTGTGCGTGAGCGTGCTGCCGCCGGGGCAGGCGTACGCGGCCGACGCCGACCTGGCCGACCTCATCGTGGTGGCCGGGGCGGACGGGGCGCGGCTGGTCACCAGGCGGGCGGCGCGGCTCACGCCCCGGCCCGGCGTCGATCCGGCCCGGCCGCTGTTCGCCGTCGCGTACGACGAGTCCGAGCCCCTGGACGTGCCGCTCGCGCCCGCGCTGCACCGGATCACGGTGGCGACCGCCGCGCAGCTCGTCGGGGTCGCCAGGGAGCTGCTGGCGCGCTCGGTGGCCTACGCCCGGGTCCGTACGCAGTTCGGCGCGCCCATCGGCTCCTTCCAGGCGGTCAAGCACCGGCTCGCGGACGTGGCGGTGGCCGTGGAGTTCGCGGCGCCGCTGGTGTGGCGGGCCGCCCTGGCCCTGGACGCCGGCGCGCCCACCGCCGGGCGGGACGCCGGTGCCGCCAAGGCCGCCGCCGGGGAGGCCGCGGTGCTCGCCGCCGGCGCCGCGCTCCAGGTCCACGGGGCCGTCGGGTACACCGACGAGCTGGACCTGCGGTTCTGGCTGGCCCGCGCCTGGTCGCTGGCGGCGGCCTACGGGACCAGCGCCGCCCACCGGGAGCGCGTGCGCGCCGCGCTGCTCGGCGACGGCGGCCCGGGGAGGTGGCCGTGAAGTTCGGCGTGCCGCTGGGGCTGCTGCACCCGGCCGCGTGGCGGGACGTGGCCGTGGCCGCCGACGAGCTGGGCTTCGAGTCGGTGTGGGTGCCCGAGCACCTGGTGTTCGCCACCGACCTGTCGCTCGCGCGCTACCCGGGGACCTCCGCCCCGGGGATCAGGCCCGCGACGCCGCTGTTCGACGCGCCCGCCTACCTGTGCTGGCTGGCCGCGCTCACCACCCGGGTCAGGCTCGGCACGGCCGTGCAGCTCCTCGCCCTGCGCCATCCCTTCGTCTCAGCGCGCGCCTTCGCCACCCTGGACGTGGTGTCGGGCGGGCGGGCCGTGTGCGGGGTGGGGGCCGGGTGGTACCGGGGCGAGTGGGACGCGGCCGGGATCCCGTTCGAGACGCGCGGGGCCCGGCTGGACGAGGCGATCGCGGTGGTGCGGCGGCTGTGGAGCGAGCCGGTGGTCGCCCATACCGGCAGGTTCTACTCCTTCCAGGAGGTCGCCTTCGAGCCGAAGCCGGTGCAGCGCCGGCTGCCGGTGCTCGCGGGCGGGGAGTCGGCGGCGGCGCTGCGGCGGGCGGCCCGGCTCTGCGACGGGTGGATCAGCATGCCGCACACCCTTGAGTCGATCAAGCCGCAGCTCGACCGGCTGGGCGGCGCGGTGTCGGTGACCGCGCACGCGTACGCGCTGGGCCCGCCCGAGGAGGTGCCGGCCTGGGCGGCGCTGGGCGTGGAGCGGCTGATCGTCCGGCCGTGGACGCGCGGCCGGGACGCCGTCGCCGCCCTGTCCGCCTTCGCCGGGCGGTACGGGGTCGGCGACGGCTGAGCCCGCTCGGGCGCTGTGCTCGGGCGCTGTGCTCGGGCGCTGTGCTCGGGCGCGGTGCTCGGGCGTGGTGCTCGGGCGCGGTGCTCCGGCACGGTGCTCCGGGCGGGGCACGGCTTGTGCCCGTGCCGGCGCGGCGCTCCGGGCGGGTCAGGCGCGGTGGCGGCCCCTGCGGCGCTGGCCGGTCGAGGTGGCGCTGATCGCGCCCACCAGCTCGCGCTCCTCGTCGCGGAACGGGGTCTGGGCGGCGGGGCGGGAGCCGTGGGAGACGCCGCGGTGGCGGCGGCCGCGCGGCATCAGGTCCACGAAGCGCTCCTCCACCGGCGGGTCCTCGCGGCGGCGGCGGCCCCGGTAGCCGGCGGGGGCGGGGACGGGGGCCGGGGCGTCGAGGACGTCGCCCGTCCAGGTCGGGGCGAAGGCGTCGAACGCGCTGGTCGCCTCGGGGATGACGATCCGCTGGAACGGGCCGGTCTCGAAGACGAACGCGCCCGTGTCGCGGGAACCGGTGCCGTGCCTGCCCGTGCCGTGCCCGCCGGTGCCGTGCCCGCCGGTGGTGTGCGGGCTCGGGGGGTACGGGTCGGTGTCGCGGATGCGCTGCATCGGGCCGGTGTCCCAGCAGGGCTCGAACGGGCCGACGTCGATCGGGTCGCCGAGGGCGTCGGCGGGCGCGTACCGGCCGGTCCCGGAGGCGGGCGCGTACCGGTCGCTCCCGGGAGCGGGCGCCCGGTGGTCGTCCCCGGAGGACGGCGGGCCGCCCGCCGCCTGGTACGGGGGCTCGACGGCGATGCGCGTGCGGGGGTCGGGCTCGGCGGCGCGGCGGGCCCGGGAGCGGCGCAGCGGCGCGGCGTCCGCGAACGGGTCGAAGGGCCTGGCGTCCAGGATGCGCCGCACCTGCTCGGCCGGGGAGGCGCCGCTGCCCCGGCCGCCCGCCGCGGCCAGCTCGGCCTCGGCGCGGGCGACCAGCTCGGCGTCCGCCGTGCCCGTGGGCGCGGTCGCGGCGGCCACCAGGTCGGCGTCGCCCCGGACGAAGGGGGTCTCGGCCGCGATGAGCTCCGCCTCGGCCGCGATCAGCTCGGCACCCGTGGTGAGCTCAGCACCCGTGGTGAGCTCGGGCCCAGTGGTGAGCTCGGCCCCGGTGGTGAGCCCGGCGCCCGTGGTGGTGAGCTCGGGCCCGGTGGTGACGGCCGCGGTCCCGGTGGCGATGAGCTCGCCGTCGGTGACCGCCGTGACCAGCTCGGTCTCGGCGCTCGTCACGACCAGCTCGGCGTGGCGAGCGGGCGCGCCGGCGAGCGGGCGGGTCCACAGCGGCGCCCCGGCGGGCTTGGCGGAGCCGCGGCGCTTGCGGCGGCGGCCCCGGTGGGACGGCGCCGGGCGCGGAGCGGGCGGGGCGGCGGCCACGGCGGCGCGCTGGCGGTTCTGGCGGGTCTTGGCGACGGCGAGCAGCGCCAGGGCGGCCACGAGGGTGGAGCCGACCAGCGTCGGCGAGGAGATGGCCGGGAGCGGTCCGGTGGCGGAGGCGTCGGCGTGCGTCGGCAGGGGCTCGGCGGTGGCCGCGGTCGTGTCGGCGGTCGCCGGCTTGGCGTGCTTGCCCTGCCTGGCGCCCTGCCCCGGCGCGGCGGCGGCGGAGGCGGCGGGCGAGGGCGCGGGGGAGGCGGCCGTGCCGGTGGCCTGCCCCGTCTTCTGGCCGGTCTTCTGCTCGGTCTTCTGCCCGGTCGTCTTCTTCTGGGAGGTGACCTGCTCGGCCTTCTTCGGGGACGCGGGCTGCCGGGTCTTGCCCTCGGGGGTCGCCTGCCGGGCGGCGAGCGGCGGCCGGGCGCCGCTCTCCTGCTCGGGGGACTGCGGGATCATCGCGCTGAGCGAGCCGTCCGGCAGGTGCAGCACGCCCGTGGCGGGACCGGCGTCGGGCGGCAGCGTCCCCTCGACCTCGGTCTTCCTCTTGGCGGCCTTCGCGTCGAGGCGGGCCTTGATCACGTCGGGGTAGCCGTACCCGACGACCTTGCTGGTGTCACGTTCCTTGCGCTTGGCGACGCCACCGTCGATGTTGCCCTCGATGGTGATGATCCGGTCGCCCTCGACCCGGACGACCACGCCGACGTGGTCGATGCGGTCGATGCTGTCGGACCCGCTCCAGTCGTAGAAGACGAAGGCTCCGGGCTTGGGCTTCTTGCCCCAGGCGCCCTGCTCCTTGAACCACTTGGCATGCTCGACGGTCCAGGCGAACTGCCCCATCCACTCCTCGTAGCCGAGCTTGTGCGCGGCCCAGGAGAGGAACATGTCACACCAGGGGGCGGAGGTGTAGTCGGCGTCGAACTCGACGTTCTTGCCGTACCAGTCACCGAACTTGGTGTACGCGCCGGCCTTCTCGGAGTAGCCGAGCTGGCTGTGGAGCAGCTCCAGGAACTTCTGCGTCTCTGGCGTCATGGAAGTATGAGGGCACCTTCCGGGCAAGGCCGGTTTTATCCACACAGCACCGGGTAAAGGAGCCACCTGTGACTGGTGTGACGAAACCGGAGGCTTGTCGTCTACCGTGATGCAGTGAGGTTACCGTGCCGTAATCGCAGGTCAAGCATCCGTAAAGAGACCATCAAGCCTGTCTGGCAACGAAATCGCAGGTCAGGATGTTGCCAGATATGTCGGAAGGTGCGCTGTTTAACACTAAAAGATCTACCTGTCGTAACGGTTAGGACTCAGTACCCCGCGCCCGTCAGCAGCCCGCCGTCCACGGTGAACTCGCTGCCCGTGCAGTAACTGGACCGGTCCGAGGCCAGGAACGCCACCACGTGCGAGACCTCCACCGGCCGGGCGAACCGCTTGATCACCATCGCCTTGACGAACGCCTCCCCGTCCACCTCCCGCACCAGGTCCGGATCCCGCATCATCGAGGTGTTGATCGCGCCGGGATGCACCGAGTTCACCCGGATCCCGAACCGGGCCAGCTCCCGCGCCGCCGACTTCGTGACCCCGCGCAGCCCGAACTTCGAGGCCGCGTACGCCGACAGCCCCTCCGCGCCGATGAACCCCTCGATGGAGGAGATGTTGACGATCGAGCCGCCGCCGGCCGCCCTCATGGGCTCGATCACCGCCCTGATCCCCAGCCAGGCGCCCTTGAGGTTGACGCCGACGACCCGGTCGAAGTCCTCGACCGGCATGTCGGCGATCCGGCCGTAGGTCAGGACGCCGGCGTTGTTGACCAGCACGTCCAGCCTGCCGTGCAGCTCCAGCGCGGCGCCCACGGCCCGCTCCCACCCGGCCTCGGCCCGCACGTCGTGCCGGACGTAGGCGGCTCCGGTCTCCTCGGCCAGCGCCTTGCCCTCCTCGTCCAGCACGTCCCCGAACACCACCCGCGCGCCCTCGGCCAGGAACAGCCGCACGTGCGCCGCCCCCATGCCCCGCGCGCCGCCCGTGACCAGCGCGACCTTGCCGTCAAGCAGCCCCATGACGCCCTCCTGCCGCGACGGCCGCGGCGGCCGCCTCCATGGATCGGTAGACCGGGATGCCCGCCGCCGCCGCGACGCGCCGGACCTCGTCCTCGACGCCCGCGGGCGCGCACTCGCCGTTCCTGGTGACCAGCGTGACCCGGGTCCGCGGCAGCGCGTCCTGGGCGGCGGCCAGCGCCCGCACGCAGGCGTACAGGGCCTGCGGCGCGTCCCCGTAGGTGAAGAAGGCCGGCACGTTGACGTGCGCCACCACGTCCCGGTACGGCCGCCGCCGCAGGATCGCCCGCACCACGTCCGGCACCAGCCCGGGGCGGCCGAGCGGGCCCACCGGGACCTCCAGCGGGTTGCCGGAGGCCGCCACGCCGAGCCCGCGCAGCTCGCCGGCCACGCCCTCGGGCAGCGGGTCCAGGCGCACCCCGGCGGCGTCGAACGCGTCGGCCGCCAGCACGCTCGCGCCGCCGCTCGGGCCCACCACCAGCACCCCGTCCCCGGCGGCGGGGCGGGAGCCGTGGGCCTGGAAGAAGGCCAGCACGCCGATGAGGTCGTCCTGGCTGGACACCAGCGCCGCGCCGGCCTGCTCGGCGACCGCCTCCCACAGGCGCCGGTCGCTCACCAGCCCGCCGGTGTGCGAGGCGGCCGCCGCCCGGCCCTGCCCGGTGCGCCCGCCCACCAGCAGCACGGCCGGCCGGTCCAGCGCGCGCAGCGCCTCGTACAGCTCCCGGCCGTCGCGCGGGTCCTCCAGGTACAGGCCGACGGCCCGCGTCTCCGGGTCGCCGGCCAGCCAGCGCACCAGCTCGGCCGGGGTGACGTCGGCGGCGTTCCCGATGGTGACCACCCGGCTGAACGCCAGGCCGCGCCGCTCCCCGACCTTGATCACCTCGCCGGCCAGCCCACCGCTCTGCGAGACCAGCGCCACCGGGCCCGGCGGTCCCAGCCCGCCGCCCACGAACGTCTGCCGCCCGCGCGGGCAGTAGACGCCCATGCAGTTCGGCCCGAGCAGGCGGGTGCCGGCCGCGCGGGCGGCGGCCACCAGCTCCGCCTCCAGCTCGGCGTGGCCCGCCTCCCCGAAGCCGCCGCTCATCACCTGGACGAACGGCACGCCCGCCGCCTGCCGTACCACCTCGGCGCAGCGCTCGGCGGGTACGGCGACCAGCGCGTAGTCGACGCCCGTGCCCACGCGCCCGCCCGCTTCCGCCAGCGAGCGCGCGGCCGGCACGCCCGCCACCTCCTCCGCCTGCGGGTGCACGGCGACCAGCGGCACCCCGGCGGCCCGGTAGAAGCCGAGGAACATGTTCCCGAAGTTCGGCCGGGCCGTGGAGGCCCCGGCCACGGCCACCGCCCGCGGCTCGAACAGCGGCAGGAAGTCGGCCGTGCTCCCGCCCGTGCTCCCGCCCGTGTTCCCGCCCGTGCTCCCGTCCCCGGGCGGCGTGGCGGGGCCGCCGGGCAGGTAGCGGGCGTCCACCGCCGTCACACCGTCCGGGGTGGCGATCACCGGGTTCAGCTCGAACTCGCCCAGCTCCAGCCGCTCCCACAACCCGCCGGGCCCGCCCACTGCCACCAGCAGCCCGACCAGCGCCTCCAGGTCCACCGGCGGCCGGCCGCGGACCCCGCCGAGCAGCGGCGCCGCGCGCAGCGAGCCGAGCATGCGCCGCGCGTCCCGCTCCGACACCGGGCACAGCCGCAGCGCGGTGTCCCGCAGCGCCTCGGCCCACACGCCGCCCAGCCCGGCGAGCAGCACCGGGCCGAACGCCGGGTCGCGTACCAGGCCCACGATCAGCTCGACCCCGGCCGCGGCCTGCTCCTCCACGAGGAACCCGGCGAGGCCGGGCACCCTCGCGCGCATCTCGCCGGCCGCCGCCGGCAGGTCGGCCGCACGCAGCCCCAGCACGACCGCCCCGGCCTCCGACTTGTGCACCAGCCCCGGCCCGTACGCCTTCAGCACCAGCGGCTCGGCCAGCTCCCCGGGGACCGGGAAGCCGCCCCGCGGGCCCTCGGCGCCGCACGGGACCACCACGCCGCGCGGCACCGGCACTCCGGCCGCGCGCAGCAGCTCCTTGACCTCGTGCTCGTGGACGTGCTCCCGCGGGTCCGCCCTCATGCGAGCAGGTGCCCGTACTGGTCGCGGATCTGCTTGCGCAGCAGCTTGCCGGGGCCGCCCGAGGCGTCCTGGGAGTGCGGCAGCTCCTCGGCCACCACGACGTGGTCCGGACGCTGGTGGGCGGGCAGGCGGTCGGACAGGGCCAGGGCGAGCTTGGCGGCGTCCAGGGAGTGCCCGGCGCGCGGCACGACGGCCAGCAGGACGCGCTGCTCGGCGGCCCCCTCGGGCACCCCGACGGCGCCGGCCTCGGCCACGCCGTCCAGCGCCGCCGCGGCCTCCTCCACCGTGGCCGGCTGCGTCCACACGCCGCCCTTGAGTATCGAGTCCTCGCGCCGGCCCAGCACCCGCAGCACGCCGTCGGCGGAGACGACGCCGAGGTCGCCGCCGACGTACCACTCGCCGCGCAACACCTCCGCCGTCCGCTCCGGCAGGCCGTCGTAGCCGGCCATGCGGTGGGGGCCGGCCAGGTTGATCTCGCCGACCTCGTCGAGCACCCGGCGGCCCCGCGGGTCGGTGACCCGCACGGCGTTGCCGGTGCGGGCCCGGCCGGAGGAGCCGAGCGGCGTCGAGCCGTCGTCCACCCGCCCCATGCAGGTGTACGGGGCCTCGGTCTGCCCGTAGTAGGCGTACACGGCCGCCTGCGGCAGCCTGGCCTTGATCCGCTCCAGCATGGTGGCGGTCAGCGGCTCGCCGCCCAGCATGACGACCTGGACGGACGACAGGTCCACGCCCTCGTGCTCCGGCGAGCCCAGCAGCGCCGCGTAGAACGACGGGATCTGCGACAGGTGGGTGACCCGCTCGCGCGGGACGACGCGCAGGAAGTTCGCCGGCCCCCAGTCCTGCTCCAGCACCAGGCGCATCCCGGCGTACAGGGCGGGGCCGGCGATGGCGGGGAAGCCGATGCCCCAGATGATCGCGCCGGTGCCGAACACCGCGTCGGGGCCGCGCGGCACGTCCAGCCAGATCTGCGCGGTGGCCAGCGAGGAGGCGTGCGTGTGGACGACCGCCTTCGGCAGCCCGGTGGTCCCGGAGGTGTAGTAGAGCGCCAGCGGGTCGTCGTGGAACCCGGCGAGGGGCGGCTCGTCGTCGGAGCCGCCGGCCAGCTCGCGGGCGTCGATCCAGCGGGTGACGTGCGGCAGCCCGTCCCTGATGCGCGCCACCGTGCCGGCCACCGTCGGGTCGTACACGAACGCCGTGCAGCCCGAGGCCGCGACCACGTTCCGCAGCGTCTCCGCCGGCCAGTACGGGTTCAGCGCCGCCGTCACCGCCCCGATCTTGGCCTGCGCCAGGTAGACCTCGGCCACCAGCAGCGTCTCGTTGAGCAGCGCCGCCACCCGCCGGCCGGGGCCGATGCCGGCGGCGAGCAGGGCGTCGGCGCGGCGGTTGACGCTCCTGTTGAGCTGGTCGTAGGTGAGGCTCTGCTCGCCGCAGTAGGTCAGCGCCACCCGGTCGGGCGTGCGCATGGCGCCGGCGGTCAGGACCGCGTGGCCGTAGTTGCCGTACGGTGATCGTGCCATGGGGGTGCCTCCAGGTCAGAGGGGCGAATAGAGCACGAAGACGTTTCCCGAGGGGTCGCGCAGCACCGCCCGCCGCTCGTGCGGCCCGTCCTCGGGCTCCCGCACCACCGCGGCCCCGCGCGCCACCAGCTCCCGCACGCTCTCCCGCACGTCGTCCACCTTGTACGACGGCGCCACCCCCGCGGTGACGTGCTCGGCGGGCCCGGCCAGCGCCACGGTGACCCCGCCCCCGTCCAGCGCGGCGAACCGGTCGCCGTCGCGGAACTTCACCGGCAGCCCGTAGAAGGCGATCGCCTCGTCCAGGTCGGCCACGGGGATGAGCACGTTGCCCAGCTTCACGCGGGCCTCCAATGCGGTAGGTCGGCCACGAACGTCACCCGCACCGGCATCCCGATGCGTACCTCCTCCGGCGCGCACCCCACCACGTGCCCGAACGCCCGCACGCCCTCCGGCAGGTCCACCCACGCCATCACGTACGGCTCCCGCCCCCGGTAGGCGGGCGCGAACGAGCGGTGCACGACCGTGAACGTGTGCACCACGCCCGCGCCGGACACGGGCTCGAACGCCGGCTCCGCGCCGCCGCACCACGGGCAGGCCGCCTCCGGGAGCTGCACCCACCGGCCGCAGTCCGCGCAACGCTGGACGACCAGCTCACCACGCCGGCAGGCGGCCCAATAGTCGGACAGGTAGCCGGGCGGGTCGGCGGGCCGGTCGGCGGGGGTGTCGGCGGCGCTCATCGCTTGCCAAGCTAGCGCACGCTTGGTTGCCCGGCAAGGCTGCCGGTGGGGTCGCCGGAAGTGCCGCCAGGACCGATGGCCGGACCGGTGGACGGGCGGGCGCTCGGGCCGGTGGGCGGGCCGGTGGGCGGTGGCGGCGGCGGGGTGGAGCGGGTGGGGGAGGGGGACGGGGCGGGGCAGGCGGGGCCGTCCACCACGGCCTCGCTGACCTGCGGCCCGTTGCCGCTCGGCGGCTCGGTCATCACCAGGACGCCGAGGTAGGCGCGCCGGCCGCACGCCACCGCCCCGGGGTCGTGGCCGATCGTGCTGGTGTAGCGCGTGCGGCCGGACAGGACGCGGGTCTCCCTGTGGAGCGTGGCGGCGGGGGCGCCGTCGCCGTCGCGCCGCGTGTACGTCACCCGCAGCCGCACCCGCTCCGGCCCGCTCGCCGCGACCCGGATCGAGCCGGCCCGCCCGCTCCAGCGCAGGATGGTGGCCGCCTGCACGGCGGGACGCGGGACGCCGCTGCCCGCCTGGCCGCCGGTGGGCTGCGGCGGCGGGGGCGGCGGGGGCGTGTTCCTCGGGGCGGCGGTCCTGGGCGGGGCGGCGGCGGTCGCGCGGGGCGGGGCGGCGGTGGACGTGCCGCGGGGCGGGGCGGCGGCGGTCGTGGCGTCGGCGGGGGAGGGCGCGGGGCCGGACCTCCCCTCGGGCGGCGGCACGAGGATCGCCCCCGGCCCGGACGGCAGCCGCCCGCCCGACAGCGCCACCCCGACCAGCGCCGCCACGACCAGCGCGCCGGTCACCCACAGGTGCGGCGGGAGGCGCGGCATGCGCGAGACCCGGTCGCGGAGGGCCGCCGCCGCGCCGCCGCCGCCCGTGGCGGGGGTCGTCCTGGCCAGCGGGAAGCGCAGGGCCAGCAGGGTGGCCAGCTCGGCCAGCCGGCGGCGGCCGCGCTGCTCCCAGTCGGGGCCGTACCCGGCGGCGGCGTCCGCCTCCAGCTCGGCGGCGAACTGGCGGGCGGAGGCGTACCGGGCGGCCGGGTCCTTGGCCAGGCCCCGCCGGAGCAGGCCGCGCAGCGCGTCCGGCACGACCTCCACCGGCACCGGCTCGACCAGGTGCCGGTCCCGGACGGCCGGGACGTCCAGGACCTCCGGCTCGCCCTCCTTGTACGCCTGGAACGGCGCCCGGCCCCGGACCGCCTCGAACAGGGTGCAGGCGGCGGCGTACAGGTCGGCGGCCGGCCCCGCCTGGTGCCGCGTCCACAGCTCCGGCGCCATGTACGCGGGACTGCCGGCCGGCACGCCCGGCTCCTCGGCGTGCACCACGACGCCGAAGTCGGCGAGCCGGCCGGCGCCGTCCGCCTGGACCAGGACGTTGTCCGGCTTGACGTCGCGGTGCGCCACCCCGCGCTCGTGTGCGGCGGCCAGGGCCAGCAGGACGCTCTTGAGCGCCGCCAGCGCGGCCTCCGGCGGAAGGGGGCCGTGCTCGGCCAGCAGCGTCCGCAGCGACACGCCGTCCACCAGCTCCATGACGACGGCGGCCCTGGTGGGGGTCTCGACGTACTCGTGGAGGCGGACCACGTGGGGGTCGTCGAGCTCGACCAGGTGGTGGGTGTCCGATCGGAAGCGTTCCATGAACTCGGCGTCCCTGCGCAGCGTGGCGTTCAGGTACTTGATCGCCACGTGGGCGCCGGTGGGTTGGTAGGTGGCGAGGAACACGCGGCCGGTGCGGCCGGCGCCGAGCTGGCGTACGTCGCGGTAACCAGGGACCAAGTCCTACTCCCGGGAGGCGGCGGTCTTCGGTTCGACGGTCTCATTCGGGGTGCGGGTTGTCACGAGTGCGCCGGGTTCGCCGGGAATTGAGGGGGAGTGGGGGTGGTACGCTCCTTGTGCCAAGCAAGCGCTCGGGTAAGAGAGTGAGGGGGTGGCCGGGTGGAGGGCGTGGCGGTGCTCGTCATGGAGATGCAGCGGGGCGTCGTCGGTGATCTCACGAAATTTCCGGACCTGGTGGCGGCCTGCGAGCGGCACTCCGTCGTCCCCGCCACCGCCCGGCTCCTCGCGGCCGCCCGCGCCGCCGCGATCCCGGTCGTGCACTGCACGGCCGCCTTCCGCGCCGACCGGGCCGGCTCCCACACCGCGAACTGCCCGTTCATCGTCAGCCTCCTCAAGGACCCCGCCCACATGCTGGAGGGCACTCCCGCCACCGAGGTGCTGCCCGAGCTGCGCGGCCCCGGGGACCTGGAGAGCCGCCGCCACCACGGCTTCTCGCCGTTCACGGGCACGTCGCTCGACATGACGCTGCGCTCGCTGGGCGTCTCCACCGTGGTCGCCGCCGGGGTCTCGCTCAACCTCGGCATCCCCGGGCTGGCGCTGGAGGCGGTCAACCTCGGCTACCGGGTCACGGTCGTCACCGACGCGGTGGCGGGCGTCCCGGAGGACTACGCGCGGGCCGTCCTGCGGAACACGGTCGCCCTGCTCGCCACCCGGGTCACCGCCGCCGACCTGGTGGAGGCGTGGCGATGATGGACGGCCTGCGCCTGGAAGGCCGCACGGCGGTGGTGACCGGAGGCGCGGGCGCGATCGGCGCGGCCATCGGCGCCGACCTGGCCGCGCTCGGCGCCCGGGTCGTGCTCGCCGACGTGGACGAGGCGGGCGCCGGGCGCGCCGCCGCGGCCCTGCCGGGCGCGCGGGCCGCGCGGCTGGACCTGGCCGACCCGCCGTCGGTCGAGGCGTTCGCGGGCGCGGCCGGGGACGTGGACGTGCTGGTCCACAACGCCGGGGTCGCGGTGGTGGGGCCGTTCACCGAGAGCGACCCGGCCTCGTGGGACCTCATGTGGCAGGTCAACCTGCGCGGCCCCATGCTGCTGACCAAGCTGCTGCTGCCCGGGATGATCGCCCGGGGCTGGGGGCGGCTGGTCTTCGTCTCCAGCGACGGCGCCCGCGCGGGCTCGGGCGGCGAGGGCGCGTACGCGGCCACCAAGGCCGGCCTGTTCGGGCTGGCCAAGACCCTCGCCAGGGAGGCCGCCAGGGGCCGGGTCACCTCGAACGTGGTCTGCCCCGGCCCGACCGACACGCCGATGTTGCGCCGGGTGTCGGCGGCCGAGCCGGGGCTGGTCGACAGGATCGCGCGCGGCATCCCGCTGCGCCGCCTCGGCGTCCCCGCCGACGTGTCCGGGCTCGTCGCCTTCCTCTGCACGGAGCGGGCGGCGTACATCACCGGCCAGACCCTGTCGGTGAGCGGCGGCGTGACGATGCAGTGACGATGCAGTGAGGAGCGGGGCGGTGAACGGGTCAGAGCGAGTCGTAGACGGCCTGCACCAGGCGGAGGCCGCGCAGGTTGCCGGAGATCGCGTCGGCCATCCTGTTCATCACGTACGCGACGCCCAGCCCGCGCTCCGGATCGCCCAGCCCGATGGAGCCGCCCATGCCGCTGTGCCCGAACGCGCTCCGCGACGGCATCAGGAACGTCAGCGACGGCCGCATGTAGCCCAGGCCGAACGCGGTGTCCAGCAGCAGGACGCGGTCGGGGCCGTTCACCCGGGCGCGCAGGGCGTCCCGCAGCGTCTCGGGACGCAGGACCTCGCCGGCCACGAGGGAGCGGTAGAAGCCCGCCAGGCCCCGGGCCGTCGTCACCAGGCCGGCGGCGGGCCAGCCGGCGCGCAGGATGACCGGGTTGTTCGCGCCGCCCCGGACGCGGTGCATGCCGGGGTTGCCGAGGGCGCGGTTCATGAGGCTCCGCGGGTCGAGCGCGGCCCTGGTCATCTCGGCCACCAGGTCGCCGGGGCGCCCGGCGGCGCCTCCCCCGGCGGGGCCCCCTCCCGTGGCGCCCTCCCCCGTGGGCCGGGCCGCGCCGACCTCGGTGACCTTGAGGCCCTGGGGACGCTCGCCCGCCTTCAGCCGGGCCGTCCTGGCGATCACGTCGTCCGGCGCGCCCACCCACATCTCCAGGCCCAGCGGCCCGGCGATCTCGGCCGCCACCAGCTCGCCCACCGGCTTGCCGGTCACCCGCCGGACCACCTCGCCCACCAGGAACCCGTACGTCAGCGCGTGGTAGCCGTGCGCCGAGCCCGGCTCCCACAGCGGCTCCTGCCCGGCCAGCCGCGCCGCGATGGCGGGCTGGTCCTCGAACTCCTCCACCGGCACCGGCTCCTCCACCACCGGCAGCCCCGCCTGGTGGGTGAGCAGGTGCTCGACGGTGACCGCCGCCTTGCCCCGCGCCGCGAACTCCGGCCAGACCTCGGCCACCGGCGCCGTCACGTCCACCAGCCCGCGCTCGGCGAGCTGCAGCAGCACGGTGGCGGTGACCGCCTTGGTGCAGGAGTAGGCGAAGGCCGGGGTGTCGCGCTCCCAGGGCCGCCCGGTGTGCCGGTCGGCGACGCCGTCCCACAGGTCCACGACCAGCTCGCCGTCCAGGTAGACGGCGAAGGCCGCCCCCAGCTCCTCGCCGTCGGCGAAGTGCCGCTCGAAGACCTCGCGGACGCGGGAGAAACGCGGATCGCAGTACATCGGGGCCTCCACGAAGACGAGAAAGGGAACGCTTACGTGGTCCACGAGCCTAACAACTGGGGACGATTCGGCCCAGACGATCAACGCGGCACCCTGAACCTCCTGTCCCCGTCCGCGGTCCTCGCCGCCCTGGGCGCCGCCACCACCGGCGAGGTGCTGAGCCTGGCCCTGCCGATCCGCGGCGCGACCTCCTCGCCCGCGCCCACCACGGTGCCCCACCTGCGGGACCGCCCGCTGCCGCAGCACTTCATGTCCGTGGACGGCGGCGACTACGCCGCCGGCGCGCGGCCGATCGGCGAGGGCCTGCGGGTGGCCGACGACGCCCTGGTCGTCACCCCGCACGGCACCACCACCCACATGGACGCCCTGTGCCACATGTGGTCCGGCGACCAGGTCTACAACGGCCATCCGGCGGCCCGCGTCCGCTCGTACGGGGCCGGCCGCTGCGGCATCGAGCAGGTGGGCGGCGTGGTCGCCAGGGGCGTCCTGTTCGACGTGCCCCGGCGGCTCGGCCTCGACCACCTGCCCGCCGGGCACCGGATCCCGGCCGCGGCGCTGGCGGAGATCGCCGAGCCGCGGCCGGGGGACGTGGCGGTGATCCGTACCGGCTGGCCGCGGGTGTGGGAGCGCTCGCGGGAGGAGTACTGGTCCGGCCAGCCGGGCCTGTCGGCGGAGGCCGGGCGGTGGCTGGCGGCGCGCGACGTCGCGGTGGTGGCCGCGGACAACGCCGCCGTGGGCGGCCTGAACGCGCGCGGCACGGCCGACGAGTCCCTGGCCGACGACCTGCACCTCATCCTGCTCCACCGGCACGGCATCCACCTGATCGAGATGTTGTGGCTGGAGGAGCTGGCGGCGACCGGCCGCACGGAGTTCGTCTTCGTCGCGGCCCCGCTCCGCATCGAGGGCGGCACCGCCAGCCCGCTCACCCCGCTGGCGATCCTGTGACCGGCGGCCATCCCCAGGCGGGTCATGGACGGCGGGCCGCGCGGGGCGGGGCGTCGCGGGTGGCGTTCGCAGCGGATTCCGCCGAGTGGACGATCGTGGTGGCGCGCGGCCAGAATGCGAGCATGAGCGAGCCAGGCGGCCTGCGGGAGCGGAAGAAGGCCAGGACCAGGGCGTTGATCCAGAAGGAGGCGCTGCGGCTGTTCCGCGAGCAGGGGTACACGGCGACGACCGTCGAGCAGATCGCGGAGGCGGCGGAGGTCGCGCCCAGCACCGTGTTCCGCTATTTCGCGACGAAGGAGGATCTGGTGCTGATCGACCAGTATCCGCCTTTCGCCGAGGCGCTCCGCGCCGCCCCGCCCGAGCTCGGCCCCGTCCAGGCCGTACGCGCCGCGCTGAAGCAGGTGCTGGACACGCAGACGCCACAGGAACGCGCCGACGGCCTGGAGCGGGAGCGGCTCATGTTCACCGTCCCCGAGCTGTGGACGGCGAGCCAGGAGAACATCCGCCGCGTCCTCGCCGACCTGCGCGACGAGCTGGCCGCCCGCGAGGGCCGCGCCCCCGGCGACCCGGAGATCCGCAACGTCACGGGTGCGGTCACCGGCGTGCTGGTCGCGCTGTGGTTCGACTGGGCCGCCGATCCCGGGATGGACGTGCTCGCCGCGTTCGACCAGGCCCTCGCCCACCTGGACGCGGGCCTGCCGATCGCCCGTCAGGGGGGCGGGGAGCCCGGGTAGTTGCCGCCGCCGTGGGCGGCGTCGAGGGCGTCGTAGTCGGGGGTGAAGCCGCGCTTCGGGATCTCCTCCACGAACACCACCTCCCTGGGCCTCTTGTACGCCGCCACCCGCGCCCTGACGTGCCCGGCCAGCTCGTCCCCGGTGGCCGTGGCGCCGGGCCGCAGCACCACGACGGCCTTGACCGCCTGGTGCCAGGCCGGGTCGGGGACGCCGATCACCGCGGCGTCGGCCACCGCCGGGTGGGACCTGAGCGCGCGCTCGACCTCCGCCGGGTAGACGTTCTCGGCGCCGGACTTGATCATGCGGAGCTTGGGGCCGATGAAGGTGATCGTGCCGTCGGGCTCGCGGCGGCCGAGGTCGCCGGTGTGGTGCCAGCCGTTCCGCGACTTTTCTGCATTTAAGTCGGGCCGGGCGAAATATCCGGAAAAGAGGGTCTTGCCGCGGGCGCAGATCTCGCCCACCTCGCCCACCGGCAGCTCCGCCCCGTCCGGCCCCATGATCCGCACCTGCGCCAGCGGCGACGGCCGCCCCGCGAGCCCGGCCCCGCCCTCCGCCAGCCCGAGGAAGGTCAGCATCCCGCCCACCTCGGTCTGCCCGTACCCGCCCATCCCGGACCGGCACCACGGCGAGTCGTCCACCGTGATCATGGAGTTCCACTCGTCGGAGGCGGCAACGAACCTGAGCGAGGACAGGTCGTACGTGCCGCCCGCGTTCGCCTTCACCACCGCGTCGATCATCGGCCCGAACAGGAACGCCTGCGTGACGCGCTCGGCGTCCACCAGCCGGCACACCTCCTCCGGGTCGAAGGCGGGGGTGAAGACGTTCGTGCCGCCGATCTGGAGGGTGGCCAGGCAGAACATCATCGTGCCGACGTGGAAGAGCGGCCCGCTGTTGAGGAAGGTGAAGTCCGGCTCCATCTGGCGGACCACCAGCAGCGACGTGGCGTGCGCGACCAGCGCGGCGCTGCTGAGCAGGGCCGCGTTGGGGCGGCCGTCGAAGGCGGCGGTGTAGAGCGCGAGCACCGGCTCGGTGTCGGCGACCGGCGGGAAGTCCCTGAGCGACCCGCCCGCCACCAGCTCCTCGTACTCCGCCCCTGCCCGCACCCAGCTCTCCTCGCGCAGGGGCTCGACGGTGTCGGAGTGCTCCCAGACCACGGCGGCCGGGGCGAGGTCCTGGAGCACGAAGCGCAGCTCGTCCGCCGACTGCCGCCAGTTCGCCGGGCAGCAGACCGCGCCCAGGCGGGCGCAGGCGAGCAGCAGCTCCAGCACGGCGTGCGCGTTGCGGCCGAGCCACACCACCCGGTCGCCGCCGCCGACGCCGCGCCCGGCCAGCGCGTCGGCCAGCCGGGTCACGCGGGCGTCCAGCTCGGGGTAGGTGAGCCGCAGGTCCCCGTCCACCACCGCCGTCGTGCGCGGGCGGCTGCGGGCGTGCTCGGCGAGGACGTCGGACAGGGACAGGTTGTGGATCATCGTCGGCTCCGTCATGAGGGGTGCTGGAAGGCGGGCATGACCTCGGCCGCGAAGAAGCGCATGACCCGCTTCATGTCCTCCAGCGGCATCGGGCGGGTGCTGCCGAAGTCGCAGAGCAGGTTCGTGAACCCGGCGTCCCTGAGCAGCGCGACCTGCTCGACGACCCGCGCCGGGTCGCCGATGACCTCCAGCTGCTCCCAGCGGAAGTCGGCCGACAGCGCGCCGCCCTTGAGGTAGCGGTCCTGGTAGTACTCGAAGCCCTGGGCGGCCCGGCCGGTTCTGGGGTCGATGGGGGCGCTCCGCTCGTTGAAGATGCGCGAGCGGTCGAAGGACGCCTCGAAGCGCGCCTGGTCCGCGCGGGCCCGCTCCAGGGTGGGGGCGACGTGGACGCTGCGCGCGACGACCAGCTCGGCCCCGTCCGGGTGCCCGGCCCGCGCCGCGGTCTCCCGCCACGTCTCGGCCGCCTTGACGACCTTACTGAACGGCGCCGCCGGATCGGCCAGGATGGGCAGGCCGCGCTCGGCGTACATGGTGACGGTCTCCGGCGAGACCGCCGCGACGTGCAGCGGCGGGTGGGGCGCCTGCAACGGCCTGGGCACCAGCGAGATCTCGGTGCCGGTCCGGTAGAACTTCCCCTCGTGCCGGTACGCCTCCCGCGTCCACAGCCCGACGATCATCTCCAGCGCCTCGTTGAACCGGTCCCGCGCCTCGGCCAGATCGATCCCGAACCCCTCGAACTCGAAGCTCTGGTACCCCCGCCCGATCCCCAGCTCCAGCCGCCCGCCGGACAGCACGTCCACCTGCGCGGCCTCCTCGGCCACGTGGACGGGGTTGTGGAGGGGCAGGACGACGATCCCGGTGCCGAGCCTCAGCCGCTCGGTGCGGGCGGCGGCGTGGGCGAGCATGGTGAACAGGTTGGGGACGACGCCGTAGTCGCGGAAGTGGTGCTCGGCCAGCCGCACCCCGTCGAACCCCAGCTCCTCGGCCAGCTCGATGAGCTCCAGGTGGTAGTCGTAGACGTCCTTGAAGCTCTGGCCGTCGAAGCGGTGGAAGAGGTGGAAGGTCGAGAACTTCATGCGGCGGCCCCTCGGGTAAACCAAGCGCTCGCTTGGGAGCGTATCACGCCCGGACGCCGTCCGCCGCCCGGCGCCGGGGGCGGGGCGGGGCGGAGGGTCACTCGGGAGCGGTCCCGGCGGAGACGAGGCAGAACTCGTTGCCCTCCGGGTCGGCCATGAGCTGGAAGGACCCCTGGTCGTCGGTGACCGGCTTGCCGACGCGGGTGGCGCCCAGCTCCAGCGCGCGGGTGACGGCCGGCTCCAGCGGGCCGGCCTCGATGTCCAGGTGCAGCCGGTTCTTCACCGCCTTGTCCTCGGCGACCGGCTGGAACGCCATGCGCACGCCCCCGGGCGGTTCGACGTGGGACCAGCCGCGGGCCCGGTCCACCGGGTCGCCGCCGAGCAGGGCCGCCCAGAAGCGCACCAGGCTCCGCGGGTCCCGGCAATCCACCACGATCTGGCTCACGCGTGCGTCCATGACGGACCAGAATAGTGACGCGACCGGCCCCCCTCCGGCCTCCGCCGGTCCTACAGGTGCGACAGCAGCAGGTCCAGCGGCCGGGGCACGCGGTCGAGGTCGAGCGCCGCGACGAGCAGGGCGGAGTAGCGGATCTTGCGGCCACCGCCCGACCCCATGAACCGGCGCAACTGGTCGTGCGTGCGGCGCCCCCGCCACACGGGCTGCTTCTGCAGGGTGCGGAACGAGCCCAGCTCGCCCTCGGCCTCGATGACCCGCTCGACCGCGTCGGTGCCGAGGGCGCGGATCAGCTCGTCCTCCAGGTCGGCGACGCACACGAAGAAGCCGAGCGCCTCCAGGTCGTCGCGGCCGAGCCCGGACCCGAGGCCGGCGCGTTCGAGTGCCCGCCGGAAGTCCTCCTCCTCCCCGGCGTCGCACAGGCCGGCCAGCCGGAGATCGCTCCCGGAAGGGCCGAACCTGCCGAGGTACGTCCCGATGTTCGTGGCGCCGCCCATCGCCACCAGGCGGACACCCTCGGCCGCCAGGTCCCGGCCGCGGCGCTCGGCCAGCGCCTCGACAGCCGACTTGTCACTGATCCCCTCGACCAGGACCACCGTGGTTGTTCGCGCGTCGATCACCAGCCCAGCTTGACATCCGGACCTGCGGAGCTTCATCCCTTTTTAGGGAGCGCGGCGACGAGCCGCGGCCGGTCGGCGGATATCTGCCATTCACGGTGGAAATACGGCCATCACTACAGGTCCTCCGGCTGTTCCGGCCACGGCTTGGTATACCTGGCGCCCATGCTCCCACCTGCCCGCATGATCGTCGTGGCGGCGGCCGCCGCCCTGCTCGCCGGTGTACCGGCACCCTCCTCGGCGGCCGACACCACCTTTGGCTTCACCGACTCCTTCGATCACGCGGTCGACAAGGATCCGACCTACGGCCTGAACGACGCTCTCGCCGTCCGCCAGGAGGGCGCCCAGCGCGGCGTCGCCTACAGCCGGACGCCCGGGCTCTGGTACAAGTCCCCGGCTCCGCGGCCGTGGTACTCCCAGGTGAACCACGCGAAGCACCCCGGCACCCTGTCGTTCTGGCTCGGCACCTCCGCCGTGCGCTTGGAGGCCCCCGTCGTCGCCGGGGCCGACGGACGGGTCGCGGCCCAGGTGACCACCGATCCGGTCGTGGGCGACGAGTCCGACGGGGCGTGGAGCTCGCTCGTGCTCTCCGCGGACCCGGCCGTCACGGGGTACGTCTCCGAGGCGGGCGTGTCACTGGCGCTGCTCGTCCGCAGCGACGGCGGCGTCCAGGCGTTCTCGCACGGCACGATGGTCCTCGACCGTCCGGGCGCGGCCACGCCGGACGCGCGTGGCCGTTACCGCCTGAAGGTCGGCGTGCGGCCCGGCGCGGACACCGCCACCGTCTCCGTGAACGGCGTCACGGCGCAGGTCGCGCTGAAGAAGGCGTTCCCGGCCAGGAGCACGCTGCATCTGGGCGCGTACATCGACGACGACAGGACGACGACCACCTTCGACGACCTGGCGATCGCGGCCGTCGCCCCGGAGCCGGGCGACGTCGGCTCGCTCAGGTACCTGGGATACTTCGCGGCACGCATCACCGAGGCGGGCGGAAACCACCTGCCGGAGGTGCGGGGCCGCTCCAACCTCAACTGGGTCAACATCAGCGACTACTCCCGCTACGCGGCCGAGGTGCTCGAATCGTGCGCGCCGCGCTCGTGCCTGGTCTACACCGGGCACGAGTTCTTCTCAGGCTGCGACGCGGCCGGCAGTCCCACCTGCCGTCTCCACCCCGATCACCGCGAACGGTGGCGGCGCCTGGCGGACAAGGTCAAGCCGCACATGGACAAGGTGGCCGGCTTCTACCTGAAGGACGAGCCCTTCCACAAGGGCGCGTCGTACCAGGACCTCAGGACCTCGGCGCAGGCCGTCAAGGCGACGTTCCCGGACGCGCCGGTCATGATGGTGGAGGCCTCGACCAAGGTGAACTCCGCCCTGCGGGTGCCGCCGGAGGTGGACTGGGTGGGCTTCGACTGGTACTGCCGTACCGGGGCCGAGATCGAGCCGATGCTGCGGACCCTGGAATCGGTCACCGGGCCGGAGCAGAAGCTCTTCCTGATGCCCCAGGCGGCGCCGCTCAAGGCGTGCGGGAGCAAGGCCGGCTACCAGAGCGACGCCGACCTGGCCGAGTTGCAGTGGGACTACGTGGATCTGGCACGGCGGCACCCCCGGGTGATCGGGCTGCTGGCCTTCGGGCTGTGGGTGGAGTCGACCCCCGTCTCCCGGCTGCCCCGGACCATCGAGGCGCACGAGCGCATCGCCGCGAAGCTCCTCTAGCGCGACGGGTTCGCCGCCGTTTGCCTGTCGCCGGCGTGGTCGTCCCGCGGGAGCGGGAGCGGCGCGGGCGGCGCCGGGCGCAGGGCCGGGGCGAGGAACGGCAGGAGGAGGACGACGGCGGTGACGAAGGCGAAGGCGGCCGGGTAGCCGAAGGCGCCGGCGAGCCAGCCCGTCACCGCCGGCGCGGTCAGGCCCGACAGGTACGTGACCGAGGCCACGCCCGCCACGCCCTCGCCCGGCGTCCGGCCGGCGTTGCCCGCCGCCGCCAGCGCGAGCGGCATGATCACCGCGAGGCCCAGCCCGAGCAGCGCGAAGCCGGCGATGGCGAGGGCGGGGACGCGGGCGGCGACCACGAGGACCCCGCCGGCGACGGCGAGGAGGCCGCCCGCGCGGACGCAGGTCACCGGGCCGAGCCGGCGGACGACGTGGTCGCCGAGCAGCCGGGTGCCGGCCATGCAGAGCATGAGGACGGTGTAGGCCGCGGCGGCCAGGCCGGGACCCGCGTCGGTGACCTTGGTGAGGTAGACGGCGGACCAGTTCGCGCCGGCGCCCTCGGCGAACGTCGCGCAGAAGCCGACCAGGCCGATGACGAGGACGCCGCGCGCGGGAAGGGCGAAGCGGCGGGGCGCCGGCGCGCCGGCCGGCCGCCGGGCGGCGCTCACGCGGTCGGGGAGCAGGCTGCGGCCGGCCGCCGCGGCCACGGCGAGCAGGACGAGGGCCGTCCCGGCGAGGTGCAGCCGGGCGTCGACGCCCGCCTGGGCGGCCAGGGCGCCGAGCCCGGCCGCGCCCAGGCTGCCGGCGCTCCACATGCCGTGCAGGCCGGACATGATCGGGCGGTCGAGGTGCTGTTCGAGCTCGACGGCGTGGGCGTTCATGACGACGTCGGACATGCCGGCCGCGCAGCCGAACAGCAGGAACGCGGCGAAGAGCGCGGCGGGCGCGGGGGAGAGGGCCGGCAGGGCCAGGCCCGCGCACCACAGGGCGATGAGCGCGCGGGTGGCGGCGCGGCTGCCCCGTCGGTGGGCGAGGCGGGCGGCCACCGGCATGCCGAGGAAGGCGCCGATCGACGGGCACAGCAGGGCCATGCCGAGGGTGCCGGGGCTGAGGTGCAGGTGCTCCTGGATCCAGGGCAGGCGGGTGGACAGCGAGCCGGCCACGGCGCCGTGGGCGGCGAAGACGGTCGCGATCGCGCGGTGAGGCGTCATGACCTCAAAATTAACAGGCAGGCTTCCTGATGAAAAGAGGTTTCAGGCAGGAAGCCTGCTTATTATGGGAACCGTGAAGACCGCGACCCCCGCCATGGCCCGGGCCATCAACGACCGGCTGGCCCTCGACCTGCTGCTGGAGCGCGGGCCGCTCACCGCCCCCCAGTTGCGCACGCTGACCGGGCTGTCCCGGCCCACGGTGTCCGACCTCATCGAGCGGCTCAAGGAGGGCGGCCTCATCGAGGTGACCGGCGAGTACGGCGAGGACCGGCGCGGGCCGAACGCCCGGCTCTACGGCCTGGTGGCCGACCGCGCCCACGTGGCGGGCGTGGACCTGCGGCGCGACGCCGTCAACGCCACCGTCGCCGACATCACCGGAGCGGTCACCGGCACCGCGAGCGCGCCGCTGCGCGACGGCACGCCCCTGGAGGAGCTGATCGAGGGCGTCCTGCGGGAGGCGGCCGGCGGGCACGCGCTCGACAGCGTGGTGATCGGCGCCCCCGGGCTGGTGGACCCGCGCGACGGCGAGTTGGTCTCGGGGAGCGACGTGCCGGGGTGGCGGCGCGGCGTGGTGCGGGCGCTGGCCGGACGCCTCGGCGGCGTGCCCGCCGTCCTGGAGAACGAGGTCAACCTCGCCGCCGTCGCCGAGCTGCGTACCGGCGCGGCCCAGGGGAGCGAGGACTTCGTGCTGCTCTGGCTGGACGACGGGGTCGGCGCGGCGGTCGTGCTCGGCGGGCGGGTGCGGCGGGGTGCGTCCGGGGGCGCGGGCGAGGTCGGGTTCCTGGAGGTGGACGGGAAGCCGTTCTGCGACCAGCTCGCCGCGCGGACGGCCGGCCGGCTCGGGCGGGCGGAGCTGGCCGACCGGGTGGCCAGGGGGGCGGCGGCGTTCGTGACGCTGCTCGATCCCGGCCTGGTGGTGCTCGGCGGCGAGATGGGGCACGAGGGCGGCGACGAGCTGGCCGCCGCGGTGTCGGCGCGGCTGCGCGAGCTCGCGCCCGCGCCCGCGCAGGTGCGGGCGAGCACGGTGGAGGGCAACGCCGTGTTGCAGGGCGCGGTCCTGACGGCTCTCGACCTGACCCGCGACCGGATCTTCGGCTGACGGCCGGGCAGTGCTCCCGGGCCCGGGCAGTGCTCCCGGGCCCGGGCAGTGCTCCCGGGTCCGGGCGTAGCTCACCCGGCGGCGTGGCATGCTGGACGGACGGCGATCACGAGGAGATCCGCGATGACCCACCCCGCCCCCCGGCGTACCCCCTTGACCAACGACGAGCGAGCCAGGGCCGAGGCGGGCTTCCTCCCCCTGGTGACCGAGCACCTGCGCGCGAGCGGCCGGTTCAGGATCACCGCCGACAGCCCGGAGATGGTGGAGCTGTGGCAGACGGTCGCCCGCAGGGCGGGAGAGACGCTGCGGCAGCCGGTGGTCAGCTACGCCAACGGCCGCGACATCGTCATCACCTTCGGCGACGGCGCCTGAGCCCCCGCCTCGACCGGGCGCGGCGCCGTCGCCGCGCGGTCAGGCGGCAGGGACCGGCTCCCGCAGGGGCAGGCGCACCTCGAACCACGTCTCGCCGGGCACCGAGCGCACCTTGATCTCGCCGCCGTGCCGCCCCGCCACGATCCGGTAGGAGATGTCCAGGCCGAGGCCCGTGCCCTCGCCCACGCTCTTGGTCGTGAAGAACGGCTCGAAGATGCGGTCGAGGATCGCCTCGGGGACGCCGTGGCCGGTGTCACCGATCTCGACGATCGCCTCGTCCTCGTCGTACGCCGTGCGGACGGTGAGCGTGCCCTCCTCGCCCATCGCGTCGAGCGCGTTGTGGATGAGGTTGGTCCACACCTGGTTGAGCTCGCCGGCGTAGCAGGGGATGTCCGGCAGCGTGCGGTCGTAGTCGGTGACCACCGTGATGCCGGGCGGGATCTTGCCGCGGAAGATGGCGAGCGTGCTGTCCAGCAGGTCGTGCACGTCCACCTGCTGGAACGGGGCACGGTCCATCTGGGAGTACTGCTTGGCCGAGCGGATCAGCGTGGTGATGCGCTCGGTCGCCTCGCCCACCTCGCTCAGCATCTGCGAGATCTCCACGGCCTCGGCCAGCCAGCGCACCGCCGCCGGGGCGTGCTCCTCGCCCACCTTGGCGCGGATCTTCTCCAGGTCCTTCGTCGAGAACTCGACCTGGACCAGCGCGGGAGCGAGGTCCCAGGCGTCCTCGACGCCCAGCTCGTCCAGCGCCTCGCCCAGCTCGTCCTCGGCGTCGGAGATCTCCAGCGGCGAGCGCTGCGGCTGCTTGCCCAGCTTGCTCGTGCACGCCTCCTGCGCATCGATGAGCGCGCGCAGCTTCTCCGGCGGGATGCCGTCCTCGGCGAGCTGGGCGAGCTGGAGCCGGGAGTTCTTGATGAGCTGGCGCAGCTCGCCCACGGCGCGCACGGCCGCCGCGGCCGGGTTGTTGAGCTCGTGGGTGAGGCCGGCGGTGATCGTGCCGAGCGCGGTCAGCCGCTGGCGCCGGTCGATGATCTCGCGCTGCATGCGCCCGCCCGACAGCATGCCGTCGAGCAGGTGCATCGCCATCGGGAACCACTCGGCCACGATGTAGGCGAACTTCTTGGCCGGCAGGACGAACACCCGCGACGGGGCGGTGGCGCGCAGCGTGTGCTGGTAGGTCTGCGGGGCGCGGTCGCCGAGGTAGGCGCTGGTGGCGCCGCCGTACACGCCGGGCTGCGAGACGCGGGGCATGGCGACCGTGCCGGCGCTGACCGTCTCGCTGATCATCTGGATCTCGCCCTCGATCAGCACGACGAAGCACTCGGCCGGCTCGCCCTGGCGGACGATGTCCTCCTCCGCCGCGAACGTGCACACCCGGCCGCTGTCGGCCAGCTTGGCGAGCTGCACGTCCTCCAATCGCTCGAACAGGAAGAGTTTGCGCAGCTCGTCGATGTCAATCCGGACGTCTGACTCGGTCATTGCTTCTCCAGGTAGCGGTGCACGAGCGCGACGGCCATCGCGCCCTCCCCGACGGCGGAGGCCACCCTCTTGATCGATTCGGCGCGCACGTCGCCCGCGGCGAACACCCCGGGCACGTTGGTCTCCAGATAGTACGGCTCGCGCCGCAGCGGCCAGTTGCGCGGCCGCTTACCGCCCTGGACCAGGTCGGGACCGGTCAGGACGAACCCGCGCGCGTCCCGCTCGACCGTGTCGCCCAGCCACGAGGTGAACGGCTCCGCGCCGATGAACACGAACAGCCACTGGGCGTCGACCGTGCGCTCCTCGCCCTTGGTCGACAGCGTCAGCCGCTCCAGGTGCCCCGTGCCGCCACCGCCGGTGACCTCCGTCTGGAGGTGCACCTCGATGTTGGGGATCGCGGCGATCTGCTCGATGAGGTAGTAGGACATGGACTTCTCCAAACCATCACTCCTCACCAACAAATGGACCTTGCTCGCGAATCCCGACAGGTAGACCGCGGCCTGCCCGGCCGAGTTGGCCGCGCCCACGATGTAGACGTCGGTGTCGGCGCACGCGGGCGCCTCGGTGAGCGCGGCGCCGTAGTAGACGCCCCGGCTCACGAACTCGTCGAGGCCCGGGGCCTCCAGGCGCCGGTAGGTGACGCCGGTGGCCAGGATCACGGCGTGCGCGGCGATCTCGCCGCCGTCCTTGAACCCGATCACCCGGGCCTGGCCGCGCGGCTCCAGCAGGGTCACCTTGCGCGCGGTCAGCAGCTCGGCCCCGAACTTCAGCGCCTGCCTGCGCGCCCGGTCGGCGAGCTGCTGGCCGGAGACGCCGTCGGGGAAGCCCAGGTAGTTCTCGATGCGGGAGCTCTGGCCCGCCTGGCCGCCCGAGGCATGCGCCTCGACCAGCACGGTGTTGAGCCCCTCGGAGGCGCCGTAGACGGCCGCGCCCAGCCCGGCCGGGCCGCCGCCGACCACGATCAGGTCGTAGAAGTCGGTGGCCGGGGTCGTGGACAGGCCCACGGCCGTGGCCAGCGTGGCCTGGTCGGGCGACTCCAGCGTGGTGCCGTCGGCGGTCACCACCAGCGGCAGGTGACAGCCTTCGCCGGCCGCCCGTACGAGCTGCGCGCCCTCCGGGTCGTCGGCCAGCATCCACTGATAGGGCACGTGGTTGCGGGCCAGGAAGTCGCGCACCTTGTAGGACGGCGCCGACCACCGGTCGCCCACCACGCGCAGCTCCGCCCGCTCGATCCGGTCGGTACGCAGCCAGGCGTCGAGCTGCCCGTCGATGACCGGGTAGAACTTCTCCTCCGGCGGGTCCCACGGCTTGAGCAGGTAATGGTCGAGATCCACCACGTTGATCGCCTGGATGGCCGCGTCGGTGTCGGCGTAGGCGGTCAGCAGCACGCGCCGCGCGTACGGATACATGTCCATGGCGGCTTCCAGGAACTGCACGCCGTTCATCTGCGGCATCCGGTAGTCGGCCAGGATGGCCGCCACGTCGTCGCCGCGCAGCCGCATCTCCCTGACCGCCTCGATGCCGTCCCTGGCCGTCTCGGCGCGAACAATCCGGTATTCCTGGCCATAGCGGCGTCTCAGGTCGCGAGCCACCGCCCGCGACACGCCCGGGTCGTCGTCCACCGTCACGATGACCGGCTTGTCCATGCCCCTACCTTCTCCCCAATGGTCTTACAGGAAGGATGTCATGGGCGGGCAAGTGGCCGGGAACGCGCTCATACCAGCACCCGTACCGGCGCTCATATCATGGGCGGATGGGCACCCGCGACCGTCTCATCGACGCCGCTGAGCAGGTCATCCGCGAGTTCGGCATCGCCGGCGCGACCACCAAGCGGATCGCGGCGGCGGCCGGCTGCTCCGAGGCCCTGCTCTACAAGCACTTCCCCGGCAAGGAGAAGCTGCTGCTCGCGGTGCTGCTGGAGCGGCTGCCCGCGCTCGGCCCGGCCCTGACCCGGCTGCGGCTGGCCACGGGCGACGGGGGCGGCGACGGCGGTGATGGCGGTGGTGGTGGCGGTGGCGGCGGCCTGGTCGCCGAGCTGACCACGTTCACGCTGGCCGCCCTGGAGTTCTACAAGCGGGCCGCGGGCATCGCCTCGGGCGTGCTGGCCGACCCGTCGCTCCTGCGCGGGTTCCGCGCCATGCTGGCCAGGAGCGGGTCCGGCCCCCACCTGCCCGTCCTGGCGCTCGCCGAGATCATCGCGGCCGAGCAGCACCGCGACCGCATCGACCGCGGGATCGACGCCGGCGCCGCGGCGGCCATGCTCATGGGAGCCTGCTTCCACCGGGCGAACCTGTCCTACTACGTGGACCCGCCCGACGACGACGCCACCTGGGCCAAGGCCGTGGTCGGCACGCTGCTCAGGCGATGACCCGGCTCTCGCCGCCGTCCACCAGCAGCGACACCCCGTTGACGAACGACGCCCGCTCGCTGGCGAGGAACGCCACCACGTCCCCCACCTCCTCGGGACGCCCGATCCGGCCCACCGGCACCGCCCTGCCCCGCTCGGCCAGGTTGTGCTCGCCGCCGGAGGTCTCACGCAGCCGGTCGGTGTCGATGGGGCCGGGCAACACGTTGTTGACCAGCACGCCGTCGCCGCCGACCTCGCGGGCCAGCGTGCGCACGACGCCGGCCACGGCGGAGCGGGTGGCGTTGGACAGCGCCAGGCCGTCCAGCGCCTCGCGCACGGAGCGGCTGGTGATCGTCACGATCCGGCCCCAGCCGCGCGAGCGCATCTCGGGCAGCACGGCGTGGATCAGGCGTACGGTGCCGAGCAGGTTGCGCTGCACGGCGACGTCCCAGTCGGCCAGGGACAGGTCGGTGAACCGCCCCGGCGGCGGGCCGCCCGCGTTGGCCACCAGGATGTCCACCGGGCCGAGCACGTCGCGGGTCTCCTCGACGACGCGCCGGGCGGCCGCGGGGTCCTCCACGTCGGCCAGCACGGCGTGCACGACCTTGCCGAACTCCTGCAGCTCCACCACCGCGTCCGCAAGCCGCTCCGGGCTGCGGCCGGCCACGCACACGTCGCAACCCTCCCGCGCCAGGCTCTTGGCGGCGGCCAGTCCGATGCCCGCGCTGCCTCCGGTGACCAGGGCGACCTTGCCCGCGATGCCGAGATCCATGGGGCGACTATAGATCGTCCGAGCTCTCCGGGCGGACGCGGGCAAGTTTGTCCGGGTTGAGCACGGCGTAGATGTCGTGGATCCGGCCGTCCCGTACGTCGATCATGATGAGCTGGCGGTGGCCCGCGACGCGCGTCCAGATCGCGGCCTCGCCGTTGACGTCCAGCAGGCGCGCGTCCGAGAAGTCGTAGCGGTCCAGCAGGCCGCCCATGAACGCCGCCACCTTGCGCCGGCCGAGGACCGGGCGCAGCGCCGCCCGCACCTTGCCGCCGCCGTCGTTCCAGGCGACGACGTCCTCGTGGAGGAGGTCCTTGAGCGCGTCCAGGTCGCCGCCCGCCGCGGCCGCCATGAACCGCGTCAGCAGCCTGGAGTGGTCCTCCCGCGAGGGCGCGAACCGGTCGCGGCCCTCCGCCAGCCGCACCGAGGCCCGGCGGTGGAGCTGGCGGGCGTTGGCCACCGACGTGCCGACGATCTCGGCGACCTGCTCGTACGGCAGCTCGAACGCCTCCCGCAGCACGAACACCGCCCGCTCCGGCGGCGACAGCCGCTCCATCAGGTGCAGCGTCGCGAACGAGACGGTGTCGCGCAGCTCGGCGGTGTCCAGCGGCCCCGCCTCCGCCGTCGCGACCGGCTCGGGCAACCACGGCCCCGTGTACGCCTCCCGCTTCACCCGGGCCGAGCGGAGCTGGTCCAGCGCCAGCCGCGACACCACGGTCACCAGGAACGCCCGCGGCTCCCTGACCTGGGAGCGGTCGGTGCCCTGCCAGCGCAGCCACGCCTCCTGCACCACGTCCTCGGCGTCCCACATGCTGCCGAGCAGCCGGTAGGCCAGGCCGAGCAACATCGGCCGGTGCTCCTCGAAGCCCGCCTCGGCCTCTGTCCTCACGTCCACGGTAGGAATCATGCCGCCTCCCCGAAGCACGAGGAATGCCGGGGCCGGAGGTGACAGTTCCGGGTGGAAAAGCGGTGACGGCCGTGATGAGCTGGGGAAGTGGCAAGAAATCTGATCCTGTCGGGAGGCGTGTTCCACGACTTCGCCGCCACGTCGGCCGCCCTGGCGGAGGTGCTGGCCGAGGTGGGGGTCGAGTCCGAGATCACCGAGGACATCGCGGGCGCGCTCAGCGAGCCGCCGGAGGTCCAGCTCATCACCGTCAACGCGCTGCGCTGGCGGATGACCCAGGACCGCTTCGCCGACCTGCGCGAGCAGTGGCGCTTCGAGCTGCCGGCCGGGGCCCGCACCACGATCCTCGACCATCTGGACCGGGGCGGCGGGCTGCTGTGCATGCACGCGGCGTCCATCTGCTTCGACGACTGGCAGGGCTGGCCGCGCGTGCTGGGCGGCTGCTGGACCTGGCCCAAGTCGCACCACCCGCCGCTCGGCTGGACGAGCGTCCGCGTCCACGGCGGGCATCCGGTGGTGGACGGCCTGCGCGACTTCGACGTGGTGGACGAGGTCTACAGCGATCTCGACATCCTGCCCGACGTCCGGCCGCTGGCCTCGGCCAACGGCCAGCCGCTGGTCTGGGCGCGGCCGGTGCGGCGCGGCCGGGTGCTCTACGACGCGCTCGGCCACGACACCCGCTCCTACGACAACGAGGTGCACCGCACGCTGCTCCAGCGGGCCGCGCTCTGGCTGCTCAAGCGGCCGGTCACCGTCAGGGAGTGACAGCCGCCCCGCGTCCTGCCCGGCGTCCGGAACGTACAAGACCGCTCCTCGCGGCCGTGGGCACGATGGCCTCATGAACGTGAACCTCGACGTGATCCCGGCCTTCCTGGCCACCCACGGCCGCCTGCTCGACCGGCGCCGCTACGACCTCGTGGCGGGCGGCGGCGACGCGGAGAGCGTGCTGGCCGCCCTGGAGGGCTACCGCAACCCCGACGGCGGCTACGGGTGGGGGCTGGAGCCCGACCTGCGCTCGCCGGAGAGCCAGCCCGGCGCCGCGCTGCACGCCTTCGAGGTGTTCGAGGACATCGCCCCGCACACCTCCCCCCGTGCCGCGGCGCTGTGCGACTGGCTGGAGTCGGTCACGCTGCCCGACGGCGGGCTGCCGTTCGCGCTGCCGCTGACCGTGGCCGAGGGCACCGCGCCCTGGTGGGCGGGGAGCGACCCCGGCGTGTCGTCCCTCCAGATCACCGCCGTGTCGGCGGCCGCCGCCCGTGCCGTGGCCGCCCACGACCCGGCCGTGGCCGCCCACCCGTGGTTGTCCCGGGCCACGCGGTACTGCCTGGACACGATCGAGGCGCTGGAGGAGCGGCCGCACGCGTACGTGCTGGCGTTCGCGTGCGGCTTCCTCGACTCCGTGCACGACACCGAGCCCCGCGCGGCGGGCCTGCTGAAGAAGCTCGCGGCGTACGTCCCGGCGGACGGCCGGGTGCCGGTCGAGGGCGGCACGGCGGAGGAGGCGCTGCGGCCCCTGGACCTGGCGCCGTTCCCGGGCCGGCCGGTCCGCGAGCTGCTGGCGCCCGAGGTGGTCGCCGCCGACCTGGCGCGGCTGGCCGGTGAGCAGCGGGAGGACGGCGGCTGGACGGTGGACTTCGCGCCGGTCTCGCCCGCCGGGGCGCTGGAGTGGCGCGGCGCGGCCACCGTGCGGGCGGTGCGCGTCCTGCGGGCCAACGGCGTCATCTGAGCCGGGTCGTGCGAGCCGGGTCCTTCGAGGCGGGTCCTTCGAGCCCCGGGTCATTTGAGCCGCTCGGCGGACTCCGACTCCTGGGCCATGCGGCGCAGCGCGTCGAACGCCTTGCCGTACAGGACCGAGCCCAGCACCAGGGCCTCCACGGCGGCGTCGCGCGGCCCGTCGAAGGGGATGGTGTCCATCTCGACCTCCGTGACCAGCTCGTTCGCCGCCTCCACGTACGGCCGCAGGTCGACCGGCACGCCGAGCTGGCGCATGCGCACCAGCGTCTGGGCCAGCTCGTCGCGGGTCGGGGCCTCGGGGTGGATGTGCCAGCCCAGCTCGTCGATGAGGGTGTCCACCTGGGCGCGGGCGGCCCGCCACTCCTCGGTGGGCTCCGGCTCGACCGTGGGGCCGAGGGCGTAGTGGGCGGTGCCCAGCATCTCGTGCATGGGCAGCGACTCGTCGTCCACGGCGTCGATGATCTTCTTGATCGAGGCCACCGGCACCTTGCCCACCTCCAGCAGCGCCCGGATCATGCGGAGCCTGCGCAGGTGCGACCCGTCGTACTCGGCCCGGGTCGCGGACGTCTGCTCGCCCTGGTGCAGCAGCCCTTCGCGCAGGTAGTACTTGATCGTGGGGATGGCCACGCCGGAGCGGGAGCTGAGTTCCGAGATGCGCATTATTGGATACTATCGCTATCCAGTACGTGCCACGTGGCGCGCCGCGCTGACCAGCTCCGGGATGTCCACCTGCCGGTTCCAGAGGAACACCACCTCCAGCGGCGGGACGTCCTCCTTGATCGGCAGGAAGACCAGGCTGTCCGGCACCGGCGTTCCCTCGTGCACGCAGAGCGTATAACCGGCGCCCCGCTCCACCATCGTGATCGCCAGGTCGTGGGTGGCCGCGGCCTGGCCCAGGCGCGGATGGAGCCGGTGGCGGACGAAGCCCTCCAGGAAGCGCCGCGCGCCCGCCACCGCGTCGGACTCCGGCATCACCAGCGGCTCGGCCGCCAGGTCCGCCAGCGACACCGCCTCCGCGCCGGCCAGCGGGTGGTCGCGGTGCAGCAGCGCGCGCACGGGGAAGCGGTGGACCAGCATCCGGGCCACGCCCCGCGGCAGCGAGCCGGGCGCGTACCCCAGGCCGGCGTGCAGGGTGCCGTCCACGATGGAGACGATCTGCTCGGCGGTGCTCATCGGGGCCACGCGCAGCCGCAGGCCCTGGAGCTGGCAGAGCACGCGGGCGACCACGTCGGCCAGCCCGTCGGCCACGCCCAGACGGGCGTCCCTGCCCGTGCTCCTGGCCGCGGACACCGCCCGCTCGAAGGCGTCCACCGCGACCGTGGCCTGGGCCAGGAACGCCTCGCCCGCCTCGGTGAGCTGCACGCCGCTGGAGGAGCGGCTGAACAGCTCGACCCCGACCTCCTTCTCCAGCGCCCGGAGCTGCTCCGACAGCGTGGGCTGGGCTATGTGCAGGGCGGCGGCGGCCCGGCGCAGGCTGCCTGCCCGCGCGATGGCCATGGCGTACCGGACGTAGCGTAGATCCATCGCTCACCTCGGGGTGATGGTGATGGGCTGTCGGGAGATCGCACCTCCGTATTACAAGACGGGACAGCTCCCGTGAAGACGCTCAGTCACCAAGACGGGAGAGTGCTGCGCGGGAGGCGGGAGAAAGGGCTGGTGGCGGGGGTGCCCGGAGTTCCGCGCCGGCGCGGGCGGCTGGTTTCGGGGCGGCGGGCGGTGGGGTTGCGGGCGGCCCTTATGGCGGGCCGGTAACCTAGCAAGCGCTTGGCCGTGTGCTAGCGTGGGCGGGTGGGGACGCAGGCGTTCGCCGGGCGGGCCGCCGTCGCCGGGATCGGCATGACGGCGCTGACCCGGCGCTCCGGGCGCACGGAGCTGGAGCTCGCCGCCGAGGCGTGCCGGGCGGCCTGCGCCGACGCGGGCCTGCGGCCGGGCGAGGTGGACGCCGTGCTCAGCTACCACCTCGGCGACTCCGCGCCCGTCGTCCAGGTCGCGCGGGCCCTCGGCATGGAACGGCTCGGCTGGCACAACGACATCGCGGGCGGCGGCACCCAGGCCGCCTCCGTCCTGGGGGACGCGGCCCTGCTGATCTCCGCCGGGATCGCGCGGCACGTCCTGATCTACCGCGCGCTCAACGGCCGCTCGGGCCGGCGCATGAACACCGTCTCCACCGGCCCGCAGGAACGCTTCACCTACGGGCTGGCCGGGCCCGTCCCGCTGTTCGCCCTGGCCGCCACCCGCTACCTGCACGACACCGGCCTGACCGAGGAGCACCTGCACGCGGTCGTCGCCCAGTCCCGGCACAACGCCGCGACCAACCCCCGGGCGCTGCGCCGCGAGCCGCTGGGGCTGGCCGACTACCTCGCCCGGCCGTACGTCGCCACGCCGCTGCGCACCGTGGACTGCTGTCAGGAGACCGACGGGGCCTGCGCGCTGCTGGTCAGCGGCGTGCTGGACGGGCCCAGGATCCGGGCCGCCGTGCGCGGCGGCGGGCCCGGCTGCTCGTCCATGGACCGGTCGGCCGACGTCACGGCCGTGTTCTCCGCGTACGTGGCGCCCATGCTCTGGGACGCCTCCGGCCTGCGGCCGGCGGACGTGGACGTGATGTTGCCCTACGACGCGTACTCGTGGCTGGTGCCCCGGCAGCTCGAGGACTTCGGGCTGGTCCGGCGGGGGGAGCTGGGGGCGTACCTGCTGGAGCGCCGCCACGCCTGGCTCAACCCGCACGGCGGCCTGCTGTCGGAGGGCTACGTGCACGGCCTCAACAACGTGGCCCAGGCGGTACGGGAACTGCGGACGGGACGGCACGAGGTGGCGCTGGTGACGGGGTTCGGCGGCAGCTACGGAAGCGCGGCCCTCCTCACCGCCTGAACGGCACCCAGGGCCGGGCACGGCCGAAGGACGCCCGACGGCCCCGGGGCGTCGGGATGGTCTCAGGGTGACGGGATGGTCTCGGGGTGACGGTGGTCCGGGGCGGTGGGTGGCCCGGAGCGGTGGGTGGCCCGGAGCGGCGGGTGGCCCGGAGCGGCGGGTGGCCGAGGGCGGTGGGTGGTCAGGGCGGCGGGGTGGTGAAGCGGACGTGTGTTCGGGCCGCCCGTTCGGGGCCGACCAGGGGAAGCGCGGCCAGCCACGCGGCGGCCCCCGCCGCGTCCCCCGCCACCACCACGTCCCTCGTCCCCGCCACGCCCCTTGTCCCCGCCACGTCCCTCGTCCCCGCCACGTCCCTCGCCACCACTGGGTCCCTCGTCCTCGCCACGTCCCTCGTCCTCACTACGTCCCTTGTCCACGTCGCGTCTCCACTCCTTACCGCGTCCCCTGTCCCCGCCGGGTCCCCCGCTCCCACTTCCGGCCGGTCCGTCACGGGTGTGTCCGTGTCGCGTTGGGGGTGGTCCGCCGTGTCGCTCGGCGGGGTGCGCAGGAGGGCCTGGACCGCGCGCCGGATCGGGCCGTCCGCCGTGAGCACGCCGCCGGCCAGGACCACGGGCAGGCCGGGCTCGCGTACCTCGGCGGCGGTCCGGGCGAGCCGGCGTGCGGCCTCGGCGACGATGGCCAGCGCCGCCGGGTCCCCCGCCTCGGCGGCGCGGCTCACCAGCGGTGCCAGCTCGGCCAGCGCGAGCGGCGCCCGCCCGTACACCGCCGCCGCCAGCTCCGCCACCCTCGCGCCTGCCTCCGCTTCCACCCGCGCCTCCACCCCCGCTCCCGTCTCCGCCCTCACCCCCGCTCCCGCCCCCGCTCCCGCTCCCGTCTCCACCCCCGCCCCCGCCGTCCGGTCCGGCTCCCCGGTCCAGGAGAGCAGGTGGGCGGTGACCAGCGAGGCGAGAGGGCCGGCCGGGTGCCGGGCGTCGAGGGCGCGGAGGGTGTGGCGGGCGGCGGCGCGGCCGAGCCAGAAGGCGGAGCCCTCGTCGCCCAGCAGCCAGCCGTAGCCGTCGGCCGTCGCCGCCACCGCGTGGCCGGTAATTTTTGCCGCGATGGCCCCCGTCCCCGAGATGAGCACCGTCCCCGAGGGGGCGGGCGTGCCGGCGGCGAAGGCGGTCACGACGTCGCCGACCACCCGCACCGGCGGCCCGCAGGGCAGCAGCGCGGCCAGCACCTCCACCGCCAGCTCCCGGCAGCGCCCCGGATCCCCGGCCAGCCCGACCACGACCCCGTTCACCTGGGCGGACACCCCTCCCAGCGCCTCGCGCACCGCCGCCGCCAGATGCGCGCGGGCGGCGTCCCGGCCGAGCGTCACCGGGTTCGCCCCGGGGGCCCGCCCGCGCCCCACCGCCGTCCCGTCGAGGGTGAGGAGCGCGGCCCGCGACGCCGTGCCGCCCGCGTCCACCCCGAGCACCAGCCCATCACTCATGTAAAAAATTATTGCCCAAACCTCTTGACGGCGCCAGATCCCGTGCATAATTTTCACGGCGTGGAACTTCTCGCCCGCATCCAGGCCGAGCGCCCCGACATGCCCGACGCCCTCCGCAAGGTCGCCGAGGCCATCCTCGCCGCCCCGGCTGAGGCCGCCCGGCTGACCATCGTGGACCTCGCCGAGCGGAGCGGGACCTCCACGGCCACCATCACCCGCTTCTGCCGGGCCCTCGGCTTCGCCGGTTACGCCGAGCTGCGCGTGGCCGTCGCCACCGAGACCGGCCGCCGGGCGCGGCAGACCTGGCAGACCGACATCGGCCAGGAGATCCTGCCCGACGACAGCCTCGACAAGGTGCTCGGCGTCGTCTCCGGCAACGACATCCGCCTGATCCAGGAGACCGCCGACCAGCTCGACCTGGCCGTGGTGGACAAGGTGGCGCAGGCGGTGGCCAGGGCGGGGCGGGTGCTGCTGTTCGGCGTGTCGAGCAGCGCGGCCGTGGCCAGCGAGATGGAGTACCGGTTGCAGCGCATGCGGGTGCCGACCTGGAGCAGGTCCGACGCCCACAGCGCGCTGACCGACGCCGCGCTGCTCGGCCAGGGCGACGTGGCGATCGGCATCTCGCACAGCGGCCGTACCCGCGAGGTCATCGAGGTGCTGGCCGAGGCGAGCAGCCACGGCGCGATCACCGTGGCGGTCACCTCGCAGCCACGCTCGCCGCTGGCGGAGGTCGCCGAGCTGGTGCTCACCACGGCCAGCCGGGCGACGAGCTTCCGGTCGGAGGGGTTCGCCGCGATCCACTCGCAGCTCCTGGTGCTCGACGTCGTGTACGTGTCGGTGGCGCAGCGCACGTACGAGCGCACCCGGCAGGCGTTCGACGTCACCGTCCGCGCGGTCGCCGGACACCGCCTACCCGAAGGGGACTTATGACAATAAATCCAGAGGACTTCGCCAACCACGTCGCCGAGCTCGTCCGCGCCGTCCCCGCCGACCCCGAGCTCGACCGCGCCGCCGACCTGTTCACCAAGGCCCTCACCGCCGGCGGCGTGATCCAGGCGTTCGGCTCCGGCCACTCCGAGGCCGTCGCCATGGAGATCGCCGGCCGGGCCGGCGGCCTCGTCCCCACCAACCGGCTCGCGCTCAGGGACATCGTCCTGTACGGCGACGCGCCCCGCGCCGAGCTGGACCGCTACGACCTCGAACGCGACCCGGCCGTCGCCCGCACGATCCTCGACCTGGCCCCCGTCCATCCGCACGACCTGTTCGTCGTCATCTCCAACTCGGGCGTCAACGGCGTGGTCGTGGAGCTGGCCACGCTGGTCAAGCAGCGCGGCCACGACCTGGTCGCGATCACCTCACGCGCCCACAGCGAGGCCGTCCCCTCCCGCCACCCCTCGGGCCACCGGCTCATCGACCTGGCCGACGTCGTCCTGGACAACCGCGCGCCCTACGGCGACGCCGTGCTCCCCCTGCCCGGCGGCGGCGCCGTCGGGGCCGTGTCCACCATCACCTCCGCGTTGCTGGCTCAGCTCGTCGTGGCCCGCACCGTGCGCAACCTGCTCGACGCGGGCGAGACCCCGCCGGTGTACCTGTCCGCCAACGTCCCGGAGGGCGACGCCCACAATCTCCGGCTCGAAGCGCGTTACGTCGGCCGCATCCGGCGCGGCGCCTGATCACCCCTTCGCCCCGCCGGCCGCCATCGGGCCGGTTCGGCATGCAAGGAGACACCCCCCATGTCCAGAAATGTCGTGAAAATCGTCCTTGCGGTAGCCCTTCCCCTCGCCCTCGTCATCGGCGCCCTGGTCGCCCCGGCCGGCGCCGCCCAGGCCGTACGCCTCCAGTACCGCACCAGCGCCCCCGGCCCGACCACCGCCCAGGCCGAGCCCTGGTTCAAGCTCTTCAACGACGGCACCACCACCATCCCGCTCAACCAGGTCAAGATCCGCTACTACCTGACCGGCACCGAGACCTACCGCTTCGCCTGCTCCTGGGCGGTGGTGGGCTGCTCGACGGTGACCGGCCAGTTCGTCCGCCAGTCGGGCGCCGACCAGTACCTGGAGGTCGGCTTCACCGCCGGCGGCCTGGCCCCCGGCGCGAACACCGGTGACCTGCAACTGCGCTTCTACCGCGCCGACTGGCAGAGCTTCACCCAGAGCGACGACTACTCCTACGGCCCCGGCACGTCGTACGCGAACTGGGACAAGGTGACCGTGCACGTCAACGGCACGCTCGCCTGGGGCAAGCCCAACGGCACGGAGCCGACCCCGACCACCAGCCCCACCGGCACCCCGACCGGCACCCCGACCGGCTCGGCGGGTGTCCTGTTCGACGACTTCAGCTACTCCGGCCCGGCCGACCCGCTGCTCGCCCAGCGCGGCTGGACCGTCCGCTCCAGCTCGGGCGGCCCCGGCGTGCCCGGCGCGACCTGGTCGCCGTCGGCGGTCTCGTTCCCCGGCGGCCTGCTGACGCTCGACTCCTCGACGAACGGCACCGCCGCCGGCACCGTCCAGACCGAGCTGTCCACCGCCAACCGCAAGTTCTTCGAGGGCACCTACGCCGCCCGCGTCCGCTTCAGCGACGCGCCGACGAGCGGCCCGGACGGCGAGCACGTGGTGCAGACGTTCTTCACCATCACCCCGCTGCGCTACAACCTCGACCCCGACTACGGCGAGCTGGACTTCGAGTACCTGCCCAACGGCGGCTGGGGCGAGCCGTCGAACATCCTCTACACCACGAGCTGGGAGACCTACCAGGCCGACCCCTGGCAGGCCGTCAACACCCACACCGAGGAGCGGGCGAGCTTCGCCGGCTGGCACGACCTGGTGATCCAGGTCTCCGGCGGCCGGATGAGGTACTACGTGGACGGCCGGCTGTTCGCCGACCACGGCGACATCTACTACCCCGAGACGCCGATGTGGATCATGTTCAACCAGTGGTTCATCGATCTCCAGGGCGCCACGGGCACCCGTACCTACCGCCAGCAGGTGGACTGGCTCTACTACAGCAAGAACGAGGTCGTCACCCCCGCCGACGTGGTGAGCCGGGTCGGCGCCCTGCGCTCGGCCGGCACCGCCTTCCGCGACACCGTCCCCACCTCCTGAGCCCCGATCCCTGAGAGAACGCCATGAACAACCGCATCCTGGCGCTGGCGGCCGTGTTCGCGCTGGCCGCCTGTGGCGCCTCGGAGCAGCCCCAGGCTTCCTCCGGCCCCGTCAGGCTGACCGTCTGGATCATGGACGGCAGCGTCACCCAGGACCTGCTGAAGTCGTTCGAGACCGAGTACGAGACCGCCCACAAGGGCGTGGACCTCGACATCCAGATCCAGGCGTGGGACGGCATCGGCGAGCGCGTCACCGCCGCCCTGGCCAGCACCGACGCCCCCGACGTGATCGAGGTCGGCAACACCCAGGTCGCCCAGTACTCCGCCAGCGGCGGCGTCACCGACCTGACCGGCAAGATCGCCGACCTCAAGGGCGAGGACTGGCTGCCGGGCCTGGCCCAGCCGGGCAACATCGGCGGCCGGCAGTACGGCGTCCCGTGGTACGCCGCCAACCGCGTCGTCGTCTACAACAAGGACCTGTGGGCCAAGGCCGGCGTCAAGGAGCCGCCGAAGACCCGCGAGGAGTGGCTGGAGGTCACCGCCAAGCTGAACAAGGGCGGCGACCAGGGCATCTACCTGACCGGCCAGACCTGGTACGCCCTGGCCGGCTTCATCTGGGACGAGGGCGGCGACCTCGCCGTCCAGGAGGGCGGCAAGTGGAAGGGCGCCCTCGACACCCCGCAGGCCCTGGCCGGCATGGACTTCTACAAGCGCCTCCAGGCCCTCGGCAGGGGCCCGAAGGACGCCGACGAGGCCAACCCGCCGCAGCACGAGGTGTTCGCGCAGGGCAAGGTCGCCCAGATCATCGCCGTGCCCGGCGTCGCCGCCCGGGTGCTGGAGGTGGAGCCGGCGATGAAGGGCAAGATGGGCTTCTTCCCGATCCCGGGCAAGACCCCCGACAAGCCGGGCACGGTCTTCACCGGCGGCTCCGACCTCGTCATCCCGGCCGCCTCCAAGCGGCAGGAGGAGGCGTACGAGCTGGTCAAGGCCCTGGCCGGGGAGAAGTTCCAGACCGAGCTGGCCAAGGCGATGAGCTTCGTGCCCAACCGCACCTCGCTGGCCGGCGTGCTCTCCGGCGACGCGGGCACCGCCGCCATGGCCAGGGCCGCCGCCAACGGCCGCGCCACCCCCAACACCCCCAACTGGGCGGCGGTCGAGGCCACCTCCGTGATCAAGCAGTACATGACCGCCGTGCTGACCGGCGCCGACCCGGCGACGGAGGCGAAGAAGACCTCCGCGTCCATCACCGCGACGCTGAACAGCGGATCCTGATGCGAGGAAGGACGAGTGCCCTCTGGCCCTACCTGCTCATCGCGCCCGCGGTGGCAGGCGGGGCCTTCCTCCTGCTGTATCCGCTGCTCAAGGCGGCGGTGATCTCCTTCCAGCACTTCCGGATGGGCGAGCTGATCCGGGGCGGCGCGGTCCTGGCCGGCCTGGACAACTACGCCGAGCTGCTGGCCGGCGAGGAGTTCTGGCGGGTGCTGGGCCGCACCGCCGCCTGGACCGCGATCAACGTGGTGCTCATCGTGACGCTGTCCACCGGCGTGGCCCTCATGCTGGAGCGGCTGCGGCGCGGCCTGCGGCTGGCCCTGATGAGCGCGCTGGCCCTGGCCTGGGCCACCCCGATCATCGCGGCCACGACCGTCTTCCAGTGGCTGTTCCAGTCGGAGCTGGGCGTGGTCAACTGGCTGCTGGTCACGCTCGGCCTCGACTCCTTCCGGGGCTACACGTGGTTCGCCGACGGCACGGCCACGTTCGCGGTGCTGGTGGTGCTCGTCGTGTGGCAGTCGGTGCCGTTCGCCGCCCTCACCCTCTACGCCGGGCTCACCACGATCCCGGCCGAGTTGTACGAGTCGGCCCGCATCGACGGCGGCACCGGCCGGCAGATCTTCACGAAGGTCACCTTCCCCATGCTCCGGCAGCTCTTCGCCCTGGTCGCCTCGCTGGAGGTGATCTGGGTGGCCAAGTGCTTCCCGCAGATCTGGGTGCTCAGCCAGGGCGGCCCGGACGGCGCCACCACCACCCTGCCGGTGTACGCCTTCAAGGTCGCCCGCGTGCTGCACCGCTACGACCTCGGCTCGGCGGTCGCCATGGTCACGGTCGTCATCCTGGCCGTCGCCCTGGTCAGCAACCTGCGAAGGATGGTGCGCCAGTGAGAGGACCAATGGGACGGCCGGTGCGGCGGCTGCTGCTCAACGCGGCGGCGCTCGCCGTGCTCGTGACGACGATCTTCCCGGTCTACTGGATGTTCCTGACCGCGTTCAAGCCGACCAGGGACATCCAGGCGGCCACCCCGTCGTTCTGGCCGGAGCACCCGACGCTGGAGCACTTCGTGACCGCCGTCAACGCGCCGGGCTTCTGGACCTACTGGCGCAACAGCCTCGTGGTGACCGTCGCGGCGGTGGCGCTCGCGCTGGTCGTGGCGCTGCTGGCGGCGTTCGCGGTGGCCAGGATGCGGTGGCGGGGGCGGGCGGGGTTCGTGGTCGCGGTGTTCGCCGCGCAGATGGCGCCGTGGGAGGCGCTGCTGGTGCCGGTGTTCATCATCGCCAGGGACAGCGACCTGCTGGACTCGCTGGCCATGCTGACCGGCGTCTACTTCATGATCACGCTGCCGTTCACGATCGTGACGCTGCGCGGGTTCCTGGCCGCGATCCCGCTGGAGCTGGAGGAGGCGGCGCAGGTGGACGGCTGCTCGCGGCCGGCGGCCTTCCGGCGGGTGGTGTTCCCGCTGCTGGCGCCGGGGCTCATGGCGACCTCGCTGTTCGGGTTCATCACGGCCTGGAACGAGTTCGCCTTCGTCAACGTGCTCATCATCAAGGACCAGGACAAGCGCACGCTGCCGGTGTGGCTGTCGTCGTTCCGCGACGTCTTCGGCACCGACTGGGGGGCCACGATGGCGGCGGCCAGCCTGTTCGCGCTGCCCGCGCTGCTGCTCTTCCTGTTCCTGCAGCGCCGGGTGGGCACCGGGATGACGGCGGGAGCGGTCAAGGGGTGACGCCGGCGGGAGCGGCCAAGGGGTGACGCCGGCGGGAGCGGTCAGGAGGTGGCCTCGCCGGCGGTGACGAACGTGCCGTGCCGCGCCCTCGCCACCTCCTCGGGGAGCACGGAGCGGGCCGCCAGCCAGGCCGCCGCGCCCGCCGCGTCGCGGGCCGTCATGACGGCCGTGCCGGCGGGCAGGCGGGCGGTCACGGCGCGGCGCACTGGGCCGTCGCTGGTCAGCACGCTGCCGGCGAGCACCACCGGGCCGGAGGTGTAGACGCGGCCCAGGGTGGCGGCCAGCCGGTCGGCGGCCTCGGCGACGATCTTCTCCGCCGCCGGGTCGCCCGCCGTCGCGGCCCTGCCGACCAGCGGGGACAGGGCCGCCAGCCGCATGTGGTCGGCTTGCGCCAGCCGCACGATGCGCGAGGCGACCGCGCGCGGCGTGCCGGGCCGCTCGTCGCCCAGGAAGCTCCGGCCCACCAGCGCCACCAGCCCGTCGGCGGGCTCGTCGAGCGCCGTGACCGGCAGGCCGCGGTCGAAGGCGTCCACCACGGCCATCGCCGCCGCGCGCCCGATCCAGAACCCGGAGCCCGCGTCGGCCAGCAGCCAGCCCAGCGCGTCGGCGACCGCGTCGAGCCGCAGGCCGGCGATCCTGGCCGCCGCCGCGCCCGTGCCGGACAGCAGCAGCGCCCCGTCGGGCTCGGCCGATCCGGCGGCGTAGGCGATGAGCAGGTCGCCCTCGCAACGCGGCCCCTCGGCGATGCCGTGCTCGGCCCAGACCTTCGCCAGCTCCGGCTCCGTCTCGGCGGCCAGGCCGGCCACCCCCGCCAGCGACGCCACGACCCGCGTGCCGTCGTGACCGGTCAGCGCGGCGGCGAGGGCCTGCCGCACGGCCGCGACGGCCTTGGCCAGCCCGTGCGCGGTGGGGTTGCCCGCCCCGGCCCGCGCGTAGCCCACCCGCGTGCCGTCGAGCGTGTGGACGGCCACCCGTGTCGAGGTGGCGCCGGCGTCGACGCCGATCACCAGTGATCCGGTCGCCAGCGATTTCGTCACGGTCCGAGTCTGGGGGTTGACTCCGTCCGAAAGCAAGAATAATTTTCGCCGCAAGACCGGGTATTCGGAAGGAATATTCGTGACTTCAGGAGCGCTCGGGCGCGTCGAGACGGAACTACCCGGTTTGCCGGAGGCGTTGCGCAGGGTCGGCGAGGTGATCCTCGGCGACCCCGCCGAGGCCGCGCGGTCGACCATCATCGCGCTGGCCGAGCGGGCCGGCAGCTCGCCCGCGACCGTCACCAGGTTCTGCCGCGCCTTCGGCTTCTCCGGCTACGCCGAGCTGCGCGTCGCGCTGGCCACCGAGACCGGCCGCGCCGCCCAGGCGGGCTGGGGCGCGGGCGTGGGCCACGAGATCGGTCCCGAGGACCCGCTCGACACCGCCATCGAGGTGATGGCCGCCGCCGACACCCGGCTCATCGCCGACACCGCCGCCCAGCTCGACCTCGACGTGGTCGCCCGGGTCGCCGACGCCGTCGTGGCCGCCTCGCGGGTGCTCCTGGTCGGCGTCTCCACCAGCGGGGACGTCGCCACCATGCTGGAGGGGCGGCTGCGCCGCATCGGCATCCCCGGCTGGAGCGCCGGTGACGCCCACGTGGCCCTGTCGGAGGCGGCGCTGCTCAAGGAGGGCGACGTGGCCATCGGCATCAGCCACCGGGGCCGCACCCGCGAGGTCATGGAGGCGCTGGCCGAGGCCGGCAGCCACGGCGCGCTGACGGTCGCGGTGACCTCCTTCCCGCGCAGCCCGCTGGCCGAGCTGGCCGACCTGGTGCTGACCACCGCCAGCAGGGAGACGACGTTCCGGCTGGGCGGGCTGGCCGCCGTCCACTCGCAGGTCTTCGTGCTGGACGCCGTGTACGTGGCGGTCGCCCAGCGCACCTACGAGCGCACGAACGAGGCGTTCGAGCGCACGATCAGCGCCGTGGAGAGCCACCGGGTGGAGAGAGGCTGAATGTCGTACGTGAACGAGGTCCTGGAGCTGGCCCGCCGGGTGGCCGAGAGCCAGGCCGGGCCGGTCCGGCGGGCCGCCGCGCTGGTGGTGGCCTCGCTCAGGGCCGGAGGGGTGGTCAACGCCTTCGGCTCGGGCCACTCCGAGGCCATCGCCATGGAGATCGCCGGGCGGGCCGGCGGGCTGGTCCCGAGCAACCGCCTGTCGCCGCGCGACCTGGTCCTGTACGGCGGCCGCCCGCCGAGCGTGCTCACCCCCGAGTTGGAGCGGGACCCGGCCGTCGCGCACGAGGTCTACGCGCTCGCGCCGGTCGAGCCGCAGGACGTGTTCGTGCTGATCTCCAGCTCCGGCGTCAACGGCGCGGTCGTCGAGCTGGCCGGGCTCGTCAAGGAGCGCGGCCATCCGCTCGTCGCGCTGACCTCGGTCGGGCACAGCACCCGGATGGCCTCGCGCCACCCGTCGGGGGCCAAGCTCATGGACCTGGCCGACGTCGTGCTGGACAACGGCGCGCCGTACGGGGACGCGATCCTCGACCTGCCCGGCGGCGGCAGCTACGGTGCGGTCTCCACGATCACCTCGGCGCTGCTGGCGCAGATGGTGGTCACCGAGGCGGTGGACGAGCTCGTGGCCCTGGGGGAGACCCCGCCCGTCTACCTGTCGGTCAACGTGACCGGCGGCGACGAGCACAACCAGGCGCTGGAGAGCCGCTACCAGGGGCGTATCCGCCGCGGATCATGACAACAATCCGCAGATCATGAAAAGTCAGGAGTAGTCGTTATGCCTACCACCCCCCATATCAGCAGGCGTGAACTCCTCCGCGGCGCGGCCCTCGTGCCCGTGGCCGGCGCGCTCGCCGCGTGCGCCACCCCCGCCGCCCGGCCCGGCGCGTCCGGCTCGGCGGCGCCGGTCGCCACCAGCGCCGCCAACCCGTTCGGCGTGGACGGCAAGAAGCCGCTGGAGGTGTGGATCTTCGACGGCGGCTTCGGCCAGGACTACGCCAAGAACATCCACGAGCCGCTGTTCAAGAGCAAGTACTCCGGCGTCGAGATCAAGCACAACGCCACCAAGGAGATCACCAAGGTCCTCCAGCCCCGCTTCGCCGGCGGCAACCCGCCCGAGGTGATCGACAACTCCGGCGCCAACTTCATGGACTTCGGCGCCCTCTCCCAGGACGGCCAGCTCCAGGACCTGACCCCGCTGCTCGACGCGCCGAGCTGGGACGACCCCAACGTCAAGGTCAGGGACACCATCGACCCGTCGGTGGTGGAGATCGGCACCTACGACGGCAAGTTCAGCGTCCTCGGCTACGTCAACTACATCCACGGCATCTGGTACTCGCAGAAGGTCTTCCGCGACAACGGCTGGCAGGTCCCCAAGACCTGGGACGACTTCCTCAAGCTCTGCGAGACGATCAAGAAGTCCGGCAAGATGGCCCCCTTCACCTACGCCGGCAAGTTCCCCCAGTACCTCTACGAGCCGCTGCTCACGATGGCCGCCAAGATCGGCGGCAACGAGGTGCTGGTCAACATCGACAACCTGGAGGACGGCGCCTGGACCGCCGAGCCGGTGAAGACCGCCGCCGCGGCCTGGGCCGAGGTCGGCGCCAAGTACCTCATGGAGGGCACCACCGGCCTGGACCACGTGCAGACCCAGACCGCCCAGAACAAGTACAAGGTCGCCATGCTGCCCTCCGGCTCCTGGCTGGAGAACGAGCAGAAGACCACCACCCCGCCCGACTTCGCGTACGGCATGTTCCCCATCCCCGACGTCACCGGCTCCGACAAGCTGCCGTACGGCACCCTGCACACCCAGCCGGGCGAGAACTTCATCGTCTCCGCCAAGAGCCCCAACCCGCAGGCCGGCATGGAGTACCTGCGGGCCATGCTGTCGAAGAAGGCGGCCGGCGAGTTCAGCCAGCTCGTCCGCACCCTGACCGTCGTCAAGGGCGCCACCGAGGGCCGCGACATCTCCCCGGGCGTCACCAGCGCGAGCCAGGCCGTCACCGCGGCCGGCGCCAACGCCGTCTACTACCGCTGGAACAACTGGTACGGCCCGCTCAAGGACGAGGCCATCGCCGCCACCGGCCAGCTCATGTCCGGCAACCTCACCGCCGACCAGTACCTCGAACGCATCCAGAAGAAGGCCGACGAGATCAAGAACGACTCCTCGATCAAGAAGTACAAGCGCTGATGCTCTTCAACAGGTATCGCCGCGGGCTGTTCATCGCCTCGTTCCTGGCAGCCCCGGTGGTTCTCTACCTGGTCTACGTCATCGCCCCGTACGCCCAGGCGTTCTACATCGCGACGACCGACTGGCGCGGCGTGACGGCCACGCCCGCCTTCATCGGCCTGGACAACTTCGTCCGGCTCTTCGGCGACGGCATCTTCTGGAAGGCCGTCACCCACAACCTGGCGCTGCTTGTGCTGCTGCCGCTGATCACGATCGTGCTCGCGCTGCTGTTCGCCTTCCTGCTCAACGTGGGCGGCGCGCACGGCGTGAGCGGGGTACGCGGGTCCAGGTTCTACCGGGTGGTGTTCTTCTTCCCGCAGGTCCTGGCCGTCACCGTGGTGGCGGTGCTGTTCCAGCAGGTGTTCCGGCCGGACGGCAGCGGCATGCTCAACGGGCCGCTCATGGCGCTGGGCATCAGGCCGGTCGGGTTCCTGTCGGACCCGGGCGTGGCGTTCTGGTCGGTGCTCGGCGTGCTGGTGTGGCAGGCGGTCGGCTTCTACGTGGTGCTGTTCTCGGCGGGCCTGGCGGGCATCCCGCGCGACATGTTCGAGGCCGCCCAGATCGACGGCGCCGGCCGGCTCAGCCTCTTCTTCCGCATCACGCTCCCGCTGCTCTGGGACACCGTGCAGGTCGCCTGGGTCTACCTCGGCATCCTCGCGCTGGACGTGTTCGCGATCGTGTGGGTGATGACCGACCAGCACGGCGGCCCCGACTTCTCGACCACGGTCATGGCCGCCGAGATCTACCGCAACGCCTTCCAGTACTTCCGCTTCGGCTACGCCTCCGCCCTCGGCGTCGTCATGTTCTTCTTCACCGTCGGTTTCGCCATCCTGTCGCTGCGCGTGTCGCGGCGCGAACGAATCGAGTACTGATGGACTCCCGCACAACGGCCCGCCGGGAGCGCCGCCGGCGGCTCGGCCCGCTCGGCGTGCTCACGCACGTGGCGCTGGCGATCTGGACCCTGCTGGTGGTCGTGCCGATCCTGTGGACGTTCCTGGCCTCGGTCAAGAGCGAGGACGAGATCTTCGGCGCGGCCTGGTCGCTGCCCGCCGCGCTGCGCTGGGACAACTTCGGGCGGGCCTGGGAGCAGGCGCACATCGGGCAGTACATGCTCAACAGCGTCGTCGTGGTGGCGTTCAGCACGTTCGGGACGATGCTCATCGGGTCGATGGCGGCGTACGTGCTGGCCCGCTACCCCTTTCGCGGCAACCGGGCCGTCTACCTGCTGTTCGTCTCGGGCCTGGCCTTCCCCGTCTACCTGGCGCTGACCCCGCTGTTCTTCGTCGTCCAGAACATGGGGAACCTGCCGGTCGTCGGCCCCCTCATCGGGCTCGACACGCACGCCGGGCTGGTGCTGGTCTACATCGCGTACTCGATGCCGTTCACCGTCTTCTTCCTGTCGGCCTTCTTCCGCACGCTGCCGACGGCGGTGGGGGAGGCCGCCATGGTGGACGGGGCCTCGCACACGCGGGTGTTCTTCCAGATCATGCTGCCGATGGCGCGGCCCGGCATCGTCAGCATCACGATCTTCAACGTGCTCGGCCAGTGGAACCAGTACCAGCTCCCGCTGGTGCTGCTGCAGGACCGGAACAAGTGGGTGCTGCCGCAGGGCATCGCCGACATCTCCACCGCCGCCGGCTACGACCAGGACTGGTCGGCCCTGTTCGCGGCCCTGACGCTGGCCATCCTGCCGATGCTGGTCGTCTACACGGTCTTCCAGCGCCAGATCCAGGCCGGGCTGACGGCCGGAGCGGTCAAATAGCCCCATATGGAGGCCGCCCGCCTGGCGGTCGCCGGCGAGCCGCTCAACGAGCACCCGGCGAGCGGCGCGGTGACCGGCGTCATCGGCTGGAGCGACGCCGCCGTCACCGACCCGGCCCACGACTTCGCCCGCCTCCTGCGCGACCTCGGCCCCGACGTCCTCGACCTGGTCGTCGCCCACTACGCCTTCCCGCTGGACCGCGACGACCGTGAGCGCATCCGCTTCTACGGCCTGGGCAGCTCGGCACGCAGCCGGCGGGCGGCCGTGACCACGTTGGCCAGCGCCGCCTCTACCTGCTCGTACGTACGCGTCTTCAGCCCGCAGTCCGGGTTGACCCAGACCCGCCCGGCCGGCAGCGCCCGCAGCGCCCGCCGCAGCAGCTCCTCGACCTCCTCCGCCGAGGGCACCCGCGGCGAGTGGATGTCGTAGACGCCCGGCCCGAGCCCGCGCCCGAACCCCGCCACCGCCCCCAGGATGCGCGCCCCCGAGCGGGCCGACTCGATGGTGGTCACGTCGGCGTCCAGCCCGTCGATCGCGGCCAGGATCTGGTCGGCGTCCGAGTAGCACAGGTGCGTGTGGATCTGCGTGCGGTCCCCGGCCCCCGAGGTGGCCCGCCGGTAGGCCGCCACCGCCCACTCCAGGTACTCCTCCTGCGCCGCCCGCCGCAGCGGCAGCAGCTCGCGCAGCGCCGGCTCGTCCACCTGGACGATCGGCACCCCGGCGGCCTCCAGGTCGGCCACTTCCGCCCTGACGGCCTCCGCGACCTGGAACACCACGTCTCGCAGCGGCAGGTCGTCGCGGCGGAACGACCAGGCCACGATCGTCACCGGTCCGGTCAGCATGCCCTTGACCGGCTTGTCCGTCAGCGAGCGCGCGTAGGAGGCCCACCGCACCGTGATCGGCTCCGGCCGGCGCACGTCGCCGTGCAGGATCGGCGGGCGGGTGCAGCGCGAGCCGTACGACTGGACCCAGCCGTTCCTGGTGACCGCGAAGCCGTCGAGGTGCTCGGCAAAGTACTGCACCATGTCGTTGCGCTCGGGCTCGCCGTGGACGAGGACGTCCAGGCCGAGCCGCTCCTGCAACCGGATCACCCGCTCGATCTCGGCCTCGACGCGCCGGTCGTACTCCTCGGGGGCCAGCGTCCCGGCCGCCACGGCCGCCCGCGCCGCGCGCAGCTCGCCGGTCTGCGGGAACGAGCCGATCGTGGTGGTCGGCAGCGGCGGCAGGCCGAGGTGGGCGGCCTGCGCCGCGGCCCGCACCGGGTACGGGGAGCGGCCCTCGGCCGGCACCGGCCCCGGCAGCGCCACCGACGGCGCCGCCGGGGCGCTCGCGGGAAGCCCGCCCCCGGCCAGGGCGCCGGCCAGCGCCACCACCTCGGCCACCTTCTGCTCGGCGAAGGCCAGCCGCGCCCGCAGCGCCGGGTCCAGCTCCGGCTCGGCGTCCACGTCGTAGGGCACGTGCAGCAGCGAGCACGACGTGCTCACCGCCACCCGGTCCGCCCGGATCGCCGCCAGCGTGGCGAGCGCCCGCTCCGGCGGGGTGCGCCACACGTCCCGCCCGGACACCACGCCCGCGACCACCGTCTTGCCCGTCAGGTCGGCGGCGGGCAGGCCGCCGCGCACCAGGTCCAGGCCGATCGCCTCCACCGGCGTGGCGGCCAGCACCGGCAGCGCCTCGCCGAGGTCGCCGAAGTACGACGCCACGAACAGCCCGGGCCGTGCCCGCGCCCCGCCCAGCCGGTCGTAGGCGGCGCGCACCGCGGCCAGCTCCTCCGGCGTCCGGTCGGCCACCAGCGCGGGCTCGTCGAGCTGCACCCAGGCCACGCCCTCGGCGGCCAGCTCGCCCAGCAGCTCCTCGTAGCAGCCGAGCACGTCGTCCAGCCGGTCGAGGGCCGAGGCCAGCAGCAGGAACGTCACCGGGCCGAGGAGCACCGGGCGGGTGTCGTACCCGAGCGCCCGCGCCTCCCGCACCTCGCCGAGCGGCTTGGCGGCGTCCAGCTTGAACACCGTGTCCGGGCCGATCTCCGGGACGAGGTGGTGGTAGTTCGTGTCGAACCACTTCGTCATCCGCAGCGGCGCCAGCCCCTGGGTGCCCCGGGCCATCGCGAAGTAGGGGTCGGCGGCCTCCCGGTAGCGCTCCGGCACCGCGCCCAGCAGCACCGCCGTGTCGAGCACGTGGTCGTAGAGGGAGAACGTGTTCGACGGCAGGCCCTCCAGCCCCAGCTCGGCCAGCCGGCGCCAGGTCCGCGCCCGCAGCCCGGCCCCGGCCCGCTCCAGCTCGGCCCGCGTCGAGCGCCCGTCCCAGTACGACTCCAGCGCCCGCTTCAGCTCCCGCCGCGGCCCGATCCGCGGATACCCCAGCACGGTGGATGCGGGAAACATCTCATCGACTCCTGTCAGGTGGACGACTGATCGGCTGTGATCATGCCGACGGGCGGCGGAGTCGTGCACCATGGATCGATGCTGCTTATGCTCAGGGAGATCCACTGCTTCACGCGGGTCGCCGCCCGGCTGAGCTTCTCGGCCGCCGCCGCCGACCTGGGCATGTCGCAGCCCGCCATGAGCCAGGCCATCACCCGGCTCGAACGCGCCACCGGGCTCCGGCTCTTCGAGCGCACCGCCCGCGAGGTGCGGCTCACCGCCGAGGGCAAGGCCCTGCTGCCCTACGCCGAGCAGGCGCTGGAGTCGGCCGCCGCCTTCACCGCCGAAGCGGCCCGGCTCGCCCGCCCGACCATTCACCTCGCTTATCCACCGCTCGTGGGCACGCTCGCCGCCCGCGTCGTGCGCCGCCTGGCCGGCCGCAGCCCGTCGATCGGGGTGGAGCTGCGCGCCGCCGGGCGCGGGGAGGCCGCGCGGGCGCTGGCCGCGGGCGAGGTCTCGGCGGCCATCCTCGCCACCCCCGCCCCGGCCGCCTTCGTCACCGCCGCCCGCTTCCACGTCACCGTGGACCACCTGGCCGTCCCCGCCGGTCACCGCCTCGCCGCCCGCGCCCGGCTGGCCCCGGACGACCTGGCCGGACAGGTGCTGCTCACCCCGTACGGCCGCCCGTGGGCCGGGCTGCCGGGCCGCTCGCGGCTGGTCCCCGACGACGACTTCGCCGCCGCCCTCGACCAGGTCGCCGCCGGCGCCGGCCTGCTGCCGATCCCGCAGCTCCTGGTCCGGGCCGTGCGCCGGGAGGACGTGCGGTTCGTGCCGCTGGAGGCGGGGGAGCTGCGGATCACCTACGCGCTGGCGTGGTCGAGGGAGCGGGTCACGCCCGAGCTGATGGCCCTGGTGCAGGCCGTCCAGGACGCCCTGTGGACGCGGTGAGCCCCAGCCGCCCGCGGTGCCGTGGCCGGGACGTCGTGCTCCGGAGTCAGCTCGCCGGCAGGTTCTTGAGCGCCTCGCGGCGGCTCAGGCCCGAGATGCCCTTGGCCCTGACGTAGCGCAGGACCTCGGCCGGGTTGGTCTTGGCGTACTCGCGTAAGGCCCAGCCGATGGCCTTGCGGGCGAAGAAGTCGTTGTCGGACAGGCTGGGCTCGATGCAGGCGTACAGCAGGGCCGTGTCGGTGCGCTTCTTGAAGCGGTTCTGGCAGAGGATGGCGGTGCGGCGCTTCCACAGGTCGGGGTCGTGCGCCCATTGCAGCACCAGGGGGCGCATCGCGTCGGGGTAGGCGGCCAGGAGTCCGCCGATGCGGTGGGTGGCCAGCTCGTCCACGAGGTCCCACCAGGCGCCGGTGACGATCATCTCCTCGTACATCGGCAGCGTGTAGAGGGACTGGAAGCGCCGGTAGAAGTGGTGACCGGACAGGTCGATGGCGGCGTAGCGCTCCTCGCGGTACTCGGCCTCGCGCCACAGCGCAAGCACGGCCCGCCGCCACTCGGGCGCGCTGTCGATGCGGTGCTCGGCGAAGACGCGCCGCAGCACGGCCCGCCGGGGCACCGCCTGCACGCCCAGGAAGGGCATGTCGGACTTCATGTACGCCCGCATCGTCTCGGCCTTGTCCGGCTCGGCCGCCTCCCGCAGGGCCAGCCGGACCGCCTTGCCCAGGCTCATCCCTGGGGCTGGGTCGTCCGCTCGCCGGTGGCGAGGCCGTCGAACAACACCGTGATGTAGTGCTCGGCCAGGCCGTTGGTGTTGAGCCTGCCGCCCGGGCGGAACCAGCGGACCGCGACCCAGATGGTGTCGCGGATCATGCGGTAGGTCAGCTTGGGATCGACGTCGGCGCGGAACTGCCCGGCCGCCTGGCCGGCCTTGATCTGGGTGACCCAGATCTGCTCGACCTCGTCCTCGGCCTTGACGAGGTAGTTGAAGCGCTCGAACTGCCGCAGGTAGTTCCAGTCGTTCTGCATGACGGTGATGGCGGCACGGTGGGGCTCCAGGGTGCCGAAGCCGATGCGGACCATCTCCGACAGCACCGTGCGGGGGTCGGCGCTGGTGTCGACGGCGGCGCGGTAGCGGGCGATGAGGTCGTCGAGGAAGGTGGACAGCACCTCGTCGACGATCGTCTCCTTGGAGTCGAAGTGGTGGTACAGACTTCCGGAGAGGATGCCCGCCTCGTCGGCGATCTCGCGTACGGTCGTGGCCTGGAAGCCCTTGCGCGCGAAGAGCTCCGCGGCGAGCTTGACGAGGTGGTCACGGCGCTCGGACGCCGCCCCGGAGGCGGCCGCCCGCTGGCGCTTCGCCGGTGTGGTGGTGCCGGAGTTCTTTCGCGTGGTCACGTTCCCATTATGAGCCCTCGCACAATCGCTTGTTCGCGTGACGAGCGCAGCTCATCGGGCGTTCCTTACTCTACCAAGCGCTTGCTACGATACGGGGATGAGCGAGGCGTACATCGTCGGCGCCGTCCGCGCCCCCGTCGGGCGGCGCGGCGGCGGCCTGGCCCGTGTCCACCCCGCCGACCTCGGCGCCCACGTGCTCAGGGCGCTGATGGACGGCGTGGACGCCGACCCCTCGGCCGTCGAGGACGTCATCCTCGGCTGCGTGGACACCGTCGGGCCGCAGGCCGGGGACGTGGCGCGTACCTGCTGGCTGGCGGCCGGGCTGCCCGAGCAGGTGCCCGGCGTCACGGTGGACCGCCAGTGCGGCTCCTCCCAGCAGGCGCTGCACTTCGCCGCCCAGGCCGTGCTGTCGGGCACGAGCGACCTGGTCGTGGCGGGCGGTGTGCAGAGCATGAGCATGGTCCCCATCTCCTCGGCCATGCTCGCCGGGCGGCCGCTCGGGCACCCCGACCCGTTCACCGGCTCGGCGGGCTGGCGCGCGCGGTACGGCACGGGGGAGGTCTCCCAGTTCGCCGGCGCGGAGCGGATCGCCGAGCGCTGGGGCCTGTCGCGGGAGGAGATGGAGCGCTACGCCCACGAGTCGCACCGGCGCGCCCTGCGCGCCATCGACGCCGGGTACTTCCGGCGCGAGATCGTCCCCTGCGCCGGCGTGGCCGACGACGAGGGCCCGCGCCGCGACACCACGCCCGCGAAGATGGCCGCGCTGAGGCCCCTCACCGAGGGCGGCCGGCTGACCGCCGCGCTGGCCTCGCAGCTCTCCGACGGCGCCGCGGCGCTGCTCGTCGCCTCCCCGCGCGCGGTACGCGACCACGGTCTGACCCCGCGTGCCCGCGTCCACCACCTCTCGGCCCGCGGCGACGACCCGATCACCATGCTCACCGCGCCCATCCCGGCCACCGCGCACGCCCTCGGCAGGACCGGCATGTCGATCGACGACTTCGACGCCGTCGAGGTCAACGAGGCGTTCGCGCCGGTCGTGCTGGCCTGGATCAAGGAGACCGGCGCCGACCCGGCCCGGGTCAACCCGAACGGCGGCGCGATCGCGCTCGGCCACCCGCTCGGCGCGACCGGCGCGGTGCTCGCCGTCAAGCTGCTGCACGAGCTGGAGCGGACCGGCGGCAGGTACGGCCTGCAGACGATGTGCGAGGGCGGCGGCCAGGCGAACGTCACCGTCATCGAACGCCTCACCGAGGGCAACGGGCTGACGTCAGAAAACGGCTCTAGAAAATAAGAAACTTTCCTATTAGATTCTGGAGCATGCCACAGAGCGGTGACCTGCTTCGCCTCGCCGACGCCGTGCTCCTCCCCGGATTCGCCGGCCGCACGCCTCCCGACTGGTTGCGCCGCCGGCTCGGGCAGGGGCTGGCGGGCGTGGTGCTCTTCTCGCGCAACATCGAGAGCCCCGAGCAGGTCGCCCGGCTGACCGCCGCGCTGCGCGCCGAGAACCCCGCCGTGCTGGTCGGCACCGACGAGGAGTCCGGCGAGGTCACCCGCCTGGAGGTGGCGAGCGGCAGCAGCCGCCCCGGCGGCTACGCCCTCGGCGTCGTGGACGACCCGGCGCTGACCGAGGCCGTGGCCTGCGACCTCGGCACGGACCTGGCCCGCGCCGGGATCACGATCGACTTCGCCCCGTCCGCCGACGTCAACTCCAACCCGGACAACCCGGTCATCGGGCTGCGGGCCTTCGGCGCGGACCCGGCGCTGGTCGCCCGGCACACCCGGGCGTTCGTGCGCGGGCTCCAGGCGGCCGGCGTGGCGGCCTGCGTCAAGCACTTCCCCGGGCACGGGGACACCTCGGTCGACTCGCACCACGGCGTGCCCGTGGTCGCCGGCGACAGGGTCGAGGAGGCGCTGCTGCCCTTCCGCGAGGCGATCAGGGAGGGCGTCAAGGCGGTCATGACCGGGCACCTGCTCGTGCCGTCGTACGACGCCGAGCTGCCCGCCACGCTCAGCCCCAAGCTCCTCACCGGGCTGCTGCGCGAGGAGCTGGGCTTCGACGGGCTGATCGTCACGGACGGCATCGAGATGGCGGCGGTGACGGCGGCGTACGGGATCGGCGGCGCCTCCGCCCGCGCCATCGCCGCCGGCGCGGACGCGATCTGCGTGGGCGGCGAGCGGGCCGACGAGGCGACCGCCGCCGGGATCCGCGACGCCATCGCCGCCGCCGTGACCGAGGGGCTGCTGCCCGAGGAGCGCCTGGCCGACGCCGCCCGCCGGGTCCGCGAGCTGGCCGCCTGGTCCGCTTCCTCGGGCAGCCCGGCGGCCCTGGACGATCCGCGCGGGCCGGGCGCGCGGGACGCCCGCTCCGGCCCGGCGGCCCCGGACGGTAGCGGCGGGCCGGGTTTCGGCCTCGGGCTGGTCGCCGCGCGGCGGGCGGTGCGCGTCACCCGCCGCTCCACGGCGCCGGTGCTGCCGCTGTCCGGCCCCGCGCGCGTGGTGGAGCTGTCGCCCGAGATGAACCTCGCCATCGACGGCGGCACCCCCTGGGGCGTCGGCGAGCCGCTGGCGCGCCTGCTGCCCGGCACCGAGGTCACCCGCCTGACCGCCGGCGAGACGACCGGCGCGGAGCTGGAGCGCCTGATCGCCGCCGCCACCGGCCGGCCGCTGGTGGTCGTGGTCCGCGACGCGCACCGCCACCCCTGGCAGGGCGAGGCGCTGCGGCACCTGCTGTGCGCCCGCCCGGACGCGGTCGTGGTCGAGATGGGCCTGCCCGCCCGCTCCGACCTCGGCGCGGTGCACATCGCCACGTACGGCTCGGCCCGGGTCTGCGGGCAGGCGGCCGCGGAGGTGCTCACCGGTAGGCTCTAGGCCGTGGAATTCGACGGCGAGGACCTCTCCCACAAGGCGCTGGGCGACCGGCTGCCGCCCGGCGAGACGCACGCCTTCCGGGGCTGCGACCTGACGGAGGCCGACCTGTGGGGCGCCTCGCTGGGCGGGGCCACGTTCGAGGCGTGCGTCCTCGACGGCACCGACTTCCGCAGGGCCGACCTCGACGGGGCGGTGTTCAGGGGCGGGGGCGGGATGCGCACCCGCTTCAACGACGCCGACCTCATCGACGCCTCCTTCACCGACGTGGACCTGTCCTCGGCCCAGTTCGCCGGGGCGCTGCTCACCGACGCCGCCTTCACCGGCTGCCGCATGATCGGCGCCTCGCTGACCGCCTCGCGCGGCACCGGCTTCCGGCTCGCCCGCTCCAACCTGACCCTGGCCAACCTGGGCGGCTGCTCCCTGCGCAAGCAGCTCGTCGAGGGCGTGCGCTTCGACGACGCCGACCTGTCGGGCTGCGACTTCACCGAGGCCACCTTCAGCGACTGCCGGCTCCTCGGCACCCGCCTGCTCGGCACCACCTTCACGAGGGCCGACCTGCGGGGCGCCGACCTCGGGCAGCCCGACGACGCCAAGCTGCGCGCCCTCGCCGGCGCGATCATCAACCAGGCGCAGGCCCACGCCATCCTCGCCGCCCGCGGCATCACGGTCCTGTGAGCCGGGCCAGCGTCCGCGCCGCCTCGGCCATGACGCGCTCCACCAGCTCCCGGCACGACGGCAGGTCGTCGATCACGCCCACCACCTGTCCCGAGGCCATCACCCCGAGATCCACGCGCCCCTCCACCATGGCCGCGCGCAGCAGCACCGGCGTGTTCGCCGCCTGGAGCACCTGCGCCCAGGTCAGCTCCCGGCCGCGGCGCATGCGGCGGCCCTCGCGCAGCAGCGCCGCCCACGACAGCCCCGACAGCCGCTTGAAGCGGGCGCCGTTCAGCACGGCGCGGGCCAGGCGGGAGCGTTCGAGCCCGGCCACGAACGGCGTGGCCAGCACCCGGTGCGGCACCCCGTCCACCTTCGTGGTCACCACGGTCTCCCGCGCGGCCAGGTAGAACTCCTTCACCTCGGCGGGCACCGGCGAGTCGCTGGTGAGCAGGAAGCGGGTGCCCATCGCCACGCCGCAGGCGCCGTAGGCCAGCGCCGCCACCAGGCCGCGCCCGTCGAAGAAGCCGCCGGCCGCGATCACCGGGATGTCCACGGCGTCCACGACCTGGGGGAGCAGCAGGGTGGTGGCGAGCGGGCCGGTGTGGCCGCCGCCCTCGCCGCCCTGCACGATGACGGCGTCCACGCCCCACGCGGCCACCTTCTCGGCGTGCCGCCGGGCGCCCACCGACGGGATCGTGACCACGCCCGCGTCCTTGAGGCGGGCGATCAGGTCCCGCCGGGGCGCCTGGGCGAAGGAGGCCACCCGCACGCCCTCGCGCACCAGCACCTCGACCCGCTCGGCGGCGTCGTCGGCGTCGGCGCGCAGGTTGACGCCGAAGGGCTGGTCGGTGCGCTCCTTGACGCGGCGGATGGCCGCGGTCATCTCGGCGACCGACAGGGTGGCCGCGCCGATCACGCCGAGCGCGCCGGCCTGCGAGGCGGCCGCCGCCAGCCGGGCGCCCGCGACGTAGCCCATGCCGGTCTGCACGATGGGGTGCCGGCAGCCCACCAGGGCCGTCAGGGCGGTCCTCACGCCGGCACCTCGCGCTCGCGGGCCCGCCCGGGGTCGAGCAGGCCGAGGACGCGCCGCTCCTCGGCGGTCGGCTCCCTGGTCACCGGGACCTCGGCGGGCACGACCAGGTCGAAGCCGGTCGCCGCCACCACGTCGGCCACGCTCACCCCCGGGTGCACGGACGCCAGCCGCATCGACCCGTCCGGCGTGCGGAAGTCCAGGACGGCCAGGTTCGTCACGACGCGGCGCAGGTCGAAGGCGCCCCGGTCGGTGCCGAGCCCGCTCACCAGGTCCACCCGGGGCACGAACACCCGCGGGCCGTGCCGGGGGATCCAGTAGCTCACCGGGTCGCACCGGGTGTTGCCGGGCGCGCCGCGCACGCCCAGGAGCTGCGCCTTCGGGCGGGCCCAGTCGCCGATGCAGGAGATGTTGGTGTTGCCGTGCCGGTCGATCTGGCTCGCGCCGAGCATGACGTGCCGCCGCCCGTTCAGCACCAGCCACAGGTGGTCGCGGAACGGCAGCCACCCCTCGACGACCTCGGGGGCCGCGCCCAGGGCGGGCACGTCGCCGGTGAGCAGGCAGGTGCCGTCGTGCGTGAGCAGGTCCGGCTCGAACGTCAGCCGCGCCAGCCGCGCCGCCAGCACCGTGACCGGCCCGCCGATCCCGGCCGCCAGGATCTCGCCGTCGCCGCGGAAGGACTCCGCGCAGGCCACCACGCACACGTCAGCCCTGCTCATCAGCCCGCTCATCGTCAGCCCGCTCATCAGTAGCCCCGCTCATCGGTCCCCGTCTCCGCGTAACGGCGCTGGCGCTCCTCGTCGCGCCCGTAGTCCGGCTCGCAGGAGGTGAAACCGGCCCCGCCGGGCGCCTCCACCACGCCGGCCACCACGGACCGGCTGATCAGCAGCGACTGCACCGGCCCCTCCTTCAGCAGGTCGGCGGTCTCCACCAGGCGCTCGCAGGAGACGTAGCAGCGGTCCGCCGCCTTGGCGTACAGGTCGTCGAGGTACGGGTCCGGCCCCAGGTACTGGGCGTTGCCCCGGGCGTCGGCCCGGTTGAGGTGCACCAGCGCCACGTCCATGGTGAGCGCGGGCACCGCGACCAGCTCCTGCCCGTCCGCGTACGGCGAGCGCACCGTCCGCAGCTCCGGGTTGATCCGCAGCACGTCCGAGCCCAGCCCCGCCCGCGTCGGCAGGAACGGCAGCCGGTGCGCCGCCGCCAGCAGCCCGAACAGGAACATGCCCTCGTCGTACTCGGTGAACGCGATCTCCCCGGCCTGCCGGGCCCGGCGGAAGTGCGGCTCCAGGGGGATGGAGTCGAGCGTGACGAACGGGGCCACCACCCGGCGCACCTTGCCGGCCGCGCACAACATGCCGACGTCCGGCCCGCCGCAGGAGATGACCGTCAGGTCCCGGACGGGGGAGCGCAGGACGGCCGCCACCAGGGCCATCGGCTTGCGCCGCGACCCCCAGCCGCCGATCCCGACGGTCATGCCGCTGTCCAGCGTGGCCGCGACCTCGTCGGCGGTCATCACCTTGCCGGTCACCGGAAGCGCTCCCGGTGCCGGTCTCCCGCGCCCATGAGGGTCAGCTCGAAGGTGAAGCCCTGCTCGAAGCGGTAGCCGCGGTGGACGTCCACCGGGTCGATGCCGTTCAGCGACTCCTTGGCGCGGCGGATGACGTACGGGTCCTTGGCCGCGATCACCCCGGCCACCTCCAGCGCCGCCTCGCGCAGCCCGTCGCGCGGCGCCACCTCCAGCACCGAGCCGAAGGCGTGCAGCTCGGCCGCCGTGACGTTGCGGCAGGTGTAGACCATGGCCCGCACGAGGTGCTGGGGCACCAGCCGGGCCAGGTGCGTGGCGGCGCCGAGCGCGCCCCGGTCCACCTCGGGCAGCCCGAAGTAGGCGTCCTCGGCGGCCACCACGACGTCGGCGTTGCCGGCCAGGCCGACGCCGCCGCCCAGGCAGTGGCCGTGGACGGCGGCGATCACCGGCACCGGGCAGTCGTAGACGGCCGCGAAGGCGGCGTGGCAGGCCCGGTTGACGGCGACCAGCGCCTCGTGGCCCTCGGCGTCCCGCAGCTCCTTGATGTCCACCCCGGCGTTGAAGCCGCGTCCCTCGGCGCGCAGCACGACCACCCGGGTCCCGGGGTCGTCCCCGACCGCCCGCAGGGCCGCTGCCAGCTCCTGCCAGGCCCGTACGGTCAGCGCGTTGACCGGGGGCACGTCCATGACGACCTCGGCGACCGGCCCGGCTCGCAGCGTGATCCCCATCCCGCCGCCCCACCTCCTGGTTGCACCTAACGCTTGCTTGGTACGGTAGCACCCGTGACCGTCACTTACGACTACACGGGCAGGTCCGTCCTGGTGACCGGCGGCACCAGGGGCCTCGGGCTGGGCGTCGCACGGGCCTTCGCGCGGGCGGGCGCCGAGGTCACCGTGTGCGCCCGGCGCCCGCCCGAGCGGGACGAGTTCCGCTTCGTACCGGCCGACGTGCGCGAGCCGGCCGACGTCGAGCGGCTGGTGGCCGCCTTCGACCGCCTCGACGTCGTGGTCAACAACGCGGGCGGGTCGCCGTACGCGCCGCTGGAGGGCACCTCGCCGCGCCTGCACGCCCGCGTGATCGAGCTGAACCTGACGGCTCCGCTCCTGGTCGCCCAGTACGCCCGCCCCCTGCTGGCGGCGGCCCGGGGCGCGGTCGTGATGGTCGGCAGCGTCAGCGGCACCCGTCCCTCGCCCGGCACCTCCGCCTACGGCGCGGCCAAGGCCGGGCTGCACCACCTGGCCCGCTGCCTGGCCGCGGAATGGGCGCCGGAGGTGCGGGTCAACACGGTGGTGGTGGGCCTGGCCGCGACGGAGTCCGCCGCCGATCACTACGGCGGGGCCGGTGGCGGGCTGGGCGCGGCGATCCCGGCCGGCCGCCCGGCCGGCCCCGAGGACGTGGCGCGGGCGTGCCTGTGGCTGGCCGCCCCGGGCTACGTGACGGGCGCCGAGGTGCGGGTGGACGGCGGCGGCGAGATCCCGCTCTGGCGCGGCCTCGCCCAGGAGTGAGGGGGGCTGGGCCAGGGGGCCCAGGGGCGGGGTCAGCGCATGGCGGAGCGGGCCGTGGGGTGCAGGCGCAGCCGCTGCGGGGCGGCGGTCAGGCGCGGCGCCACCACCGGCAGGTCCACGGCGTCCAGGTCCACGGTGTCCAAGTCCACGGCGTCCGGCTCTCCTTCGCCCGCGGGCCCGTCGAAGCGGGCGAACCACACGAAGACGTTCTCCCCTTCCCGGACGGGCAGCTGCGGGAAGGTGTTCTCGGCGTGCTCGGTGACGAACCGGACGACCGGCGGCACCCCCGCCTCCGCCAGCACCGGAGCGAGCACGCCGTCGAAGAACTCCGGGAAGCCGTCGGCGACGGGGTAGACCGTGGCGACGTACCGGGAGGCCGGCGGCGCGTCCGCCCCGACCGGCGGCCGCGCCCGCAGGGGAGGCTCGGCCAGGGCGCGCAGCAGCAGCACGTCGTCGGAGTCGAGCATCGTCGCGTTGGCCGCCTCCCGGTGCGCCCGCCACACCGGCCCCGAGTAGAAGGTCTCCAGCGCCGCCTTCCTGGCGGCCATGTCGGGAAAGGCCCGCAGCCAGGGGAAGGTGTCGGGCGCGTCGGGATCGCGGAAGGTGCCGGCCACCCGCATGCCGGCCGCCTCCTGCGACTCCACGAACTCCCGCTCGAACAACCCGATCAGGTCCTCCCGCCGTCCGGGGCGCAGGGCGTAACGGCGCAACTCGTAGATCCTCATGCGGGGACGGTAGGACCCGGTCACTGACACCTCATGTCAGCGTCGCCACCGGAAAAATTCCGGATACCTAGTGCTACATATTCGCAACTCTGGGTTATATGCTCACCAGCGAAGAGCAGACGGTGGTGCGCCTGGGGCCCGTGGCGCGCCTCGTCCCGGGTGAAGGAGCACGAATGATCCGAAGAGTGTGCGCCGCCGCGGCATGGGTTGCAGCGGTCGCCGGCGGCGCACTCCTTGCCGTCCCCGCGCACGCCGACGCCTGGCCCGGCGGCTGGCCCTGGTCCGGCACCGCCAGCCGCAACGACGACTCGTCCCAGTCCGGCAACGACTTCGGCGGCGTCTCCTCGGCCAATCTCGGCCGGGGCGCCTCGACGAATGTCAACAACGTCAACGGCATCGCCTCGACCGCCACGAACGGCGGCCTCACGGTGACCTACATCTTCGACTGACCAAAGGACATCCGCATGGTGAAGAAGCTCTGGATGGTCGGCGTCGTCGCGGTGGGAGCCGCCTTCCTCTCGGCTCCCGCCCACGCCGACACGAACGCCGGCAACACCAGCACCAACAGGAGCGCCACCCAGTCCGGCAACAACTTCGGCAACGTCAGCAACGTCAACACCTCCGGCAGGGAGGCGGCCGGCGTCAACAACGTCAACGGCGTCGCCACGACCACCACCACCGACGGCGCGGGCCAGTAACCCGCCGGCACGATCCCCGGATCGCCGCGGGCCAGGCCGGAAAGGGCCTGGCCCGCGGCCTATTAGCATCTTTGGGTGACTATTTGTGCTTATGCCACTTTTGATGGCCAGGAGAACGACGACGAGCGTGACCTGGTCCTCGCGGCCTGGCGCGCGGCCGGCATCGAGGGCCGCGCCGAGCGCTGGGACGACCCCGCCGCCGACTGGAGCGCCTACGACGCGGTCGTCGTCCGCTCGGTCTGGGACTACGTCCCCCGGCGCGCGGAGTTCCTGGCCTGGGCACGCCGGGTCGAGTCGGTCACCCGCCTGCTCAACCCGTTCGCCGTGATCGCGGCCAACACCGACAAGACCTACCTGCGCGATCTGCCGTCGGTGCCCACGCACTGGTCCTCGCGGGGGCTGCCCGACTGGGCGGAGTACGTCGTCAAGCCCGCGGTCTCGGCGGGCGCCCGCGACACCACGCGCACCCGCGACCGCGCCGAGGCCGCCGCCCTGGCCGCCGCGCTGGAGGCCGGCGGGCGCACCCCGATGATCCAGCCGTACCTCGACATGGTGGAGGACGAGGGCGAGACCTCGCTGCTGTACTTCAATCGCCGCCTCAGCCACGCCGTCCGCCGCACCCCGATGCTCGCCACCGGCGCGACGCCCGGCGACAACGACAAGGCACAGGTACGCACGCCCGCCGAGGACCAGGTCGAGCTGGCCGAGCGGGTGCTCGCCACCGTCCCGGGGCCGTTGCTGTACGCCCGGGTGGACCTGGTCCGGCTGCCCGGCGGCGCGCCCGCGGTCATCGAGCTGGAGCTGACCGAGCCCTACCTGTACCTGCGCCACGCGCCGGACGCGCCGGCCGCCTTCGCCAAGGCCCTCACCGAGCTGCTGTGACCGGGCTGCTGTGATCAGGCGGTGATCCCGCCGTCCACGGGGATCACCGTCCCGGTCAGGTACGACCCCGCGCGCGAGGCCAGGAAGATCGCCGTGCCCGCCATGTCGTCGGGCCGGCCGATGCGCCCGAGCGGCACCCCGGTCTCGATGGCCGAGCGGGTGCCCGGGTCGTCGAGGGCGAAGGCCATCATCTTCGACTCGAACGGCCCCGGCGCGATGGCGTTGACCGTGATGTGCTCCTTCGCCAGGTGCGCGGCCAGGTGGCGGGTGAGCATGTGGACGGCGGACTTGGTCGAGGAGTAGGCGTAGGTCGGCATGACCGGCACCCTGATGCCGTCCACCGAGCCCACGTTGATCACCCGCGCCGGGTCGTCCGGCCCGGCCGCCTCGCGCAGGCGCGGCAGGAGGAGCTGGGTCAGCGCGAAGACGCCCTTGACGTTGATGTTCCAGAGCTTGTCGAAGGCGGACTCGGGATACTCCTCCAGGGGCGCGCCCCACGTCGCGCCCGCGTTGTTGACCAGCACGTGCAGCGGCCCGTCCACGGCCGAGGCCAGCGCCTCGCGCCCCTCCGCCGTGGACAGGTCGGCGGGCACGGCCGCGCAACCCAGCTCGGCGGCGGTCTTCTCCAGCTCGGCCGCCTTGCGCGCCGAGATGCAGACGTTCGCGCCCGCCGCGACGAACCCCTGCGCGATCATGCGGCCGATGCCCCGCGAGCCGCCCGTGACGACGACGGTCTTGCCTTCCACCGAGAACAGAGTCATGTTCCGGAGCATGCCATACCGGCCGGTCGGTTCACACTCCGGGCAGGCCGCCGTTGCGGAACAGGTCCACGAACCGCTGATGGTCCCCGCGGGCCTGCGCCCCGTACCGGTGGGCGAAGTCCACCAGCATCGCCGCGAACCCGTCCCGGTCGCCGCCGATCACCGCCACGATCGCCTCCTCCGTCGAGAAGTCGACCAGGTCGTGGCTGGACTCGTCGTCGGCCACCGAGTGCATGCGCGCCACCGCCCGCCCCAGGTCGCACACGATCGAGCGCAGCTCGCCCGGCTCGTTGACGTCGTCCCAGTCCAGGTCCGCCGAGTACGGCGAGACCTCGGCGACGAGTTGCCCGGTCCCGTACAGCGTCGTGTACCCCAGCCACGGATCGGCGTAGGCCTGCAGCGCCCGCTGCGACTCGGCCGTGCGGTGCCCCTGGTGCAGGAAGGAGGAGGCCACCTTCTCGTCGGTGACGTGCCGCGCCACCGCCGGCACCGCCGCCTGCTTCATGTAGAGGATCACGTCGTTCTCCAGCGCCTGCGAGCGCCCCTCCAGCAGCAGGTTGTACGACGGCAGCCCCGCCGACCCGATGCCCACGCCCTTGCGCAGCGCCACGTCCTTGACCACGTGCTCGACCGGGTCGCCCGGGTGGGGCAGCGTCGCCAGGTAATCGGCGAACGCGGCCAGCACCGCCTCCCTGGTCGCCGCGTCCACCGGCTCGCGCCCGTCCATGAGCGCGAAGCGCCGGTCGTAGTCGTCGATCACGGTCTCGACGTCCAGCAGCGCCACCCGGGTGCTGAGCCGCGCGGTCTGCAGCACCCGGTGCAGCACGCCCGTGGTGGTGTCCAGGGTGAGCGAGCCGATCGCGTCGTCCCCGCCGGCCGCGATCGCGGCCAGCTCCTCCAGGTACGCCCCGGCGAAGTCGGACACCAGCCCGCCGATCGCGGCGTCCGACAGCGCCTTGGCGTAGCCGAGCAGCGCCACGCTGGCGGCGAAGCGCTTGAGGTCCCAGACGTACGGGCCCACGTACGCCTCGTCGAAGTCGTTGACGTTGAACACCAGCCGGCCGGAGGCGTTCATGTACGTGCCGAAGTTCTCCGCGTGCAGGTCGCCGTGGATCCAGACGCGGGCGGTGGGCTCGTCGAGGTAGGCGTCGTCGGCGTACGGGCCGGTCAGATCGGCGTAGAACAGGCAGGCGCTGCCGCGGTAGAAGGCGAAGGGCGAGGCCGCCATCTTGCGGAACTTCCGGCGGAAGGCGGCCGGGTCGCGCCGGATCGAGGCGCCGAACTCGGTCATGAGGACGTCGAGCAGAAAAGTGGTGCGTGTGCCCATGTCACGCACGGTAGACGGGGAAATGTCTTCCGGCCACTCCTGATCAGGGGTGTTGCGACGACACCGAGACGACCTCGCCCGTCATGTACGACGAGTAGTCGCTGGCCAGGAAGACGATCACGTTGGCCACCTCCCACGGCTGCGCCGAGCGCCCGAACGCCTCCCTGGCCGCCAGCTCCGCCAGCAGCTCCTCGCTGGTCACCTTCGCCAGGAACGGGTGCACCGCCAGCGACGGCGCCACGGCGTTGACCCGCACCCCGTGCCCGGCGGCCTCCAGCGCGACGCACCTGGTCAGCGCCATCACCCCGGCCTTGGCGGCGGCGTAGTGCGCCTGCCCGCGCTGCGCCCGCCAGCCCGCCACGGAGGCGTTGTTGACGATGACGCCCGAGCCCTGGCCGTACATGTGCCGCAGCGCGGCCCTGGTGCAGCGCATGGTGCCGGTCAGGGTGACGTCGAGGACGGCGTGCCACTGCTCGTCGGTCATGCCGGCCAGCTCCGCCGTGCCGCCGAGCCCGGCGTTGTTGACCACCACGTCGAGCCGGCCGTGCGCCTCCACCACCGCGTCGAACAGCGCCAGCACCTGCGGCTCGGACGTCACGTCGCACGGCACCGCGAGCGGCTTGACGCCGGTCAGCTCGGTCAGCGCCTCTGCGGCGGCGGCCAGGCGGCGCTCGTGCCGGTCGGAGAGGACGACCGCGGCGCCCTCCTCGGCGCAGCGGCGGGCCGTCGCGTAGCCGATGCCCGCGCCGGCGGCGGCCGTCACGAGCGTCACCTTGCCGTCGAGCAGCCCGTGTGCCTCGGGCGGGACCGGGGGCATCGGCTCACTCCCATCAGTGGGTCGGCGGGTCAGCGGGGGAGTCCCAGGGTGCGCTCGGCGATGATCGTGCGCTGGATCTCGCTGGAGCCGGCGTAGATCGTGTCGGCCCGGCTGAACAGGTAGAGCCGCTGCAGCTCGTTCAGCTCGCCCACCAGCCCGGCCCTGCCCTGCACGGCCTGCGCCAACTCGCCCAGCCGCCGGTGCCACTCCGACCAGTACAGCTTGGCGATCGACGCCTCCGGCCCGGGGTCGGGCCGCAGCATGCGCAGCGCGTTGAGCCGCATGATCTCCAGCTCCAGCCACGAGCGCACCAGGCGGTCGCGCAGGACGGGGTCCTCGGCCGCGCCGGTGCGCCGGGCGGTCTCGATGACCTTGGCCAGCTCGCGCCGGAAGCCGATCTGCTGGCCGAGCGTGGACGCGCCGCGCTCGTGGCCCAGCGTGGCCATGGCGACCCGCCAGCCGTCGCCGGGGGCGCCGAGCACGTTGCCGGCCGGGGTGCGCGCGCCGTCGAAGAACACCTGGTTGAACTCGGAGGTCCCGGTGAGCTGCACGATCGGCCGCACCGTGACGCCCGGCTGCGCCATCGGCACCAGCAGGTACGACAGCCCGTGGTGCCGCCGCGAGCCCGGCTCGGTGCGGCACAGCGCGAAGCACCAGTCGGCCACGTGCGCCAGCGACGTCCACACCTTCTGGCCGGTGATCACCCATGCGCCGTCCTCCAGGTGCGCCTCGGTCCGGACGGCGGCCAGGTCGGAGCCGGCCTCGGGCTCGGAGTAGCCCTGGCACCACAGCTCCTCGCCCCGCCGGATCGCGGGCAGGAAGCGCCGCTGCTGCGCCGCGGTGCCGTACTCGATGATCGTGGGGCCGACCAGGCCCTCGCCGATGTGGCCGACCCGGGCGGGGGCGTCGGCCCTGGCGTACTCCTCGTGGAAGGCCACCTGGTCGGGCAGCGGGGCGGCGCGCCCGCCGTGGCGCTCGGGCCAGCCGAGGCAGGTCCAGCCGTGCGCGCCGAGGTGGCGCTCCCAGGCCAGGCGCAGCTCGTGCCCCTCGTGCTCGCGGCCGGGGCCGCCGAGGCCGCGGGCGGCGGCGAACTCGCCGTCCAGGGCGCGCTCCAGCCAGGCCCGCGCCCGCTCCCGGAAGCCGGGGGTCTCCCCAGGGGTCAACGGAAACCGCCGTAGCCGCCCTGGAAGAACAGCAGGGGGCCGCCGTCGGCGTGCGTGTCGAGCTGGAGCACCCGGGCCACCACGATGGTGTGGTCGCCCGCCGGGTGCTCGGCTTCGACGGCGCAGTCGAGCCAGGCCAGCGCGCCCTCCAGGACCGGGTTGCCGCCGGGCGAGCCGGTCCACTCCAGGCCCGCGAACTTGTCGCCGCCCCTGGCCGCCATCTGCGCGCACACCGGCTGCTGGTGCTCGGCCAGGACGTTCACGGTGACGACCTTGGCGCCGCGCACGCGCGGCCAGCTCGTGCTGGTGTGCGCCACGCAGAAGGCGACCAGCGGCGGGTCGAGCGAGACGGAGGTGAAGGAGTTGGCGGCCAGGCCGCAGGGTTTCCCGTCGCTGGGGTCCAGCGCGGTGATGGCCACCACGCCGGTGGCGAAGCGGCCGAGGACCTTGCGGAAGCGGTTGCTGTCGAGGGGGCCGCTGTCGAGGGGGCCGCCGTCGAGGGGGCCGCTGTCGAGGGGGCCGTTCGCGCTCTGGTGGGAAGGGCCCGTCGGCATGGCGGCTCCGTTGGCGGCTCCGGTGCGGCTCCTGCGCTGATGGGGCGCCGGAAGGCCGCGGCAGCTTTCCGGCGTGACGAGCCGGGCAGCGTGTGTGCTCATGGGGTCCGCCTCCTAGTCCACCGGCTGCGCCCTATCTTACCAAGCGCTTGCTTGGACGGTAGGGGCAAGCCGGAAAAGGTGTCAAGTCGCGTGGGCGGACCCGCGCGGGCCCGCGTTGACATGCGGGAAAGATCCGGCCTACGGTGCTTCGTGTGGCCAAGCGCTTGCTTGATTTCCGGGACACGACCGCGATCGCCGGCATCGGGTACACCCCGTTCACCAAGGACTCCGGGGTCAGCACGCTGACGCTGGCCTGCCGCGCGGTGCTGGCAGCCCTGGAGGACGCCGGGCTGGACGCCGCCGACGTGGACGGCCTGGCCACCCACCGCGTCGGCGACTCCGCCCCGCCCACCCTCGTCGCGCCCGCGCTGGGCCTCGGCGACCTGTCCTGGCACCTGGACCAGTTCGGCGGGGGCAGCGTCTCCCACGCCGTCGTCGGCCAGGCCGCGCTGGCGGTGGCGGCCGGGATGGCCGGGACCGTCGTCTGCTACCGGGCGATCAACGCCCGCTCGGAGTTCCGCATGGGCGGCACCGGCCGCGGCGCGCCCCCCGGCGCCGAGGTGCAGTACCAGGCCCCGTACGGGTACCTCGCGCCGCCCCAGCAGTACGCGATGTACGCCCGCGCCCACATGCTGCGCTACGGCACCACGGCCGAGCACTTCGGCGCGCTGGCGGTCACCCAGCGCGCCAACGCCGCCAGGAACCCGCGCGCCCTCATGCGCACCCCGATCACCCTGGACGACTACCTGGCGAGCCGGTGGATCGCGGAGCCGTTCCGGCTGCTGGACTGCTGCCTGGAGACCGACGGGGCCTGCGCCGTGGTGGTGACCACGGCCGAGCGGGCCCGCGCGCTGCGCCGCCCGCCGGTCCTGATCTCCGCGGCGGCCTGGGGCGGCGGCCAGTCCCACCTGTCGGGCGGCGCGGCCGACCCCACGGTGACCGCCGCGGCCGCGCTGGCCCCGCGCCTGTACGCGCAGGCCGGCCTCGGCCCGCGCGACATCGGCGTGGCCGAGATCTACGACTGCTTCACGTACTCGGTGATCGTCCAGCTCGAGGACTACGGGTTCTGCGCCAAGGGGGAGGGCGGCCCGTACGTGGCCTCCGGGGCCACCGCCCTGGACGGCCCGCTGCCGGTCAACACGCACGGCGGCTTCCTGTCGGAGGGTTACGTGCACGGCGTCAACCACATCGCGGAGGCGGTCTCCCAGCTCCGGGGCGAGGCGGGGGACCGCCAGGTGCCGGGGGTGGAGGTCGCCCTGTCCACGGCGCAACCGGGATACATCCTTCCCGCCACCTCCGCGCTGATCCTGAGGAGGGCGTGATGGCGGCCTACCGGCCCGAGCCGGACCGGGACTCGCGCGCGTGGTGGGAGCGGCTGGCCCGGCGGGAGTTCGCGGTGCAGCGGTGCGAGGGCTGCGGCACGGACCGCTTCCCTGCGCGGGCGTTCTGCCCGGCGTGCCGGAGCGAGGCGTGGCGGTGGCGCGTGGTGGAGCCGGAGGGGCACGTCGAGAGCTGGATCGTCAACCACCAGCCGTTCGTGCCCGGGCTGGCGGTGCCGTACGTGGTGGTGATGGTGCGGCTGACGGCGGTGCCCGGGTGCCTGGTCCACGGGAACTGGCGGGGCGGGCGGGAGCCGCGGGCCTGGGAGCGGGCGCGGGGGAGCTACCGGAAGGTGGACGAGGAACTGACCCTGATGGACTGGGAGCCGGCCGGATAGGCGCACCGGATTCGTACCCACCAATCCCATCAGTCCCACCATGCAGAAGGCACACCCGTGCCGGGCCGGGAGGGTCGATGATGTGGCGGTAGGCGTCAACGCGGACGACTCGATCTGGGCGGCGTACGTGAGCGGAACCGGCTCGGCGGCGAGAGCGGCGGCGGCGATGGCGATGGTGGTGACGGCGACGGTGGTGACGGCGAAGCGGTCACCGGTCGCGGTCGTGCCCGCCGCCCGGCCGCGCCCGCGGGCCCGGCCGCCGCCGCGCGGGGCGGCACGCCAGCGGGAGCGGGCATCCTGTCGGAAGGAAGAGCTGCACATGACGGTCCCTTGGAGGAAAGCGCGCCCTGGCGGGCGTGGGGGACCCGCCAGGACGCGCTTCCTGCCCCGTGAGCGGCGGCGCCAGGACTCCGGCGAGGGATGGAGTCCTAGACCGCGTGGTCGCACACGGAGTCGATGGGGGAGCGTGAAGGCTCCGGCCGCCGGCGACGTGCGGCGATGCGTCGAGCTGCACCGACCGGGTCATCAATGGGGTGCGTGACGTGGGCGCCGTCCTCCTTGCGGGAGACAAAGGATCCGCCATCGCACCGCACGGTCAGCTCAGTCAACGCCGATTGCACGGACTCGCCGCGCCGGTCGCTCCGGCAGGTGTGGGTGACCCTCTGGCGCCGCAACACGTAACGCAGTAAACGTGTTGCTTCACCGGGGTCATGCCTGGGCAGGTACGGCTTACCCGCGCTGACCGGCGACACTGGCTTTCACCCCCTCACCGGCCTTTAGATGGATTTGTACCAACGAATGGATGATGGGCCGCTCAAGGGGGTTCGGTCAAGGGGTTGTGGCCTGCTAGAACCAGATCGTCTAAATTGTTGGAACAAAAGGGGTGAAAGTGGCAAGGTCGGTGCTGTATCAGCAGGTGGCTGCGGAATTGCGTCGAGCCATCTACTCCGGTGTCCTCGGCCCCGGATCGCAGCTTCCGACCGAGGCACAACTCATGGAAGACCATGGGGTGAGCAGGAACACCGTCAGGCTGGCCCTCGGGGAGCTCGTCAACGAGGGGCTGGTCACGCGTACGCCGCGACGCGGGACCGTGGTCAGAGACCGGCGTCCGCTGCTCATCTACCCCCAGCGCGAGCTAGAGCCGCAGCCGCGCGGGGAGTTGCGCGAGGCCTTCGCCTACGCCGTGGCGCAGGAAGGCCGCGAGCCGAGCCAGTACATCGAGGTGCTGACCGTGTCTCCCGTCGAGGAGATCGCCAGCAGACTGGAGTTGGCCGATGGGGAGCTGGCCGTGGTGAGGCGACGGCTGCGGTTCGTGGACGGGCAGCCGTACAACACCAACGACTCCTACTTCCCGCGTGACCTGGTGGCCGACTCCGAGATCGCCAGGCCCGGGGACATCGCGAGGGGAGCGAACCGGGTCCTGGAGGAGTTGGGTCATGCGCAGGTGCGCGTCGTGGACGACATCTGGGCCCGCATGCCCAACCAGGAGGAGGCCGAGCGCCTCCAGCTCGAACTCGGCACGCCAGTCATGGTGTATGTCCGAGTCGGGTACGACGGGGCAGACATGCCAGTGCGTGTCGCCGTGTCGGTGTTGCCAGCCGACAAACATTTGGTCAGATACGAGCTCGATCGCCGCTAGGAGCTCGGGTGAAGGGGTGATCCCGCCGGCCGGGTGCAGCGAGAATTAGCCGCCTCGCTGGCCTGGGGGAGTCGTGCATACTCCCCTAAATCGCCTTAAATCCCATATATCGGATTTAGGACCCTTATCACCTTTACGCGACACTGCGCCATCACTGTGCGCATGCGCGTGAACGCTCAAGGCGACAGGAGCTGTCTTATGCACACCAACACGCTGCTTCATCCCCTCGCGCTCCGGCGCGCGGAGCCCGCGGACCTCCCCGGCGTCCTGACGCTGCTCGCCGACACCGCCGAGTGGCTGCACGCGCGGGGAGTGCGGCAGTGGCCCCGGGGCGGCTTCGGGGCCGAGCGGATCAGGCCGCTCATCGAGGACCGGGTGCTGTTCGTGCTCGACGACGAGCTGCGTTACCTGGATCCGGACGAGTCGGCGCCGCCCGTGGCCACCATAGCCCTCGACGGGCACGCCGACCCGGAGTTCTGGACCGCCGACGACGACCCGGGGGCCGCGCTCTACGTCCACAAGCTGGCCGTGGCCCGGCCCTGGTCCGGCAGCGGCCTCGGTGACGCGCTGCTCGACTGGGCCGCGGCCGGCGCCTTCGCCTCGGGCCTGCCCTGGCTGCGCCTGGACTGCGCCAAGGCGAACCCGCGGCTGCAACGGTACTACCGCAACCGCGGCTTCCAGCACCTGCGCACCGTGGACCTCCCGCACCGCTCCAGCGGCGCCCTGTTCCAGCGCCGGTCCGAGGACCTCGTCACGACCGCCTTCCGCGACCTGACCCTCGCCGAGCTGATCACCGCCGCCTGATCCGGCACCGCCCGGCCTCCGTCGCGCGCGGAGGCCGGGCGGCCGGAGGATGGTTTTGGGCGCAACAGGACAGAGCGCCATATAACCTCTCCTCCATGACCGGATCCCTGCTCGAGGTGATCGCGCTCGACGTGCGCGACGCCGTGGCCGCCGAACAGGGCGGAGCCGACCGGCTGGAGGTCGTCGCCGGCATGGCGGCCGACGGGCTGACCCCCTCCCCGGAGACGGTTGCCGCGATCGCGGCCGAGTGCCCCCTGCCGCAGATGGTGATGCTGCGCTCCGAGGCCGCCTTCACCGCCGGGCCCGAGGAGCTCGACCGGCTGGCCCGCGACGCCAAGGCGCTGGCCCAGGCCGGCGCGGCCGGGTTCGTGTTCGGCTTCCTCGACGGCGCGGGAGCGGTCGACCTGGCCGCCACCGAGGCGCTGATCCACGCCGTGTCCCCGCTCCCCTGGACGTTCCACCGCGCCGTGGACCACGCGGCCGACGTCCAGGCGGCCTGGCGCGCGGTGCGGCTGCTGCCCAACCTGGCCACCGTGCTCACCTCGGGCGCCCCCACCGGGGTCGGCGACGGCCTGCCCATGCTGCGGGCCCGGGCGGAGGCGGGCGACGGGTCGATCATCCTGGCCGGCGGCGGCCTGCGGCCCGCCCACGTGCCGGTGCTGCTCGACCACGGCATCCGCGCCTTCCACGTCGGCTCGGCGGTGCGGGCGAGCTGGTCGGACCCGGTGGAGTGGCGGCTGGTCCGCCAGTGGCGAACCCTGGTCGAGCGCGACTGACCCCCGGGACGCCGCCGGGGCCGGCGGGACGGCGCCTGGGGTCGGCGGGACGCCGCCTGGGGTCGGCGGGACGCCGCCTGGGGTCGGCGGGACGCCGCTTGGGCCGGCGGGACGCCGCCGGGGACCGCCCTGGGGCCGCCCCGGGGGCCGGCGGGCGTCAGCCGCCGGAGCGGAGGCGGGCCAGGGACTCGCGGCCCGCCGCCAGCGACGCGCGCACCTCGTCCAGCTCGTCCGTGCTCTCGACCGCGTCGATCCGGTGCCGCGCCCCGTCGTAGGCGTCCAGCACCCGCCGCCAGTCCGCGCTGGCCCGCCGGTCGTCCCCGGGGTCCATCGACTGGTCGAAGGCGTCGATCTCCTCCCCGAGCAGCACGATCGCCTCCTGCGCCATGGCGACCCCGTCGGCCAGGCTCACGGCCGCCCGCGCCGTGGCCTCGGCCCGCCGCCGGCGCGCCGCCCTGGCCGAGCGCACCACCCCGAGCAGCACCAGCGCCGCGAGGAACGCCAGCACACCCCAGAGCACCACCCAGCCGGGCGACAGGTCGCTGCGCGAGCCGGACAGGTCGGCCCCCTTCGCGCTGAGGAAGTCGGCGTCGGTCACGTCCGCGTCCGCGAAGCCGGCCCCGCTCAGCTCCGCGCTGACGAACTCGGCCTCCCGCAGCGTGGCCCGGTCGAAGCGCGCGTCCTGGGCCCGGACGCTGGTGAGCGTGGCCCGGCTCAGGTCCGCGCCCTCAAGACGCGCGTCGCGCAGGTCGCCGCTGGTGAAGGAGGCCCCGGCGAGCCGGGCGTCGCGCAGGTCCGCGCCGCGCAGCTCGCGGAAGGTGGCGCCGCGGGCCGACACGCCGCGCAGCACGGCGCGGTCCAGCCGTACGGAGCCGAGGTCCACGCCGTCCAGCCTGGCTCCCGTCAGGTCGGCGCACCGCAGGTCCCTGGGCAGCTCGGAGACGGACGTCAGGTCCCAGCCGGCGTACTTCTGGCCGCTGCCCGGCGCGCAGCCGTCCGGCATGGCGGGCAGCGAGCGCGGCACCCCCTTCGCGCCCTTGAGGTCGAGGCCGCGCGAGTCGCGCAGCTCGGCCCGGGTGACGTCGGCGCCGGTGAAGGTGGCGCCGGTCGCGTCGGAGCCGTCCATGCGGGTCTCGGCGAGCTTGGCGCCGTCGAAGACCGTTCCGGTCAGGGTGGCCGAGTCGAGCCGGGTGCGGGACAGGTCCGCGTCCTTGAAGACCGTCCTGACGAAGACGCCCTGGTACAGCGCGGCGTCGGCCAGCTTGGCGCCGGTGAGGTCGGCGCCCCGGGCGTCGGCCCCGTAGAGGGGGACGCCGGTCAGGTCCGCGCCGGCCAGGCGGGCGCCGTCGAGCTGGGCGTAGTAGAGCTTGGCGCGGGCCGCGCGGACGCCGGTGAGGTTGGCGCGTTCCAGCCGCGCGTACTGGAGCTCGGCGTCCTCCAGGACGGCGCCGGAGAGGTCGGCGCCCCGGGCGTCGACGTTCGGGAGCCGGGCCTCGCTGAGGTCGGCCCGGCGCAGGTCGGCGCCGTCGAGCCGGGTGTTGTGCAGGCGGGTGCCGCGCAGCGACGCGCCCCGCAGGTCGGCGCGGGTGAGCCGGCTGGTGACCATCAGGCCGTCGAGCCTGGCGCCGCGCAGGTCGGCGCAGGTCAGGTCGGCGGGCAGGCCGCCGGGGAGCGCGGCCTCGGTGAGGTCGCGGCCCTTCAGCTTGGGGCCGCTGCCCGGCTCGCAGGCGGCGGCGGCCGCGGGCGCGGCGGGAAGAACGGGAAGGACGAGCGCGACGAGGCAGGCCACGGCGGCAAGCCGCATGAATGTCTCCTATGGTGCGAAAGGCCCCCCGACCTGAGCGCCAGTGTACGGGTTCAGGGCAGCGCCGCGTCAGCCCTGTCCAGCGCCGCGGCGAGGGCGCGGACGGTGGCGGGCTCGTCCATGACGCCGTCACCGGCCTGCCGCCGCTCCTCCCACGCGCGGACCCGCTCCCGGTAGGAGTCGTAGCGGGCCAGGTGGAAGGCGTACACGGTGGCGAACCGGCTCACCAGGTGCGACGGGTGCATGTCCCAGCCCTGGTAGAAGCCGTGCCGCAACGAGTGCCGCACCAGCTCGGCGTGCCGCCGCCACAGCGCGTGCACGTCCTCGGCCCGCCCGGAGGCGGGGGAGGCGGCCAGCGAGCCGTCCGACAGCTCCACGCCCGTGCCCGCGAACGCCGTCTGCATGACGTGCCGGGCGTGGTCGCAGGCCGGGTGGTCGAGCCGCTGCTCGTGCGGCGGCAGCCCGAGCGCGGCCGTGTAGTCGAACACGCCGAAGTGCGCCGCCGCCAGCCGCCCGCCCAGCGGCCCGCCCGGCTCGGCCAGCTCGGCCCGCAGGAACGGCAGCGTCTGCGGCGCCTCCACCTGCATCTCGAACCGCAGCCCCGCCCCCAGCCCCGCCCCCAGCCCCGCTTCCAGCCGGCCCAGCACGTCCGCGAACTGCCGCAGGTAGTCCTCCATGAGCACCTTGGGGAAGGTCACCGTGAACCCGGCGGGCAGCTCGCCGGCCCGCCCGACCACCCCGCCGACCAGCCCGGCCAGCGTCCTGATCGAGCGCCCGGGGTCGCCGTCCGCGAACGACTTCACCCGCGGCCCCCACCGGCGCGGCAGCGTCCCCGCGGCGTGCAGGGCGGCCACGGCCTCGGCCGCCCGCTCGACGTGCCCGTCCTCGATCGGGTCAGGGCGCGCGCCGTAGCCGTCCTCGAAGTCGATCCGCAGGTCCTCGATCGGCTCGCGGCCGAGCTTGAGGAGCAGCCTGGCGTGCACGGCGGCGGCCAGGCCGGGCGGCGTGCCGAACACCTCGGCCAGCTCGCGCGGCCCCGCCAGATGGGACGCCACCAGCGCCGTCGCCTGCTCGCGCCACTCGCCGACGGTCGCCGCCGAGAACCGGTCGGCGGGCACGTACACGGTGTGGACCGGCTGCCACCCCGACCGCCCGGGGAAACGGGCCCGCTGCGCCTCGTAGGCGCCCGCGAACCCCGGCGGCACCTCAGGGACGGCGGGGACTCCGGGGACGGCGGGCACCTCAGGGACGGCAGGCACGGAGCATGGCCTCCAGGCCGACGAGCTTGACCCGGTCGCCGCGCCCGAGCGACTTGGCCAGCTCGGCCTCGGCCGCCTCGATCGCCAGCCACTCGTCGTAGGTGACCGGCCGCACGCCCCGCTCGGCCAGCAGCGCGTCGATCGTGGCGGTCCCGGGCAGCCGCTCGCGCCCCGCCAGGTCGGCCAGCAACGTGCGCACGGTCTCGGCGGCGTCGGACTTGTTCGTCCCGATGACGCCGGTCGGGCCGCGTTTGAGCCAGCCCGCGACGTACTCGCGCTCGCGCACCCGCCCCGCCTCGTTCGGCACGGTCATGGTCTCCTCGGAGAACGGCACCCCGGGCAGCGGCACGCTCTGGTAGCCCACGGACCGCAGCACCATGCCGACCGGCAGCGTCTCGAACGCGCCCGTGCCCACCACGCGCCCCTCCGGCGACAGCCGGGTGCGCTCCAGCCGTAGCCCCTCGACCCGCTCGGTGCCCAGGATCTCCACCGGCCGCAGCCAGAAGCGCACGTCGAGGCGGCGCGCCCGGCCGGCCGGCGATCGGGCCGACCACGACCGGATGACCTCCACGTTGCCCCGCACCTGCCGGGAGAAGCCGTCGCCGCTCACCTGGGCCTCGTCGGGGCGCACCACGACGTCGGCGTTGTCCAGCTCGCCCAGCTCGCGTAGCTCCTTGAGGGTGAACTTGGCGTGCTCGGGCCCGCGCCGGCCCACCATGTGGATGACCTTGACCTGGCTCTCGGACAGCCGCTGGAGCACGTCGTGGGGCACGTCGGTGCGGCTCAGCTCGTCGGCGGTCCTGGCCAGGACGCGGACGACGTCCACGGCCACGTTGCCGACGCCGATCACCGCGACCTCGGGGCTGTCGAGCGTGAACCGGCCGGGATCGACGTCGGGATGGCCGCAGTACCAGTTGACGAAGTCGGTGGCGGCCACGCTGCCAGGAAGGTCCTCGCCGGGGATGCCGAGCCGCCGGTCGACCATCGCGCCGGTGCAGTAGACCACGGCGTCGTAGCGGCCCAGCAGGTCGTCCACCGACACGTGCTCGCCCAGCGTGACGCCGCCGAGGAAGCGCACCTCGGGCAGCTCCAGCACCCGCTTGAGGTAGCCGGCGATCGACTTGATCGAGGTGTGGTCGGGCGCGACGCCGTACCTGACCAGCCCGTACGGGGTAGGCAGGCGTTCGAGCACATCGACCCGCACCGGCTCGGCCGACTGCTTGACCAGGGCCTCGGCCGTGTAGATCCCGGCGGGACCCGACCCGATGACCGCCACACGCAACGTCACGCCGCCTCCTCAGAACCGGCCGCCGGGGCATGCGCCCCATGAGGTGCAACCGGCCGATGTCACCGATGTATCCCCGATCGCCAGTCTGGCCGAACCCGTCCCCGGGGAAAACCGCCCGCCCGATGTTCCCGCCCGATGTTCCCGCCCCGCGGCCGGCGGCGGCGCCGCGCGCGCCGGGCCTACGGGCGCCCGCCGGACGCCCGTTCCCGCAGCACCCGCTTGTCGGTCTTGCCGTTGGCGTTCGCGGGGAGGTCGTCCACGACGACGATCCGTTTGGGCACCTTGAAGTCCGACATGTTGGCCCGCGCCCACGCCAGGAGCCGCTCGGGGGCCACGTCCGCGCCCGGCCGCGGCACCACGAACGCCACCCCGGCCTCGCCCGCCGAGGCGTCCGGCACCCCGACCACGGCGACCTGCGCGAGCGAGCCCTCGCGCAGCAGCAGCGACTCGACCTCGGCGGGCGCGACGTTGAAGCCGTTGACGATGTAGAGCTCCTTCTTGCGGTCCACGACGGCGAGGTTGCCGTGCTCGTCGAGCACGCCGACGTCGCCGGTGTGCAGCCAGCCGTCGGCGTCCACGGCCTCGGCGGTCCGCTCGGGGTCGTCCCAGTAGCCGCGCATGACGCCGTAGCCGCGCTGCAGGATCTCGCCGCGCTCGCCGGGCCCGACCGGCTCGCCGTCGCCGTCCACGATCCTGACCTCGATGCCGGGGACGGGCCTGCCGGTGGTGTTCGCGACGACCTCGATCGGGTCGCCGGCCCGGGTCATGGACACGACCGTGCCCTCCATCAGCCCGTACGCGTTGATCATCCGCTCCAGCCCGACCCGCTCGACCAGCCGGTCGATGAGGGCGGCGGGCACGGCGGCGGCCCCGCAGATGGCCACCCGCAGCGAGGAGAGGTCCCAGGAGCCGCGCTCCAGCTCGTCCAGGACGCGGTGGAAGAGCGTCGGCGGCCCGGCCAGGACGGTGACCCGCTCGCGGGAGATCAGCGACATGAGCGCGTCCGGGCTGAAGGCGGGGACCGGCAGCATCGTGGCCCGGCGCAGCAGGCAGGCCACGAGCCCGGCGTTCAGCCCGAAGCCGTGGCTGAACGGCGCGATGACCGGATAGCGGTCGTGCTCGTCCAGCGTGACGATCTCCGACCAGTCCCAGTAGCCGCGCAGGATCTGGGAGTGGTCCAGCATGACGCCCTTGGGCGTGCCCGTCGTGCCGGAGGTGGACATGATCTCGCACAGGTCGCCGGGCCGGACGGCGAGCGCCCGCTCCTCGGCCTCCCGCACGGGCACCCGCTCCCCGAGCGCGCGCAGCTCCGCGCCCGGCGGCACGACCGTGCGCCACGGCCGCGCCCCGTCCGGCAGCAGCCCGGACAGCGCGGTGCCTGCGGGGCCCTCGCCGGTGATCAGCACCCGCGCGCCGGTCCGCGCGATGAGCTGGGCCGCCTCGATGCCCTTGAACCGCGGCGACAGCGGCACCAGGACCGCGCCCGCGTCCCAGACGCCGAGCGCGTGCACCACCCAGTACGCCGAGTTGACCCCCCACAGCGCCACCCGGTCGCCGGGCTCGACGCCCAGCGCGATGAGGCCGCGGGCGACCGCCGAGGCCGCCTCCCGCAGCCCGGCCGGTGTCGTGCGGGCGCCGCCCTCGGACACCACGACCGCGTCCGGGTGGGTTTCCGCCTGGTCGCGCAGCATGCGGGGGAGCGTGCCCCACTCCGGCATCGGTGCCATGACCACCCCTAGGAGACGAGCGCCCGGTCCCTGCCCAGATGGTGGCCGCGCAGGTCGGTCACCCTGCCCGGCCCCGGCCGCGGTCCCGCCGCCCCGGCCGGCCGCGGCGCGATCTCCACGCCGATCGAGACGGGCGTCAGCGCCCGCACGGCCTCCTGGACCCGCGCCCGCCACATGGGGTTGCCGATCAGGCTCTCGCGGCCGAACGTCACGGTGAGCACGGCGGTGTCCAGCGTGCCCGGCCGGCTGATCGTCAGCTCCCACCCGGCCACCCCGTCGATCTTGGCGAGGGCCCTCTCGACGCGGGGCAGCGCCAGCCACACGCCCCTGACCAGCACGTGGTCGCCCACGGTGTGGGCCGGCGCGGGCAGCTCCCCGCCCGCCCGCTCGCCCGCCCGCGCGACCTGCCCGGTCCGCAGGACGGCGTCGCCGAGCGTGGCGTGCCCGCGCGGGGTGACGACCAGCTCGGCGAGGGGGGCGCCGGGGCCGGCGGGGGCGTCCTTGGCCAGGCGGGCCAGGCCCAGCAGGCCGTCCGCGAGCGGCGTGAGCGGGTCCTCCTCGGCCGCCCGCCAGGCCAGCGGGGTGCCGCCGAACGGGCTGGCGTACACCTCGGTGACCCGGGCGGCGAACTCGCCCGCCAGGTGCGCCATCGTGCGCTTGGAGGCGATCTCGCCGGTCAGGACGATGGTGGTGAGCCCCAGGTCCAGGGGGTCCAGCAGGAACTCCAGGTGCAGGCGGGCCAGCAGGTCCATCGCGCCGGTCGGAGTGGCGACCAGCGTCGTGGCGCGCAGCGCGGTCAGCGCGTGGTGCAGCCGCATCCGGCCGCGCGGCCCCAGGTCGGCGGCGGCCTGGGCGACCTCGGCCGCGGCGGCGGCCCACAGCGCGCCCGCGGGCTCGGCGAGGGCCACCGCCACCCGGTCGTGCTCGCCGACCCCGGCCGCGCGCAGCGCCGCCGCGGCCAGCCCGGCGGCGTCGGAACGGTCCCGGGGGCCCAGCGGGAAGGCGCTGGCGGCGTCGGGGGAGACCAGCAGGAGCCCGGCGGCCGAGCCCGCGGCGGCCCCGAGGTCGTCCCGCGTCAGCCACCGTCCCGTCCCCACGGTCATGAGGGCACCACCTCGGTCATGAACAACGTCATCGCCTCGCAGACCCGCTCGTGCGCCAGCCCGCCCACCTGGGCCTGGATGATGAGGTCCGTGGCGCCGGCCTCGGCGATCCTGGCCAGGGCCTTGCGCGAGCCCTCCACGTCGTCCACCACGACCATCAGGTGCTCGCGCAGCGTGGCCATGGCCTCCTCGGGCGGCAGCCCGGCGGCGAGCTGGCCCAGGACGCGGTGCGTGGCGTGGCGGGCGTCGTAGTAGTCGGGCGGGGTGACCAGGTTGACCTGGCGGCGGATGTACCACAGCACGGGGTCGGCGGCCGTGGCGGTGGCGGCCTCCCTGGTGGGGGCGACGTACCAGGGGATCATCAGGGCGACGCGCCGGCTGCCCGGGTCGAAGCCGTGCTCGGCCAGGCACTCGCGGTAGCGCGCGATGTCGGCGGCCACGTCGTCGATGCCCTTGAGCATGGTCATGCCGAGCAGGTTGTAGCCGTGCCGGGCGGCGGCGAGATAGCCGTCGAGCGAGGTGGAGGCCACCCACACCGGCGGGTGGGGGTACTGCGCCGGGCGCGGATAGACCGCGACGTCCGGGATCTCGAAGAACTCGGTCGAGCGGCTGACCGGCTCGCCGTCGGCGTCCCAGATGGCCAGCACGGCCTCCAGCGAGTCCTCCCAGATCTGCCGGGACTTCTCGAACGGCCGCTGGAACGCCTGGTACTCCAGCGGGGAGGCGCCGCGGCCGGTGCCGAACTCCACCCGGCCGCGGCTGAGGACGTCCAGGGTGGCGACGCGCTCGGCCGTGCGGATCGGCGACTGGAACGGCAGCAGCACCACGCCGAGCCCCAGGTGGATGCGCTCGGTGCGCTGCGAGGCGGCGGCCAGGACCAGGTCGGGGGCGGAGGAGTGGGAGAAGCCCCGCGTGAAGTGGTGCTCCACGAACCAGGCGGTGTCGAACCCCAGCCGGTCGCCCAGCACGACCTGCTCGACCACGTTGTGGAACGCCTGCTGCTCGACGTCGCGGGTGCGGCCGCGGACCTCCAGTTCGTACCCCAGGCTGATCCGTAGGGTCGTCATCGCGCCTCCGGCACAGTAGTAAACCAAGCGCTCGCTTGGTAGAGCGTATCAGCGGCGAGGACTTGCGGGAAGGGCGCGGGCGCGATCAGAGTGGATGCCTGTGAAGCGAAAGCACGCCCTGAGACGACCGAAGGAGGCCGGCGATCCCGGCCACGACGGGGACGGTCTCTCGCTCGCGAGCGCCCGCCGTTACGAGGCGTTCGGCCGGGTCATGGCGGCGCTCGCGACCGAGGCCGACTTCATCGAGTCGTGCCGCGACCTGACCTGGTGGCGCGGGGCCGACCACAGCTGGCACATCGAGTGGCGCGACGGGCCCTACGCCTCCGAGGTCGCCGCCCTGCTGGCCGGGCAGGTCCGCGACCCCGAGCACGACGGGCCGCTGGTCACCGAGGCCGGGCCCGGGGGAGCCGCCAGGGCCGTGCTCGACGTGATGGGCGTGCGCTTCGAGCTGCGCGCGATCGACCCGATGGGCCGGGCCACGGTCCGCGCCCGGCCGGGCTTCTGGCGCCTCGCCGAAGCCCTCGACACCACCCGCCGCACCAACACCCGCCATCCCTGGGAAGAGCTCCTGGGCGGCTGACCCGCCCTCGCGACCGCGTGGCCCGGGCTGCGGCCCGGGCTGCGGCCCGGGCTGCGGCTTGGGCTACGGCCCGCCGAAGACCGTGGCGGCCAGGCGGGCGCGGTGGGCCTCGGGCGGGCCGAAGAGCTGAGCGTCGGAGGTGGCCCGCTTGAGGTAGCGATGCGCCGGGTGCTCCCAGGTGATCCCGATCCCCCCGTGCACCTGGATGTTCTCCCCGGCCGCCACCAGGTACGCCTCCGTGCAGTACGACCCCGCCACCGCCGCCGCCACCCCGTCCGCGCCGGCCGCCCGCGCCGCCGACCTGGCCGACTCGACCAGCAGCAGCACGTCGGCCAGCTTGTGCTTGATCGCCTGGAACGCCCCGATGGGCCGCCCGAACTGCACCCGTGTCCTGGCGTGCTCCACCGCCATCTCCAGGCACCGCTGCGCCCCGCCCACCTGCTCGGCGGCCAGCGCCGCGATCCCGAGGTCGCGTACCCGCTCCGCCGAGCCGGCGTCGCCGAGCCGCCGCGCGGGCGCGCCCTCGAAGGTCAGCCGGGCCAGCGGCCGGCTCTCGTCCATCGTCCGGTACGGCTCCCGCCGCGTCGGCTCCGCCGCCACGAGCTGCCCGTCCACGTACGCGAGCACCAGCTCGCCCGCCGGCGCGTACGGCACCACGCCGCTGAGCCGCCCGCCCGCCTCCAGGCGCAACGCGGCCTCGCCGGGCAGCGCCACGGCGGCGGTCACGTCGCCGGCGGCCAGGGCCTTGAGCAGGTCTCCCGCTCCGCACGCGGCGGCGGCCGTCACCGCCATGACCGCCGTCTGCAGGAAGGGGTGCGGGGACAGGACGCGGCCCATCTCCTCGGCCACGGCGGCCAGCTCGGCCGGCCCGCAGCCGGCGCCGCCGTGCTCCTCGGGGACCAGCAGGCCGGCCACGCCCACGTCCCGCGCGAGGTCGCTCCAGGACGCGCCGGGGCGGGCGGCCAGGTAGCCGCGGACCGCGGCGCCGAGCTCGTCGGGAAGCGACACGGAACCATGCTAACCAAGCACTTGCTTGTTTTGGTAGAGGAATGACCGAAATTTGCCTTTTATGTAGGTTCACATAATCTGAAAGCGGTCAATTCCCGAAGTTCCCGGGGGAGGGGTTGACCAGGGGAAAGGGAGATGAACAACACCACGATCGACTACGCCGACTTCGCCGAGTACGACCGCCGCCAACGCGGCATCGAACGGCACCTGGTCGCGGCTTTCCTGGGGGGACTCGCCGTCGGCCTGGTCGGCATGCTCATCTCCGGCCGCGGCCCCGGCTGGCTCGGCCAGCTCTACGAGCCCTACGCCTACCTCGCCCTGGCGCTGGCCGTGGGGGCGAGCGCGTCGGGGTTCGGCTGGGCGCTGCTGACCACGTTCCTGGCGGCGGTCTCCACGCTGGTCGCCGCGATGGGCGCGGGCGCGCTCCGCGGCTACCCGGCCTTCGACGTCATCGGCGGCAGCGCCGCCGGGCTCAACTGGATCCTCGCCCTGCTGGTGGGCCTCGGCCTGCTGGCCTACGTCACCCGCAGGGACGACGCCTGGGGCGACCTGGCCGCGGGCGGCATCGGCGCGGCGCTCATCGCCGACGTCGTGGACCGCGCGACGCCCGGCTTCATCGACACCGAGCGCTCGTTCTGGCCGGGGCCCGCCCTGCTGGTCGGCCTGCTGACGGTCGTCCTGGTGCTCGGGCTGCGCAGGAGCGCCCGCTCCCGGGCGCGCGCCCTCGCCCTGTCGGTCCTCTTCTCCGGCCTGTTCGCGGTGTGGCTGGCGGTCTTCGTCACGGGCTGGATCCCGCGGCCGGCCTGACCGGGGCCTCCGGACCGGGCGGGCGGGGCGGGTTAACGCCGAGCGGGCGGCGGCCCCGACTCGATAGCCTGTAGTCCTCCACATCCGGGTTCGAGCAAGGAGTAGCCGTGTTGCTGCGCATGTCGTCGTTGTTTCTTCGCACCCTGCGGGACGACCCGGCAGACGCGGAAGTGCCGAGCCACAAGCTCCTGGTCCGCGCCGGCTACGTCCGCCGCGTGGCGCCGGGCATCTACTCCTGGCTGCCGCTCGGCAAGCTGGTGCTGGAGAACGTCACCAGGATCGTCCGCGAGGAGATGAACCGGATGGGCGCCCAGGAGGTGCTCTTCCCCGCCCTGCTGCCCCGCGAGTACTACGAGGCCACCGGCCGCTGGACCGAGTACGGCGACAACATCTTCCGCCTGCACGACCGCAAGGGCGCCGACTACCTCCTCGGCCCCACCCACGAGGAGCTCTTCACCGACATGGTCAAGGGCGAGTACTCCTCCTACAAGGACTACCCGGTCATCCTCTACCAGATCCAGACGAAATACCGCGACGAGGCCCGTCCCCGGGCGGGCATCCTGCGCGGCCGGGAGTTCCTGATGAAGGACTCCTACTCCTTCGACCTCGACGACGACGGGCTCAAGCGCTCCTACGAGCAGCACCGCGAGGCCTACATCCGCACCTTCGACCGGCTCGGCATCCGATACAAGATCGTGTTCGCCCAGTCGGGCGCCATGGGCGGCTCGGCCTCCGAGGAGTTCCTGGCCCCCACGCCCACCGGCGAGGACGCCTTCGTGGCCTGCCACTCCTGCGGCTACGCGGCCAACGCCGAGGCGGTCGTCACGCCCGCCCCCGCCGCGCGCCCCTACGACGACGCGCCCCCGCTCACGGTCATGGACACCCCCGACACCCCGACCATCGAGTCGCTGGTGTCGCACGTCAACGAGCACCACGGCCTGGGCATCACCGCCGCCGACACCCTCAAGAACGTCGTCGTCAAGGTCACCACCCCCGGCTCCGACAAGGCCGAGACGCTCGTCATCGGCGTCCCCGGCGACCGCGAGGTCGACTTCAAGCGCCTGGAGGCCGCCCTCGCCCCCGGCGAGCCCGCCATCTTCGAGGCCGCCGACTTCGCCGCCCACCCCGGTCTCGTCCGCGGCTACATCGGCCCGCAGGTCCTGCGCGAGCTGGGCATCCGCTACCTCGTCGACCCGCGCGTGGTCACCGGCAGCTCCTGGGTGACCGGCGCCAACGAGCCCGGCAAGCACGCCGCCAACGTGGTCGCGGGCCGCGACTTCACCCCCGACGGCACCATCGAGGCCGCCGAGGTCCGCGCCGGCGACCCCTGCCCCCGCTGCGGCAGCGAGCTGTCCATCGACCGCGGCATCGAGATCGGCCACATCTTCCAGCTCGGCCGCAAGTACGCCGACGCGGCCGGCCTCGACGCCCTCGGCCCCGACGGCAAGCCCATCCGCATCACCATGGGCTCCTACGGCATCGGCGTCTCGCGCGCCGTGGCCGTGATCGCCGAGCAGGCCCACGACCAGCTCGGGCTGGTCTGGCCGCGCGAGGTGGCCCCCGCCGACGTGCACATCGTCGGCACCGGCAAGGACAACCAGGTGGAGGCCGCCCTGGAGCTGGCCGGCGAGCTGGAGTCGCGCGGCCTGCGCGTCCTGGTGGACGACCGGCCCCAGGTCTCGCCCGGCGTCAAGTTCAAGGACGCCGAGCTGCTGGGCGTCCCGACCATCGTGGTGGTCGGGCGCGGGCTGTCGCAGGGCGTGGTCGAGCTGCGCGACCGGGTGAGCGGCGAGAAGTCGGAGATCCCGCTCGCCGAGGCCGCCGACCGCGTCGCCGCCGCCACCACCGCCTGACCCACGCCCCGCCCCGGGCCCGCCGGCCGCTCCCGCGGGCCCACCCATCCCCGGGCGGACGCCGATCGCCCTGCGGTGCGTCCCGTCCCCCTGTGGACGCCGGCCGCTCTGCGGTGCGTCCCGTCCCCCTGCGGACGCCGGTCGCCCTGCGGTGCGTCCCGTCCCCCTGTGGACGCCGGTCGCCCTGCGGTGCGTCCCGTCCCCCTGCGGACGCCGGTCGCCCTGCGGTGCGTCCCGTCCCCTGCGGCCCCCCTGCGCCCCGTGGGGGCGCGGGGCGGGCCGTCCGCCTATCCGCCGCTCTGCGCCGCCGTCGGGGTGGCCGGGGGCGTCTGTGTCGCCGCCGGGACGGCCGGCATGCCGGGGAAGGCGGGCGGCTGCGACGGGCGGAAGGCGTAGGAGCGGGTGACCGCCTCCTGCATGGCCAGGGCGGCGTAGCGGCGCAGCGCGACGTCCTGGGCCGCCGCCAGCTCCAGGTAGGCGGCCGTCACGCCGCTCTCCAGGTGCACCGCCAGCTTGGCCGCCAGCGTGGCGTCCGAGGGGAAGAACGGCAGCGCGTAGGACGCCTCCGCCTCCACCGGCCTGCCGCCCCTGGCCATGATGTACGCGCGCACCTGGTCGCGCCGCGCCCGGTGGGCGTCGTAGGCCGCGCTCATCCGCTCCCGCAGCGCCCCCGACGTCCGCGCCCCCAGCAGCCCGTACGCGAACAGCGCCGCGTGCTCGGCCGCCAGCGCCTTGCCCAGTTTGTCCAGGTCGTTCCCGTTCACAGCGACCTCGGCAGGGCCGTGGCGTGGACGGCCTCGCAGGCGCCGATGCTGGCGATGAGCTGGGCCATGCCGGGCGAGACCGCCGCGAGCTGCTTGGCCCGCCGCGCCGCCGCCTTCCGCTCCAGCTCGCGCAGCCGCGACAGCGACGGCTTCTCCGGCTCCGCCGACCCGGACGGCGCCCCGGAGGCGGACGGCGAGGCGGCGGGCGGCGAGGCGGTGGGCGGCGCGGAGGCCCCGCCCGCGCCCGTCACGTGCTTGCGCAGCTCGTCCAGGTGCGCCTGATGGCGGTCGCGGAAGGGCGCCAGCCTGTCGCCCCCGTCCCCGTCGATCAGCGACGAGTACAGCGCGATCGTGCGCTCCTTCTCCGCGATCAGCCCCTTGACGAGAGCCGTCTCGGGAGAGTCGGACGCCGGGGCGGACGGCCCCGGGGCCGTCCCGGAGGAGCTGCAGGCGGTGAGAGCGGCCGCTCCGCCAGCCAGCAGGGCTCGCCGGGAGAGGTGACGCGGGCGCACGAGCGGGAACCTCCAGTTGTCACTGACGCAGATAGCATCGTACGGTCTGTGCCCGCGATCGCCGCCAGGCGACGCTCCGACGTTCGACCCGCCATTCGGCCGTGACGAGTGGCGCTCTTTCCGTGCCCCCGTACGGATAGGGTGTCAACTGTCGTCGCTGGCTGAGCGGTCACGCGGCGGAGAGCCGCAGGCGAGGTCCGCCCGGCTGAGACATGACAATAGGGGAGGTCGATATGGGCAGCGCATCACCCCGCGACCACCTGATGAAGCTCCTGGAGCCCGTGGTCAGCGCGGAGGGCCTCGATCTGGAGGACATCACGGTCACCCAGGCGGGCAGGCGGCGCGTGCTGCGCGTGATCGTCGACCGCGACGGCGGCGTGAGCCTCGACGACGTGGCCGACGTGAGCCAGGCCGTCTCGGCGGCACTCGACGACGACGACGCGATGGGGCAGACGGCGTACACGCTGGAGGTCTCCTCGCCGGGCGTCGACCGCCCCCTCACCGAGCCGCGCCACTGGCGCCGCGCGGCCAGGCGCCTGGTCAAGGCGGAGCTGAGGGACGGCACTGTGGTGGAAGGCCGCATCACGGCCGCGGACGACGCCGGCGTCGACCTCGACGTCGCCGGGACCGCGCGCCGGTTCGAGTACGAGGACCTGGCCCGCGGACGGGTGCAGGTGGAGTTCCGCCGCATCGACGACGTCGACGGCGACGAAGGCTAAGGGGGAGCCGCCGTGGACATCGACATGAGCGTCCTGCGCAGCCTGGAGCGGGAGAAGGACATCTCCTTCGACCTGGTGGTCAAGGCGATCGAGGACGCCCTGCTGATCGCTTACTTCCGCACCGACGGAGCGGCCGCCAAGGCACGCGCCGAGCTCGACCGCGGCAGCGGCCACGTCACCATCTGGGCGGCCGAGCTGGGCGAGAACGGCGAGGTCGTCAGGGAGTTCGACGACACCCCTGGAAACTTCAGCAGGATCGCCGCCACCACCGCCAAGCAGGTCATCCTGCAGCAGCTCCGCGACGCCGAGGACGAGATCAACTTCGGCGAGTTCGCCAGCCGCGAGGGCGAGCTGGTCTCCGGCGTGATCCAGCAGGGCAAGGACCCCCGCGTGGTCCTGGTCGACCTGGGCAAGATCGAGGCCGTGCTGCCGCACGCCGAGCAGGTCCCCGGCGAGGACTACCTGCACGGCGAGCGCATCCGCGCCTACGTCGTGCAGGTCAAGAAGGGCCACAAGGGCCCCTCGGTCACCCTGTCGCGCACGCATCCCGGCCTGGTGAAGAAGCTGTTCGCGCTGGAGGTGCCGGAGATCGCCGACGGCACCGTGGAGATCGCCGCGGTGGCCCGCGAGGCCGGCCACCGCACCAAGATCGCGGTCAGGTCGCGCAAGCCCGGCGTCAACGCCAAGGGCGCCTGCATCGGCCCGATGGGCTCGCGGGTGCGCAACGTGATGACCGAGCTCCACGGCGAGAAGATCGACATCATCGACTGGTCCGAGGATCCTGCCGAATTCGTCGGGAATGCGCTGTCCCCGGCGCGTGTTTCCCATGTCGAGGTTCTCGATCTCGACGGGCGGGTCGCACGGGTCACCGTGCCCGACTACCAGCTCTCGCTGGCCATCGGGAAAGAGGGGCAGAACGCCCGGCTGGCCGCGAGGCTCACGGGATGGCGGATCGACATCCGACCCGACACACAGGCGGAGGATGCCGCCGGTTCCGTAGATGCGTCAAAGCGGTAAGCTGGAATATGGTAGCCGAGGGGTCCCTCAGCGCACATGCGTGGGCTGCAGGGTCCGCACGGCCAAGTCCGAGCTGCTCCGCCTGGTGCGGGCAGGGGGCCAGGTGGTCCCCGACCTGCGAGGACGGCTTCCGGGCCGCGGTGCGTCGCTGCATCCGGCCCTGAGCTGTCTGGAGCTCGCCGAGCGGCGGCGGGCGTTCCCGCGCGCGTTTCGCGTGCCGGGGCCGCTCGACGTCTCGCCCGTGCGAGCACACCTGGAGGAGAACCCCATGTCATGTAGGACGCCGAGTTGATGGGCGGAGTCAGATTGCTATGAGCGCCTGATGAGCACGCGGCGATGAAGACGTCAAGGTAACGACGGTCCGGACGGCACAGCCAGCCTCCCGGGCCGAGTAAGGGAGTGCAGTGGCGAAGGTCCGGGTATACGAGCTCGCTAAGGAGTTCGGCGTAGAGAGCAAGGTCGTCATGGCCAAGCTCCAAGAGATGGGAGAGTTCGTCCGCTCGGCGTCCTCGACCATCGAGGCGCCGGTGGTCCGCAGGCTCACCGAAGCTCTGGGCGCATCCAAGGGTGGGCCCTCCAGGGGCGGCGGACAGCCGTCCAACAAGCCGCAGCCGCCAAGGGCTGCGCCCCGGCCGGCGGACAGCCAGGCCGGCAACGGCGCCGGGCAGTCCCCGGTTCCGGCACCTCCGCGTCCGGGCCCCAAGCCCGGTCCGCGTCCGAGCCCTCAGGTCTCTCCAGGCCCGCAGGGCGGTTCCCAGGGCGGCGCCCCGCAGGGTGGCCCACAGGGCGCCCCGCAGGGTGGCCCGCAGGGCGGCCCACAGGGTGGCGGCCAGCCGCGCCCGCCGGTGCCCATGCCTCACCAGCCGCAGCAGCCGCAGGCGCCGCGCGGCGAGGCGTCCCCGGCTCCGCAGGCGCGTTTCGAGAGCGGCGCGCCCGCCCGGCCGACTCCGGGCCCGCGTCCCGGTCCGGCTCCGCGCCCGGGTCCCAAGCCCGGCCCGCGTCCCGGCCAGCAGCAGGGCGGTGGCGGCGCTCAGCAGGCGCCGCGTTCCGGCGCGCCCGCCGGCGGCGGCCCGCGTCCCGGCCCCGGTCCCAAGCCGGGCCCGCGCGGCCCGCGTCCTGGCAACAACCCGTTCTCGTCCAACGCCAGCGGCATGGGGCAGGCGCCCCGGCCGCAGCGTCCCGGCGGTCCTCGTGACGGCGGCGGCCCCGGTCAGCGGGGCGAGCGCCGTGACGGCCCGCCGCGCGACGGCGCGATGCCGCGTCCCCCGCAGGGCCGCGGCGGCGACCGGCCCACTCCGGGCCCGCGCCCGGGCCCGCCCCCCGGCGGCCCGCGTCCGGGTCCCGGCGCCGGCGCGGGTGGCCCGCGTCCCGGTGGTCCGCGTCCCAACCCGATGATGATGCCGCAGGGCCGGCCCGCCGGTCCCGGCGCCGGTCGCCCCGGTGGCGGTCCCGGTGGCGGCGGCGGTCGTCCCGGCGGTGGCGGCGGTGGCCGTCCCGGTGGTGGCGGCGGTGGCCGTCCCGGCGGGTTCGCCGGTCGTCCCGGTGGTGGTGGCGGCGCTGGTCCGCGCACCGGCACCGGTGGTCCCGGCGGCGGTGGCGGCGGCTTCGGCGGTCGTCCCGGCGGCGGTGGCCGTGGCCGTGGCGGCGGCACCGCGGGTGCCTTCGGGCGGCCCGGCGGCCGTCCCGCGCGTGGTCGCAAGTCCAAGCGCCAGAGGCGCCAGGAGTTCGACAACATGTCGGCGCCGTCGATCGGCGGCGTGCAGGTCGCGCGCGGCAACGGCGCGACGATCCGCCTCCCGCGCGGCGCGTCGCTGTCCGACTTCGCCGACCGCATCGGCGCCAACCCCGCCTCGCTCGTGCAGATCATGCTGCACCTGGGCGAGATGGTGACGGCCACGCAGTCGGTCAACGAGGAGACGCTGCAGCTGCTCGGTGCCGAGCTGGACTACGACATCCAGGTCGTCAGCCCGGAGGAGGAGGACCGCGAGCTTCTCGAGGCCTTCGACATCGAGTTCGGCGAGAACGAGGGCGACGAGGGCGACCTGGCCGCGCGCCCGCCGGTGGTGACCGTCATGGGTCACGTCGACCACGGTAAGACCAAGCTGCTCGACGCCATCCGCAACACCAACGTGGTGGCGCGCGAGGCGGGTGGCATCACCCAGCACATCGGCGCTTACCAGGTGGCGGCCTCCCACGAGGGCGAAGAGCGGAAGATCACCTTCATCGACACCCCGGGTCACGAGGCGTTCACCGCCATGCGTGCCCGAGGCGCCAAGTCCACCGACATCGCGGTGCTGGTGGTCGCGGCCGACGACGGTGTGAAGCCGCAGACCATCGAGGCGCTCAACCACGCCCAGGCGGCCGACGTGCCGATCGTGGTCGCGGTCAACAAGGTCGACAAGGAGGGCGCCGACCCCAACAAGGTGCGGGCCCAGCTCACCGAGTACGGCCTGGTGGCGGAGGAGTACGGCGGCAGCACGCTGTTCGTCGACATCTCGGCGAAGAACGGCACCGGCATCGACAGCCTCCTCGAGGCCATCCTGCTGACCGCCGACGCCGAGCTCGACCTGCGCGCCAACCCGACGATGGACGCCCAGGGCATCGCGATCGAGGCCCACCTCGACAAGGGCCGCGGCCCCGTCGCGACCGTCCTGGTCCAGCGCGGCACGCTGCGCGTCGGCGACTCGATCGTCTGTGGCGAGGCCTTCGGCCGCGTCCGGGCGATGCTCGACGACAACGGCGAGCCGGTCGACGAGGCCACGCCGTCGCGTCCGGTCCTGGTGATGGGCCTGACGGCCGTGCCGAGCGCCGGTGACAACTTCATCGTGGTCACCGACGACCGGATGGCCCGGCAGATCGCCCAGCAGCGCGCGGCGCGTAAGCGCAGCGCCGAGATGGCGAAGTCGAGCCGCCGCCGCACCCTCGAGGAGCTGTTCAGCGACCTCGAGAAGGGCCGCGTGGACGAGCTCAAGCTCATCATCAAGGGTGACGTGTCCGGTTCGGTGGAGGCCCTGGAAGACGCCCTGCTCAAGATCGACGTCGGCGACGAGGTCAGGCTCCGTGTCCTGCACCGCGCGGTCGGCGCGATCACCGAGTACGACGTCAACCTGGCGGTCGCCGACGACAACGCCGTCATCATCGGCTTCAACGTGCGCCCCGAGCCGCGGGCACGCGACCTGGCCGAGCGCGAGGGCGTCGACATCCGCTACTACTCGGTCATCTACCAGGCGATCGAGGAGATCGAGGCGGCCCTCAAGGGCATGCTCAAGCCGGAGTTCGAAGAGGTCCAGATGGGCACCGCCGAGGTCCGCGAGGTCTTCAAGGTGCCGAGGATCGGCAACGTCGCCGGTACTCTCGTCCGCTCCGGTGTGATCGTCCGCAACAGCAAGGCCAGGGTGATCCGCGATGGCGTCGTCATCGCCGACAACCTGACCGTCTCGTCGCTGCGCCGGTTCAAGGACGACGCGACCGAGGTCCGCGAGGGCTTCGAGTGCGGTATCGGTGTCGGTTACAACGACATCCGGATCGACGACGTGATCGAGACGTTCGAGATGCGGGAGAAGCCGCGCGTCTGACGCGCGGCCGGGCGCCCGGCGGGACATCCGCCGGGCGCCTCTCGCACGTCCTGGCCTGGTTCCCACCGCAGCAGGACGGGCGTGCGCTCAGCACACCAGAGCAAGCGGTGGTGACTGACGATGTATGTGGGTGCTCTGACCCTGGACATCCTGCTCGGCGACGTGCGCTCGCTGAAGCAGAAGCGCTCCGTCGTGCGGCCGTTGATCGCCGAGGTGCTGCGCCGTTACCCCGCCGTCGCGGTGGCCGAGACCGGACATCTCGACCTGCATCGCAGGGCTGAGGTCGGTATCGCGGTGGTTTCCGCTTCCGCGGGTAACTGCAAAGAGGTGATGGACGCCTGCGAGCGGATGGTTGCCTTCCGCCCGGAGGTCGAGCTGCTGTCGGCCAGGCAGCGGCTGTACAACGACGAAGATTGACCGACTGCGATGGAACGACTGCACGCCAGGCCGTGCGTGAGGGGGAGCCAACATGGTGGATGCCGCACGAGCGCGCAAGCTCGCCGACCGCATCCAGCAGATCGTCGCCGAGATGCTGGAGCGCCGGATCAAGGACCCGCGTCTCGGCTTCGTCACCGTGACCGACACGCGCGTCACCGCTGACCTGCGCGATGCGACGATCTTCTACACGGTGTTCGGCTCCGAGGCCGAGCGGGCCGACAGCGCGGCCGCCCTGGAGAGCGCCAAGGGCATCATCCGCTCCGAGGTGGGCCGGCAGACCGGCGTGCGTTTCGCCCCGACGCTGACGTTCAAGCACGACCCGCTGCCCGACAGCGCCCGCCACCTGGACGACCTCATCAGCGCGGCCCGGGCCAGGGACGCGGAGGTGGCCCGGCGGGCGGCCGGCGCGTCCTACGCGGGCGAGCCGGACCCGTACCGCAAGCCCGACGAGGACGACGACCTGACGGACGACGGCCCCTCGGACGGCCCGGCGGACGGCCCCGTGAACGGCCCGACGAACGGCCCGGCGAACGGCCCGGTGAACGGCGCCGCGAAGGACGCCGGGCCGGCGCGTGGCGACTCGGCCGGGGACGACCAGGCGTGACGCCCGACGTGCGAGACCGGCCCGGCCGGCCGGCGCGGCCCGACGAGGCCGTCGCCGGCCGGGGCATCCCCGAGGACGCCTGGGACCGGGCGGTGCGGCTGATCGGCGGGGCCCGGGAGATCGGGCTGGCCTGCCACGTCACGCCCGACGGCGACGCGCTCGGCTCCATGCTGGCCGTGGCGTTCACGCTGCGCTCGATGGGCAAGCGGGTGGTGGCCTCCTTCGGCGACCGGCACTTCGCGGTGCCGCGCCTGCTGCGCTTCCTGCCGGGGCAGGACATGCTGGTGCCGCCGGAGGAGTTCCCGTTCGCGCCGGAGCTGATGATCACCTTCGACTCGTCGACGTTCGACCGGCTGGGGCTGCTCGGCGCCACCGCCGCGCGGGCGGGCGAGGTCATCGTGGTCGACCATCACCCGTCCGGCGCCGGGTTCGGCACGCTGGGGCTCATCGACCCCAGGGCGGCCGCCACGGCGATGCTGGCCGAGCAGCTCATCTACCGGCTCGGCGGGCGGCTCGACCGCGACATCGCCACCTGCCTGTACGCCGGCCTGGTCACCGACACCGGCTCCTTCCGCCACTCCTCGACCACCCCGGCCGTCCACCAGATGGCGGCCCGGCTGGTGGCGACGGGGCTGCGTACCGACGAGATCGCCCGGGAGCTGTGGGACCGCTCGCCGTTCGGCTACCTCAAGGTGCTGGCGGCCGCGCTCGACCGGGTGCGGCTGGAGGACGGCGTGGTCTGGACGTACGTGACCCGGGTGGACCGGGCGGCGCACGGGCTGCCGTACGCGGAGATCGAGGGCGTCATCGACGTCGTGCGCCGCACCGACGAGGCCGAGGTGGCGGTCGTGCTCAAGGAGGACGACGAGGGCGCCTGGCAGGTGTCCACCAGGTCCAAGGGCGCCGTGGACGTGGGCGCCGCGTGCGCCGCGCTGGGCGGCGGCGGGCACCACAACGCGGCCGGGTACACCTCGCGCGCCGGCGTCGAGGAGACCATGGCCGCCCTCAGGCGAGAGCTGGGAAGGGCGTAGATGGCCGAGAGCGGTCTGATCATCGTCGACAAGCCGGGCGAGTGGACCTCCCACGACGTGGTGGCCAGGATGCGGCGCATCGCGGGCACCCGCCGCGTGGGCCACGCCGGCACGCTCGACCCGATGGCGACGGGCGTGCTGGTGATCGGCGTGGAGAAGGCGACCAGGCTGCTCGGCCATCTGGCGCTGACCGAGAAGGTGTACGAGGCCACGATCCGGCTCGGCGTCACCACCAACACCGACGACGCCGAGGGCGAGGTCACCGCCACCGCCCCGGCGGCCGGGGTGACCCCTGCCGAGATCCACAAGGGCGTCGGGACGCTGACCGGCGAGATCATGCAGGTCCCGCCGCAGGTCAGCGCCATCAAGGTCAACGGGCAGCGGGCCTACAAGGCGGCGCGGGCGGGCGAGCAGGTCGAGCTGGTCGCCCGGCCCGTCACGGTGCGGGCCTTCGACGTGCTCGACATCCGGGCCGGGGGCGACGTGGTGGACGTGGACGCCGTCGTCACCTGCTCCAGCGGCACCTACATCCGCTCCCTGGCCCGCGACCTGGGCGCGGCGCTCGGCGTCGGCGGCCACCTGACGCGGCTGCGCCGCACCCGGGTGGGCCCGTACGACCTGTCGCTGGCCAGGAGCCTCGACCAGCTCGCCGAGGAGTGCGTGATCCTGCCCATCGCCGAGGCGGTGGCGGCGGCCTTCCCGCGCCGGGACGTCACCGCCGAGCAGGCCCGCCTCGTCGCCCACGGCGGCCGGCTGCCCGCGGCCGGGCTGGGCGGGGGGCCGATCGGCGTGTTCGGCCCGGACGGCATGCTGCTGGCGCTGGTGGAGGAGCAGGGCGGGGCGGCCAGGCCGCTGGCGGTCTTCGTCTGAGCGGCCCGCGCCCGGTCAAGCGCCCGGTCAAGCGCCCGGTCAAGCCGCCGGTTTGCGGGCGACGATGATGTCACGCACGATCGCCTGGTCCACCCAGTGCTCGAAGTCGGGCAGCTCCACGACCTCCAGGCCGGCGCCGGCCAGGATGGCGGCCAGCTCCTCGCTCTTGCCGCCGTAGGTGTTCCAGGCGATGCCCAGGGCCCCGCCGGGCCGCAGCAGCTCCGCCCAGACCGGCACGGCCCGGCGCAGCAGCTCCAGCGGGCTGCGCGACAGCCCCGAGCCGCCCTTGCTGCCGTGCTGGACGCCGTAGGGCGCGTCGGTCACCACCAGGTCGAACGAGCGGGGCTTGAAGAACTCCCTGCTCCTGAGCGTGTCGGCGTTGACCACGGCCAGGTGCTGCACGTCGCCGGCCTTGACCGCCTCCTTCGACAGCCCGAACGTGACGTTGAGCCGCCGCCCGGCCAGGGCCCGCTCGCGCCGCACCGGCACGACCTCGGCGGTGTGCTTGAGCCGCTTGGTGCGCAGCCAGGTCTTGATGAAGCCGGCGTAGGCCTCGAAGTCCTTGGTGTCGACGTCGAGGCCGTAGGCGTCGTAGCCGTACATGAGGGCCTGGTTGAGGGTGGTGCCGCGGCCGCACAGCGGGTCGAAGACCGACAGGCGCTCGCCGAGCCCCTTGTCGGAGGCGAGCGCGGTGACGTTGAGCAGCAGCTTGGTGAAGTGCTCGTTGGTCTTGCCGGCGTACTTCTGGATGGTGATGAGGTCGCTGCTGAGGCGGTCGAGCGGCCGCACGGGCAGCGGCCGCAGCAGCTCCCCCTCCGCGTCCCTCTCCGCGCCTCCCTCCACGGCGAACAGCGCGTAGACCGACGAGAGGTTGGACAGCAGCGCGACGTCGCGCAGCTCCAGCGGCTCGGCCGTCTCGAACGTCACGTACGGCACGCCGCCGAGCTCGCGCTCCTCGCTCGCCGCGACCTCGGCCCGCAGCCCGCGCGCGCTGAAGACGGCCAGCTCGCTGCGCGTCAGCCGGACTGAGGCGTCGGCGTAGACCCGGTTGGCGGCAGGCAGGATCAGGAGCGCGTATCGAGGCATGATGGCCGAGTGTAGCCCCCTCGATTGGAGGTGACGGCCGGGCGCGTGGCAGGCTTGGGGGGTTCGATCCGCCACGAGCGAATGGGGTCCGGCGTGCAGGGTTCGGGAAGGTCTGTCGTCACCGTCGGCGTGTACGACGGCGTGCACCGCGGCCACCGGCGGGTCGTCGAGCGGGCCGTGGCCGTCGCGCGCGAGCGGGGGCTGCCGGCCGTGGCCCTCACGTTCGAGCCGCACCCCGACGAGGTCGTGCTCCCCGGGTCGCACCCGGCGCGGCTGACCGGCTCCCGGCGGCGCGCGGAGCTGCTGCGCGAGCTGGGCGTGGACGAGATCGAGGCCGTCGACTTCACGCTGGAGCTGTCGCGCACCAGCCCGGACGACTTCGCGCAGGCGGTGCTGGCCGAGCGGCTGCGGGCGGCGGCGGTGGTCGTGGGGGAGGGGTTCACCTTCGGGCGGGACGCGAGCGGCGACGTCGAGACTTTGCGGACGCTGGGCGACAAGTACGACTTCGTGGTCGAGGCCGTGCCCCCGCTGGACGGCGTCTCCTCCACCGCCGTCCGCGAGCGCATCGCGGCCGGCGACGTCGAGGGCGCGGCGGCGGCGCTCGGCCGCCCGCACCGCGTGGAGGGCGTGGTCGTGCGCGGCTACCAGCGGGGGCGGCAGCTCGGCTTCCCGACCGCCAACGTCGAGACGCCCCCGCACACCGCGATCCCGGCCGACGGCGTCTACGCCGGCTGGCTGGAGTGCGTGCCCGTGGCCAACCTGCCCGCCCTTTACCCGGGCGAGCGCTGGCCGGCGGCGATCTCGGTCGGCACCAACCCGACGTTCGAAGGGGTGCCGCGCACCGTGGAGGCGTACGCGCTGGACCGCGACGACCTGGAGCTGTACGGCGCGCACGTGGCGGTCGACTTCGCCGCCCGGCTGCGCGGCAACACCCGGTTCGAGTCCATCGACGCGCTGATCGCCCAGATCCACGCCGACGTGGACGCCGCCCGCCGCCTCACCGCCGGCTGACACCGGCGTGCGCCGCCCGGTTCCCCGAGCACCGCGCGTGAGGTGGTAACCTTTCATGTCGGCTCTGTGACGAGCGCGTATTCGCGCTTGCCTCCGTCGGCCTTCACCTCGCGGCGACTGTAGGCACGCACGGTCGTTCGCGCTTCTGTCACATTCGCGCGTGCCCGTAGACCGTAAGGAGAGCCGTGTCCCTCGACACCGCTGCCAAGAAGTCCATCATCAGCGAGTACGCGACCGGCGAGGGCGACACCGGGTCGCCGGAGGTGCAGATCGCGCTGCTGAGCAAGCGCATCAGCGAGCTCACCGAGCACCTCAAGACGCACAAGCACGACCACCACAGCCGTCGTGGCCTGCTGCTGCTCGTCGGCCGCCGCCGCCGCCTGCTCAAGTACCTGCAGAAGGTCGACATCCAGCGTTACCGTACGCTCATCGAGCGGCTCGGTCTGCGCCGATAACATGAGAAGGGAGCGGCGCACATGCCGCTCCCTTCTTTCTTTGGGTAGGGCAAGACCTGGGTAGAGCAAGACCGTCAAGGGCGTGGCGGGGTGGAATCCACCCCCGCGCCTGACGTACAACTGAAGATCCGAGACACACAGCCCCCGCGTCCGCTCAGCACCATGCGACCCGCGACGCCTGCGGGCCGGTCCTCGGTAGTGGCTTCCGGTAAGAACGCACTCGACCGGGCGCTTCGATCGAAGACCGGCGCTGCACCTAACGAGGGTGCCGGTGAGAAAAGGGCGCGGGAGACCGACCACAAGGAGGTCCCCCGTGGAGGGTGTCCACACCGCTGAAGCCGTCATTGACAACGGCTCATTCGGCACGCGCACGATCCGGTTCGAGACCGGTCGGCTCGCGCGGCAGGCGGCCGGTTCCGCGGTCGCCTATCTCGACAACGAGACCATGGTCCTGTCGGCCACCACGGCTTCCAAGACCCCCAAGGAGCAGTTCGACTTCTTCCCGCTGACGGTGGACGTCGAGGAGCGCATGTACGCGGCGGGCCGTATCCCCGGCTCGTTCTTCCGCCGCGAGGGCCGTCCCTCCGAGGACGCCATCCTCACCTGCCGCCTGATCGACCGGCCGCTGCGCCCGTCGTTCGTCAAGGGCCTGCGCAACGAGGTGCAGGTCGTCGCCACCATCATGGCGCTGCACCCCGACCACCTCTACGACGTGGTCGCCATCAACGCCGCCTCGCTGTCCACGCAGCTGGCCGGGCTGCCCTTCTCCGGCCCGATCGGCGGCGTGCGGGTCGCGCTGATCGACGGCCAGTGGGTGGCGTTCCCGACGCACCCCGAGCTGGAGCGCGCCACGTTCGACATGGTCGTGGCCGGCCGGGTGCTGGCCGACGGCGACGTCGCGATCATGATGGTCGAGGCCGAGTCCACCAAGGACACGCTGAAGCTGGTCTCCGAGGGCGCGGTCGCGCCCACCGAGGAGGCCGTGGCGCAGGGCCTGGAGGCCGCCAAGCCGTTCATCAAGGTGCTGTGCGAGGCGCAGCAGCGCATCGCGCAGGTCGCGGCCAAGGAGACCGCCGAGTACCCGGTCTTCCTGGACTACCAGGAGGACACGTACAACGCCGTCGAGGCCGCCGTGAAGAACGAGCTGGCCGCCGCGCTCACCATCGCCGGCAAGCAGGAGCGCGAGAACGAGCTCGACAAGGTCAAGGCGCTGGCCGCCGAGAAGCTGCTGCCCGAGTTCGAGGGCCGCGAGAAGGAGATCGGCGCCGCCTTCCGCTCGGTCATGAAGAAGCTCATGCGCGAGCGGGTCGTCAACGAGGGCATCCGCATCGACGGCCGCGGCACCAAGGACATCCGCGAGCTGTCGGCCGAGGTCCACGTGGTGCCGCGGGTGCACGGCTCGGCGCTGTTCGAGCGCGGCGAGACCCAGATCATGGGCATCACCACCCTCAACATGCTGCGCATGGAGCAGGTCATCGACACGCTCAACCCCGAGCGGACCAAGCGCTACATGCACAACTACAACTTCCCGCCCTACTCCACCGGCGAGACCGGCCGCGTGGGCTCGCCCAAGCGGCGCGAGATCGGCCACGGCGCGCTGGCCGAGCGGGCGCTGATCCCGGTGCTGCCGACGCGCGAGGAGTTCCCCTACGCCATCCGCCAGGTCTCCGAGGCGCTCGGCTCCAACGGCTCCACCTCGATGGGCTCGGTCTGCGCCTCGACGATGGCGCTGCTGGACGCCGGCGTGCCGCTCAAGGAGATGGTCGCGGGCATCGCGATGGGCCTGATCGGCGAGGGCGACACCTACGTCACGCTCACCGACATCCTGGGCGCTGAGGACGCCATGGGCGACATGGACTTCAAGGTCGCCGGCACCCGTGACGTCATCACCGCCCTGCAGCTCGACACCAAGCTCGACGGCATCCCCGCCAGCGTGCTGGCCGCCGCGCTCAAGCAGGCCAAGGGCGCCCGCCTGGCGATCCTCGACGTCATGCAGGAGGCCATCGACCGGCCGGCCGAGATGAACCCGACCGCGCCGCGCATCATCACGATCAAGGTCCCGGTCGACAAGATCGGCGAGGTCATCGGCCCGAAGGGCAAGATGATCAACCAGATCCAGGACGACACCGGCGCCGAGATCACCATCGAGGACGACGGCACGATCTACATCGGCGCCACCGACGGCCCGTCCGCCGAGGCGGCCCGTTCGGCGATCAACGCCATCGCCAACCCGCACATGCCGGAGGTCGGCGAGCGTTACCTGGGCACGGTCGTCAAGATCGCCGCCTTCGGCGCGTTCGTCTCCCTCATGCCCGGCAAGGACGGCCTGCTGCACGTCTCGCAGATCCGCAAGCTGCACGGCGGCAAGCGCATCGAGAACGTCGAGGACGTCATGAGCGTCGGCGAGAAGATCCAGGTCGAGATCGCCGAGATCGACGGCCGGGGCAAGCTCTCGCTGGTGCCGGTCGAGGTCATCGAGAAGGAGGCCGCCGACCGCGAGGCCAGGTCCGCCGCGGCCGGCGAGGGCGACGGCGACGGCGAGGCCCCGCAGGCCGCCGAGACCGCCTCCGCCGCCGAGCCGGCCGAGGACAAGCCGGAGCGCCCGCGCCGCACCCGCACCCGCGTGCGCACCCGCGGCGCCGGCAACGGCGAGGGGGACGACCGGAACTCGTGAAAACCACCACGCTGCACCCCGGCAAGGACGGAGCCGGGGAAGTCAAGCGCACCGTCCTCCCCGGTGGGCTGCGTGTGGTGACCGAGACCATGCCGACCGTGCGAAGCGTCGCGGTCGGCATGTGGGTCGGCATCGGCTCACGTGACGAGGCCCCCGAGCACATGGGGGCCACCCATTTCCTTGAGCACCTGCTGTTCAAGGGCACGCCGACGCGGGACGCGATGGAGATCTCGGCCTCCATCGAGGGCATCGGCGGCGAGATCAACGCCTTCACCGCCAAGGAATACACCTGCTACTACGCGCGGGTGCTCGACGAGGACCTGCCGGTCGCGGTGGACGTCCTCGCCGACGTGGTGACCAGCTCGCTGATCACCGAGGAGGACGTCGAGTCCGAGCGGGGCGTGATCCTGGAGGAGATCGCCATGCACGACGACGACCCGTCGGACGTGGTGCACGAGCAGTTCGCCGCCGAGCTCTACGGCGACTCGCCGATCGGCCGGCCCATCCTGGGCACGGTCGAGTCGATCAACACGCTGGGGCGCGAGCGCATCGCCGAGTACTACCACCGCTACTACCAGCCCCGCCGCACCGTCGTCTCGGTGGCCGGCAACGTCCGGCACGAGGAGGTCGTGGAGCTGGTCGCGCGGGCGTACGACCGGGCCGGCGCGCTGAGCGGCCCCGCCGAGTACGAGCCGCCGCGCACCAGCGGCCCCGGCGCCGACACGCGCTCCGGGGTGCGGGTGCTCGACCGCCCCACCGAGCAGGCCAACCTGGTGCTCGGCACCACCGGCCTGGCCCGCACCGACGAGCGCAGGTTCGCGCTGGGCGTGCTCAACGCGGCGCTCGGCGGCGGCATGTCGTCGCGGCTGTTCCAGGAGATCAGGGAGAAGCGCGGCCTGGCCTACTCCGCCTACAGCTACACCTCCGCCTACGCCGACACCGGGCAGTTCGGCATCTACGTCGGCTGCCTGCCGTCCAAGGTCGACGACGTGCTCAAGATCTGCCGGGACGAGGTGGCCCGGGTGGTCGCCGAGGGCCTGAGCGAGGACGAGATCGGCCGCGGCAAGGGGCAGATGCGCGGCGGGCTGGTGCTCGGGCTGGAGGACACCGGCTCGCGCATGTCCAGGATCGGCAAGAACGAGCTCGTCTACGAGGAGCTCATGTCGGTGGACGAGGTGCTGGGGCGCATCGAGGCGGTCACCCCCGAGGAGATCGCCGACATCGCCGTTGACGTCCTCAACCGGCCGCTCACGCTCGCCGTGATCGGCCCGTACGGCGACAAGGACTTCACCTCCGCCATCCGCTGAGGCCGTGTGCCGCCACCCCGTTCCCGGAGCGGGGTGGCGGGTGCCTGGGGATGCCTTGGGATAGGGTTGGCCTGTGATCAGGGTAGGTGTGCTGGGCGCGCGCGGGCGCGTGGGCGTCGAGGTGTGCAAGGCGGTCGAGGCGGCCCCCGACCTGGAGCTGGCGGCCGCGCTGGACAAGGACGACCCCATCGAGGGGCTTCAGGGCGCGGAGGTGGTGGTCGACTTCACCCACCCCGACGTCGTCATGGGAAACCTGGAGTGGGCCATCTCCCACGGCATCCACCCGGTGGTGGGCACGACCGGCTTCGACGAGGCCCGCCTGGCGACCGTCCGCGGCTGGCTGGCCGACCGTCCCGGCACCAGCTGCCTGATCGCCCCCAACTTCGGCATCGCCGCCGTGCTCATGATGCACTTCGCCCAGCAGGCGGCCCGCTACTTCGAGTCCGTCGAGATCGTCGAGCTGCACCACCCCAACAAGGCCGACGCGCCGTCCGGCACCGCCCGCCGCACCGCGGAGCTGGTGGCCGAGGCGCGTGCCAAGGCGGGGGCGGGCGCGATGCCCGACGCGACCAGCACGTCCCTCGACGGCGCCCGCGGTGCCGACGTCGGCGGCGTGCACGTCCACGCCGTGCGCCTGTCCGGCCTCATCGCCCACCAGGAGGTCCTGCTGGGCGGCGACGGCGAGATCCTGACCATCCGCCACGACACGATGAGCCGGTCGGCGTTCACGCCCGGCGTGCTGCTCGGCGTCCGGCGCGTCCGCGAGCTGTCCGGCCTCACGGTGGGCCTGGAAGCCCTGCTGGACCTCTGAAGACGGCCGCACGGCGTGCCCACCGCCTGATCCGGCCGATGGGCACGCCGTGAGGAGAGGACCCCGGCTCCGCACAGCCGGGCCTACGATCATCCACATTAATAATGACAGGCGCGGTCCGCCCCAAAGATGGGATCGTGTCGGCATGGTGCGATGGGCGAATCCCGAGGAGCTCCCCGGCCTGGCGCCGATCGAGCTGGCGGCCGACCGGCTCTTCGAGCAGGTCGGCATCACCTTCCCGCCCGGTACGACGATGATCGAGGAAGCCCACGACCCGGGCCTGGTGCTGGTCGAGGGCGTGCCGCCGGCCGGGTTCGCGCTGATGGGACGGCTGGACGGGCACGTGCACCTCGACCAGCTCGCCGTGCATCCTGACAGCATGCGGCGGGGCATCGGCGGGCGGCTGGTGGCGGCCGTCCTCGACCACGCCCGCGCCAGCGGCGCGTCCCGCGTGACGCTGACGACCTACCGCGACGTGCCCTGGAACGCCCCCTGGTACGAGCGCCACGGCTTCGCCGTCCTGCCCGAGGAGCAGTGGGGGCCGGAGCTGCGCGCGCTGGTGGAGCACGAGCGCGCGCTGGGCCTGGAGATCGCGCCCCGCGTGGTGATGAGCGCCCCCACCGCCTGACCCTCCACCGCCTGATCCTCCACCGCCTGATCCTCCACCGCCTGATCCTCCACCGCCTGATCCTCCACCGCCTGACCCGGCCGTCTGACCTTCCGCCGCGTGAGCCCCGCTGCCGGCCTCAGCGGAGGCGGGCGGGTCGCGGGCGGTTGGCCGCCAGCCAGTCCACCGCGAAGTCCACGGCACCGCGCAGCGGGAACAGCCGCGCCTCGGCCGCCCCCACCCGCCCGCGCCGCACGACCCCGGTCTCCTCGAACGCCGCTCCGAGCGCGGCGAAGTCGCCCGCGTCCACGTCCACGTCCTCGAACTCGCACCACCTGCGCCCGTCCCCGTCGTCCACGACGGCCCGGTAGGCGCGGCGCGGCGGGTCGGCGGTGCAGCGGTACTCGGCCAGGTGGAAGGCGGTGCACCGGTCGTAGCCGACGCCGAGCAGCAGCACGCGGGCGCCGGCGTCGTACAGGCGGGCGACGGGGGAGCGCTCGCCGAGCAGGCAGTCGCGCGCGTGCCCCTCGGTGACCCAGGCCGTGAGGGGCCCGGCGGCGGCGAACGAGGTGTGCGGATGCGCGCTGCGCCGCGCGCCCGGCAGCGTACGCACGTGCTCGGCGATCGCCCCCATGCCCTGGGAGGGCGTGGTGGCGGGGTCGAAGGCGGGCATGCGGGCGCGGTGGGCGGCGACCTGCTCGGGCGTCATGCCGGCGACGGCGGCGCGGTACAGGGAAGAGGTGTCGGAGTTGCCGGCCGTTCCCGTGGGGACGGCGAGCGTGCCGTCCTCGCCGATCACCTCGCGCAGCGCCGCCACCACCGTGGCGGCCCCGCCCTCGACCGGGCCGACGCTGCGCAGGGAGGAGTGCAGGACGATGACCTGACCGAAACCCACGCCCAGAGCGGAAAAATCATGACTTAAAAGGACGAAGTCTGACATTGAGTGCCTATCGTTCCTCGCGGTCGGAAGATGATCGTATCTCGCGCTAAAGGTGCCGGAAAGGTGACTTCTGGTTGATCGAGAGTCTTCATCTATATGTTGATCATGCAGTATTAAATTTGACGCGCGGATGGGTATATCGGCGGCCCGGAAAGCGCATGACTGCATGGTCTCCGGCAGTGTCCCCTATACTGCAACGCATCGCGGCCGGCGAAAAAACTGGTATTACTTCTTTCCCCCCGGAGCATGGAGGCGGGTCGTGTCATGCGCGGCCATCGCTGACGGCCGAAGGGTCGGGCTTGTAAGGCGGGGGGCGTGGACGAGACGGTTGAACGGGTGCAGGCGGCGCCTGCCGACGTGCCGTTGCGACTGAGGTTCGCCCTCGTCTGGGCGGGTTCGGCCATCTCCACGGTGGGCGCTCGTACGCTGGGCGTCGCCTACCCCCTCCTCGCGCTGGCGCAGACGGGGTCACCCGCGGCCGCGGGCTGGGCCGGGTTCGCCCTGACGATTCCGGTCCTGCTCCTCTACGTGCCCGGCGGCTTTCTGGTCGACCGCATGTCGCCCCGCCGCGTCATCCTGTGCGCGGAGTCCGGCCGCATGCTCAGCGCGGTGTCCGTGCTGGTCGCCATGCCGTTCGGCGGCCCGTCCCTCGCCCACCTGCTGCTGGCCGCGGCGGCCGAGGGCACCCTGTGGGTGCTCTACACCCTGGCCGAGGCGGCCCTGCTGCCCTCCGTCGTGCAGCCGGCCATGATGCACCAGGCGCTGGCCAGGAGCGAGGGCGCGAGCCACCTCGCCTCGATCGCCGGCCGGCCGCTCGGCGGCTACCTCTTCGGCGTCGGCCGTTACGTCCCCTTCGCGGTCAACGCCGTGCTCTTCGCGCTCTCCTGCGGGCTGTTCCTCGGCCAGGGGCGCGAGGTCGCCAGGCGCCCGCGCCGCCCGCCGGGGCTGCGCGACCTGACCGAGGGCTTCCGCGAGCTCACCCGCCAGCCCTTCCTCGGCGGCTCCGTCGCCGTGACGACCTTCACCAACCTCATGGTCAACACCCTGATCATGATCTTCGTCTCGGGGTCGGAGGGCATGTCCTCGTTCGAGATCGGCGTGGTGCTGGCGGCGGGGGGCCTCGGCGGCGTGCTCGGCTCGATCCTGGCCGCGGTGCTGCGGCCCTTGCGCGAGGTGCTGCGGCTGCACCTGTGGATCTGGGCGCTGGCCCTGGCCCTGGCCGCGGTGGGCACGGTGGTGGGCCTGCCCTCCTGGTTCTTCGCGCTCGCGTTGGTCACCACCGGGATCGGCGGGGCGCTGAGCAACGTGTCGATCAAGCTGGTCGAGATGCACAAGGTCCATCCCGCGACCCTGGCCAGGGTCGTCGGCGTCTCGCGGCTCTCCTCGCATGGCGCGCTCTGCCTGGCCGCCCCCCTGGGCGGCTTCATGGTCACCTACGGTGACGTGACGGGCGGTTCGTTGTTGTTGTGCCTGCTCATGATCCTCGCCGCGGCGCTGAGCGGCTGGGCCCCGGTACGCGAGAAGCTGACCCCGCCCCTGCCCACCGGCCTCCCCGCGCCCGAGCCGCCGAAGCTGCTGCACCGGCGGCACGGCCGTCCCGGCTCCCGTTGCGAGAGAGCCGGGAGATCAGATGTTGTTGCTGAACCTGGCGGACGACTCCTCGTCGTTGCTCAGGCAGGAGTGCAGCGCCGCCCGCAGCGCGGCGCTCTCCATCGTGTGGAGCTCCTGCAGGGAAATGGCGCTGACGTCGATTAAGGTGCCCAACTGCGGCTGACCGTCACGCATGCGTACTCCATTCACTCCCGTCGGCCCGGAGGGCGACGTGCAGGCATGCTCACAAATACCGTTATTTAGCATTCTGTGACGAACCAGTACGCTAATCAACCTCTAGGATGAGGTCTACGACTGCCCACCTTTGCGGGTGTGAAGCGGAGGACCGACGTGGCGGAGAATTCCATGCCATCGCAGGGAGCCCAAATCTGGGAACGCGTCCCCAAGCGCAATCTCAACTTCACCGGCCGCAAGGATCTGCTCGCGGCGCTGAGAAAGAGCATCAACACCGTCACGGCGGTCGTGGCGCAACCCCAGGCGTTACAAGGTCTCGGTGGCGTCGGCAAGACACAACTGGCGATCGAGTACGCCTGGCAGTACCGCGCCCACTACGACCTGGTGTTGTGGGTCTCGGCCGACCAGCCGCTGCTCGTCCCCTCGACGCTGGCCGAGCTGGCCCCCAAGCTGGGCCTGCCGCCCGCCGCCGGCATCGGCGTGGAGCAGACCACCCAGGCGGTCCTGCGCACGCTGGAGAGCGGATCCCCCTACCGGAGCTGGCTGGTCATCTTCGACAACGCCGAGGAGCCCGAGTACATCAAGGACTTCATCCCGCGCGGCCCCGGCCACGTCATCATCACCTCCCGCAACTCCCGCTGGAGCGACCACGAGCCCACGATCCAGGTGGACGTCTTCCGCCGCGAGGAGAGCGTGACCTTCCTGCGCCGGCGCCTGACGGACACGCTCAGCGAGTGGGAGGCCGAGCGGGTGGCGGAGAAGCTCGGCGACCTGCCGATCGCCCTGGAGCAGGCCGCCGCGCTGCTGGCCAGGACGCTGATGCCGGTGGAGGACTACCTCGACCTGCTGGAGGAGCAGACCAGCCGGCTGCTCGACCTGGAGAAGCCGCCGACCTACCCGAAGTCCATGACGGCGGCCTGGCGGCTGTCGGTCTCCCAGTTGGAGGAGCGGGTGCCCGCCGCGGTCGAGGTGCTGCGCTGCTGCGCGTTCTTCGGCCCCGAGCCCATCCCGCGCGACGTCTTCCGCCGCGGCAACCGGGCCGTCGGGCCGCGCCTGGCGCCCATCCTGTCCAACCCGATCGAGCTCACCAACGCGCTGAGCAACCTGGAACGCCTGGCGCTGGTCAAGGTCGAGCCGTCCACCCGCACCCTCCAGGTCCACCGGCTCAACCAGGCGCTGCTGCGCGACGAGACCCCGGAGAAGGACCGCGCCGAGCTGCGCCACGAGGTCCACCTGCTGCTGTCGGGCACCGCGCCGGCCGACCCCGACGACACGGCCAACTGGCCCAGGTACGAAGAGCTCGCGGCCCACCTGGAGCCGTCCGGGCTGATCGACTGCACCGCGCCGACCGTGCGCAAGTTCGCCCTCGACCTCGTGCGTTACCTGTACGTACGGGGCAGCTACCGCCAGGCCGAGGCGCTGCTCCACGAGTACATCACCAAGTGGACCGAGGCCAGCGGCGCCCACCACAAGGACGTGCTGGCCGCCCGCATCCACCTGAGCAACGTCCACCTGGGGCTGGCCGCGTACGACAGGGCCGAGGCGCTCGCCGCCGAGACCCACGCCGTGATGGCCGACACCCTCGGCCCCGAACACTCGGAGACGCTGTGGGCGATGACCGGCTACGCGGGCGCCCTGCGCGGCCGGGGCGACTTCGCCAGGGCACGCCAGCTCGACGAGGGAGCGGCGGTCGCCTACGAGCGCCTGCTCGGCAACTCCGATCCCCTCACCCTGCGGGCCCGCCACAACCTGGCCCTCGACTACACGCTGACCAGCGACTACGGCCGGGCCAGCGACATGCTCCAGGACATCTACCTCACGCAGAGCAGCATGGAGGGCGTCGGCCGGCGGGTGCTGCTGGTCACCTGGATCAACCTGAGCCGCGCGGTCCGCCTGAACGGCCAGTTCGAGGTGGCCACCGACCTGGCGGAGGAGGCCTACAGCTACGGCGTGGCCAACCTCGGCGACGACCACCCCATCACGTTGCTGGCCGCCAAGGACCTGGCCGTCTCCCAGCGCCGCATGGGCCTGATGCCCGAGGCCCTGCAGCTCATGCGGGACACCCACATCCGCTCACGTCGCCTCTACGGTGACGCCCACGCCAACACGATGGCGGCCGCCCTCGGCCTGTCCAACGTCCTGCGCGCCGTGGACGAGCACGAGGAGGCGCTGGAGCTGGCCGAGCGCGCGCTGCGGCACTACCCGGACGTGTTCGGCGCCGACCATCCGTTCACCCACGCGGCCTGGATCGACGTCGCCCTGCTCCGGCGCCTCGGCGGCGACCCGGAGACCGCCCGCGACCTGGACGAGAAGGCGCTGGCCGGGCTGAGCAACCGCGTCGGCCGCGACCACGACTACACCGTGACCTGCGCCATCAACCTGCAGAACGACCTGGCCGCGCTCGGCAGGCACGAGGACGCCAGGGCGCTCGGCGAGGAGAACCTGCGGATCATCCAGGCCAAGTTCTCCGCCGACCACTACCTGAGCCTCGTCTGCGCGGCCAACCTCTGCCTGGACCTGCAGGCGACGGGCGCGGAGGAGGCGGCCGAGCGGTTGCGGGCCGAGACGACGCAGCGCTTCGAGTCGGTCATGAGCCGCGAGCACCCCGACGCGCTCGGGCTGCTCGCCGGCGAGCGGCTCAACTGCGACTTCGACCCGCCGCCCATCTGAGCCGGCCCGCTGACCGAGGTCCGGGGCGCTGCTCGGTCAGCCGGTTTCGGAGGGCCTGGCGGCCGTCCAGGCGGTCCTGTGCTCCTCCGCGCGCAGGCGGGCCTGCGTCGCCGCGGCCGGGCTCACCGGCTCGCCGCGCCAGCGCGCGAGCGTGTCACGCAGCGTGCCGACGAAGTGCGTGCCCTTCTCGGTCAGCCCGCCGCTGTCCAGGAGGGTCCCTGTTACCTGGTAGGCGGCCTCGCGCCAGCGGGCGAACTCCACCTCGGCGTACCGCCCGCGCTCCGGGTCCGCCGTGTGCCGCCGCCAGAAGGCCGCCACGCCCGCGTGCGCGTACGCGCCGTGCAGCAGGCCCTCCAGCGGGCGCGGATCGGGGCGCCACGGGGCGTAGAAGCGGCGGCCGTCGTCCGGTGCCGTGAGCGTGACCAGGTCGCTCAGCGCGTACAGCTTGGCGTGCTGGAGCTCGTGCGCCAGGGTGAGCGCCAGGCCCGTCCCGTCGGCCGGGTCCGACAGCGCCACGGCGCCGAAGGCGCCCCGCGCCGAGGCGCTGCGCTGCTCCAGCGAGGACGTGACGATCGGCGTGAGCGCCGAGACGGCCGTGGCGACCTCCCCGGCGACACCGCGGTGCCTCGCCTGCAGGACGTCCCATGCCTGGCCCAGGCAGGCGCTCCAGTGCCGCACGCGGCCCTCGCTCAGGCGGCCGGCCGCGTCGCCGCCCGGCCAGCGGTAGGGGTCGAGGTCGTCGATGGTCATGGCCGCGTCCGGGCCGAAGGGCACGCGGCGCAGACCCTGCCAGCCCGGCCCGTCACGGCCGGGCCTCACCAGGAACGTATGCCGGCCGACCCGCACCTCGCCCCCACCACCCCGCACCGGCTCACCCGGCACCGGCTCACCCGAGACCGGCTCGGCCGGCACCGGCTCGACCGTGGCGGGCAGCCGGTCCGGGCCGCCGGGCGGCAGCGTCAGCAGGCCCAGCGAGGGCAGCATGAGCCGCCCGCCGGGAACGGGAACCTCCAGCCGGCACGCGACGCCGGCCCGCACGGCCGCCGCCAGCGCGACCGCCGCCAGCCGCCCGGGATCGGCCCGCCCCTGGCAGGCCCGCAGCGCCCACGCGCCCACCGCGGGATGGCGCAGGCAGCGGCCGACCTCCTCGGGCGCGGCGGCCTCCAGCTCCGCCAGCGCCTCGTAGGCACGCGCCGCGCTCCCGGACTCCTCGGCGGCCAGCCGCACCAGCAGGCGGTGCTTGCTCGCCTGGGCGGCGCACAGCTCCGCCACGGCCGCCGCGCCGCCGCCGCCCGTGGCCAGCGCGGCGAACGCCGCGTCGGACAGCCGGTGCGTGGTGGCGGGCCTCATCCGGCCCCTCGCAGCCGGGCGACGTCCTGACCGCAGCGCGCGGCGATGTGGCTGATCAGCCGGTACAGGTCGGGGCAGTAGACCGACGGCTCGGCGAAGCCGGAGTCCGGGCTGTAGCGGTGGGCGTACTGGCCGCCGCCGCAGACCGGGACGAGCTCGCAGCCGCGGCAGGTCGCGGAGAGCGCCGGCTCGCCGATCTGCCGGGCGACGATGGCCGGATGCAGCAGGGCGGTGTCGAGGGAGTCGCGCAGCACGTGCAGCGGGGTCCTGGCCGCTCCGTGGAAGGCGCTCTTCAGGCTGTCGGACTGCTCGATGGCGCCGTCGGTCTCGATGACCACCATGCGCACCGGCGACAGGCCGACGTTCTCCGCCCGCGAGTGGCCGCCCATCAGCAGCCGCATGATCTCCTTGAACAGCCGCACGTCGGTCTGCAGCACCGGGCTGTCGTACCACAGGTCGAAGATCCGGATCAGCCAGTCGGCGTACGGGGTGGCGGGCGAGCCCGGCTCGCGGAACGGCGGCGGCTGCGCCCAGTTGCCGTGCGGCAGCAGGAAGTCGATCGCCGGCGGGTCGAACTCCAGCAGCGCCTCGTAGGTGCGTATCGGGTCGTTGCGGACGTCCACCGTGCACAGCAGGCCGCTGAACAGGTGGTGGTACGGCCCCTCGCTCAGCCGCCGCAGCGACTCGCTGACCAGGGCGTGGCTGCCGCGCCCGTCGGCGAAGCGGCGGTGGCGGTCCTGGCCCTCGGCGTCCCCGTCCAGGCTGACCCCGACCCGGATCTCCAGCGACTCGAACAGCCGCAGGTACGCCTCGTCCAGCCGGACGCCGTTGGTCTGGATGCGGACGTTGACCCGGGTGCCGGTGTCCACCGCGCCGCGCACGCCGCGCACGATGCGGGAGATGAGCGCCGGGCCGGCCAGCAGCGGCTCCCCGCCGTGCAGGATGACGTCGATCTCGCCCAGGTCGTGCCGGGAGGCGTGCTCGGCGATGCGCTCGATCGCCCGGTCGGCGATCGCCTCGGACATCCTGCGCGGCTGATCGCGCCAGCTCTGGTCGGCCATCTCGTAGACGTAGCAGTGGCGGCAGGCCAGGTCGCAGCGGCTGTGGACCTTGAGGATGAACTGCTGGAAGGCGAACGGCTTCCAGCCCGCCGCGAGCAACGCGTCGACGTCGAGGAGGCCGGGGAACCCGGCGGTGCGCGCGGGCTCCGGCCCAGGGCTTCCTGACAACGGCTACCTCTTAGCGTCGTGATGAACCCCGGTCCTATCTTTCACCACCGACCGGCCGAGTCAAGATTGGCGCTGATTACCGCACCCGGGGTCGCGGGCGCGGCGGCGGCGGGTCCTCGAAACGCGGGCGCTGCGGCGGCTCGCCCGTCACCTTCCGCACGATGCCGGCCGCCACCTGGTGCAGCTTGATGTTCTTGTCCTGGGAGACGTGCCGGAGCATCTCGAACGCCTGGTGCGAGGTGCAGCGCCGCTGCGCCATGACGATGCCGAGCGCCTGATCGATGACCGCCCGCGTGTTGAGCGCGTCCTTGAGCTGCGCGGCCACCTCCTTCATGCGGGCCGCGTCCAGCGCCGCGCGGAACAGCACGCCGGCGTGCTCGGCCGTCACCCGCGCCGCCACGTGCGTCGCCTCCGCGAAGCCGCCGGCCTCGCCCGAGTACAGCGTCAGCACGCCCAGCAGCATGCCCTCCGACGTCAGCGGCTCGCAGTGCAGGCTGAGCAGGCCGGACTCGGCGGCGAACCGCTGCCAGCGGGGGTCGGCGGCCAGGTCGCCCGAGGTGACCGGCTCGCCACCGGCGATCGCGTCCACGCACGGCCCCTCGCCGGTGATCGACTGAAGCTCGTCCAGCAGCTCGGCCCGGGCGTGCGAGCAGGCCACGGTACGCAGCCCCTTCTCATCGCAGAGCGCGATGCTCACCATGGGGGAGTCGGGCATGGCGCGGGTGGCGATGGAGACGCTGTCCGCGAGCGCCCGTTCGAACTCCTCGATGTCCGTGGGGACACTAGGCCGGTTCAACGAAGATCCCTCGCCCTCGGTCGTCCGCGCCCTACGGCAGATACGACTGCCCTGATGAGAGCCCCTTACGCTACCTCTTCACAGCTCCGTTGAGGAGAGGTGAACGTCGACCTCGGCGAGGTAGGCGTCCTTCACCGCCCGGGGGAGCCAGGCGATCTCGAACGCGTTGCGCTCCAGCCCGGCCAGCTCCTCGGCCGTGAGCTGCAGCGCCTCCTGCAGCGCGATCAGGTTCTCCTGTACGTAGCCGCCGAAGTACGCCGGGTCGTCGGAGTTGACCGTCACGCGCACGCCCAGGTCCATCAGCTTGCGGATGCCCTCGGCCTGCATCGAGCCGGTGACGTGACCGTTGGAGATCGGGCAGCAGGTGAGCCCGATGCCCCGCTCCAGGACCAGCTCGACCAGCCGCTGGTCCTCCAGGAGGTTGACGCCGTGGTCGAGGCGGTCGACGCGGATGTCCTCGACCGCCTGGCGGATGTGCTCGATCGCGCCGTCCTGGTCGACGTCGCAGTGCATGGTCAGCAGGTAGCCCTCCTGCCGGGCGCGGGCGTAGACGTCGGCGAACTTCGCCGGCGGGTTGCCCTTCTCGTCGGAGTCCAGGCCGACGCCGACGATCCACTCCTTGTAGGGCAGCGACTCCAGCAGCGTCGCCATCGCGTACTCGGCCTGGTAGTCACGCAGGAAGCACATGATGAGCTGCGCCCGCACCCCGAGCCGCGCGCCGGCGTCCATGACCGCCCGCCGCAGCCCGCGGATCACCACGTCGAACGGCACCCCGCGCCCGGTGTGGGCCTGCGGATCGAAGAAGATCTCCGCGTGGCGGACGTTCTGCGCGGCGGCCCTGCTCAGGTAGGCCATGGCCAGGTCGTAGAAGTCGGGCTCGGTACGCAGCACCCGCATGCCCTCGTAGTAGACCCTCAGGAAGGACGGCAGGCTGTCGAAGGAGTACGCCGCCCGCAGCTCCGCCACCGATCCGTACGGCAGCTCCAGCCCGTTGCGGGCGGCCAGCTCGAAGGCGAGCTCCGGCTCCAGCGTGCCCTCGATGTGCAGGTGCAGCTCGCACTTGGGCAGGCCGGCGATGAAGTCCTCCATCTGTCCAGACTAGAGGACTAGAAGACGATGGCCAGTCCCACCGCGAACAGCAGCCCGTACGCCATCTGCAGCTTGCCCGTCTGCTGCAGCACCGCGATCAGCGCCGGCCCGACGGCCTTGCCCAGCACGGTCCGGATCGGCGTGATCGCCAGCGGCGCCGCCAGCAGCACGAGCGCCGCCCACGGCGTGATCGGCACCATCGCCAGCGCCACCACGAACGGCACCACCTGGCAGGCCACGTACAACGTCCGGGTGCGCTCGGGCCCCAGCACCACCGCCAGCGTGCGCTTGCCCGTCTGCCCGTCGGTGTGCACGTCGCGCAGGTTGTTGACCACGAGCATGGAGCACGACAGCAGGCCCACCGGGATGGAGGCGAGCAGCGCCGCCCAGCTCAGCGACTCCGTCTGCACGTACGCCGTGCCGACCACCGGCACGACGCCGAAGAAGACGAACACGGCCAGCTCGCCCAGCCCGCGGTAGCCGTACGGATGCCTGCCGCCGGTGTAGAACCAGGCGGCGGCGATGCAGGCCGCGCCCACCAGCAGGATCCACCACGCCCGCGTGACCACGACCAGCACCAGGCCCAGCACCGCGGCGACCGCGAAGCAGCCCAGCGCGGCCGTCAGCACCTGGCGCGGGGTGGCCACGCGCGAGCCGACCAGCCGCATCGGGCCGACCCGCTGGTCGTCGGTGCCACGGATGCCGTCGCTGTAGTCGTTGGCGTAGTTGACGCCGATCTGCAGGGAGAGCGCCACGAGCAGCGCCAGGATCGCCCGCCACCACACGAACGCGCCTTCGCCGATCGCCACGCCCGTGCCCACCATGACGGGCACGACGGCGTTGGGGAGAGTGCGCGGACGGGCGCCGGCGATCCACTGGCCGGGGGTTGCCATGTCCTACCTAACTGATGTCCGTAGTGAGCCTGACCATGCGGATCGGACGGCCCATGTCGAGGACGCGCTCGGCCATGTCCTCGCCCCAGCCGGCCGACTCCAGGAAGCCGAGCACCGCGTAGTTGTCGGCGAACACCCAGGTGACGATCTGCCGGAAGCCGTCGTCACGCAGGTAGTCGACGGTGGCGTTGAGCAGGCGGCTGCCGTGCCCGCGGCGCACGAAGTCGGGATCGACCAGCAGCGTCAGCATCTCGGCCGTCACGCTGGGATCGAGGTCGGGGTCCTCGGCGGGGGCGTGCGAGGCCAGGCCGACCACGCGCTCGCCGCCCCGCGGGGTGACCAGCGCGGCACTGCCGCCCGCGCCCAGGGCCGGGAAGCCCTCGGTGTCGAGGATGGTCTCGACCGCCACCAGCACGCGGTGCATGGGGCTGGGCGGGGCGGCGATCGCCTCGTCCCACTGGCGTAGCCACATCTTCTCGGCCGCGGGGCCGGTCATCTGCTCAAGCGGCCCCTCGGGGAGGAATTCCCGATAGCCGTAGCGCCAGGCGCGGATCTGACAATTCGCAACCTGGAGCACATCCTCGCGCCGGGCCGCCCGGACGCCTACGTCTGCCATCTCGGCCCGCTCCTTCGCCTGCCGTTCATGCCACAAGGCACGAGTTACACCGTATCGGTGTTTGAGGCTTGGAGACGACGCGAACCCCGCTTCCTCGCCCGGTAAGCCCGTGTCTTGGTGCGGTTGCCGCATACCCTCATGGAACACCACGAGCGGGAACGGTTCTTGGACGAGTCGATGAACGCCCACTGACACGTTCCCTCCGCACACACCTTCAGCCGGTCCCACGCGGTGCCGAGCGTCGCGGCCGCGATCCTGGCCAGCCCGCCCGCGACGCCGTCACCGACCGGCACCGGCTCGGGAGCGCCGCCAGGCCCCACCGCGACCCGCAGCGGAAGGGCGGGCAGCACGGCGGCCGGATCGCGCCGCAGCGCCGCCCTGAGCCCCTCGCGGAGGGCCTGGGCCGCGTGCAGGTCGTCGTCGCCGGCGCGGTCGCGCGGGCCGGCGAGGCCGCGCTCGCGCAGCCAGACGGCCAGCTCGGCGGGGGAGGACAGCTCATCGGTGTCGGACTCGACGTCGTAGGTGTTCACGAAGTCTCGGACGAGCTCCGCGGAGGACGGCATGGTCCCACTCTACTGGGCCGATCATGACCGCCATGATCGGCTTCGCCGTCAGCCGATCTCCGCGAACGCCCGGCCCAGGCGGCGTACCCCCTCCGTCAGCTCCGCCAGGTGCGCGGCGGCGATGTGCGTCAGCCTGAGCCGCGGCCCCGGCGGCTCGGACGGGTAGTACATCCGGCCCGGGCTCACCAGCACGCCGTTACGCCGGGCGGCCTCCACCAGCGCGCCCTCGTCGAGATCGGCGGGCAGGCGCAGCCACAGGTGCATGCCGCCCGCGGGCAGCAGGTGCAGCTCGGCCCCGGCGGGCAGGTGCGTGGCGAGGGCGGCGGCCAGGGCGTCCCTGCGCAGGCGGATCTCGGCGTGGACGGCCGCCAGGTGCCGCCGCCAGGCCGCCGAGCCGACCAGCTCCAGCGCCGTCTCCTGCAGCGGCCGGGCCACGAAGAACGACTCCACGAGCTGCCCGGCCCGCAGCCGGTGCGCGGCCGGGCCGCGGGCGATCACCGCGGCCACCCGCACGCTGGGCGAGAGGATCTTCGTCAGGGAGCGGACGTGGACCACCGTGCCGTGCTCGTCCATCGACGCCAGCGTGGGCGGCGGCTGCTCGGTGAGGTAGTGGGCGTAGTCGTCCTCGATCACGAACGCGCCCGCCGCCCTGGCCACCTGCAACACCTGCCGCCGGCGGTCGAGGGGCAGGGTGGCGCCGGTCGGGTTGTGGAGGGTGGGCTGGCAGAGGAAGACCCGGGCACCGGTCACCGCGAACGCCTCGGCCAGCAGCTCGGGGCGGACGCCGTCCACGTCCATGGGGACGGCGGTCGCGCGCAGCCCGGCCGCCTTCGCCGCGGCCAGCGCGCCCGGATACGTCGGCGTCTCCACCAGGACCGGCGTGCCCGGGGCCGCCAGCGCCCGGAACGCGTGCGTCAGCGCCGCCTGGCCGCCGCTGACGATCAGCACGTCGGCCGCGGTCACGTCGCCGCCCGTCTGGCCGGCGAACCAGCGCCGCAGCTCGGACAGGCCGGTGAGCGGCGGCTTGTCCCAGGCGCCGGGGCGGCGGACGGCGCGGGCGGCGGCCGCCGCGAGATGCCGGTCCGGACGCAGGCCCGGATGCAGGTAGCCGCCGGTCAGCGGGACCGCGCCATCGGGGGCGCCGGCCAGCAGCGCCGCGACCGGGCCCTCGTCCACCACGCGGTCGCCGAGCGCGACGGTCTGCCAGGACAGGTCCGCCGCCTCCCGGCCGGTCACCGGACGCTGGTGCCGGGCGACGAAGGCACCGCTGCCCGGCTTCGTCACCACCCTGCCCTCGGCCGCGAGCTGGCCGATCGCCCGGGAAACGGTGACGGGGGAGACATTGTGCCTGCGCATGATCTCCCGGCTGGAGGGGAGGCGGGCGCCGGGGCCGAGCCGGGCGGCCTCTTCGCGCAGTATCGCGGCGATCTGGGCGATACTGCTATCGTTGTCCATGAAGGATGAGAATAGCGCTACTGTCACGAATGGAGTAGCGGTCCCCCGGGCGACCCCGCCGGGCCCCGGCCCGGTTCCCCCCGCACCCGCCGACCGCCCTCACGGGACGGCCGCCCAGGGGCACCCCCGGCCGCCCGGGACCCGGGGAACCCCCGAAAGCCGGGGATCCCGCGGATCGCAAGGGACGATCCTCGCCTTCCTCGGCGTGCTGGCCTTCTCCGGCTCCTTCCCCGGCACCGTCTACGCCATGGAGGGCTTCGACCCGTGGCTGGTGGCCATCGGCCGCGCCGCCGTCGCCGGGCTGCTCGCCGTCCTCTGCCTGCGCCTCGCCGGCCGCCCCCTCCTCCCGCCCCGCCCTCTCTGGCCCGCCTACGCCCTGATCTCCCTCGGCGTGGTCCTCGGCTTCCCGGTCTTCAGCGGCCTGGCCCTGGCCCTGGGCTCCAGTACGTCCCACGCCGCCGTGATCACCGCGCTCCTGCCCGCCACCACGGCCGTCTGCGCCGTCCTCCGCGCCGGCGAGCGTCCCCGCCCCCTCTTCTGGGCGGCCTGCCTGGCGGGCGCCGCCGCCATCACCACCTTCACCTTCCTCCAGCAGGGCGAGACGGAGGCGGCGGCATGGCCGGACCTGCTCCTCCTGGCCGCGCTCCTGTCCGCCGCGATCGGCTACACCGAGGGCGGCCGCCTGGCCCGCGACACGCCCGGCTGGCAGGTGATCTCCCACGCCCTCGTGCTGTCCCTGCCCCTCACCGCCCCTGTCACGGTCGTGCTGGCCCTGCTGACGCCCATCACCCCCACTCCCCACGCCCTCGCCGGCTTCGCCTACGTCGCGGTGATCTCCATGTTCCTGGGCTTCTTCCCGTGGTACGCGGGCCTCGCCAAGGGCGGCATCGCCCGGGCCGGGCAGACCCAGCTCATCCAGCCGCTCCTCACCCTCGTCTGGGCCTGGTTCCTCATGGGCGAACGATTCGGCCCGGTCACGGTGGCCGCCGCGCTCGCCGTTCTCGTCTGCGTGGCCGTCACCCAGCGTGCCCGTACTTGAAAGCCGTGACGCCGCCCCGCAGGATTGGGGGAGGAGGTGTCACAAATCATGGCGGACCTCACGATCCCGGAGGGCGGCTTCTGGCCCGCGCCGGAAATCCCGCAGCCCAACATCTATCCCATGGAGTGGCGCGTCGAGACGGAGAAGCTCGCCGCGATCTACGAGAAGTCCAAGCGCATGCTCTGGAACCCGGCCGACCTGCCCTGGGACGGCCTCAAACCCGAGGACTTCACCCGGGAGCAGCGCCTGGGAATCATGTACTGGTTCGCGGTCCTGGCCAACTTCGACGCCTCGGGCCCGGCCGTCTTCGCCCGCGCCACCATCCAGGCGTTCGAGAAGCACGAGGAAGACCCCGTCAGGAAGTGCTTCTTCTCCATCACCCGCGACGAGATGAACCATGAGGAGTGCTGCCAGCGCACCATCGCCAAGCTCTGGCCCGGCGGCCCCCTCAACTGGACCCCCTCCGACGACCTGGAGCACGCCGCCCACAACAACATCGGCTGGCTCTACCACAACGGCGGCCGCTACTGGAACGGCTACAACAGCGCCGTCGGCAAGTACACGCTCCCGGTCCTGTTCACCAGCTTCATGATGGGCGAGATGGCCGCCTCGACGCTGTTCCGGGGCATGTCGTCGGGCACGCAGCACCCGGTCTTCAGCGAGATGTTCCAGCGCATCGGCCGCGACGAGTCCCGCCATCTCCAGATCTGCATGACCATTCTCGAGAACGAATGGCCCGGCCTCACGGACGACACCCGCACCCTCATCACCCGCCAGCTCCGCGCCGGCTTCGTCTTCCTCAGCATGATCCTCTGGGAACCGCCCGAGGGCTTCTGGGAGCTTCCGCCCTACTTCCTCCACAACCACCGCGTCCTCATGGACCACGCCAGGGACGCGGGCCTGGGGGTGCTCTCGTACGAGGAACAGGCGGAGAACTGGCGCGTCGCGATGGCCCGCGTGCGCGCGATCGTCGAACGCTGGGGCATCGCCTTCCCAGCCATCCCCGAGCTCGACCTGGAGGGAGTGGAGGTCGACATCATCGACCCGGAGGACATCATCCCGGTCTTCTGACCCACCTCACCACGAACCCACCTCCGGACCGGCGGGCCTGAACCCGGCAGACCCTGAAACCGCCCCTGCCCGGCATCCACGCCCCCGGTCCCACGAGCTCCCATCCCTGACCCCCAGAACCCCCAGAACCCCCGGAACCCAGAACCCCCAGAACCCAGAACCCCCGGAACCCAGAACCCCCGGAACCCAGAACCCCCGGAACCTAGAACCCTCAGAACCTCCGGAACCCAGAACCTCGTGACCCGCGGAACCGCGTGACCCGCGAAACCCGTGACCCGCGGAAACCCGGACGAACCTTAATCCCTAGACCGTAGAACCCGCCCTCATCGACACCCCCGCCCCCCGCCCCGTGCCCTGCCGCCCTGACCCCGCCCACCTCCGCGCCCCCATGCCGACGAGCCCACAAGCTCGGCACCCGATCCCCGATCCCCGGCTCCGGCCTCGGTGGCCCGGCACCCCTTCACCCACCCAGGTGTGGCCAACGAGGTCCCCGATGTCGACGACGGGCGAATACCGGCGCCGTGGAGGCCGCCGCCTGCCCAGGCTGTGAGACACCGTCGCGGCGAGTGCACAGCCACCACGAGAGACGACTGTCCGATACGGCCCGATACGGCCGCCGCAGTTTCCGGGCAGCCAGGACATTGCGGGCCATCGCGCCGACGCTGGGCGGTCGTGCCGTAGCCCGGCTCACCGGCCGGCTGGCGGCCTCGGCGAGCCGGACCGGGCGAGGCGCTGATCAGGCTGATCCGCGCCCTGCCCGATCCGGCGCTTACCACGGACCCACGGGTGCTCGGCGTGGACGATTTCGCCCTGCGGAGGGGCCACTCCTACGGCACGATTCTGATCGGCATCTCCACCAGCCCGTGACGGACGCGCTGGCCGACCGGACGGCCGACACCCTGACCGCCTGGCTGCGCGCGCATCCCGGAGTCGAGATCGTCTGCCGCGACCGGGCCGGCGCCTGTGCCGAGGACATCACCAGGGGCACACCACACGCGACCCAAGTCGCAGATCGGTCGCAGACAGATGGCACATCTGGCGGAACCCTCGGTGAGGCCGTCGAACGCCCCGTCAACCGTCACCGCGATCACCGTCAAGCCCTGACCGCCGCGCCCAGCACCCACGCCGGCACCTCACCGCCTGAGGCGCGCCCGACCCACCCCGCTCGCCCGCTGACCGCCAGGACCGCACGCCACTCGAACCCGTGAGCGGCATACCACCATTCACGCCTTGCTGGAGCAAGGCCAAGGGCTGCGGGAGGCCGTCCGTCAGCTGTCCCTGGGCCGCAACACCGTCCGGCAGGCCACCGCCTGGTTCCTGCGCAACCCCGCGTACCTCGCCCCCGACGAACACCGCCAACGTGAGGCGCTCACCGTCGCTTCCCCGGAGCCGGCGGCGCCCCGTCTCCACGTGCACCGGTTCGCCGAAATGATGGCGCATCACCGCCGCCAGAATCTGGAGGACTGGATGACCGCAGTCCTGCGCGATGACCTGCCCGAGTCGCACTCCTTCGTCATCGGACTACGCCGCGACCACCAGGACGCTGTCACCGCCGGGCTCACCCCGCCCTACAACTCCGGCCCTGTCGAAGGCCACGTCCACCACACCAAGATGCTCAAACGACAGATGCACGGCCGCGCCGGCCCCGGCCTCCTACACAAACGCATCCTGCTGGGCGACCGACCACGGTCCGATTACGGAATGTGTGTCTGATCCAGAATTCGACTGTTGTTGATACCCGACAGGCCAATCCTCCCGCGCCGACACGTAAGTCCCCCGATACGGCACCGTGAAGACCCACCCATGCTCGCGCAGATGCGTGACAGCCCTCCGTACGGTGACCCTGGCAACCCCATACCGCTGCATCAACGAGGTCTCGCTCGGAATCGCCCGATGGGGCCGGAGCTCTCCACGCCTGATCCGAACGGCTATCTCGTCCGCGATCTGGAGGTAGATCGCCCTCGACCGCCTCTGCAACGGCACTCCGGCGGGACCCACGAAGGTGCCCTCACCCTGGACGGTGTGGACGAGCCGGCGCCTGCGAAGCTCCCGTGCCACGTTGCGCGCCGTGGTCCGCGCGATGTCGAACTCCGCCTCCATGGCCGCCTCGCTCAGCACGGCCTCGCCGGGAAGCAACTCCCCGTTGACGATCTGCTCTTCGATCATCTCGGCCACCTGGATGTAGAGGGGGACGGGCCCACCGCGTTCGAGCATCCTCATAGCGTAGACGTTTCGATACAAGCAGACGAGCGGAATCAGGCTTGGGGCCACGACTCTTCTGGCGAGACGTAACTGCCGCGCTGCGCGACGGTGTAGACCCATCCCTGTTCGCGCAGGAGCGCCATGGCCCGCCGCACTGTTTCGCGAGCCACGCCATACTGGTTGACCAGTGCGGCTTCACCCGGAACGGGGCGACGAGGGGCGAATTCTCCGGCCTTGATCTGTTCGGCCAGATCCATAGCGATCTGCTGATAGAGCGGCACCTTACGCTTCTTGCGGGGCGCTTGTTCAGGCTTGCCCACGAAGGCGCCTTCGCCCTGAACGGTGTAGACGATCCCCTCTTCGCGTAGTACATGGATCGCCCGCCTGGCGGTGGTCCTCGCGACCCCGAACTCCTGCTGGATGTCGGCCTCGCTGGGCACCGGATGTCCGGACGCGAGCCCGGAGACGCGACGCCGGATGATGTCGGCGATCTGGATGTAGATGTGGGTGTCCCCGTCGTAGTCGAGCACATTGGCAACATAGGCCAAGAGGTACAAGAGCTGGCATATCGCTCTGTCCCTTTAGACAGAACCCCCTTGCTAGAGAGGCGAGAGGATACAACTAGACCTATGGTGAAGGCATGGCCGAAGATCCTTCACCACTCGACAAATCATGCTTCACCGTCCATGTCCCACGGCTCCGTCCCCACTACACCCGGCTGAAATGGCGGCCCCTCCGTTCGCCCGAGGAACACGTACGCGTCCGCCACTACACGTGCCCCTGCCAGCCGACCTCCTACGAGTTGTGCCAGGCAGGCGGCCTCTTCTACATCCGCAGGACGCGCCGGGGTAAGGGAAGAGCGCTGGTCGACGAGACCTCAAGAGGCATATCCGCCCAGGTGACGATCATTTGGCACGAGCTCCTGGAGGGCCTGGCAGGCTGACCCCTCCCGCGCCGGCATGCCGCCGCCGCGCCGGCGCTGGCAGGTCATCCCGCGAAGGAGGAGCTCTGCCGCCCGCTGGGACCATCGGCCGGGACCAGAAGCATCCCCACCACAGGGTGATCCGGGAACGCCATACGCCTCCGCCCTGCCGATGCCCCCCGGGATCCCGCGAAGGGCCTCACGAAGCTCGCCAATGAACGCGGTCCCGAGCTCGATGTCCGTGGCCTCGCACGCGATGGCGGCACTCGTCCATGCACGGGTACGAGACGGTGTCCATGCACGGGTACGGGACGGTGAGGGGTGGCAGAGGGCCCGCGTTCAAGCCGGAATTGCGGACCGGTCGAATGCGGGCACCTCTGCCGGGCGCACGTGAGGCGACCATTCCTCACATGCTGCGCGCCTTCGCGCCGCAATCCCAAGCGGAACGCCGCGGTCAGAAAACTGTCGATGCGACCGAGGACGACCCGCCCGGGATTGGCGCGGAAGCATGGACATGGCCCCTTGCCACCAGGAGGCGTAGAACCACATCCACGGCGGATGTCGGCCGGCTGACGTCCGTAACGGCCTACCCGCGGCATTAGATTCTCATGGTCCACGCTTGGAAAACTGCTGTTCGTCGCTATGCACAAGATGATTCCCTTTGCCTTTGGCGGGCGGGTGGACGGGCTTACGTGGGGATTCGTCTCCAGGCGGCATCCGTGATGATCAGGTGGTCGAGCAGCCGCAGTCCGACCGTTTCGGCGGCCTCCAGAAGGCGGGCTGTCGCCTCCACGTCGGCCGAGCTCGGCTCCAGGGATCCACTCGGATGGTTGTGCGCGAGCCCGAACATCGCGCCGCCCGTGGTGAGCACCTCGGTGATCACTTCGCGGACCGGCATCGCTGTGTGATCGGCACCGCCTTCGGTGACGACCGAGCGTTTCAGCACGCGGCCTCCGGTGTCGCACACCACCATGACCAGGCGTTCCTGACTATGACCATGCAGGAGCGGGGCGCACTGGTCGGCCAGGTCGGCGGTGCTGGTGATGCGTTCGCGCTCGGGCCCCGCCTCCGCCCGCCGGACGAGGTGGAAGGCGGCGGCCACCCTCGCGGCCTTGGCGGGGCCGATGCCCGGCACGGTGAGCAGTCGATGCGGGTCGGAGCGGCCGAGCCCGTCGAGGTCTCCGCAGTGGTCGATGACCTGGGCGGCCAGGTCCAGGGCGCTCGAGCCGCGGAAACCCGAGCCGAGGAGCACGGCCAGGAGCTCACGGTCCGCCAGGGCGCTCGCGCCTCTGGACATGAGGCGTTCGCGTGGCCGGTCGTGCTTGGCCAGGTCTTTGAGTCGCATCGGCAACCTCCGCGACTGTTCTACCAACGAGGACCGACAATTCTCGGCCCCCTCCGGCTGCTACGCATTCTGCCGGGAATGGACGATAGTCAGGCTTTCTAAGCCGCGTGAGGCGGCCCCACCACTTCGTCATTTAGGTGAAGCGTCCGATTGGCACGGAAAAAGGAATCCTGCGCCTGTTATTCCTCTGAAAACCTGGATCTCGTCACGGCCAGGTGAGGGGACCTAGCTCACGTATGCGATATTTGGCGACGTGAGGGAAATTACCCACCCTCCGGGAGGTGACTGACCCCGCCGCCCTCGGCACCTCGCCTCCCCACTGCCAGGACGTCACCGCCGGCGTCATGGTGGCAACCGTGGTTCGAGCGGGAGCGCGCACGGGTGCGACGCAAGGCGATCCGGCCCACGGATGAAGGGCGGACAGCGGTGCGGTCCTCCCTGCGGGGAGCGGTTGATCGCGGTGTGCCCGATGCGAGCGGCTGCCCGGAGCCCGCTTCACGAGAACGGCAGATCAGGATCCCGTCCTGCTCCGGAGTGTTCCGGAGCAGGGGAGGCAATGTCGCTTTTCCGGACCAAAGGGCGACCCGCCCCGGCGGGCCAAGAGAAGGAAGGCCGGGCCACCTTGGGCTTCGGCCGGCTGATGCAGAGTATGGACGGTGGGAGGTTCCGGGCGAGGATGTGGTGGGGCTCGCCCGGAGCCTTCCGATCGCCACGCGGAGGACGTATGGCTAGGCGGGCATGCTGTACATCACCCGGAAACGGTCGCCGGGGATGACGATGTCGCTCGTCTCCACGGGACGGTCGCCGACCCAGTGGGTACGTTCGACGTGCAGGACGTTGACGCCCGCCGACAGGCCGAGCGCGTCGCTCTCGGCGGGGCGGGGGACACGGGTGCTGACACTCTCCACGATCTCGGTGATCTTCAAGCCGTGCGCGTACAGTCTCGCGACCAGACTGCGGCGCTCCTCCTCAGTGTGCGGAGCGAACTCCATCGGCTCGTAGGAGGTGGCGAGCTGAAGGGGTCTTCCGTCGCCGCGGAAGACATAGTGCGTCTTGGTGAGCGTGGTCGTCTCCTTGAGGCGGAGGCGGCGGGCGATGTCGGGCCCCGCTTCGGCCGGCTCGCTGTGCCAGTCCCAGGTCACGCGTCTGCCCTGGGACTGCAGATCGGCCGCGATCGGGGCCGGATGATCGAGATAACGCCACCGATGAAGAGGGGTCAGAACGGGGCGTTCTCTGACGTAATGTCCCGAGCCGACACGACCGATGATGAGCCCTTCACTCGCGAGCACGCGAAGCGCATGACGAGCGGCGGTCTCGCCCACCTGGTACTTACGGGTGAGTTGCGCCCGCGACGGAATGGGCGCACCGGGGGGAAGGGTGCCGTCGGTGATCTGCCGCCGGATGTCTTCGACGACACGCAGGTAGACCGGATCTGAGGTGGCCACTAGTCCATCCCTGGGGGGTTCAGTGTGAGGCGTTGCCCCATGTTGCCGTATTCGGCAGGTAACCGACCGTCATCGATGACTGCTGGAGCCCCAACTTTGCGATGGCGGAAAATTATCGGAGAAACCCTGTAACACAGCCATAAGGGGCGCCGATTCTCCGGTAGAGGTCGTCGATGTGTGTACCCCCGAGCACATATCGGCGGCCTCTTCCATTGCTCAGCCCCTGCCTCGGGGCTCAGCCCGGCGCGCCATGAGCTGGTATGACCTGCTCATGACCCGCTCGCTGGTGTGATGGGTGGCGGAAGTGCGCCTGCCCCTGGCGGAGGCGCCTCTTCCGGTCCGGCATGCCCCCTCGACGCGGCACGCGAGAGGGAAAGTGGTCACCCCGTTGCCTCGCCGAGTGGCCATGCCCAAGACGCCGCTTCAGTCCTAGGTTCTGCCCAGTGGACCTGTATGACGCTCCGTGAGGTCGGGAACGACGATGATCAGTATTGGTGGGCTCGTACCCGGTGACCGTGATGCCTGGGAGGACCTGTTCAGGGCGTACATCGATTTCTACGGACGACATGAGCCGGACGAGATGTACGAGAGGGCATGGGAGGAGTTCCAGGCGGACGTCCGGCTGCACGCCTTCGGAGCGAGGCTGGACGAGGGGAGACTCGTGGGGATCGCCCACTTCCTCACCCACGGCAGCACGTCCGCGCCCGACACCGACATCTGTTACCTCCAGGACCTTTTCACCGCGCCGGACGCACGCGGCAAGGGCGTGGGACGGGCGCTGATCGAGGCCGTGACCGGGTGGGCGCGGGAGCGGGGCTGCTCGCGGGTGTACTGGAACACGCACGAGTCCAACAGCACCGCCCGGCGGCTCTACGACCAGGTGGCCGAGAACCGTGGCTTCATCAGGTACCAGATCGACCTGCCGACCTAGCGCGGACGGCGTGCGGCCGGGAGCGAGTTGTCTGACCTCGGTGGTTTGCGTGCCGGAGAGCGGGGGATCAGCTTCTGGAATGTCCTCGAATGGAGGCAGAAAGCGACTCCAGGCAGGCGAAGCGGGGTGGCGGCGTCCAATGGATTTCCGAATCCGGGTAGCGTTCGCACTATGGCATCGCCAACTGGAACCACCGACGCGCCCTTCGGCCGTATGCTGACTGCGATGGTCACGCCGTTCACGCCGGACGGCGAGGTCGATTACGGCGCCGTGCGCCGGCTCGCCACCTATCTGGTGCACGAGCAGCGCAACGACGGTTTGATCGTCAACGGGACGACCGGTGAGTCCCCCACCACTACGGACGAGGAGAAGCAGCGCATCGTCAGCGCCGTCCTCGAAGCGGTCGGCGACCGCGCGACCGTGGTGGCGGGAGCGGGCACCAATGACACCCGCCACAGTGTCGAACTCGCGAAGCAGGCCGCACGCGCCGGGGCGCACGGGCTGCTCGTGGTGACGCCGTACTACAACAAACCTCCGCAAGAGGGGTTGTACCGGCACTTCACCGCCGTCGCCGACGCGACCGACCTGCCCGTGATGCTCTACGACATCCCGGGACGCAGTGGTGTGCCGATCAAGACCGAAACGCTCATCCGGCTCGCACAGCATGAGCGCATCGTGGCCGTGAAGGATGCCAAGGGTGACTTGTTCGCCGCCGGCCAAGTGATGGCGGCGACGGATCTGGCCTTCTACTCCGGCGACGACCTGCTCAACCTCGCCTGGCTCTCGCTCGGCGCGGCCGGGTTCGTCAGCGTGGTGGGGCACGTGGTGGGCTCCGAGCTGGCACAGATGATCCGCCTGCACAAGAGCGGAGACGTCGCCGGGGCCCTGGCCGTGCACAGCCAGATCGCGCCCGTCGTGGACGGCATCATGCTGCGCGCGGGCGGAGCGATCATGGCGAAGGCGGCATTGAGCATGGTCGGCATGCCGGCGGGTCCGGTACGGCTGCCGCTCGTGGATGCCACAGAACAGCAAATCGCCGAGCTGCGTACTTGCCTGGTAGCCGGCGGGGTGAAGTTGACAGACGCATAGGAACGGGGAGGAACCAGCAGTTTTGTACACACGATTTGATTGCGGGGGACGAGCATGAGCCATCCGCATCCTGAACTTGGCCCCCCACCGCCGCTGCCTGAAGGCGGCCTGCGCATCGTCGCGCTCGGCGGGCTGGGAGAGATCGGCAGGAACATGGCCGTCTTCGAATACGAAGGCCGCCTGCTGATCGTCGACTGCGGGGTGTTGTTCCCCGAGCCTGACCAGCCGGGCGTCGACCTCATCCTGCCTGATTTCGAGTACATCAGGGACCGCCTCGACGACATCGAGGCCGTGGTGCTGACACATGCCCACGAGGACCACATCGGGGCGGTGCCGTACCTGCTGCGCGAGCGGCGCGGCATCCCCCTGATCGGATCCAGGCTCACGTTGGCCCTGATCGAGGCCAAGCTCAGCGAGCATCGGATCCAGCCGAACAAGGTCGAGGTCGTCGAAGGCGAACGGCACACCTTCGGGCCTTTCGACTGCGAGTTCCTCGCGGTCAACCACTCGATTCCCGACGCGCTGGCCGTGGCCATCAGGACGCCGGCCGGCATCGTCCTGCACACCGGCGACTTCCGTATGGACCAGTTGCCGAGCGACGGCCGGCTCACCGACCTCGGCGGCTTCGCCAGGCTCGGCAGCGAGGGCGTCGATCTGCTGATGTCCGACTCCACCAACGCCGAGGTGCCGGGGTTCGTCACCAGCGAGCGGGAGATCGGGCCGGTCATCGACGAGGTGATCCGCACGTCCGAGCAGCGGGTCATCGTGGCCAGCTTCGCCTCTCACGTGCACCGCATCCAGCAGGTCATGGACGCCGCCGCCAGGCACGGCCGCAAGGTCGCCCTGGTGGGCCGGTCCATGGTGCGCAACATGGGCGTGGCCCGCGACCTGGGCTACCTCAAGGTGCCGCCGGAGCTGATCGTCGACTCGCGCGACATCGAGGAGTGGCCGCCACAGGACGTGGTGCTCATCTGCACCGGCTCCCAGGGCGAGCCCATGGCGGCGCTGTCGAGGATGGCCAACCGCGATCACCCGATCCGCATCGCCGAGGGTGACACCGTGCTGCTGGCTTCGTCGCTGGTGCCCGGGAACGAGGCGGCGGTCAACAAGGTGATCAATGGGCTGACCAGGTGGGGCGCCCGGGTGGTTCACAAGGGCAACGCCAAGGTGCACGTCTCCGGCCACGCGGCCGCCGGCGAGCTCCTCTACGTCCTGAACCTCACCCGCCCGTCCAACTTCATGCCCGTGCACGGCGAGTGGCGGCACCTGCGCGCCCACGCCAAGCTGGCCGCTCTCACCGGCGTTCCCGACGACCACATCGTGATCGCCGAGGACGGGGTCGTGGTCGACCTGGTGGACGGCAGGGCGAGAATCGTCGGCGCCGTGCACGCCGGATACGTGTACGTGGACGGCACGTCCGTGGGCGAGATCACCGACACCTCGCTCAAGGACCGCAGGATCCTCGGCGACGAGGGGTTCATCTCCGTGGTCGTGGTCGTGGACTCGAACACGGGCAAGCTCACCGCCGGTCCCGAGATCCACGCGAGAGGGTCGGGCATCGACCCGGCGCAGTTCGATGAGTTCATCCCGCACATCCAGCGGGCGCTCGAGGAGAAGGCCGCCGACGGCGTGGTGGACATCCAGGAGATCCGCCGGGTGGTCCGGCGCACGGTGGGGCGCTGGGTGAGCGACACCTACCGCCGACGGCCGATGATCATCCCTGTGGTGCTCGAGGTCTGAGAATCCTGGTGGTACGGCAGACGGGAAGAACGTCTGCCGTACCGATGGCAGCCGCCCATCGCCACGCGGAACCTCCGCCACTTCTTCACCTCCATCACGGGAACACCAGCGTCCGACGATCGCGTCGCCCCGGGTCCCGGGTCCGGCACAGCCCGACAAAACAGGAGCCCAGGAAGTGCTGCCGCATGAGCTGCAGCACGGGTCAGGACCTCGGGCGTCAGGAAGTGCTGCCGCGTGAACTGCAGCACTGATCAGAATCTCCGGCGTGAGGCCGGGAAGCGCGACATGGCGGACCAGACGCACCGCATGCGGCGGATAACTGCGCGGGCGGTGGACCACTGTGCCGGCGGTGGACCACTGTGTGCGGACGATGAACCGCTGTGTGAGCGGTGACCACTGTGCGGGCGGTGGACCACTGCGTGGGCGGTGAACCCCTCCACAAAGCCCACAAGCCGAGCGTCGTCGCGAGGAGTCAGGAGCGGTCCTGGCTGCAGCGGATGTATGCCAGGTGGTCCTTCGGCGCTTGTTGTCAGACGTCCCTCCGCTGCGTTGCCCAGATGGCTGCCAGGAGAGGGAGGATCGCGTAGGCGAGCAGGACCGCAGTGGCCGCTGCGGGTGACAGCAGTGAGCCGTACACCGAGGAGTCGTTGCTGCCACCGGTGATCTGGCGGGGAAGGCCGCCGATCATGATCGAGCCAAGGCGCTCGCTCCACGGCTCGGGGATGTTGCCGATGATGATGGGGAACACGTAGACGAGGCCGGTGATGACCGCGATGGCCGCGGCAGCCGAGCGCAGCAGAGCACCCAGACCCAGCCCGAGCAGCGCGAAGACCGGAACCGTGAGGCCGGTGGCGACCAGGATCGGCAGCTTGTCGATGAACGGGCCGGTGTAAGCCCCGGAGAACCGGTTACCGATCGCGAGCCGGGAGACGGCATAGGTGCCGAAGACGGCGACAGGACCGACGAGCAGACCCAGCGTGCCGACGATGACCGCCTTGGCGCCGAGAACGGGCCAGCGGCGGGGCACGACGGTGAAACTCGTTCTGATCAGACTCGTCACGTACTCCGAGGTCACCGCCAGCGTGCCCAGGATGCCCATGCAGAGCTGGGGCACGATCACCATGGCCTCCTCCAGCTCCGAGATACGAGCATCGGGACGCCTGGCCGGAGGCGCGTTGTCGAATGCGCCTGCGGCCATCGTCGCGAGAGCAAAACCCATGAGGACGGTGGCCAGGCTGATGCCGAGGATCACGTACGTCGAGCGGACCGAGCGGATCTTCAACCATTCGGCGGCGAGGACACTCATGATGACGTTCTCCGAAAGATGACGAGACGGGCGCGGCCTTTGCCGCCGCGTGGGATGGGCTGGCCACGCGGTGGAGTCGATCTCGGGGTGATCACGCTTCTCTTCTCCTGAGGATGTGGTGGCCGATGGCGAGTGCGACGACTGGATAGGCGACGAGCACGGCGAGGGCGGCCCAGGGGGAGAGGAGGCCGTCCCCGAGACGGGTCGAAAGGCGTTCGCCTGCCATCTGCGGGACGAGGTTGGGCAGGAGGAAGGTGGCGATGCGGCTGTTCCAGGGCGGAGGAAGGTAATTCACGACGCCGGGCAGGACGAAGAGCACCGCCACAACGGATCCGACCGCGGCGGCGGTCGAGCGGACAGCGGTGCCGAGGCCCAGTCCGACCAGGGCCAGCGCGGTCACCGACAAGCCGGAGGCCAGCAGTATCGGAAGATCGTCCGTTAGAGGAGTCGTGTTGAAGCCCAGGGAGTGGCCGTCCGCGATCAGGCGGCTCACCGAGTAGGTGAGCAGGAGGATGACGTTCGCCGCCACGAGCGTCACCAGGCCGACGATGATGGTCTTGGCCAGGAGCAAGGTGCTGCGGCTCGGGACCACGATGAGGCTGGTGCGGATCATGCCGGTGCTGTACTCGTTGGTGATGGCCAGCACGCCGAGGACCGACAGGCTGATCTGGACGAGTGGGAGGAAGCCCTCCTCCGGAGCCGCCGCACGCAGGGATCCGCGCTGGTCGGCCAGGCCGCTCACATAGAACGTCCATGCCATGCCCAGGACCACCATGAGAGCCGCCGCGCCCATCGCCTGGTAGGTCGACGGGAGCGAGCGTAGCTTGAGCCACTCGGAGGACATCACCGCCTTCATCGGGCCGCTCCGAACTGGATGCTGTCGGCCGTGAGAGCCATGTAGGCGTCTTCGAGCGACGGGTAGCGGCTTGTCAGCTCGGCGACAGTGGCCTCGGTGATGAGCCGGCCCCGGCCGATGATGACGATGCGCTCAGCGGTGAGGGCCATCTCGCTCATCAGGTGGCTGGACAACAGGATGGTGCGGCCCTCGGCGGCCAGCGAACGCATGAGATCCCGGATCCAGCGCACACCATCCGGATCGAGGCCATTCACCGGTTCGTCGAACATCAGCACGCCCGGGTCACCGAGTAACGCCATGGCGATGCCCAGGCGTTGTTTCATGCCGAGGGAGAAGCCGCCCACGCGTTTGCGCGCCACGCCGGCCAGGCCGACCTGCTCCAGCACTTCCGCCACGCGCACGGCGCCGATGTCGTTGGTGCGGGCCAGGCAGAGGAGGTGGCTGTATGCACTACGCCCGCCGTGGACGGCATTGGCGTCCAGCAGGGCGCCGACCTCGCGCATCGGCCTGCGGAACGTCGTGTAGCGCCGGCCGTTGATCAATGCCTGACCGGAGGTGGGAGCGTCGAGGCCCAGGATCAGGCGCATCGTGGTCGACTTGCCCGCTCCGTTGGGGCCCAGGAACCCGGTCACGTGACCGGGCTCGACCGTGAAGGACAGGTCATCGACGGCGAGCGTGCCGCCGTAACGCTTGGTGAGGTGCTGGAGTTCGATCACGGCGTCGAGCTTGGCCGAGCGAGGGCGGGCGGCGCGTCGGACCAGGGTCCGAACTTCAAGGTCAGACCCTGGGTTGACGTGCGGGGGTCGCAGCAGCGGCTACGGTTCATCGCGTGAACGGGACCTTCGGCACGGCGGGTAGCACGGACAAGCACCCCTTGTTCGCCAGACGGCTCAAGCGTGGGCAGTTGGTCATGTTCGACCTGGCAGCGGGGTTCGTCATCGCCTTCGCGTACTTCACGTCCGCAGCCAACGCCAGCGGGGTGCCGCCTTGGGTGAGAATCATCCTGCCGCTCGGATTGGGGCTGCCGCTGGCGCTGCGAAGAGTGCGGCCGATGTCCGTGTTCCTGTTCACTCTGGCGGTCGCGGTCGCGGCTCAAGTGGCAGACGTCGTCGCGTTTCCCTATTTCGCGTCCGCGTACGCGCTCTACGTCGTCGCGCTGACCGATCGGGCCGGCAGCGTGGTGCCGGTCTCGGCCATCGGGACGTTGAGCCTGCTCACCGTCGTGGGGCTGGTGGTGACAGGCACGCCGCGTGAGGCCGTCCCGTCGTGGGCTCTCAACCTCGATGAGCCCCTGATGGGGGTAGCGGCGCTGGGCGGCGCCTGGACGATCGGACGGGCCGTGTACGAGCGCAGGCTGTATGCGACACGGGACGCCGAGCGGCTGGCCGCGCAAGCGGTGACACAGGAGCGGTTACGGATCGCGCGGGAGCTGCACGACGTGGTCACGCACAGCGTCGGTCTGATCGCGGTCAAGGCAGGCGTGGCGAATCATGTGATCGCGACCAGACCGGAGGAGGCGCAGGACGCTCTGCGCGTGATCGAGACCGCCAGCCGGAGCGCCTTGGTCGAGATGCGGCATCTGCTCGGGGTGCTGCGATCGACCTCCGAAGCCGCCGATCGAGTGCCGGTACCGGGGCTTGCCGGGCTGGAGGGCTTGGTGCGGCAGGCACGGCTGGCGGGAGTGGATGTGCAGTTCGAGGCTCGCATCGGCGATGCCGACGAGCAAGGGGATGTGGACACGCCCAGAGGCAGGAGCAGAACGGATGACATCGCCGATGGGCGGTTGCCGGAAGGGGTCGAGCTGGCGGTTTATCGCATCGTGCAGGAAGCTCTCACCAATGTCATCAAGCACGCCGCACCGGCATGGTGCCGGGTCTCGGTCGTCGCTGATGAGAAGGATGTCTGGATCGAAGTCGTCGATGACGGGCCCGGAAGGCGCACGTTGCCCTCCGCGGGTGCCGGGCATGGGCTCATCGGTATGCGTGAGCGGGTCATGATGTACGGCGGTGTACTGGAGGCAGGAAGCTTGCCCGATCGGGGGTTCCGGGTTTTCGCGCGATTGCCGTACGGGGAGGTCGCGTGATCAGGGTGGTCATCGCAGACGATCAGGCGTTGTTGAGGGGAAGTTTCAAGGTCCTGGTCGACTCCGAGCCCGACCTCGCCGTGGTGGGGGAGGCCGCCACCGGGGCAGAGGCGGTCGCGGTCGTCCTGCAGCAGAGGCCGGATGTTGTGCTGATGGACGTGCGGATGCCCGAGATGGACGGTATCGAGGCCACTCGGCAGATCAAGGATGTTTCGCGAGTTCTGGTGGTAACCATGTTCGACCTGGACGCACATGTCTATGACGCGCTTCGGGCCGGCGCCAGCGGGTTCCTGCTCAAGGACACGCCACCTGCTGATCTGCTGACCGCTATCCGGGTGGTGGCGGGTGGAGAGGCGTTGCTCGCGCCCACGGTGACGCGCCGGTTGATCGAGCAGTTCACGCGCAGTCCGGTCATTCCGCAGGTGAAAGGGCTGGAGGGAGTGACAGACCGGGAGCGCGAGGTGCTGCTGTTGATCGCACGCGGGTTGTCGAACGGGGAGATCGCGAATCATCTGCAGGTGAGCCTGGCGACAGTGAAGACACACATCACCCGGTTGCTGGCCAAGCTGGAAGCGCGGGATCGTGCGCAGCTGGTGATCGCCGCTTATGAGAGCGGGCTGGTTTCGGCTGCGCCTTGAGCGGAGTGGGGTGGTGCCAGGACGCCTCAGCGACTGCTGAAGGATGAGACGTCCTGTGATCATTGCTGGATTCGATGAGATTGTGGCCGGTATCGGGTTCCGTGGACGTGGACGGATGTACGAGTGGGCGCCCCCGGGCTGGGGCCGGGGGCCTCGGGCCGTCACCAGATCAGGTGTCGTTCTCCAGGAGGCGATCGAATCTGATTCCTAGATCGATCATCTCGCAGCGAAGAAGGTCCAGGACTCGCGCGAGGTCGGAACGGAAGGCTTTGACGGAGTCGTCGAGCTGGCGGCGAACGCCGGCCAGCTCGTCGCCCCACGCGGCGAGGTCTTCAGCTACGTCGGCTCGAAGTTCGGCGATGTCCGTTCGCAGGGCGATGACGATGCTCGCGGTCGTTGCGCGGTCTGAGCCGGAGAGCATCTGTGCTTCCAGCGCCTCGACACGGAGTTTCAAACCGAGGATCTCCGTCTGGACGTCCACGCATTCCTACCTTTGCGGTGGTCGGGAGAGATGCCGGCTTGTAGTGACCGGGTCTCACTTGTTGGAGTCCATGGTGGCAACTATCGCGAGATTGTGCTGGGCGGGAGATCGGCGTCGGGTATGGATTTGTACTTCTCGGTGTTGAGTGGTTCACTCCGAGGATTCGTCACATCCGACCTGGCCCACATTTCCGGGGAGAGGAAAGCAATCCTCGGTGATCTCGTGATGGCGGTTTGCGGACTGCTTGTCGAGATGTGTGACATGGGTGGGTGGTAGTAGAAGTGCATGTATGGCATGTGGTAAAAGCGGTTTGTCGCGGAGGCGGTTCTCGTACAAAGCTGTCATATGACGATTCGGTACGTTGGGATAGCGGATTAGTCCTGCGTACGTGGGCGTATGTTGGCTTGGTGAATAGGGCGGCGTCGGTGCTTACACCTCGGCGAGTTGGATGACACGTGCATATGGGAGGCCGAAGTCCGTGACTACGCCGCCCCGGTCCCCGCTGCCTGGGATGGAGACCGTGTGCTGCGGCATCTGGTCGAAGCTCTGACCTCCGGAGGGAGCTGGTTCCTGGCGGTGCCGGGCGCACTTGAGTGCTGCAGTTGGGGTGCGTGTGGCGAGCCTTCCGAAGGCGAGGAAGCAGACACTGATTTGGTACGACTCGGCCGGATCGCTGGTTTCCGGACCCGACGGAGAGCGTTGAGCAGCGGACGCACGGGGTGGACGCACGGGTGGACGCACGTGGTGGACGCCGAACTCGCGGCCAGCGTATCCACCGTGTCGGTCCTTGCTGGCCCCTGCCGGGCCCGAATGCGGACGACCTCGATGGGGTTCTCGTGGCTCTTCTCGCCTTCGCCTTCTGGTCTGGGGGTGGGGTGAAGGACTTCGGCGACGCCGTTGCCGGCGTGGACGGACGTGCTGTGTCGATCACTCCGGGAGTCCAGGTTTCAGGGCGGCTTCCCGCGGGCGTCGATCCCGGGCATGCCCCGGGTTGTGGTGCTGTGACCATGGAGATGGGCGGATGGTGCGGCGTCGTCGAGACTTCGACAGCGGCCCTGGGCAGGTGATACGGCTGCGAAATCAGCTGAAGGAGGAACGCCGTGGACTGTATCCGGGCTGGGGCAGTAGTGGTCGCACGGCTTCGACGCATATCCGAGGAAGCCGGAGTCCTTACAGGAGGAGTTATCGCTTGGATAGCCATCTACCTGGCGGTTCATGCGGTTTGGGCGTTTTCCGCGTAGGTGGCTTGGTGGCCTCTGGACGGTTAACTCGACGTGCTTCTTGTCACCAGGATCCCGGGCTCGTGCGTGATCCTGGTCGCGGCTTGAGGTGGCGTTCGTGATGCGGCTGCGTATGGGAGATGTGTCGGTGCTTAGGCTGGAATGTCTGGGGCAGTGGCATCTGCTATGGCGATGTCGATGAGGAAAGCGCTGGTCCGTACTGGTCTGGCGGCTGCTGCTACGGCGGCTGCGGGGTCGTTGGGAACGGATCCTCGTAGTCGCTGGTATCGGCGGTTGCGCAAGCCCGCCTGGCAGCCGCCGGCACAGGCGTTCCCGCTGGTGTGGACACCGCTCTACGCGCTCATCGCGTTCGGGAGCGCGAGAGCACTGACACGGGGGGATGGGCAGGAGCGGGAGGCTTTCGGGCGGGCGCTGGCCGGGAACCTGGCGCTCAATGCCGGATGGCCCGCACTCTTCTTCCGGGCGAAGTCGCCTCGGTTGGCTTTGGCCGAGATCGCGGTGCTCAACCTTTCGAACGTGGCACTGATCCGTCGGGCGATGAAGGCGGATCGTACGGCAGGCGCCGCATTGGTGCCTTATGCGGCCTGGACTTTGTTCGCCACTGCCCTTAATGCCTCCATCGTTCGGCGTAATCGGTGACTTGGTAGGTGTTCAGAACGTCACTGTGGTGGGTTCGGGTGTTTTGCGGGCGTGTCAAGTATTTGAATTGGTTCGCTTCGGGGGATTCATAGGACTGGGAGCGCGAGTCCGGTCGTTCGCTGTCGGGGGAATGGGCGGGCTTTGAAGGAACGGGCGTTTTTCGCCGTGTAGGATTCCCGTGTACGCGGGTGAAGAGAAGCGGCTGTGAAGGCGTCTTGGGACTGCGGGTGGCCGGAGCCAAGGTGGGCCATCGATGCTGATGTTCTTTCTGTCTCAGGGCTTACCCGGAGGGGGCGGGCGCGTAGCCGGTAGGCCAGGGACGCTTTGCGGGCGGTTGCGGGGCTTGGTTCTGGACAAGCTGTTCGTGTGGGCGATGTGCGAGTGGTGTATCGGAAATACGACGGAGCGTTGCACTGGAACCACCCGGGGCGGGTGCTGGGTGAGGATGAGCACGGGGTTTGGGTGGGGGTGCCCTGCGGGACGGTAGCGCGTAAGGGAGAAGGGCCTACCGTTACGTGGACGACTACGGCGATCATGCTGTTCCCGCGGGACGCCTGGTGGACAGCTTCCTTCAACTCGGCGCCCAACCGCAGCGAGGTTTACGTGGACGTCACCACGGTGCCTGAATGGCGAGAAGGAGAGGTGACGATGATAGACCTGGATCTCGATGTGATCAGGCTGCGGGATGGGGGGCTCATTCTTGATGATGAGGATGAGTTCGCCGAACACCAGGTCTTGCTAGGGTACCCGCCGGAGTTGGTGGCGCGGGCCGAAAGTACTGCGCGGTGGTTGATGGGTGTGGTGGGGGACAGGCGAGGGCCGTTCGGGGGCGCGCATGTGGAATGGCTGGCCCTGTTGGGCTGAGTGCCGGAAGGCGCCGATGAGGGCTTGTCGGCTCGTTGAGGGCGGCGGATACGGCTGTGAGCGAGGCTGTAAGTGAGTGGCCGGTAGGCGGATGGTCTTGTTGGCTTGTGGTTGAAGTTTCTTGCGGATTGGTTTCTGGGGCTGGAAGAGAACCTGCGGATCTGATCAAGGCGATTGCACGGCTTGGTGTTCCAGCCACACTTATCGATCTTTGAGTTGTCGTCGCTGGCGGTGGATTTGGCGGGCGCGAGTTCGGTGGCGTCGTCGCCGGTGTGGCCCTTGCAGGGTGCGGCCTTCGTTGAGGGGTGGCCGGGTCAGCAGGGCGAACAGGTGGCGGATGTCGTTCGCAGAGATCGCGATGAGTTGGCCGCCGGTGCTGCTCGGTGATGCAGGTTGGGGGCGAGGGCGGCAGGGGGACGGCTATGAAGGCCAGGGGGAGCCGGTCCCGGGCGAACACGGCCAGGGTGATGATGTACCGGGGTCAGGTGGGACAGGGCCGGATCTGGTAGAGGGCGAAGGCGGCTTCGTTCATGCCGGTTGGAAGGGTTCTTTGCTTGTGCAGCGGGCTCCGGGCACGCGGACCAGGCGTGATAAGGGGGCCGACCGTCAGGGCTGACCGTCAGGGCTGACCGTCAGGGCTGACCGTCAGGGCTGACCGTGGAGTGTGGCGCAGCTAGAAGTCAGGTGGGGAGAACAATTGTTCAGGGAGCGGCGGATCAGTAGGCGATGGGTGGGGCAGTTGGTGGCGATCAGGGCCCAGTCATAGCGGCGTTCGTCTTTGGCGTTCGGTTTGCATGCCCGGGCACGCCTCTATTCCCCCTATTTTCCCGAAGCCGTTACCAGCGAAGACATCCCTCAAGATCGACGAGTGCGGCTGTGGCGGCTTCGACGCGGACTTCGGTCAGGGCCTGTGGGTTATGGAGAGCGGATGCGGGCGTCCGTTTGTGTGCTCGCCATCAGCAGGTACGCGTGCCTGCGTGTCGTCCCGGCACGTAAGCGGGCGGCGCCATCGGTGGCCAGCGGCGGCAGTGCACTCCGTGTCAAGCGTCAGTGTGCCGCGGCGGGTCGGCCTTCTCCGCGCGGACGAGGCTGAGCATGTCCATGCTGCGCCACGCTTCAACGATCTTGTCCGCCTTGAACCTGTCTATGGTGATTCCCGCCAGCCTATGGGGCTTTCCGTCGCGGGTCATGGCGGCGACCCATCGGGTCGCGACCCGGTCGCCTTCGGCGATCTGATCCTCGACGTGGATGTGCAGGTCCGGATAGAGACGACGACTGCTCTCGATGCTCTTCTTCAGGCCGGCAAGTCCTTCGCTTCCGTGCGGATCGTACGGGTCGTGATGCACCGCGTCCGGCGCGATGATCTCATCGAGCCTGCTGAGATCACCGGTGTTCCAGACGCTGAACACCGTACGGGCGGCTGCCTTGTTCCGTTCGGACACCAGTCTGCTTCCTCACGAGGGTCAGTGATCCGATCAGTTCACGAGCAAGCCTCCTCTCCGGACCGCGCCAGGGCAAATACCGGAAAACGGCCTCGGCCGCTCGCGGGCCGCGCAGGGCCGGCCCATCCATCCAGGCTTGTGGCGCGGTGGGCCGACCGGCGGCCCATTCGCTCGCGACAGCGAGGGCAGGAAATCGTCTGTCGCTGAGGTGGCCTGGTTTCGCGGAGTTCTCTGTCGGGGCGGGCTCTTGGACAGCGTTCTGGGGTTTGTTGGTTTATGCCGTTGAGGAAGGGATGGGAGGTTGTGGCAAAGCTGGAGGCTTGCCGGATGGTGATGGCGGATTGCACTGGTCGGAGTCGGAGTCGGAGTCAGGGTCAGGGTCGGGTTGGGATCGGGACCAGGTCGGGGTCGGAACCGGGTCGGGACCTGGTCGAGGTCAGGCGGGCTTTTGGATTCGGTCTCGGGCGGGGTGGGGCGGGGCGGGGAGTGGGTGCGTGGGGGCTTCTCGTTCATGCGTATGCGAGGTGGCGGTCTCCAGGGTTCGGGGTGCTTGCTTGGTAAGGGGAAAGACGTGGCCCCTTCGGGAGGAGGGCGGTCCGGTAGGGAGGTGTGTGGCCGTGGGCCTGGTGATGGATGGTGTGCCGGGGGTTGTGGGGTTCCGATCAGGTGCTCTGCGGTGGTGGGCTGTCAGGCGAGCTGGCGGAGGGCTTCGGCCAGGGCGGTCAGGCGGGCGGGGGAGGCCAGGCCCGCGTGGTACAGGTGGAATTCCGTAGCGCCGGCCTTCGCGTACGTCCTCAGATGGTCGGCCAGGACGGCGGGATCGGCTGGACGGGGCGGCAGGGCCAGGACATAGGCGCCTATCCGTTGGGCCGGTGTGGACATGTCGGCCAGCCGGGTCAGGCGGGTCGCGTCCTGGGCGGGGTCACCCCAGCAGTTGGCCACCAGGACGTCCGCGACCGGATCGCCTTCCGGGAGGGCGGCGAAGGCACCGGTCGCCCAGGGGTCCGGGTTGACGTGCAGGGTGAGGGGAAGGTCGGGGGCGATTTCGCGGGCCGTGGCCAGCAGGCGGTGGCGCAGGGTTGCCGACAGGGAGACGCGGATGGTGCGTACCTCGTCCGCCAGAGGGCCGAGGACCTGCTCCACAGTGGTGAGGTCGGCGGCCGCAGGGGTGGTGCGGTCGATGGCCTCGCGGACCCTCGCCCTGGTGGGCTCCGGGTAACGGGGAGCGCAGGACGTGCAGAAGCACAGGGAGAGGAGGTCGGAGTCGAGCGCGGTCCAGTCGGCGCCGGACGTCTTCTCGTGGACGCTCTGGTGGCCGAAGCCCATCGGGCCGCAGGCCTCCAGGATCAGGCCGTCGGGAGCGGCCACCGTGAGGATCTCGGTGACGAGGCGGTCGCAGTAGTCGAGGACGTCCTCGTGGGCGGGGCACAGCGCGTACGGGTACGGGTCGCCGAAGGCGTTGCGGACGACCAGATCGGGGTTCGCGGCACCCAGGTGGGAGTTGTGGGTCAGGACAGTCCAGGCGTGGACGGGGAGGCCGGCCGCCTTCAGGGCGTCCCTGGCCTGTAGGTAGGCGTCGGCCGGGGTCCAGGTCGGGGACGCCGGGACGAGACGGGACCAGGCGGACGGGCGTACCGGGAGGTAGAGGGCGGGATGCGGGACGTCCAGGACGCGGTGCGACGGGTGGTACGGGGTGGCGGCCCGGGTCGAGTGGTAACTGGCGGCCAGCGCGATCGCGTCCACGCCGAGCGAGGCCAGGCGTTCGGGGGCGGACGGGTCGCCGACCACGTCCCAGGGGTAGACGTAGGCGATGTTCATGGGGCTACTCGGCTCCTGGGGTGATTGCGACGACGGTCGTGCGGCTGACGGGTCATCGGGTGGGTGAGCGGATGAGGGAGGGAATGGAAGTCGGTCCCACGAGCGGGCAGGCGACAGGGGGAGGGCTGGAAACCGGTCTCAGCGGGGTGGAACGGGAGACAGGCGAAGCCAGGCCAGGACAGGGAAGGGCCGGAGAGGGTCGGGGGGGGCCGGGGAGGGCCGGGGAGGGCCGGGAGATGGTCGAGCGGGTGGGCGGTGGGCGGCGAGGGGGGAGTGGCAGGGCTGGTGGGTGGCGCGAGGCGTGGGTGGCAGAAGGGGGCGGGTCCTGGGAGTCACCAGCGGGGGCGTTCGGCGGAGAAGGAAGGGGTGAAACGCTGCATGTACGTCGTGTCATCCCGTGCCACGATGCCGCACTTCTCGTACTGCTCGTGCATGCGGGCCAGCGCGTCCCGGTCGAGTTCCACACCCAGGCCGGGACCGGCGGGGACGGGGACGGCGCCGTCGACGAAGCGCAGCGCGCCGGGGACGACCACGTCCTGGCCGTCCTGCCAGGGGGTGTGGGTGTCGCAGGCGAACGTGAGGTTCGGGGTGGCGGCGGCCAGGTGGGTCATGGCGGCCAGGCTGATGCCGAGGTGGGAGTTGGAGTGCATGGACAGCGACAGGCCGAACGTCTCGCACAGGCTGGCCACGTGCGAGGAGCGGACGAGGCCGCCCCAGTAGTGGTGGTCCAGGAGGAGCACGCCGATCGCGCGGGAGGCGATGGCGGGTGGCAGGTGCTCGGGGGTGACCACGCACATGTTGGTGGCGAGGGGCATGGGGACGGACGCGGCCACCTCGGCCATGCCGGAGATGCCGGAAGTGGGGTCCTCCAGGTACTGGAGCCGGCCTTCGAGCTCGCGGCCGACGCGGATGGAGGTCGCGACGGTCCAGGCGGCGTTCGGGTCGAGGCGCAGCGGCACGCCGGGGAACGCCTCGTGGAGGGCCTTGATCGCGGCGACCTCCTCGTCCGGCGGGAACACGCCGCCCTTCAGCTTGATCGACTTGAAGCCGTACTCCTTGATGAGGAGGGCGGCCTGCTCGACGACGCCGGCCGGGTCGAGCGCCGCGCCGAAGCGGTCGGGCTGGTCGCCGGGGTGCCCGGCCCACTTGTAGAACAGGTACGCGCTGTACTCGACGGCGTCCCTCACGCGTCCGCCGAGCAGGTCGACGACGGGCACTCCGGCGGCCTTGCCGCGAATGTCCAGGCAGGCCACCTCGAAGGGGGCGAAGATCCGGTCGACGCTCTTCTCCTTCGTCGCGACGCCGGTCAGGCCGTGCAGGTCGGTGACCACGTCGCCGACGGTGGCGGCGACGCGGGCGTACATCGCGTGCGTGGCGTGCACGTCCAGGCCGAGGAGGGCCTGCGCGCACTCGCGTACCTTGCCGAGATGGCCCAGGTCGCCGTAGGTCTCGCCCAGCCCGGTCAGTCCCTCGTCCGTGACGACCTCGACAATGGTGCGCAGGGCCCACGGCTCGTGGACTCCGGCGGCGTTGAGCAGGGGTGGATCCCGGAAGGCGACCGGTGTGACGTGGATCTCCCTGATGATCATCTCAACCGCCGTCCATATATGTGAACAAGAGCCAGATTTGTGGACAAGTATCCAAAACTGTAAGAATTGGGCTGAAGAAGTGTCAAGACTCCGAAGGGCCATTCGATGATCTACGGACACGACCCCAAGACCGGCCAGACCGTGGGCGACGGCCTGCCAGAGACCGACACCGCCGGAGTCGATCTGGTCGTTTCCGCCGCGGCGGCGGCCGGGCAGGCCTGGCGGGCGACCCCGGCGGCCGAGCGGGCGCAGGCGCTGGAAGTGGTCGCCGACGCCCTGGCCGCGCACGTGGACGAGCTGTGGCAGCTCGCCGACCAGGAGACGGCGCTCGGCGAGACGCGCCTGCGGGGCGAGGTGGCGCGGGCGGCGGGGCAGTTCAGGCTCTTCGCCGAGGTGATCAGGGATGGCGGTTACCTGGAGGCCATCATCGACCACGCCGATGGCTCGCTGGCCCCGCCGCGGCCGGACGTGCGCCGGATGAAGCACGCGCTGCCGGGCGTGGTGGCCGTGTTCGCGGCGAGCAACTTCCCGTTCGCGTTCTCCGTGGCCGGCGGCGACACCGCCTCGGCGCTGGCGGCCGGATGCCCGGTGGTCGTCAAGGCGCACCCCGGGCACCCGAACACCTCCGAGCGGGTGGCGAAGATCGTGCGCGAGGCGCTGCCGTACCCGGACCTGCTGGGGCTGGTCCAGGGCATGCAGGCCGGCGCGGACCTGGTCAGGCATCCGCTGGTGGTCGCGGCCGGGTTCACCGGGTCGGTGGCCGGAGGGAAGGCGATCCAGAAGCTGATCGACGAGCGGGAGACGCCGATCCCCTTCTACGGGGAGCTCGGGAGCGTCAACCCCGTGGTCGTGCTGCCGTCCGCGCCGGTGGACAAGGTGGCGACCGGGTTCGCGGGGTCGCTCACGCTGGGGGTCGGGCAGTTCTGCACGAACCCGGGGCTGATGTTCGTGCCGGAGGGCGACGAGCTGCGCAAGGCCCTCGTGGAGGCGGTCGAGGGCACCAGCGGCGGGCCGATGCTGGCCGAGCGGATCAGGGACGGCTACCTGGGCGGCGTCGAACGGCTCGGCGAGCTGCGGCTGCTGGCCGAGGGCAAGGCGGGCGAGGGGAGCTGGGCGGTGACGCCGAAGGTGTTCACCACTGATCTCGACACCTTCGCCGGGAAGCTGCCGGGGATCGGCGAGGAGTGCTTCGGGCCCGCGTCGATCGTGGTGACGTATCGGGAGGTCTCCGAGCTGCGGGCGGTGCTCGAACGGCTCGACGGGTCGCTGACGGCCACCGTTCACGGCACCGATCCGGGGGAGGCGGGTGACGTCGTCGAGGTGCTCGGGCGCAAGGCCGGGCGGCTCATCTGGAACGGGTGGCCGACCGGGGTGGCCGTGTGCTGGGCGATGCACCACGGCGGGCCGTGGCCCTCGTCCACCTCGGCGTCCACGTCGGTCGGGGCGACGGCCATCGAGCGGTGGCTGGTGCCGACCGCTTACCAGGACTGGCCGGAGGCGCTGCTGCCGGACGAGCTCAAGGACGGCAACCCGCTGGGCATCCCGCGTCGAGTGGACGGTCGGCTGCAGCTCGCCGGTTGAGGGCGGTTGCTGGCGGCTCGCCGACTGCGAGCGGTCGTCCGTGGCTCGCCGACCGTGAGCGGTTGTCCGCGGCTCGCCGATCGTGAGCGGTCGTTCGTGAATCGTCGGCTGAAGCAGGTGTCGGCCGAGGGTGCAGGTGGGGCTGGCCGGGGAGCGGGTTCGGGGGCGGCCGGGTTCAGGGGTGGTCGGGTTCAGGGGTGGTCGGGTTCAGGGGTGGTCGGGTTCAGGGGTGGTCGGGTTCGGGGGGCGGCGGTTGGGTTCGGGGGTGGTCGGGTTTCACGGGGCGGCGATTCTCAGGCCCGCCGTCAGGATCTGTTCCAGGCGCTTCACGTGCTCGGCGGACGGGTCCACCAGCGGTGCCCGCACCCCGCCCACATCCAGCCCGCGCAGCCGCACCCCCGCCTTCACCAGCGACACCGCGTACCCGGGCACCAGGTCCCGCAGCTCGACCAGCGGCAGGTAGAAGCCGCTCAGCAGGCGCCGCACGGTCACCTCGTCCCCGTCCGTCAGCGCCTGGTGGAAGGCCAGGGCGATCTCGGGTGCGAACGCGAACACCGCGCTGGAGTACAAGGTCACCCCGAGGCCCCGGTAGGCGGGCATGGTGAACTCGGCGGTCGGCAGCCCGTTGAAGAACGTGAACTCCTCGCCGCCCGCCTCCCGTACCCGCAGGATGATGCGGTGCAGCAGGTCGAGGTCGCCCAGGCCGTCCTTGAAGCCGATGACGTCCGGCACCCGGGCCAGCTCGGCCACGGATTCGGGGGTGAAGCGGGCGGTGCCCCGCTGATAGATGATCACCGGCAGGTCAGCCGCCGCGGTGACCTCGCGCACGTACCGGACCAGGCCGGCGACGGGGGCGTTGACCAGGTAGGGCGGCATGAGCAGCAGGCCGTCGGCGCCCTGGGCGGCGGCCTCGCGGGCGGTGGCCCGCGCGGCGGGCAGCGTGCCGCCCGCTCCGGCCAGGACGGGCACCCGGCCGCCGGTGGCGGCGACGGCGGTGGCCACCACCCGGCCGTACTCGGCGAGGTCGAGGGCGTTGAACTCGCCGGTGCCGCACGCGGTGAACACCCCTCCCGCTCCGGCCGCGACCCCTTCGGCGACGTGCCGGGCGAGCGTCGCCTCCGCGAGCTCCCCGCCGGGCCCGAACGGGGTCACCGGGAAGAAGAGAACACCATCGAGCCGCATCGGCGGTCCTTTCTAGCGGATGCCCTCCCGGCGGAGGGTGGCGGCCAGCTTGCGGGTGTGCTTGATCACCGCTTCGGTGACCCGTTCGACGTCGGCGGGCGGCAGTCCCGCGGGCATGGAGCAGCTGATCGCGTCCGTGGCCGGGATGCGGTAGTCGACGGCCACGGCGACGCAGGCCACGCCGGGCGTGCCCTGCTCGCGTTCGCAGGCCCAGCCCCGGGTGCGGACCTGGTCGAGCTCGCCGGTCAGCTTGACCAGGTCGGTGATCGAGTGCTCGGTCAGGCCGGGCAGCGGGTCGGGGAGCAGGGCCACGACCTCGTCGTCGGTGAGCTGGGCGAGCAGGGCCTGGCCGAGCGCGGTCACGTGGGCGGGCAGCCGGCGCCCGACCCTGGGGATGACGTGCGCGGCCTCGCGCGACTCCCTGGTCGCGAGGTAGAGGACGTGCGCGCCGTCGCGGCGGGCGAAGTGCACGGTCTGCCCGATCTCGTCGCGCAGGTCCTCCAGCGTCTCCTGCGCGAACGGCAGCGCGGGGTCCTTGTCCAGGTAGGCCGTGCCGGTCAGCAGCGCGTGCGGGCCGATCCCGAACGCCGACCGGGCCGAGTCGGTCTCGACCCAGTTGAGCTCGACCAGCGTCCGCATGAGGGCGTGCAGGCTGCTGCGCGGGAAGCCGGTGCGTTGCTGGAGCTCCGACAGGGTCAGGTTCTCGTGCGAGTCGGCCAGCGCTTCCAGGATGCGTACCGTCCGCTCGGCGGACTTGACCAGCTGGGGCTCCATACTCATCCCATCTCGATGTCCCTGTGACACATCCAGCATATTGGATACCGTCCAGGTATGTGGACATCTATCCCTTGACCGCTCCGCTCGTCAGCCCGCGCATGAACTGGCGCTGGAACGCCAGGAACGCGATGATCGAGGGCAGCAGGGCCAGCAGCGAGGCCGCGAGCAGCACGCCGATGCCGACCTCCTCGTCCGAGCGGAGCGAGCGCAGCGCGATGGGCAGCGTCCACATGGTGGACTCGGTCGCGACGATCAGCGGCAGCAGGTACTGGTCCCAGATCATGGTGAACCCGAAGACGCCGATCACCCCGAGCGCCGGCCGGCACAGCGGCACGATGATCGTGGCGAAGATGCGCAGCTCGCCGGCCCCGTCGATGCGCGCGGCCTCCTCCAGCTCGACCGGCACCTCCTTCATGAACTCGGTCATGACCAGGATCGAGAAGCCCCAGGCGCCCACCGGCAGGATCATCCCCGCGTAGGTGCCGATGAGGTTGAGGTGCAGGCCCGGCAGGTCGGCGAGGACGAGCGAGAGCGGGATCGCGATGATCTCCTCGGGCAGCATCATCGTGGCGAGCATGAGCAGCATCACGATCGTCATGCCGCGGAACTTCTTGCGGGCCAGCGCGTACGCCGCGAAGACGCTCACCAGCATCTGCAGCAGCAGCCCGAAGCCCACGACCACGAACGAGTTGAGCAGATAGAGGTAGACGTTCTTGTCCTCGGCCTGGATGAAGTTCTCCAGGGTGAACTCGTCCGGCCAGAGGGTGAACGACGTGGGGTCGAGGGTCTTGCTGAACGCGCTCACCAGCAGCCCGACGAGCGGCCCGGTGAAGACCGCGACCATGAGGCCGTAGACCACGACCCGGCCGGCGGTGGCGAGCGGCCCCTTGCGCGACTCCAGCCCCAGGGCGCTGTCGAATCTCATGTCGTCTGCCTCCTGCGCATGAGCTGCACGATCACCGTGAGCGCGAGCGTGGCCAGGAACAGCACGATCCCGCCCGCGGAGGCGACGCCCAGCTCGTTCTTCTGGAAGCCGAGCTTGTAGACCAGCGTCATCAGCACCTCGGAGGAGCCGTTCGGGCCGCCGTTGGTGAGCACGTAGACCTCGACGAAGACGCGCAGCCCGCGGATGGCCGCCAGCGTGAACAGGATCCAGAACACCGGCCGCAGCGCCGGCAGCGTGATGTGCCGCAGCCGCCGCCAGGTGGAGGCCCCGTCCACGGCCGCGGCCTCGTAGAGCGTGCGGTCCACGCCGACCAGCCCGGCCAGGAAGATCATCATGTCGTACGGGGTGCCGCGCCAGACGCTCATCAGCATGATCGACCAGAGCGAGGAGTGCTCGCTGGCCAGCCAGGGCTGCGGATCGACGCCCGCCCAGCCGATGATCACGTTGAGCATGCCGCTGTCGGCGGGGTGGAACATGATCCGCCACACCTCGGCCACCGCCGCCATCGTCGTCACGACCGGCAGGAACGCCGCCGTCCTGACGAACCACAGGTAGCGGGCGGGGCCCTCGACGAGCAGCGCCAGCACCAGCCCGAGCACGATCGAGCCGAGCGTGGTGCCGAGGGCCAGCACGACGCTGTGCCAGATCGCCGAGGCGAACTCGTCGTCGGTGATGATCGTCCTGTAGTTGTCGAGGCCGACCCATTCGTCACCGAGGAACGTCTGGACCTTGAACAGGCTCTTCCACAGGCCGACGGCCATCGGGATGAACTTGAAGTACAGGAACAGCAGCAGCGCGGGCGCCAGGAACAGCCAGGCGACCAGCGGCCCCCGCCACCGCACCCGCTTGGCGCGGCGGCGAGGGGGCGCGGTGGGGGTCCCCGCCCGGGTGATGGTCGAGGTCATGACGCTTTCTGGCTCTGGAGTTCCTGGGTGAGCTTGGTGTTCAGCCCGTCCATGGCCGTCTTGACGTCGGCCGAGCAGTCGGCCCAGACGGCGTTGATGGCGTCGGCTGAGGTCTGCCGGATCGGCGCCCAGTTGGGCACCGGCGGCGCGTAGACGGCGTAGTCGTAGGACTCCTGGAAGACCTTCCAGCGCGGGTCCTGGCGCTCGGCGGCCATGTCCACGGTCGTGTTGACCGGCAGGCGGACGATGGCGCCGTTGGCGTCCTTGTTCATGCCGATGCGCTGGCCCTCGGGGGAGATCGCGAACTCGGCGAACTTCTTCTGCGCGTCCTGCATCCGCGAGCCGGCCATGAGGTAGACGTTCTCGCCTTCGCCGAGGGTGCCGGGGCCGCCGGAGGGGCCCTTGGGCACGGGCAGGACTTCGATCTTGTCGGTGCCGATGCTCTTGACGAAGCGGGCCAGCACGTACGGGCCGACCAGGTAGATGCCGCCCTGGCCCTTCTCGAACACCTCGTGCGTGACGGTCGTGTCGTTGCTGACCGCGCCCGGGTTGACGGTCTTGGCCTTGCAGAACTGGTCCTGGAGGTACTGGACGGCCTCGACGAACCTGGGGTCGTTGGCGGTGGCGACGTACTTGCCGGGGCCGTTGGCCTTGAGGAAGTCGGCGCCGTTGGCGTAGATGAGGGAGGAGGCGTACCAGGAGGCGTAGCCGCGCTTGGTGCCGGCCGGGGCGACGAAGCCGCTGGTGTCCTTCCGGCCGTTGCCGTCGGGGTCCTTCTCGGTGAACGCCGCCGCCAGCTCGGCCAGGTCCTCCCACGTCTTCGGCGGCTCCATGCCGACCTTCTCGCGCCAGTCCTTGCGCACGATCAGCGCGAACGCCTGAGCGGAGAAGGGCGCGGCGTAGTACTTGCCGTCGCTGCCCGCGGCGGCCTGCCACGCCCGCTCGGCGAGCTGGCCGGCGCCGGCCAGGGAGGACTTGTTCACCTCCTGGAGCCAGCCCTGGGACTGCATGTTGCCGAGCTGGGCGGTGTCGTTGATGACGATGCCGGGGAGCCGGCGCTGCGCGGCCTGCTGGTTCAGCTTCGTCTCGAAGTCGTCGAAAAGGGCGACGACCTTGGTCTTGACGCCACTGGACCTGGTGAAGGCGTCGGCGAGTTTCTGCGCCGTCTTGGCGGAGTCGGAATCGGGCGCCTGCCTGATCCAGATCTCCAAGGTGTCGTCAGATGAATTTGATCCCCCGGAGCCGCAGCCGGTCACCGTTGCGGCCAGGGCCGCTGCGACCGCGACCCCCAGCAAACGACGTGACATCAGACCGCCTCCCGTTCACATACGTGGACATGAGTCGAAGAGATGAACTCGTGGCTGTGAACGTAACTACCGCATGCTTCACGGTCAATATTCAAGGATGTGAATTCGGGTCAGAATCGTGTAGACCTTGAAGTCATGCGCATACTCATGACCGGCGCCGCCGGCAAGGTCGGCACGCTGCTCCGCCCGCGGCTCGCCCGCGAGGGCCGCACGCTGCGGCTCTCCGACCTCCAGGCGGTCGAGACCGGCCCGGGGGAGGAGCAGGTCGTCGCCGACCTCGCCGACCCGGCCGCCATGACCGAGGCCATGAAGGGCGTGGACGCGGTGGTCCACCTGGGCGGCCAGAGCCGGGAGCACTCCTGGGCCGACATCGTGCACGCCAACGTCAACGGCACGCAGGTGCTGCTGGAGGCGGCCCGCGAGGCGGGCGTGCGCCAATTGGTCCTCATGGGCAGCCATCACGCGGCGGGCTTCCATACCAGGCCGGCCGACGGCACCGAGCTGCCGGACTACGCCTTCCCGCGCCCCGACACCTTCTACGGTGTCAGCAAGGTCGTCATGGAGGCCCTCGGCAGCCTGTACCACGACCGCTTCGGCATGAACATCACCGTCGTCCGGCTCGGCACCTGCAACGAGGGCTCGCTCGACACCCGCGGCCTGGCCACCTGGATCTCGCCCGACGACCTGGCCCGCCTGGTCGAGGCCGCGCTGGTCGCGCCCGGCTACCACGTGGTGTGGGGCGTCTCGGACAACGCCCGCCGGTGGTGGTCGCTGCGGGAGGCCGAGGCCATCGGCTACGTCTCCCAGGACGACTCCGAGCCGCGGGCGGTGGCGCTGATCGCCGAGCACGGCGAGCCCGACCTGGCGGACCCGGTGCACGCCCGCGCCGGCGGTGTCTTCACGCTGAAGGAGCTGGGCGGCCGCTGGTGATCGCGCCCGATGGCAACCGGTTGCAGGAACCTTGACGGGCGGAGCGGTGAAGGTCAAGGTTTAGTCTGGCAACCGTTTGCAAGGGAGGACGGCGATGGCGGCGACGATCAAGGACGTTGCGCGCGCCTGCGGCGTACACGTGTCCACAGTCTCCCGCACCTTCTCCGCGCCGCACCTGGTCAATCCTGCTACCAGGAGCCGGGTGCTCGCCGCGGCCGACGACCTCGGCTACCGCCCCAACCGGGCGGCCAGGGCGCTCACCACGGGCCGCACGTTCAACATGGGCCTCATCGTGGCCGACATCGCCAATCCCTTCTTCCCGCCGATCATCAAAGCGGCCCAGGCCCAGGCCAGGGGCCGTGACTACCACGTGTTCGTGGCCGACACCGACGAGGACCCGCGGGTGGAGGAGGAGCTGATCAGGACGCTCACCAAGCAGGTGGACGGCGTCCTGCTGTGCAGCCCCCGCCTGTCCAGCAAGATGATCGAGCGCCTGGCCGAGGACGTGCCGTTCGTGCTCATCAACCGCCGCATCAAGGGCATGCCCGCCGTGCTCATGAACGTCGCCCAGGGCGCCAGGCTGGCCCTGGAGCACCTGGCCGGGCTCGGCCACCGCAGGATCGCGCTCGTGTCCGGCCCCCTCGGCTCGTGGACCAGCAACGAGATGCAGGGCGTCGCCGCCGAGACGCCGGGGCTCGACCTCGTCTTCTTCGGCCCCAACCAGCCGACCGAGGCCGGCGGCCTGGCCGTGGCCGCCGACGTCGCGGCGTGCGGGGCGAGCGCCGTGCTGGCCTACAACGATCTCGTCGCGCTCGGTCTCATCGAGGGGCTCGCCGCGATGGACATCGGGGTACCAGACCAGATAAGTGTCATCGGGTTCGACGACATCCTGCCCGGCCGGCTCAACCGGCCGAAGCTGACCACCGTGGCCATGCCCGCCGTGGCCGCGGGCCGGATGGCCGTCGACCTGCTGCTGCAATCGGGGGGTGAGGGCGCCACGGTGACGCTCGACACCGCCCTCATAGTCCGCGAGTCCACGGGAAGGGCCCAGAGATGATTTTCGGAACGCTGCCGTCCGGCGAGCAGGTCGAGCTGGTGGAGCTGTCGGCAGGACGGCTCCGCGCCGAGGTGCTGACCCTCGGCGCCGTCGTACGCTCGCTGGAGGTGTCGGGCCGCAACGTGGTGCTCGGGCTGGACACGCTGGAGGACTACCTCACCCGCAGCCGCTACTTCGGCGCGGTCGTCGGCCGCTACGGCAACCGCATCGCGGGCGGCCGCTTCACCCTCGACGGCGTCGAGTACACCCTGCCGGTCAACAACGGCCCCAACAGCCTGCACGGCGGCACCGAGGGCTTCGACTCCAAGGTCTGGACGATCACCGACCGCTCGGCCGCCTCCGTCACCCTGGAGCTGGTCAGCCCGGACGGCGACCAGGGCTACCCGGGCACGCTGACCGTGACGGTGACGTACACGCTGGAGGACGACGGCCTGCGCATCGACTACGCCAGCGAGAGCGACAAGCCGACCGTGGTCAACCTCACCAACCACTCCTACTTCAACCTCAAGGGCCAGGGCGTGGGCGACGTGCGCGACCACGTCGTACGGCTCGCCGCCGAGCACTACCTGCCGGTGGACGACGGCAAGATCCCGACCGGGGAGCTGGCGCCGGTCAAGGGCACCCCGTTCGACTTCACCGAGCCGCACGCCCTGGGCGAGCGCATCGACGGCGCCTACGACCACTGCTTCGTGCTCGATGGCCCCATGAGCGTCACCGCCGGCGGCCTGACCATGGAGGTCACCACCACCGAGCCGGGCGTGCAGTTCTACTCGGGCAGCATGCTCGACGGCGAGGCCACGCCGTTCGGGCCGTTCGCCGGGCTGTGCCTGGAGACCCAGCACTTCCCCGACTCGCCCAACCAGCCGCACTTCCCCTCCACCGTGCTGCGGCCCGGCGAGCGCCGCACCTCCACCACCACCTACCGGTTCACGACCTGACCTTGCGCAACGCGGTCGCGGCCTTGATCACCAGCAGCGCCATGTCGTCGCGCGACGGCTCCTTGGCGAAGGTCTCGACCGCGTGCCGCACCCGCTCGGCGACGGCGTGCGCGCTCAGCCCCGCGCAGCTCGACAGCAGCCGGGCCAGGCCGTCGCCGTCGTCGAGCATGCGGTCGCCGTTGCGCCGCTCGGTCACGCCGTCGGTGACGCACAGCAGCAGGTCGTCGGGGGCCAGCTCGAAGTGCTCGACGTAGAAGCGCGCGTCGGCCTCGATGCCGAGCAGGAGCTGCGGCGTCGCCACCGGCCGCACCGCGCCGTCGGCCCGCAGCAGCAGCGGGGGCGGATGGCCGGCCGAGGCGATCGTGCACAGCGCGCCGCCCTGGGGGAGCGGGGTCAGCTCACCGCACAGCAGGCTCAGGAACCGGTTGTCCTCGCCCTCTTCCAGCAGTGCCTGGTTGAGCCGGTCGAGGATGTCGGCCACCGTGTAGTGCTCCTTGGCCAGCAGCCGCACCGCGTGCCGGGCCAGCCCGGTGACCGCCGCCGCCTCCGGGCCGCTGCCGCACACGTCGCCGAGGGCGAAGCACCAGTGGTCGGCGACGGTGAACAGGTCGTAGAAGTCGCCGCCGACGTCGGCGCCCTCCTCGGCGGGCTCGTAGACGACGGCCGACTCCAGGCCCGGCATCGCCGCCACCCGCATCGGCAGCAGGCTGCGCTGCAGCACCCGGGAGGTGGTGGCCTGGCGGGCGTACAGCATGGCCGTGTGCAGGTTGAGCGCCACCAGCCGGCACAGGTCGGCCAGCAGGTCGGCCAGCTCCAGCGGCAGCGTCGGCTCGGCCCGGCCGATCACCAGCGCGCCGTGCGACCTGCCCTGCGTGAGCAGCGGGAACGACAGCACGGTCTCCGGGCCGAGCGGCCCCCTCACGTCGTCGAACGTGGTGCGCGGGATGGCCGGCAGCGACTTGCGCAGACCGGCGTTGTGGCGCTCCTCGCTGTGCCAGACGTGCGCGAGCCGGGTCATCCCGGCCAGGTCGGTCAGGTAGACCGCCGCCCAGGTCGCGATCTTCGGCACCACGAGCTGGGCGGTCAGCGCCGCGATCAGCTCCTCGTCGTGCACCCCGGCCAGCAGCTCGCCCGCCTCGGCCAGGAACGTCAGCCGCCCCCGGTGCGCGCGGTCCTGCTCGGCCAGCCGCTCGCGCTGCACCGGCACGGCCACCTGGTCGGCGACGAGCTGCAGGCTGGCCGTCAGCTCCTGGTCGAAGCAGCCCGGCGGGGCCGCCGTCACCACGAGGTAGCCGGTCACCTCGCCGGACACCAGCAGCGGCGCGCACGCCAGCGACCTGGCGCGCAGCCGCTCGGCCAGCTCGACGTCGCCGGTCAGCAGGTCGTCGATGAGCGTCGGCGACCTGCGGCCCGGCCCGAACAGGCCGGTGGCCAGCACCCCCACCAGCCCCGCCGTCGCCCCCGCGCCCGCCGCCACGCCGAAGCGGCCGCCGCCGTCGGCGAGCAGCACGTACGCGGCGTCGCCCCCGCTGGAGACCTGGACGATCCGCGCGATCGTCTCCAGCAGCTCCGGCAGCGGCTTGTCCTGGTCGAGCAGGTCCTTGATGCGGGCGCCCGTCTCCCGGCGCATCGGCGCGGGCGGCGGCGCCAGCACGTGGCGGTGGTCGGCGGCCACCACCATCCACACCGCCGACCGCTGCCCCTTGACCCGCAGGTGTGAGACGTAGACCGGGACCAGGCTGCCGTCGTAGTGCCGCATGCGCGTCTCGCCCCGCCAGCGGCCCAGGCCGAGCGTGTCGGCGAGGGTCAGCGCGTACGGGCCGTGGCCGCGCCAGGCCACCAGCTCGTGCAGCGGCAGGCCGGTCACCTGCTCGCCGCGCCAGCCGAGCAGCTCCTGGGCGTCGGAGCTCCACGACTGCACGGTGCCGGCCTGATCGACCACCAGGACGCCGACGCGCAGCCCCTCCACGGGCGCCGGGACCGGGGCGGGCACCAGGCCCGGCGTGCCCGCCGCCAGGTCGTGCTCGTCGCAGCCGTCGCTCAGCTCCAGGCGCACCCAGACCCGCTTGGCGGTGCGGGTGTAGGTGACGCCCCAGGCGTCGGCCAGCATGCCCGCCAGCGCCAGCCCGCGTCCCGAGGCCCGCAATCCGTCGGCGGGCGGCGGGGCGACCGGGTCGATGATCTTGGCGGGATGGTGGTCGTCGACCTCGATCTCCAGCTTCGCCGGGGAGGCGGCCACGTCCAGGCGGCAGGTCAGCTCGACGCCGGTGCCCGCGTGCACCACGGCGTTGGTGACGAGCTCGCTGGTGAGCAGCACGGCGTCCTCGGCCAGATGGCCCAGCCGCCATTCCCCCAGCACCTGGCGGACGAACCTGCGCGCGTGCGCCGGTGCGTGAGGGGTCCCGTCGAAGGCCGTGCTCGACACCCGGGTCGTGTCCACTATGCGTCCTAGAACATCACTCGATGTGGCAGTTCGGTCACACACAGAGTGGCAGAATGATGCCGTTGATACCTCCCGTTGTGAAGAAGGCCGCCCTGGTCGCGCAGCTGGAACCCCCGCATCCGGCACCCGCCCGGGCGGTGGACGGGCGTTTTCTGAAGGAGCGGGCTTTTCCGCGTGGTTCGCGCGGCGAGCCTCGCGCGCGAGCAGGTCTCTCCGTCGTACCTTTGGCATCATGGCCACCCGTACGCCGAAAAGCGCACCCAAGGGGCCGGCGAAGCGGTCGACCCCGGCTCGCTCGACCCCCGCGAAGCGGACCGGAGCGCCGGCGGGGCGTCCAAGACCGAAGGCGAGCTCCTCCGGCCGCAGGTCCTCCGTCACCCACCCCGACCCGATCAGCTGGGTCTTCACGATGGTCGGCAAGCTGATCGTCGGGCTGTGGATGTTGTTCGCGGGCGGGGTCGGCAGCATGGCGCGCGCCCTGGGCAGGAACGCCCGCGAGCTGGACCCCGCGCACCGGCGTGACGGGCTGGGGCTCGCCTGGCTGGCCGCCGCGATCGTGCTGGCCTCCATGACCTGGCGCAACGCCGACGGGGCCGTCTCCGGGGTGGTCAACGGGGCCGTGCACGGCGTGTTCGGGTCGCTGGCCTGGGCGCTGCCGCTGCTGCTCGGCCTGCTGGCCTGGCGCTACATGCGCCACCCCGACCAGAACGCCGACACCGGCCGCATGGTGATCGGCTGGGCGGCGCTGCTGGTCGGCGTGCTCGGCGTGATCCACGTGGCCAACGACACGCCCTACCCGGCCGGCGAGGGCCAGGGCATGGACAAGGTGTCGGCGGCGGGCGGCATGGTCGGCTTCATCGTCTCGGCGCCGCCGATGAGCATCCTGCCGTCGTGGATCACGATCCCGCTGCTGCTGCTCCTGTCGGTGTTCGGCGTCCTGGTGATCACGGCGACGCCCGTGCACCGCATCCCCGAGCGGCTGACCGAGCTCAAGCACCTGCTGTTCGAGCGGCAGGCCGAGCCGCAGCCGCGCGAGCCGGCCAGGAGGCGCACCCGGGCGGCGAAGAAGGCCGAGGAGGGCGGCGACTCGGTCAAGCCGTACGACACGCCCGTGCTGGCGGAGAAGGACAAGGAGCGGGCCGGGCACTCGCCGGAGATCGTCCCCGGGCTCGTGGACGAGGAGGAGCCGGTCCCCCCGGCGGTTCCCGTGGCGGCCGAGCGGCCGGCGCCCGAGCCGCCGCTGCCCACGCCCGCGCCGCGCAAGGTCGAGCAGCTCGTGCTCTCGCCGCAGGCCGGGCCGTACGCGCTGCCGGACCTCCAGCACCTCAAGCAGGGCACCCCGCCCAAGCCGCAGACCAAGGCCAACACCACGGTGGTCAACGCGCTGACCAGCGTGCTGGAGCAGTTCTCCATCGACGCGCAGGTGATCGGCTTCACCCGCGGCCCGACCGTCACCCGCTACGAGATCGAGCTCGGCCCGGCGGTCAAGGTCGAGAAGGTCACGGCGCTCACCAAGAACATCGCCTACGCGGTCAAGTCCGCCGACGTGCGGATCCTGTCGCCGATCCCCGGCAAGTCGGCGATCGGCGTGGAGATCCCCAACGCCGACAAGGACCTGGTGGCGCTGGGCGACGTGCTGCGCTCGCAGGTGGCGCAGGCCGACCACCACCCGATGATCGTCGGCCTGGGCAAGGACGTCGAGGGCCGCACCATCGTCGCCAACCTCGCCAAGATGCCCCACCTGCTCATCGCGGGCGCCACCGGCGCCGGCAAGTCGGTCTGCGTCAACGGGCTGATCACCTCCATCCTCATGCGGGCCACGCCCGACGAGGTACGCATGGTGCTGGTGGACCCCAAGCGGGTCGAGCTGAGCGTCTACGAGGGCATCCCCCACCTCATCACCCCCATCATCACGAACCCGAAGAAGGCCGCCGAGGCCCTGGAATGGGTCGTGGGCGAGATGGACCGGCGCTACGACGACCTGGCGGCCTCCGGGTTCCGGCACGTGGACGAGTTCAACAAGGCCGTGCGGGCGGGCACGCTGCAGCCGCCGCCCGGCAGCGAGCGGGTCTACCAGCCGTACCCGTACCTGCTGGTGATCGTGGACGAGCTGGCCGACCTCATGATGGTCGCGCCGCGCGACGTCGAGGACTCCATCGTGCGCATCACGCAGCTCGCCCGCGCGGCCGGCATCCACCTGGTGATCGCCACGCAGCGGCCCTCGGTGGACGTCGTCACCGGCCTGATCAAGGCGAACGTGCCCTCCCGGCTCGCCTTCGCCGTCTCCAGCCTCACCGACTCGCGGGTCATCCTCGACCAGCCCGGCGCCGACAAGCTGGTCGGCCAGGGTGACGCGCTGTTCCTGCCGATGGGCGCGAGCAAGCCGATCCGCATCCAGAACGCGTTCGTCTCGGAGAAGGAGATCGCCGAGATCGTCACGCACTGCAAGGCGCAGATGCAGGCCGAGTACCGCGAGGACGTCGCGGCGGCGCCGGTCAAGCGGGAGATCGACGAGGAGATCGGCGACGACCTGGACCTGCTGATCCAGGCGGCCGAGCTGATCGTGACCACCCAGTTCGGCTCGACCTCGATGCTCCAGCGCAAGCTGCGGGTCGGCTTCGCCAAGGCCGGGCGGCTGATGGACCTCCTGGAGAGCCGCAACGTGGTCGGCCCGAGCGAGGGCTCCAAGGCGCGCGAGGTGCTGGTGAAGCCCGACGATCTCCCGGGTTTGCTCGCCGACCTGCGTGGCGAATGACCCCAATGGGGGTTCGAGCGGCGTCAACTGGTTGAATAGGAATCGCTACGCAGAGTCGTGGCTGGGGAACCAGACGCCATCGGGGAGGCGTACGCCGTGCAGGAACAGCAGAGCGTCGGGGCCATGCTGGCGGCAGCCAGGCAGTCGGCCGGGATGTCGGTCGCGCAGGTCAGCGAGGCCACGCGTATTCGCGAGAGCATCGTCCAGGGCATCGAGCAGGACGACTACGAGCATTGCGGGGGGCCGTTCTACGCCCGCGGGCACCTCAGGTCGATCGCCGCGGCCGTGGGGCTGGACCCTGACGCCGTGGTGCACCAGTACGACCAGGAGCACGGCGGGGCACCGGAGCCGGTGCGGGCCGCCGCGGTGTTCCAGGCCGACCGGAAGATCCACCTGCCGGAGCGGCGCGGTCCCAACTGGACGATGGCGCTCGGCGTGGCGCTGACGATCGTGGTCGTGTTCGGGATGATGCGGATGCTGGGCGGCTCCGGCGACCAGGTGCAGGTGGCGGGCGTGCGGCAGGTCTCGGCCCGGCCCAGCGTGCCGCCCAACACGCCCATCACCGAGACGCCCAGGCCCTCGACGTCGCGCGGCGCGAACGCCCGTGAGCTGGTCACCCTGCGGATCAAGGCCAAGCGCTCGTCGTACGTCGGGGTGCACGACGGCGACGGCCGCCGGCTCTTCTCCGGCACGCTGCAGGCGGGCAAGACCTCCGAGTGGCGGGCGCCGGGCCGGGTCAGCCTGCTGCTGAGCGACGCGGGGGCGGTGACGTTGCAGGTCAACGGCAAGAAGGTGAAGCGGCTCGGGCGCCGTGGCGAGATGGTGCGGACCTCGTTCGAGGCACCCAGGCCCCCGGCCAAGCAGAAGGCCCGCTAGCCTTCTCGGGCGGGCCCGTGCATCGGGTGGTGGCCAACTGCCGATACCGTAGTGTTCACCATGTCATCCCGCCGAACCGCATCGCTGATCACTCTGGGCTGTGCCCGCAACGAGGTCGACTCCGAGGAGCTGGCCGCGCGACTCGAGGCTGCCGGTTGGCAGCTCGGCGACGACGATCCCGACGTCGTCGTCGTCAACACGTGCGGCTTCATCGACTCGGCCAAGAAAGACTCCATCGACACGCTGCTGGCCGCCGCCGACTCCGGCGCGAAGGTCGTCGCCGCGGGCTGCATGGCCGAGCGTTACGGCGGCGAGCTCGCCGAGGCGCTGCCCGAGGCCAGCGCGGTCATCTCCTTCGACGACTACGCCGAGATCGGCGACCGGCTCGACGACGTGCTCGCCGGCCGGTCGCTCAAGCCCCACACGCCGCGCGACCGCCGCACCCTGCTGCCCATCACGCCGGTCGAGCGCGCCGCCGCGCCCAAGGCCGGCATCCCCGGCCACGGCGACCTGCCGGCCGGTGTGGCGCCCGCCAGCGGGCCGCGGGTGCTGCGCAAGCGGCTCGACGAGAGCCCGGTGGCCTCGCTGAAGCTGGCCTCCGGCTGCGACCGGCGCTGCTCGTTCTGCGCCATCCCGTCCTTCCGCGGCTCCTACGTCTCCCGCGTCCCCGACGAGCTGCTGGCCGAGGCCGACTGGCTGGCCCACCGGGGCGTGCGCGAGCTGGTCCTGGTGAGCGAGAACTCCACCTCCTACGGCAAGGACCTCGGCGACCTGCGGGCGCTGGAGAAGCTGCTGCCGAAGCTGGCCGCCGTGGAGGGCATCGAGCGGGTGCGGGTCAGCTACCTGCAGCCGGCCGAGCTGCGGCCCGGGCTGATCGACGTGATCTGCGACACCGAGGGCGTCGTGCCCTACTTCGACCTGTCCTTCCAGCACGCCAGCAACGGCGTGCTGCGCAGGATGCGCCGTTTCGGCGACCCCGAGCGTTTCCTGGGGCTGCTGGAGACGGTGCGCGAGCGCGCCCCGGAGGCGGGCGTGCGCTCCAACTTCATCGTGGGCTTCCCCGGCGAGACCGAGGAGGAGTTCGGCGAGCTGGTGGGCTTCCTGGAGGCGGCCAGACTCGACGTCATCGGCGTGTTCGGCTACTCCGACGAGGACGGCACCGAGGCGGCCGGCCTGCCGGGCAAGCTCGGCCAGGACGTCATCGACGAGCGGGTGCGGGTGCTCACCGAGCTGGCCGAGGAGCTGACCGCGCAGCGCGCGGAGGAGCGCATCGGCACCGAGGTCGACGTGCTGATCGAGGACGACCTGGGTGACGGCGGCTACGAGGGCCGAGCCGCCCACCAGGGTCCCGAGGTCGACGGCTCGGTCACCGTGCAGGGCATCGGCCTGGTCAAGGGCCAGGTCGTGCGGGCGGTCGTGGTCGACGCCGAAGGGGTCGACCTGATCGCGCGCATCAAGGCCGGCCCATGAAGAAGGACGAGCGCCGCGCGGTGAGCCCGTGGAACATCGCCAACGTCCTCACGGTCCTCCGGTTGGTGCTCGTCCCCTTCTTCGTCGTCTGTCTCTTCATGCCCGGCACCGGCTGGCGGATCGCGGCGCTGGCGGTGTTCGCGGTGGCCTCCATCACCGATCACCTCGACGGGGAGCTGGCCCGGCGCTACGGGCTGATCACCGACTTCGGCAAGATCGCCGATCCGATCGCGGACAAGGCGCTGATCGGGGCGGCACTGGTGTGCCTGTCGATCCTCGGCGAGGTGCCGTGGTGGGTGACGGTGCCGATCCTGGCGCGGGAGCTGGGGATCACGGCGCTCAGGTTCGTGCTGCTGCGGCACGCGGTCATCCCGGCCAGCTACGGCGGCAAGGTCAAGACGGTGCTGCAGATCGCGGCGATCGTCCTCTACCTGCTGCCCGGGATGCCCGACGTGCTGCGCTGGGTGGTGATGGGGGCCGCGCTGGTCGTCACCGTGGTGACCGGCGCCGACTACGTGATCAGGGCGATCCGGCTGCGCAAGGTGGCCAGGCAGGTACGCGGGGAGTGATCGACGATGGACGTGGCCGGGATGCTCGCCCTGCTGGAGCGCCAGGGCGCGACGGTGGCGGTGGCCGAGTCGCTGACCGGGGGGCTCATCGGGGCGGCCATCACCGCGGTGCCGGGGGCGTCGCGTGCCTTCAGGGGCGGGGTGATCTCCTACGCCACCGATCTCAAGCGGGGCCTGCTGGGCGTGCCGGGCGAGCTGCTGGAGCGTGAGGGAGCCGTGCATCCTGAGGTGGCGGTGGCCATGGCGCGGGGGGTCGCGCGGGTGTGCGGGGCGGCGTACGGGCTGGCCGTCACGGGGGTGGCGGGGCCCGAGCCGCAGGACGGCAGGCCCGTGGGCACCGTCTACGCCGCGGTCGCCGGCTCCGGCGGGCAGGTTTGGGGCCGGGAATTGATACTGGAGGGGTCACGCGAACGTATCAGGGTAGAGACGGTGCACGAGGCTGTTGATCTCCTGTCAGGTGTGCTCAAGGCGAACATAGGGGAACATTCCGGATGATTACCGTGTTACGTCCCGAGCGAACATGCCTTGCACGGTCTGACGCGGTGTCGGTGGATACGGGTACGGTGGAGCTGTGAGTGAGGTCCGTGAGCCAACTGCAAGCACCGAGCGCCCGGCAGGCGGGCCTGATGAGTCGCGTGGCGAGGCACGAGCGGCGGTCAAGGGGCGGCGACGCCCGATGATGACGGCGAGGAGCATGTACGAAGCGAAGAAGACCGATGTGCGGCACGATCCGATCGCGCGGGGCGTGGTGAAGACTTCCGCGCCGGGGAGGGAGCGACAGATGATTCTGCTGCGTCAGCTGCTCGGCGACGTGCTGAGGCGGTTGCGCGTGCGCCAGGGACGTACGCTGCGCGAGGTTTCCACGCTTGCCCGTGTCTCGCTCGGCTACCTGTCCGAGGTGGAGCGGGGCCAGAAGGAGGCCTCGTCGGAGCTGCTGGCGTCGATCTGCGGTGCGCTCGGGGTGCCGCTGTCACAGGTGCTGCGTGAGGTGTCCGACCAGTTCGCGCTGGCGGAGCTCCAGGCCGCGCCGGTGCTCGCCGACGTGCCGGAGCACGAGCGTCTGCCTCTTTCCGAGACGGTTCCCGGGACGATCTCCGGCTCCGTGTTCCCCGAGGTCAAGGACATGGTGGCTGCCTAGCGAGGCTGGCAGCGCGCACACCACAGGATCAGCCGTTCCTGTGGCCGCGCCCCCATCTCCCCGCGGCTGATGCGGGTGCCGCAGCGGCGACACGGCCTTCCCGCCCTGCCGTAGACCCACGTCGCGTTCGCCGGGCGGCGATCACCTGTGGTCACCGTGCCCGCGTGATCCTTGTTGGCCGCCAGCAGGCGCTGTGCCAGCGAGACGAGCCCGCCCAGATCCTCGATCTCCCCGACCCTCCGCCACGGCCAGACCCCGCGCAGGAACAAGGTCTCGGCGCGATAGATCGTGCCGATCCCCGCCAGGTTGCGCTGATCGAGCAGCGCCTCCCCGATGGTCCTGTCAGGCTCCTCGCGCAGCCTCCGCACGGCCTCGTCCGGGTCCCAGCCGGGGCCCAGCAGATCCGGCCCCAGGTGGCCGACCACCCGCGCCTCGTCGTCGGTCCTGACGAGGTCCACCATGCCCAGCTTGACGCCGAGCGCCGTGCACTCCTGGTTGGCCAGGACCAGCCGCACCTGGTCGCCGGGCGGCACGCGGGCCCCCGCGGCCACGATCCGCCAGCTTCCGTCCATGCGCAGGTGCGTGTGGACCGTCAGGCCACCCTCCACGCGGGTCAGCAGGTGCTTGCCCCGGGACAGCGTGGTCAGCACCGCACGGCCGGTGAGGTCGGCGGTGGCGTGGCGGGGGACACGGAAGTCGGATCTGGTGAGCACCCGCCCGTCCAGGGCGGAGCGCAGGCGGGCGGCCGTGCGATAGACGGCGTCTCCCTCGGGCATCCTCCCAGTCTAGGAACCCGCCGGGCAGCCGCAGGACGGGCGTCAGTCCCAGGCGGCGGGGTCGGCGGCGAGCTGGCGGACGCGGTCGGGCAGCGACCCGGAGGCGACCTGCTCCAGCGTGACCTCCTCCAGGATCGAGCGCTCGGTGGCGCGCAGCGCGATCCACACCTGCTGCAGCGACTCCGCCGGCCCCCGGTAGCCCACGTGCTCGGGCCGCTCGCCCCGGACGTTGGCCAGCGGGCCGTCCACCGCGCGGATCACGTCGGCCAGGGAGATCTCGCCGGCGGGCCGGGCCAGCACGTAACCGCCCTCGGGACCCCGCTGGCCGCGTACCAGGCCGGCACGGCGCATCTGGAGCAGGATGTTCTCCAGGTACTTCGGCGGCATGTCCTGCTCCTTGGCGAGCTCGCCCACGGTGGTGGGGCCCGCACCGGCGGCGGCGAGCTCGGTGGCGGCGCGGAGGGCGTAGTCGACTCGAGCGGAAAGGCGCATGTTTTCGATTATCCCTCCTGGTCAACACTGGTTAGGCGCAAGCTCGTCAGATGGGGCAGGAGATTCGAAGTCCGGCGTCGCCCCGGGCGCCGGGGCTCTGGCATGCTGATCATGAAGGAAACTCGCGTTCACCTGCGACGTCCCGTCGGGGTGCGGGCGCTAAACTTCCAACAATCCTGTCAATTCCGTGCTGCGACGACCGTGGGGATTCAGCGTGGTGGAGCGACGCCCTGGTGTGCCCAGACTGCTGCGGGAGATCAACGACCGGGCCGCGCTGGAGCTGCTGCTGGCCACCGGCCCCATGACCCGCGGCCAGATCGGCGACCTGACCGGCCTGTCCAAGGTCACGGCCTCGCAGACGCTGGCCAGGCTGGAGGAGCGCGGCCTGGTCGAGGTCGTCGGCACGCAGGCCGGCGGGCGGGGCCCCAACGCCGCCCTCTACTCGGTGATCGCCTCCAGCGCGTACGTGGCCGGCCTGGAGGTCGGCCCCGAGCGCATCTCCTCGGCCGTCGCCGACATCCACGGCCACACGATCGCCGAGGTCACCGTCGATCCGGCGGGCCACGAGGCGCCGGTGGCCGCCGTGCACGAGGCCATCGTCAGGGCTTGCCGCAGCGCCAGGATCGGCCTGGGCAAGCTGCGCGGCGTCGTCATCGGCACCCCCGGCGTGGTCGATCCGCGCAGCGGCGACGTACGGTTCTCCTTCGACCTGCCCGGCTGGCACGAGGGCATCCACGAGGCCCTGGCCGGCGACCTGCGGCGCGAGGTGACGATCGAGAACGACGTCAATCTCGCCGCCCTCGCCGAGCGCGCCGACGGGGTCGCCAAGGGTGTGGACGACTTCGTGCTGCTGTGGGCCAGCCGCGGCCTCGGCCTGGCGGTCATGCTCGGCGGCAAGCTGCACCGGGGCCGCTCGGGCAGCGCCGGCGAGATCGGCTACCTGCCGGTGCCCGGGGTGCCGCTGCCGGAGGACATCCGCACCGAGCCGGGGCGGCTGCCCTCGCTGGCGGGCGGCCTGCAGTCGCTGGTCAGCGCCGAGGCGGTGGCCGAGCTGGCCCAGGGCTACGGCTTCGCGGCCAGCAGCGCGGGCGAGTGCGTCCGGGTCGCGATGGCCGCCGGCGCCCGCGGCGAGCCGCTGCTCGGCGAGATCGCCCACCGGCTCGCCCTGGGCGTGGCCGCCGTGTGCGTGATCCTCGATCCCGGCCTGGTGGTGCTGGCCGGGGAGGTGGGGCAGGCGGGCGGTGACGTGCTGGCCTCCCGGGTGGAGGAGGCCGTGGCCCGGATCTGCCCGGTGCGCCCCCAGGTCGGCACCACGACGGTCACCGACCGCAACCCGGTGCTGCGCGGCGCCGTCCTCGCTGCCCTCGGCCAGGCCCAGGAGGAGCTGCTGACCTCCTGAGCGCCACCCCTCCTGAGCGCCACCCTCCTGGCCCGGTCTGCTGGGCCGGTCTGCTGGGCCGGTCTGCTGGGCGGTGGTCAGTCCCCGGCGGCGGCCCGGCCGGCGGGCACGGCGGTGGCCCGCGACCCGCGGGCGTGCCGGTAGACCCCGGCCAGCACGGCCGCCAGGGCGGCCAGCGAGAGCGGCGCGCTGTCCAGCACCCGAACCGGCAGGTCCACCCCCATCGAGCGGGGCACCGCGGCGGCGAGCCCGGCCAGCGCCTCTCCGGTGATCAGACCCGAGCACACCAGCACGGCCCGGTCGTAGGAGGCGCGGCCGGCCGCCGGCGAGTGCCGCCGCGCGGCCCGTTCCAGCAGCTCCCCGGTCAGGCCGCCGGCGAACATCGGCACCGACAGGCTCAGCGGGAGGTACATCCCGATCGCCACCGCCATCACCGGCAGCCTCGGGAACATCCGGCCGGCCAGGATCAGCACCACGCCCAGCCCCGCCCCGGCCGCCAGCATGCCCACCGGCAGGTCCCCGCCGTCGAACAGCGCGCCCGCCAGGTTGGCGAAGACCACCGCCTGCGGCGCCTTGATCTGGCTGCCCGGCCCGAGGCCGTACCCCGACAGCAGCAGCACCACGACCGGCGCCACCACGAAGGCGAAGACGCCGACGCCGAGGAGCTGCACGAGCTGCACGCGGCGCGGCGTGCCGCCGAGGAGCTGGGTGGTCTTGAAGTGCTGCGCGGTGTCGCCCGCCGTCGCGGTGGCGGTGCAGACCAGCACCGCCACCAGCAGCGCCGCCGCCACGACGGGCGTGCCGGTGCCCGCCCTGACCAGGGTGAGAACCGGGGCCGCCGCCAGCAGGGCGCAGATCGCGAGGCCGGAGACGGGGCTGTTGGAGTTGCCCACGACCCCCACCACGGTGGCGGCCACCGCGGCGAGGAAGAACACCAGCACCACGGCCAGCGTGGCGGTCACCACGGCCAGCACCGCGGAGCCGGTCATCGCCAGGGTCAGCCCGGCGATCCCGGCCCAGATCACCACGCCGCCCGCCGGCACCCACCGCAGGGGCAGGTCGGCGTCGGCGCCGGCGACCCCCCGGCCGGCGCGGCGCAGCCCGTCCAGGGCGTGCCGCACGCCGCCGCCGATGGAGGCGCGCGCCCGCACGACCGACCAGCACCCGCTGACCACCATCGCGCCGATCCCGAGATAGCGGGCCTGCCCGCGCCAGGTGTCCCAGGCCAGCGCCACCAGCCCGGCGGGACCGGCGGGCCCGGCCAGCAGCGGGATCGCGACCCCCCACGAGATCACGCCGCCGAGCAGCAGCAGCGCCGCCACCCGCAGCCGCAGCACCAGGCCGACGCCGGCCAGCGCGAGCGAGATGTCCGCGCCGCCGTAGAAGAGCACGCCGCCGACGCGGAAGGCACCCTCGACCGTGCCCGAGATCACCTGGACCACGCCGGACAGCGACTTGAACGCCGCGCCCGCCAGCAGCGCCAGCCCGGCGGGCAGCAGCGCCCGCCGCCCGCCCGCGCCCGTCCTGGTGATCGTCGCGCTGGTGACGCTCTCCGGATAGGTCAGCTCGGGGGCGTCCACGGTGACCGGCCTGCGCAGCGGGATCACCAGCAGGACGCCGAGCAGCCCGCCGAGCGCCGCCATCAGGCTGACCTCCCAGTAGCCGAGGCCGTGCCGCACGCCGGCGAGCTGCAGCGCCGGGACCGTGAACACCACGCCCACGGCCAGCGCCTCCCCGGAGGAGGCGATGGTCTGGGCGATGTTGTTCTCCAGCACGCCCATGCGCAGCGCCGCCCTGCGGGCCGTCCCGCGGGCGATGCCGGTGCAGACCAGCGCCGCCGGGACGGCCGCCGAGACGGCCAGGCCCGAGTACAGCGCGAGATAGGTGATGGCGGCCGTCATGACCAGGCCGATCGCCAGGCCGGTGACCACCGCGCGAACGGTCAGCTCCCGCTCCACCGGTCAGCTCACCACCAGCGCGGCCCGCTCGTGCACGATCTCCGCGTCGCGCCGGAGCTGCTCGCGGTCCTCGTGCACCAGCCGCACCAGGCCCCACGCGGTGGCCATGTCCACCGTGCGCGGCCAGTGCCCGCCCGGTCGCGCCACGATGCGCGCCCCCTCGTACGAGGGCAGGGCCTCGATCTCCGCCAGCCCCCGGTAACCGGTCACCCGGCCGGGGGTGTCGTTGATCAGGCAGCACACGTTGTAGTGGCGGTGGAAGCGGTACCGCCCGGCGGCCGGCCGCTCGCCGAGGAAGATCCGGATGTTGTCCTGGAACGGGCTGCGCCCGGTGCAGGCCCGGATCATCTCGGCGGTGCCGCCGCCCGGCAGCCGGTTGTTGACCTCGATGGCCCGCGGGCCGCGCGAGGTCAGCTTGTACTCGGTGTCGTTGATACCGTAACGCACCTCCAGCGCCTGGTTGGCGGCCCGCACGTACGGCAGGGCCGCCACCACGGCCGGGTCGTCCAGCGGCAGCGAGGCGAAGTTGCGGTAGACGCTGGGCCGGCCGGCGCGGCGGAGCTTGTCGTAGCGGGCCGCCGAGATCAGCTCTCCCGGCCCGCCCGCGTGCAGCAGGTTGACGAAGAACTCCGCGCCGTCCAGGTACTCCTCGGCGACCACGGTGTCGAAGCGGCGGCCGTACAGGTCGGGCCGGCCGGTGATCGTGGCGAAGGCCGCGGCGGCCTCCCGCGCGTTCTCGCACACGAACACGTTGGTCGCGGCGCTGGAGGACGGCGGTTTGAGCACCACCGGGTACCCCTGCTGCTCGGCCCAGGCCAGGACGTCCGCGAGCCGCCCGGAGGTGTGGAAGGCCGCGCAGGCCACGCCCTGCCGGGTCCAGCGCTCCTTCATCGCGCCCTTGTCCCAGCGGGCGGCCAGGGTGCCCGGCGGGTTGCCGATCAGGCCCAGCGCGTCGGCCAGCAGGTCGCTCAGCTCCAGCGCGGGCGAGATGCCCGGCACGACCGCGGCCACGCCGAGCGCCCTGAGCCGGGCCACCGTCTCCGGGAGCGAGTCGTGCCGGACGATCTCGTCGTAGTGCTGCGGCTCGAAGCTCTGCACGACCCTCGGGTTGGTGTGCTCGCGGGTCAGCACACAGATCATCGACAGGCCCATGGCCTTGCCCTCGGCCCCGTACGGGCCGCCCATGGACACCGGGTCGATCACCGCCACCGCGCGGCGGTCTCCGTTCGTCGGACGCACTCTGCTCGGCCTCCTACGCCACGAACTCGAAGTAGCCGTTGGGCGAGTAGTCGTGGCCCACCCGCCGGTTCCGCTCCCCGGGCGGCGGGAAACCGGCCTCCAGGTAAGCCCGCAGGAAGTAGCGGCCCTGCGGGGTGTCGATCCCCAGCCGCCGGGTGCTCTCGTCGTCCCGGCCGGCCCGCGCGGCGGCGTACTCGGCCAGGGTGTTCTTCATGCCGCTGCCGTCCGGCATGCGGATCTTGCGGCGGTCCCGGACGTAGGCCGGCAGCCGGTCGCGGAACGCCTCCCGCAGCAGCCACTTCTCCACGCCGCCGCGCAGCTTCATCCGCATCGGCACGCGGTAGGCGAACTCCAGCAGGTACCGGTCCATGAACGGCACCCGCGTCTCGATCGAGTGCATCATGCTGGTGCGGTCCACCCGCTGCAGGTCGGTACGGTGCAGGTTGCCGACGCGGTAGCGCATCAGCCCGGCCGGGTCGGGATGGGTGGCGAACAGGTCGTAGCCCGCCAGCACCTCGTCGCTGCCCTCCCCGCACAGCGCCAGCTTGAAGCCGTGCCGCCGGGCGGCGCGGTAGACGAAGTAGCCGACGCAGGAGTCCATCACGTCCACGGCCTCGAAGAACTCCGTGCCGCGGACCACCTCGGGGATGACGGACACCAGGCCGGCCGCGTCCAGCCGGGAGACGATCTGCCGGACGCCGCGCTCGCGGCAGTAGCGCCGGGCGACGGCGAGGTCGGCGGCGCCGTCGAAGCCCACCGTGACCGCGGTCACGTCCGGGTGGTGCTCCAGCGCGACCGCCAGCACGGCCGCGCTGTCGATGCCGCCGCTGAAGGCCACGGCCACCGGCAGGTCGGTGTCGAGCTGGCCGCGCACGGCGGCCTCGAACAGCTCGCCGTAACGTTCGACGGCCTCCCGCTCGGTGAGCTCCAGCGGCGTGTCGTCGAGGTGGAACCAGCGGTGCTCGCGGCCGTCGCGCAGGTACGTCCCCGGCGCCACGACGCGGATGTCGGAGGAGAAGCCGAGCAGGCACTTCTGCTCCGAGGCGAAGCGGTACTCCCCGTCGCGCACCGCGTAGTACAGCGGCTTGATGCCGATGTGGTCGCGGGCGGCCAGGAAGCCGCCGGTGACCCGGTCGTACAGGACGAAGGCGAACATGCCGTTGAAGCGGTCCAGCATCGCCTCGCCCCATTCCAGGTAGGCGTGCACGACGACCTCGGTGTCGGAGGCCGTGCGGAAGGCGTGGCCGCGCCGCTCCAGCTCGGCCCTGAGCTGCCTGAACCCGTACAGCTCGCCGTTGTAGGCCAGCAGGTAGCGGCCCGTGGGGTCGCTCTGCGGTTGCCGGGCGTGCTCGCGGTCCACGATGGCCAGGCGATTGGTGCCGAGCGCCGCGCCGGCCTCGGCCCGGCTCTCGCCGAAGCAGCCGGGATCGCCGCGATGACGGATCCGGCCGAGCATGGCGGCCAGCTCGCGCTGCCTGGCCGCGGTGCGGTCCGGGCCCTCGGCGGTCCCGGCCGGGTCGATGATGGCGGCGATCCCGCACATGGCTGCCCCTCTCCCGCTCAGGCGGCGACCGTCGCGCCGAGCCGGCGCAGGTCCTCGAAGAACGCCGGATACGTCTGCGCCACGTACTGCGGGTCGCCGATGGTGAGCCCACGGCGGCTGCGCAGGGCGACCAGGCTCATGGCCATCACCACGGCGTGGTCGTAGTGGCTGGTGACCGTGACGCCGCCGGGCACGCCGCCAGGGGAGCCGTGGACGATCAGCTCGTCGCGGGTCTCGCCGGAGTCGATGCCGACCCGGGTGAGCTCGCGGCGGAAGTCGCTGATGCGGTCGCACTCCTTGTACCTGATGTGCTCGATGTTGGTGAAGCGGCTGGTGCCCTCGGCGTGCGCGGCCAGCGCGGCCAGGGGGAGCACCGCGTCGGGCGCCTGCGAGCCGTCGAAGTCGCGGGCCCGCAGCGGGCCGCCGCCGCGCACGCGCAGCGTGGTCCCGTCCTCGTCGATGCGGGCGCCGACGGCGCGCAGGTGGTCGAGCACGCCGCCCAGCTCCTCCAGGCCGTGGGAGCGGATCTCCACGTCGGACTCCACCGCCGTGGCGATCGCCAGCAGCGCCGCCACGCTGGCCGGGTCGCTGCCGCACGCGTACGCGGCCGGCTGGAACCCGCCGCCGGGCCGGACGAGGTAGGTGAGCAGGTCCGCGCCGGCCTCGGCCGCGACGCCGGCGCGGGCCAGCACCGCCAGCGTGGTCCGCACCATCGGCCAGGCCTTCAGCTCGTCGGTGACGTGCACGGCGAGCGGCTCGTCCAGCAGCCCGCCGAGGTAGAGCAGGCCGCTGAGGAACTGGGAGCTGCGCCGGCCCGAGATGCCCACCTCGCCGCCGTGGGCGCCCGCGCCGTCGAGGGTGATGGGCAGCCGGCCGTCCGCTCCTTCGGCGGTGACCACGACGCCGAGCGCGCGCAGCGCCTCGACCATCTCGCTGTTGCCGCGCCGGCCCAGCGACTCGGTGTAGGGGCTGGCGAAGGTGACGCCGCGGCTGCGCGCCGCCGCGCCCATGAGCAGCCGCAGCACGATGCCGGAGTTGCCGGGGGACAGGATGACGCCGTCGCGCGGGCGGGCGACGCCCGCCACCCGCAGCCGGCCGGGCCCGTCGGGGGTCATGACGGCACCGAGCGCCCGGCAGCACTCGATCATCGCCTTGACGTTGTGGCTGTCGGCCACGTTCTCGATGGTGCTGGTGCCGGGGGCCAGGGAGGCGGCGAGCACGGCCCGCGCGGAGTAGCTCTTGGAGGCCGGTGGCACGAGCGTGCCCTTCAGGCTCGCGGCCGGGCGCACGTGAAGCTGCTTGTACTGGATGGAGTGCATGACGAAGAAACCTCGAAAGTCGAAGGAGCCGCCGGGTCAGGCGGCGGGCGCGACGTGGACGCCGAGACCGGCCAGCACGTGCGGGAAGTCGGGGAAGCTGGCGTGCAGGTGCTGCACGCCCTCGACGACGGTCGGGCGGCGGGCGCCGACGGCGGCCGTGGCCAGGCTGAGGCAGATGCGGTGGTCGCCGTGGCTGGAGACGGTCACCCCGCCCGCCGGCCGGCTCGGCCCCGGCGTGCGGAAGCCGTCCACCTGGCCGTCGCGGTCGGTGGTCACCTCGATGTGGCAGCCCATCGCCCGCAGCTCGCGGACCATCACCTCGATGCGGCGGCACTTGTGGTTGTTGACGTGCGCGGCGTTGCGCACGCTCACCCGGGCGGGCACGAAGGGCGCGATCGCGGCCAGCGTGGGCACCACCGTGGGGATGTTGCGGCCGTCGATCTCGACGACCGGCCCCGGCGGCACGCCCCGGCCGATCCGCAGCACCCGGGTGACCGGATCGTGTTCCAGGCGCAGGCCGAGCGCCCGCAGGGCGGCCCAGAAGTCCCGCTCGCTGCTGAGCGTGGACGGCTGGTAGTCCACGACGTCGAGCTCGCCCTCCGGCGCCGCCGCGACCACGCCCGCCACGTAGGACAGGGCGGTGAAGTCGGAGGCCACCAGGTGGATCCTGGACTGGTAGACCGAGGGCTCGACCAGATACGACAGTCCCTGCTCGCGGACGGCCGCACCCTGCTCGCGCATCATCCGCACGGTCAGGTCCACGTAGCCGGGGCCGACGGGCGGGCCGGAGCAGTCGATGCGGACCGGCCGCGCCGCGAGGGGCGCGACCATCAGCACCGAGCTGAGCACCTGGGAGCTGTGCCGGGTGTCGACCACGGTCCGGCCGCCGGGGGCGGGACCGCCGCGCACGCCCACCCGCAGGCGGCGCCCGTCGCTGAGGTCGCGTACCGCGCCGCCGAGGTCGCTGACGAAACGCAGGTGCTCGCGGACGGGCCGCTTGAGCATGGAGGCGTTGCCCTCCAGGAGGGTCTCCTCCGGCAGGAGGGCGGCCACCGCGGCCAGCGTGCGGAAGTTGAACGCCGACCCCTCCGTGGCCACCGGCCCGCGGGGCGCCCGCAGCGACCGGCCCGCGCCGGTGAGCACGAGCCGGTCGCCGTCGTCGCGGGCGACCTCCAGCCCCCACTGCCTGGCGGCCTCGAACAGGTGCCGCGCCTCCGACGACCAGGCGGGGTTCTGGATGATGCTCGGCGCGTTGGTCAGCAGGCTGAGCAGGATGGCGCGTTGCATGTGGGGCTTGCTGCGCGGGACGCGGGCGGTCCCGGAGACGCCGCGCGCGGCGGGGGAGACCCGGATCATCGGCCGTCCCCGGACAGGACCGCGATGGCGCTGATCTCCACCAGGAACTCCGGCTTGACCAGCGTGGCCTGCACGGTGGTGTTGACCGGGGTGATGGCGCCGAAGTAGGCGTGGAAGGCGCCGGCGTAGTCGTCGAAGTGCCGGAAGTCGGACAGGTGGGTCGAGGTGGCGACCACGTCCTCCAGCTCGGCGCCCAGCCGCCGGAGCGAGGTGCGGATCTTCTCGATCACGTAGCGGGTCTGCTCGCGGGCGTCGTTCCCCTGGGCGTTTCCGGCACCGTCGGCGGCCACGGTGCCGGCGATGAAGACCAGGTCGCCCATCCGCACGCCGCGGCTGTAGCCCATCTGGGGCTCCCACGGGGACGGGCTGAAGATGACCTCTCTTGCGATGGTGTCGCGCACGGCGGCACCCTTCCCTTCACTGGTTACGGGCATGACAACCGCTAGGGCGTTCCACGGTGTTCCGGCCCGTTCCAGCGCGTGCGGAAAGGGCGCCGGCCCGCGGGCCGGCGCCCTTTCCTTCTGTCGGGTTCTACGCGGTCTGCAGGAGCTCCACGGCCGCCTGGGCGTTGGCGCGGGCGGCCCCGTACGTGGCGATGTAGGCCGCGCTGTCCGGCCGCCACACCGGCAGCCCCATCTCGATGACGGTCGTGTCCGGCCGGGCCGCCACCAGCGCGGAGACCAGCTCCCGGCTGGCGGGGTGGCGGTGGGCGTCCTTGATCACGACGACCAGCGACCGGCCCGCCGCCTTGGCCAGCAGCGTGGGCGCGTCGGCGGCCGACGGCTCGACGCGGACGATCTCCGCCTCGGGCAGCCACGGCCCCACGCCCCACGGCACGTCGCCCACGGCGATCGTCGGCGGGGTGTCCACCTCGACCACCAGCGGCTCGACCAGGGGCTCGGGCGCGCCGCTCAGCCGCACGGCGCGGCGGGCGGCGTGCAGGCCCACGACGTTCCGCTCGGCGGGCAGCTCCCGTGCCCCGCCGAACCACGCGCGCAGCGCGGCCACCCGCGCCGCCGCCTCCTCCAGCCGCCCGGCGCTCAGCCGGCCCTCGCGCACCGCGGAGACGATCTCGGCGATGATCGCCCGCACGTCGTCGTAGGTCGGCAGCGGCCCCAGGCACAGCAGGTCGGCCCCGGCCGCCAGCGTCCGCACCGCGCCCCCGGCCAGGCCGACGCTCCTGGTGATGGCGTGCATGTCCAGCGCGTCGGTGATGACCACGCCGTCGAAACCGAGCTCGCCCCTGAGGAGCCCGGTCAGCGCGGCGCCGGACAGCGTGGCGGGCTGGTCGCCCGTCACCGCCGGCACCGCGACGTGCGCGGTCATCACCGACTTGGCCCCCGCGCCGATGGCCGCGCGGAACGGGGCGAGCTCCCGCTCCCGCAGCACGTCCAGGCCGACGTCCACGATCGGGATGGCCAGGTGCGAGTCCACGCGGGTCGCGCCGTGGCCGGGGAAGTGCTTGACGCAGGCCGCCACGCGCAGCGACTGCAGGCCCTCCACGGCGGCCACCGTGTGCCGGGCCACCAGGGCGGCGTCCGCGCCGAACGAGCGGGTGCCGATCACCGGGTTGTCGGCCTCGGTGTTGACGTCCGCGCTGGGCGCCATGTCCAGGTTGATGCCGCAGGCGGCCAGCTCGGCGGCGATGGCCCGGTAGACGCTGCGGGTCAGCTCCGGGTCGTCCACCGCGCCCAGCGCGGCGTTGCCCGGGTACGGGCTGCCGACGTGGTAGGCGAGCCGCGTGACGTCGCCGCCCTCCTCGTCCAGCGAGATGACGGGCTCACCGGCTCCCCGCAGCGCGGTGGTCAGCTCGCTCACCTGGCCGGGGCCGGCGACGTTGAACCCGAAGAGGGTCACGCCGCCCAGGCCGTGCTCCAGCTCGCGCAGCACCCACTCGGGTGCCTCGGTGCCCTGGAAGGCGACGAGCAGTGTGCCGGCCGCCAGGCGGCGCAGCCCCCGATCACTCTGACTCATGGCTCCTCATCAGTGGAAGATGGGCAGGATCGCGTACGGCGCCGGCGGCGCCGCGGCGAATGGCGGTGCTGTCAGCCCTTCACGGCCCCGGCGACCAGGCCGGAGACCATGCGGCGCTGCACGAGGAGGAAGAAGACGACGACCGGGATCGTCATCAAGGTGGATCCGGCCATGATCGCCCCCCAGTCGACGCCCTTCTGGCCGAAGAAGTACTGCAGGGCGACCGGCATCGTGTACCCCTCGGACCCCGACATCAGGTAGAGGGCGAAGACCAGGTCGTTCCACGCGGTGATGAACGAGAAGATGCTCGTGGCCACCAGGCCGGGCGCGACCAGCGGGAAGAGCACCCGCCAGAAGGTCTGCATGCGCCCCGCGCCGTCGATCCAGGCCGCCTCCTCCAGCGACCTGGGCACCGCGGCCACGAACGTGCGCAACATCCAGACGCCGAACGGCAGCGTCAACGCGACCTGGGTGACGATCAGCCCGAGGAGCTGGTCGCCCAGCCCCACCCGCTTGACCATCATGTAGAGCGGGATGAGCAGCCCCTCGGCCGGCAGCATCTGCACGATCAGCAGCACGACCAGGAACACGCTGCGCCCCCTGAACCGGAAGCGGGCGATGGCCGTGGCCGACAGCAGGGCGAAGGCCGAGCCGATGAGCACGGTCCCGAGCGCCACGATCGCGCTGTTGCGCATGTAGAGCCAGATGGAGTTGTTCGCGACGCCCTCGCTCAGCACCCGCGCGAAGTGGTCGAAGGTGAAGTGCGTCGGGAACGGCACGAACTCCGTGGTGAAGATCTGGTCGTTCTCCTTGAAGCCGGTCGCCACCATCCAGTAGACGGGGAAGACGGCGTAGAGGAAGACCAGCACGCCGGCCGTGTTGAGGAGGATCTTGCCGAGCCTCTTGCGGGCGAGCGGGGTCACATCTCCTCCTGCTTCACGATCTGCCTGACGTACACGACGGTGATGACGAGCAGGATGATCGTCAGGACGACGGAGATCGCCGCGCCGGTGCCCAGCTTCTGCGGGGGCTTGAACGCCTCGGCGACCGCGTACATGGACAGGTTGAAGCCGTCGCGGTTGGTGGGCCCGTTCATCAGCACGTAGAGCTGGCTGAAGACCTTGAAGTCCCAGATGATCGACAGGATCGTCAGGACGGCGAAGACGGGCTTCAGCATCGGCAGGGTGATCCTGGTGAACGTGCGCCACGGCCCGGAGCCGTCCACCCTGGCCGCCTCGTACAGCTCGGACGGGATGCCCTTGAGCCCGGCCAGCACCGAGACCGCGATGAACGGGAAGCCGGCCCACACCACGCACACGATCAGCGCGATGTAGAGGGGCAGCGTGTCGTTGAGCCAGGGGGTGCCGGCCCAGCTCGCCTGGCCGTCCGGCGGCGCGGCCAGCCAGTCGGGCAGCAGGTCCAGCGCCCAGTTGACGATGCCGGCCTCGGCGTCGAAGAGCGAGCGCCAGATGACGCCCTGCGCCACCGGCGGCACGGCCCAGGCGAACATGCACCCGATCACCACGAACAGCGACATCTTCCTGCCGAGCCGGTGCAGCAGCACGCCGACGGCGGTGCCGACGACGAGCGTGAGGCTGACCGCGACGAAGGCGAAGGCGACGGTGTTGCGCAGGGCCGCCCAGAAGATGTCGTTGGCCAGGACCTTCTCGAAGTTCTCCAGGCCCACCCACTCGGCCGGCCTGGTGCCCCTGATCTGGGCCAGGCCGACCTTCTGGAAGGCCATCACCGCGAGCTGGACCATCGGGTAGAGCAGCAGCCCCGCGATGACCAGCAGGCCGGGGACGAGCAGGACGTACGGGATGCTCCACACCGGAAGCCCGCTGGCCCGCGCGCGACCGGCGTTCTTCTTGCGCCGGTGTCCCGGGGCCGGGGACGAGCCCCCGCCCCGGGCGACCGTGGTGGTGTTCGCCATGACTACTGGTTCAGGATCTCTTCGAGTTCCTTGTTGGCGTCGGCGAGGGCGGTGTTGGTGTCCTTCTTGCCCTCGATGACGGCCCGTGCGGCGTTCTGCAGCACCATCTTGGTGGCGTCGGCCTCGGCCCAGTTGGGGTCGGCGGGGAAGGCCCTGGCCTTGGCGAACGCCTGGGCGAAGGCGCCCTGCGCCGGGTCCTCCTCAAGCTTGGCCAGGGTGTCCGGGTAGACCGGGAGCAGGCCGCCCTCGCTGGCGTACCGGTCGGCCCAGGTCTTGCTGGTGGCCAGCTTGATGTACTCCTTGCCGAGGTCGGCCTCCTTGGTGCCGCCCCACAGCGCGATGTCGTTGCCGCCGAAGAAGGAGGGGGCCACGCCGCCGGTCTTGGCGGGCAGCGGGAAGAAGCCGAGCTTGTCGCTCTTCAGCTTGCCCTTGGAGTCCTCCTCGATGCCGGGCAGGTCCCAGGCGGCGGTGAGGTACATGGCGACCTTGTTGTTGGCGAAGCGCTTGCGGATGTCGACCGTGTTGAGCGTGAGGTTCGCCTTGCCGGACAGGCCGCCGGTCACCAGGCCGGTGTAGGTCTCGAAGCCCTTGACGAAGCCGGGCTCGGTGAGCTTGCCGACCCACTTGTCGCCCTCCTTGGCGGCGTAGTCGCCGCCCTCGGACCAGGCGAACGCGGCCAGCAGGTGGTTGGCGTCGGAGCCGCCGTTGAAGGCGAAGCCGTCCACGCCGTCGCCCTTCTCCTTCTGGATCTTCTTGGCGGCGGCGACCAGCTCGTCCCAGCTCTTCGGGACCTCGATCTTCAGGTCCTCGAACCAGTCCTTGCGGTAGAGCACGGCGCGGGCGCCGGCGCCCCACGGCACGGCGTAGATCTCGCCGTCCACGGTCTCGTAGCCGTAGAGGTTCTGGGGGATCTGCGACCGGTCGCCCTCGCGGGCGATGTCGGTGATCGGCGTCAGGGCGTCCTGGCTCTGCCACATCGGCACCTGGTCGTTGCCGATCTCGGTGACGTCCGGGCCGGCGCCGGTGGCGGCGGCGGCGAACTTGTCGGCGACCTGCGGCCACGGGATCCACTCGAGCTTGACGTCAGCGCCGGTCTGCTTCTTGAACTCGGCGTTCAGCTCTTCCATGTACTTGGCGGCGGCCGGGTTGCTGTCGCCGAGACGCCAGACGTTGAGCGTCTTGCCGGCGTACTTGGGGCCGCCGGCCGAGGCCGCGGCGCTGGGTGAGGAGGAGGTCTCCTCGCCGCCGGAGCCACAGGCGGCCAGGCCCAGGGCCAGGGCGGCCGTGGTGACCGTAGTGGCGGTGATCTTCGCGATCCTCACAGGGTTCTCCCTTCCCGGGTGCTGGCCTACGGTCCGCACCAGGCTGATCGTCAAATGCCGAACGACGCTGCTAAACTAACAAGAAACTTTCTTAAAAGAAACGCTCGTTAGCCATTCGTGACGAGAGGGGTGCGGTAATGAGTCGAAGCCCGGGTGTGCCCCGGCTGCTGCGTCGGTTGAACGATCGCGCGGCACTCGAGCTCCTCCTCGTGGACGGCCCGCTCACCCGCGCCGAGCTGGGCGAAAGGACCGGGCTCTCCAAGGTAACGGCAGGCCAGCTCCTGTCCAGACTGGAGGAGCGGGGCCTGGTCGAGGTGGCGGGGGAGCGGGCCGGCGGCAGGGGGCCGCACGCCGCCCTGTACGGGGTCGTCCCCTCCAGCGCGTACGTCGCCGGCCTGGAGGTCCTGCCCGACAGCCTGAAGGTCGGTGTGGCCGACATCACAGGCCGGACCGTGGTCGAGATCACCGTCAACCCCGCCGACGGCGGCGACCCGGTCAGGACGGTCCACGCCGCCGTCCAGCGGGCCTGCGACACGGCCGGCATCGGCCTGGAACGGCTGCGGGCCTTCGTCATCGGCACGCGCGGCGTGGTGGACCCGGCCAGCGGGGACGTGCGCTGGTCGTACGACCTGCCCGCCTGGCACGTCGGCGTGCTGGCCAGCCTCCGCCGCACGCTCGGCGCCTCCGTCACCATCGAGAACGACGTCAACCTGGTCGCCCTGGCCGAGCGCACCTACGGCGCCGCGGTCGGCCACGACGACTTCGTGGTCATCTGGGCGGGCGTCGGCCAGGGCCTCGGCGTCATGCTGGACGGCCGCCTGCACCGCGGCATCACCGGCGGCGCCGGCGAGATCGGCTGGCTGCCGGTGCCGGGCGAGCCGCTGCCCGCCGACGTCTCCCAGCCGCAGTCCGGCTCCTTCCAGCGCCTGGTGGGCCACGACGCGCTGCGCGGCCTGGCCCGCGAGCACGGCGTCCAGGGGGCGACGGTGCCCGACCTGATGCGCAACGGCGGCGAGGACTTCCTCGACGCGGTGGCCGGGCGGCTGGCGGTGGGCGCGGCGGCGGTGACCGTCGTGCTCGACCCCGGCCTGATCGTGCTGAGCGGCGACGTCGGCCGGGCCGGCGGCGAGCGGCTGGCCGCCAAGGTCCAGGAGGCCGTGGCCCGCGTGTGCCCGAGCCGGCCGCCCGTCGTCACCACCAAGGTGGCCGGGAACCCCGTGCTGCGCGGCGCCCTGGTGGCGGCGCTGGAGCAGGCCCGGGAGCAGGTTTTCTCCGACACTGTGTGAAAATCGTTGCCCATGTGGCAGTCCCCGAACGACCCGCGCAACGATGTGGTGCTCATCTCCGATCCGCGCGTGGCCGCCGTCCCGGTGCGGGAGTGTGGTGAGCCGCTGGCCGAGGCGCGCGGGCGGCTGCGGGTGGACGGGCGGCTGGCCGACCCCGAGGGCGCCTACGCGCACCTGCGCGCCGGCCTGCTGGAGCGGCTGGAGCGCGCCGAGGCCCTGCTGCCCGACGGCTACCACCTGCTGGTCGTGGAGGGCTACCGGCCCATCGCCACCCAGTCCCTGTACTTCACCGCGTACCGCGACGAGCTGCTGGCCGCCAACCCCGGCATGACGGTCGAGGAGGCGCACGTCGCGGCCAGCCGGTACGTCTCGCCCGTCAGCGTGGCCCCGCACACCGCCGGGGCGGCCGTGGACCTCACCCTGTGCGACCCCGAGGGCGTCGAGTACGACATGGGCACCGCGGTCAACGACAACCCCGAGCAGAGCGCGGGCGCCTGCTACACCGCCGCCCCCAACATCTCGGCCGACGCCCGCGCCCACCGCAAGCTCCTGGCCGCCGCCCTGGAGCCGGTCGGCCTGGTCAACTACCCGACCGAGTGGTGGCACTGGTCCTACGGCGACCGCTACTGGGCGATGGTCACAGGCGCCCCGCACGCGCTGTACGGCCCCACAGGTTTTGCCGCCTGACGGCCCTCACCTGGTAAAGGTTTTCCGCCGGTCGTCGCCTGGGCACAATCTTTTGCGGAGACTGACCCCCCAACGAGGTGCAGGCATGGTTCCGCTCATCGGGATCGAGGAGGAATACCTCGTCGTCGATCCCCGCACCCGCCACGTGTCCCCCCGGGCGGCCGAGGTGCTGGCCGCCACCACCGGCATGGCCGACGTGGTGCACGAGATCACCCGCTTCCAGGTGGAGGCCCGCACGCCGCCCTCCGCCGACCTGAGCGAGCTGGGCTCGCAACTGCGTGCCGTACGCAAGGAGGTGGCCGACGCGGCGCGCGCCCGCGGGCTGGCCATCGCCGCCAGCGGCATCCCCGTCCTGGGCGACGTGAGCTCCCCGCCGCTGACCGACGTGCCCCGCTACCTGCAGAGCAGGGTGGCCTACCGGGCGCTCCAGGACGAGATCACCATCTGCGCGCTGCACGTCCACGTGGACGTGCCCGACCGGGAGCACGCCGTCTACGTCGGCAACCATCTGCGCTGCTGGCTGCCGACGCTGATCGCGCTGGCCGCCAACTCGCCGTTCTTCGCCGGCCGCGACACCGGGTACGCCTCCTGGAGGGTGATCTCCTGGGGGCGGTGGCCGGTGGCGGGCGCGCCCCCGTACTTCGCCTCCTACGGCGACTACGAGCTGACGCTGCGGGCGCTGGGGGAGTCGGGCGCGCTGCTCGACCCCAAGACGGTCTACTGGGACACCCGCCCCTCGCCGAGCCTGCCCACCGTCGAGGTCAGGGCGGCCGACGTGCCGCTCGACGTGAGCGACAGCCTCACCCTGATCGGCCTGGTGCGCGCCCTGGTGGTCACCGCGCTGGAGGCCGTGCGGCGCGGCGACCGCGGGCTGCCCGTCCCGTCGGAGGTGCTGCGCGCCGCCTACTGGCGGGCGGCCAGGGACGGACTGCCCGGCGAGGGCCTGGACGTGCGCGACGGCACGCGCGCGCCCTCGCGGGTGCTGGCCGGGCGGCTCCTTGAGCACGTGCGCCCGGCGCTGGCCGCGCTCGGCGACCTGGCCTTCGTAACCGAGGGCCTGGACCGGCTGCTGCGCAACGGCTCCGGCGCGATGCGGCAGCGCCGGGTCCACGCCCGCGGCAACGACCTGGCCGAGGTGGTGGACGACATCATCGAGGCGACCGTGGCCTGAACTGTGGCCCTGGGCTGTAGCCCGAACGGTGGCCTCAACCGTGGCCTGGGTCCGGGCCGGTTCACCGGCCGGCGGCGTACCCCTGGGCGCCGCGCGGATTGGCGGCGGCCTTGAGGAAGCCGCCGTCCCGGGCCACCGCGCTGAGCCGGCCCAGCGACCACGGGCCCTGCACCTCGACCTCGTGCCCGCGCCGCCGCAGCTCCGCCACGACGCCCGGGTCCAGCCGCTCCTCGGCGTGCAGCACGCCGGGACGCGAGCCGCGTGGGAAGAACGAGCTGGGGAAGTGCTCGGAGTGGAACATGGGGGCGTCCACGGCCTCCTGCAGGTTCAGCCCGCCGTGCACGACCGCCAGGAAGAAGTTCACGCTCCACTGGTCCTGCTGGTCGCCGCCCGGCGTGCCGAACGCCATCCACGGCCGCCCGTCCCTGAGCGCGAACGACGGCGACAGCGTGGTGCGCGGCCGCGCGCCCGGGCGCAGCGTGGCCGGCAGGCCCTCCTGCAACCAGAACATCTGCGCCCGGGTGCCCAGGCAGAAGCCCAGGGCGGGGATGGTGGGGGAGCTCTGCAGCCAGCCGCCGCTGGGGGTGGCCGAGACCATGTTGCCCCAGCGGTCCACGACGTCCACGTGGCAGGTGTCGCCGCGGACCTGGCCGTCGGGCAGCGTCTGCTCCACGCCGCCCGCGCCCGCGCCGGCGTTCACGGTCGGCTCGCCCACGCCCCGCGGGGAGCGCGCGCCGGAGACGCCGGGGGCGCCGCTCGCGGTGCCGGGCACGGGAAGGCCGGGCAGGCGGGGGACGCGCCCGCCGGGGGAGCCGGGCCGCAGCTCCAGGCTGGCCCCGGCGCCGATCAGCCGCCGCCGGGCGGCGTTGTAGGCCGGGTCGAGCAGGTCGTCCAGCGGCACGTCGGTGTCGCCGTACCAGGCTTCGCGGTCGGCGAAGGCGAGCTTGGCGGCCTCGGTCACCGTGTGCACGTAGTCGGCGCTCAGGTAGCCCATCGCGTCCAGGTCGCAGCCGTCGAGCAGGGCGAGCTGCTGGAGGAAGACCGGGCCCTGGCCCCACGGGCCGGTCTTGCAGACGGTGTGGCCGCGATAGTCGAAGGTGACCGGCTCCTCGACGGTGGCCGTCCAGCGGGCCAGGTCGTCGCCGGTCAGCAGGCCGCCGTGGACCTCGCCGGAGCTGTCCCGCCAGGCCGTCGTGGTGCTGAACCCGGCGACGGCCTCGGCCACGAAGCCCTCGTACCAGGCCCGGCGGGCGGCGGCGAGTTGCCCCTCGCGGGTGGCGGAGGCGGCCTCGGCCTCGGCGACGATCCGCCGGTAGGTGGCGGCCAGGGCGGGGTTGGCCAGCCGCGAGCCCGGCGCGGGCACCCGGCCGCCGGGCAGCCAGGTCGCCGCCGAGGTGGGCCAGTCGGCGGTGAACAGCTCCTCGACCGAGGCGATCGTGGCCGAGATGCGCTCCAGCACGGGGATGCCGTGCTCGGCGTAGTGGACGGCGGGCGCGAGCACGTCGGCCAGCCGCCAGGTGCCCCAGCGCTCCAGCAGCACCATCCACCCGCCGAACGCCCCCGGCACCGTGGCCGCCAGCAGGCCGGTGCCGGGGACGACGTCCAGGCCCATCCCGGTGAAGCGCTCGACGGTCGCGGCGGCCGGGGCGACGCCCTGCCCGCACACCACGTGCGCCCGCTGCTCGGCCTCGCTCCACAGCAGGATCGGCACCTCGCCGCCGGGGCCGTTCAGGTGCGGCTCGGCGACCTGCAGCACGAAGCCGGCGGCCACGGCCGCGTCGAAGGCGTTCCCGCCGCGCTCCAGCACGCTCATGCCGGTGGCCGAGGCCAGCCAGTGGGTGCCGGCGACCATGCCGAAGTCGCCCGTCAGCTCGGGCCTGGTGGTGAACAAGGTCGCTCCTGTCGCGTGCGTGGGGGTGGCGCCGGCGCCAGATCCGTCATTGGGGGCTAATCGTATACAGGAGTATCAAATGTCCCGATTATCGGAAACCTCCCGCCTGCGGGCGAACTCCCTCTCCAGGACCTCCCCCTCCAGCAGGTGGAGCGTGGGGAGGCGGCCGCTCATCGTGCTCGTTTCCTGGCGCGGTACGGGAGCCACGCCCCCACGCCGTACATGGCCAGGCCGAGCAGCACCATGCCGGCCGCCACCGGCCAGCGCAGCCCCGGCGGCATGTACGTGGCCAGGAACCACGAGTGCCGCAGCCGCCCGTCCGACACCATGACCGCGGCGATGATCCCCTGCGGCACCAGCGGGATCGCGCCGAACGACAGGCAGACCACGGTCGCCGCCCGCTGCGCCTTCGGCATGTCGGGGAGCTGGAACGACGAGCCCGGCTTGCCGGCGTCCGGCCGCCTGCCGGTGCGCATCAGGTGCAGCAGCTCCGGCCCGTGCGCCCGCAGCCGCCGCTCGGCCAGCAGGCCGAAGCCCCAGAAGCAGAGCGCGCCGGTCGCCAGGCCCACCGCCACGCCCCACCAGCCCGCCGCCAGCGCCACCCCGGCGGCGGGCGCGGCACTGAGCGCCACCAGGAAGATCGTCAGGTACGCCAGGCCGGTCAGCGCGCCGTCGTCCTCGCTCGTCCGCAGCGGGTTGCCGCCGCGGTTGCGCGGATCGATGCTGGGCACGAGCACGTACACCGAGATCAGCGGCACCAGCCCCGCGCCGCCGCCCAGCACGGCCGCCGTGACCGCCAGGACCAGCGGCCAGGGTCCGTCCGCGAGCGGGGTGAGGACCACCGCCAGGGCCAGCGCGACCGGGGCCACCGTCACCAGCCAGGCCTGCTGCCTGCCGCGCACGTCCGCGGCCGTGGCGCCCGGCGTCATGAGCGGCAGCCAGAGGGCGGTGCCGTCGGTGCCGTACATGTTGGCCGTCATCGAGGCCGCCATCACGACGAACAGCGGCGCCGCCCACGGCAGCAGGCCGATCCAGCCCAGCGCGAGCGGCGCGCCCGCGAAGAACAGCCCGTACGCCAGCGCGAAGGTGAGCTGATGGGTGCGCACCAGGTCGCGCGACCACGTACGCAGCTCCTTGGCCACCACGGCCTCCCGCGCCGTGGCCGCGCGCACCGGGCGGCGGCCCCGCGTCGAGGGCCGGCTCGCGCCCGCCCGCCGCGACAGCAGCGCCGCCCACGCGCCGAGCAGCAGCACGATCAGCACCACCAGCGCGCCCAGCGCCCAGTAGTGCCCCCGCACGGCGAGCAGGCCCCACCCGGACGGCAGGTACCGCACGAACTCCGGGACCGCCGCGCCCTGCCCGAACGCCACCGCGAACACCCACGCCTGGCCCAGGAACGCCAGCACCGCGCCGTTGACCACGCCCGCGCCGACCGCCCCCGCCCGCGAGCGCAGCGCGATGCCCAGCACCGCCACGGCCACCTTCGACACCAGCACGAACACGGCCAGTTGCAGCACCATCGCCGGCACCGCGACCAGCACGTTCCCGCCCGCCGGCCCGCCCGCCGCCGTCGCGCCCACCGCCAGCCCGGCGAGCGCGATCAGGCTGATCGCCGGGGCCACGCCCACGAACGCCGCCGCCAGCAGCCCCGCCGCCATCCGGTGCGGCGGCAGGCCCAGCAGCGAGAAGAACTCCGGGCGCAGCGTCTCGTCGCCGCCGCCGGAGAAGACCGGGCCGATGATCCAGCCGAGCATCCACACCGCGTACGCCGCGGCGAGCCAGTCACCGCCCAGCGTGGCCAGGTAGATCGTGCCCGCCGCCAGCACGAGGCCGAGGAAGCCGCCGGCGGCCATCATCTGGCCGCGCTGCCCCGTGCCGGAGTGGCGCAGGATCGCCACCTTCATCCGGACGAGCGTGAGCGCTACAGCCACGACAGCCCCCTGGCGCCCGCGGGGACCGCCCCGACCAGCTCCACGAACCGGTCCTCCAGGCTGCCCTCGCCCCGGACCTCCGCCAGCGGGCCGGCCACCGCCACCCGGCCCTTGTCGATCACCGCCACGTGGTCGCAGAGCTGCTCGACCAGCGCCATCACGTGGCTCGACAGCACCACCGAGCCGCCGCCCGCCACGAAACCCCGCAGGATCATCTTGATCGTCGCCGCCGACACCGGGTCCACCGCCTCGAACGGCTCGTCCAGCACCAGCAGCTTCGGCGCGTGCAGCAGCGCCGTGGCCAGGCCGATCTTCTTGCGCATGCCGGTCGAGTACTCGATGACGAGCGTCTTGTCCGCCCCGTCCAGCTCCAGCACCGACAGCAGCTCCTCGGCCCGCGCGGCCACCACGTCCTTGGTGAGCCCGCGCAGCAGGCCCAGGTAGGTGAGCACCTCGCGGCCGGTCAGCCGCTCCGGCATCGCCAGGCCGTCCGGCAGCACGCCGACGAGCTGCTTGGCCCGCGACGGGTCCGTCCACACGTCGGCGCCGAAGACGCGGGCCGTGCCGTGGTCGGGGCGCAGCAGGCCGACCGCCATCGACAGAGTGGTGGTCTTGCCGGCGCCGTTCTGGCCGACGAGGCCGTAGAACGAGCCCCGGGGGACGGTGAGATCGACGTGGTCCACGGCGACCTTCTCGCCGAACGTCTTGCTCAGGCCGCTGATCTCTAATGCGGGGGATGGCGTCATGAGGGGTTTCTCCCGGTGGTGGCGAGGGTGAAGAGGGTGACGTACTCGCGGGCGAGCGCGTCGAGGTCGAAGCCGGGGCCGCCGGTGGGGCCGCCAGTGGGATCGCCAGTGGGATCGCCGGTGGGATGGGCGGCGAGGAGGCGGGCGGGGACGGCGTCGATGGCGCCGCGGATGGCGATGGCCATGGCCCGCTGGTCGAAGTCGCGGAACTCGCCGGTGCGCTGGCCCCAGTCCAGCAGCTTCATCAGGTCCGTGATCGCGGTCTCGGCCTGGGCGGCGTACGGGCCGGGGCCGCCGCCCTCGCTCACCGCGTGCGTGATGATCTCGACCAGGGCCAGGAGCGGCTCGCGGTGCAGCCGCATGAACTCCAGGTTGCCCTCGATGTAGACCCGCAGGCCCTCCGTGGCGGTGGGCTGGGCCAGGATGCGCGGCACCATCAGGTCGGTCGCCAGCCCGGCCACCTTCTCGACGACCGCCTCGATGAGCTGCTGCTTGCCGCCGAAGTGGTAGGAGATCACGCCCGCGCTGACGCGGGCCCGCGCGGCGATCCTGGCCATCGTGGCGTGGGCGTAGCCCTGGGTGGCCAGGACCTCGATGGCGCAGTCGATGATCTGCGCGCGGCGGGCCTCTTCAATGAACGTACGACTTTCTGGCGGCACGTTCAGAACTTTAAACGACCATTCAACTCCGCGGCCAGCCCTTTTCCGATCGCCGCGACGGCCGGAGCGTCAGGCGCGCAGGCGCAGGCCGCGCGGAGTGGGATGGAAGCCGGCCGCCTCCAGGGCCGCCGCCAGCGGGGACTCCACGATCGAGGCGCCGTCGGCACGCTCGACCGTCAGCTTGCCCAGCGCGCCGTCGCGGACCGCCAGCGCCAGGGCGTCCACGGCCGGCCGCAGCCGCTCGTCGTCGGCGAACGACAGCAGGGTCCTGCCGCCGCGCTCGACGTAGAGGACGAGATATCCGTCCACCAGCACCACCAGCGAGCCCGCCTTGCGCCCCGGCTTGTGCCCGACGTCGCCGGGATGCTGGGGCCAGGGGAGCGCGGCGCCGTAGGGGTTGGCCGGATCGGCGGCGGCCAGCACCACGACCCGCCGCCCCCGCTCCGGGCCCGGGACGTCGGCGGGCGCCGGGGCGAGGCCCGGAGCCAGGGCGCGCATCCGGTCGACCGCGCCCGGCAGCGCGAACTGCGCGCCCCCGAGCCCCTCGACGAAGTAGCCCCGCCGGCACCGCCCGCTCTCCTCGTACGCCCGCAGCACCTGGTAGACGGGCGTGAACCCGCCGGGCAGCCGCTCGGAGGTCACCGCCCCCCGCGTCACCACCCCGTGCCGCTCCAGCAGCACCTCGGCCTGGGCCTGGGCCCGCTGGGCGGCGTCGGCCGCGGGCGCGGGCAGCAGCCACCACCGCCCCGCCACCGTCGGCGGCCCGCTCCGCGTGGGCAGCACCGCCCGCCGCCGCCGCGTCGTCGCGGGCCGGTGCGCCGGGCGCCCGGTGCCGAGCGTGGCCCGCAGCGGCGCCAGCGTGTCGCCGGAGACCCGTCCCGACCACACCAGGTCCCACAGCACCGAGGCCAGCGCCTGGTCGTCCAGCGTCCCGAGCTGGTCGGAGATGCCGCGGAAGAACAGCGCGCCGCCGCCGCCCAGCAGCTCCAGCACCCGCTCGTGCAGCTCCGTCATCGTGATCTCGGCCGGCTCGGGCAGCAGCAGCGGCGCGGTGTCGGCGAAGTAGAGGGACACCCAGCCGTCGCCTCCGGGCAGCGAGCCCTGGCCCGCCCAGATCACCTCGCCGGAGGAGGTCAGCTCGTCCAGCAGCGACGGGTGATAGCCGGGCACCCGCGAGGGCAGCACCAGGCTCTCCAGCGCCGACGCGGGCACGGTGGCCCCCTGGAGCTGCTCGATCGCCCGGACCAGCGCGTCCATGGCCCGCGCCGCCCCGACCGGCCCCGCGGCCCTGGGCGCCTCGAACGGCCCCACGGCCCTGGCCGTCCCGCCCGGCCCCGTGGCTCTCGCCCCGCCCGGCCCCGCCTCCGGCGTGCTCGAACCGGTGATGCCGTGCCAGGCGGGCAGGAACCGGGCGAGCGTCTCCGGCGCGACCGGCTCCACCTCCTTGCGCAGCCGCGCCAGCGACCGCCGCCGCAACATCCGCAGCACCCCGGCGTCGCACCACTCCTCGCCGCGCCCGCCGGGCCGGAACTCGCCGCTGACCACCCGCCCGGCCCCGGCCAGCCGCCGCAGGGCGTCGCTCACCACGGCCACGCCCAGCCCGAACCGCGCGGCGGCGGTGCCGGCGTGGAAGGGCCCGCGGGTGCGGGCGTGCCGCGCCACCAGGTCGGCCAGCGGATCGGCCACCGGCTCCAGGAACGCGTGCGGCACCCCCACCGGCAGCGGCACGCCGAGCGCGTCACGCAGGCGGCCGGCGTCCTCGACGGCCGCCCACTGCTCCTCGCCCGCGACGCGCACCCGGATGGCCCGCCGCGCCCGCTCCAGCCCCTCCAGCCAGGCCGGGTCGCCGCCGCGCACGCTGACGTCGGGAGCCAGCAGCGGCCCGTGCGTCCGCAGCAGGTCGGCGAGGTCCTCGGCGTCGCGCAGCGGCCGGTCGAGCCGGGCCAGCTCGCGCTCGGCGTCGGAGATGACGTCGGGATCGAGCAGCTCGCGCAGGTCGGCCTGGCCCAGCAGCTCGGCCAGCAGGGACGTGTCCAGCGCCAGCGCCTGGGCCCGCCGCTCGGCCAGCGGCGCGTCGCCCTCGTACATGAACGCGCCCACGTAGTGGAACAGCAGCGACGCCGCGAACGGCGAGGCCTGCGAGGTCTCCACCTCCACCACCCGCACCCGGCGCGCGGCGATGTCGCGCATGAGCCGCACCAGCCCCGGCACGTCGAAGACGTCCTGGAGGCACTCGCGCATCGTCTCCAGCACGATCGGGAACGAGGCGTACCGCGAGGCCACCCCCAGCAGGTGGGCCGCCCGCTGCCGCTGCTGCCACAGCGGGCTGCGCCGGCCCGGCGTGCGGCGCGGCAGCAGCAGCGCCCGCCCCGCGCACTCGCGGAAGCGGGCGGCGAACAGCGCCGAGCCGCCCAGCTCCTCGGTGACGATCTGCTCGATCTCCTCGGGGTCGAAGGCCGCCACGTCGGCGGGCGGCTCGGCCAGCGTGTCGGGGATGCGCAGCACGATGCCGTCGTCGGAGTGGACGGCCTGCACATCCACCCCGTAGCGCTCGCGCAGCCGCCGGTTGATCGCGAGGGCCCACGGCGCGTGCACCCGCGCGCCGTACGGCGAGTGGATCACCACCCGCCAGTCGCCCAGCTCGTCGTGGAAACGCTCGACCAGCAGCGTGCGGTCGTCGGGCACGTAGCCGGTGGCCTCGCGCTGCTCGGCCAGGTAGGCCAGGAGGTTGCGGGCGGCGTAGTCGTCGAGACCGGCGGCCCTCATCCGCTCGGGCGAGCCGCCCTTGGCCTGCTCGCGCAGGAACTCGCCGATGGCCCGCCCCAGCTCGGCCGGCCGCCCCGGCGTGTCGCCGTGCCAGAACGGCAGCTTGCCCGGCTGCCCCGGCGCGGGGGAGACCAGCACCCGGTCGGCCGTGATGTCCTCGATCCGCCACGACGTCGCGCCCAGCACGAACACGTCGCCCACGCGCGACTCGTAGACCATCTCCTCGTCCAGCTCACCCACCCTGGAGGCCCGCTCGCCCACCAGGAACACGCCGAACAGGCCGCGGTCGGGGATCGTGCCGCCGTTGGTGACCGCCAGCCGCTGCGCGCCCGGCCGGCCCTGGAGCGTGCCGGTGACGCGGTCCCAGACGATGCGCGGGCGCAGGTCGGCGAACTCCTCGCTCGGGTAGCGCCCGGCCAGCATGTCGAGCGTGGCCTCCAGGGCGCTGCGCGGCAGCGTGGCGTAGGGGGCGGCGCGCTTGACCACCGACTCCAGCTCGTCGAGCGTCCACTCGTCCATCGCCGTCATCGCCACGATCTGCTGGGCCAGCACGTCGAGCGGGTTACGCGGATAGCGCATCTCCTCGATGCGGCCGTCCTTCATCCGCTCGGCCACCACGGTGGTCTGCACCAGGTCGCCGCGGTATTTGGGGAAGATCACGCCCTTGGACACCGCGCCGACCTGGTGGCCGGCCCGGCCGATGCGCTGCAGGCCGCTCGCCACGCTCGGCGGCGCCTCGACGCACGCCACCAGGTCGACCGAGCCCATGTCGATGCCCAGCTCCAGGCTGGAGGTGGCGACCACGGCCGGCAGCCGGCCCGACTTGAGCGCCTCCTCGATCTGCCCCCGCTCCTCCTTGGACACCGAGCCGTGATGGGCGCGGACGATCTCCGTCACGACGCCCCCGCCGCTGCCCGCCTGCGCCATCATCTCGGCCGGGGCGCGCCGGGGCCGGTCGGACGGCGTCTCCCAGATCGACAGGTCGACCGCCTCCGCGCCCGGCGAGCCGCCCCGGGAGCGGTCGTAGGCCAGCTCGTTGAGGCGCGAGCACAGCCGCTCGGCCAGCCGCCTGGAGTTGGCGAACACGATCGTCGAGCTGTGGGCCTCGATGAGGTCGAACAGGCGGTCCTCGACGTGCGGCCAGATCGACCGGCTCCGGGCCTCCCCGGCGTCCTCGCCCGCGCCCTCGCTCTCCACGGGACCGCGCCCGGCGTCGGTCTCGGTCATGTCCTCGACCGGGACCACGACCTCGACCTCGATGCGCTTGTCGGCGGGCGGCTGCACCACCGTGGCCGGGCGGGCGCCGCCCAGGAACGCCGCCACCTCGCTCACCGGCCGCACCGTCGCCGACAGGCCGACGCGCTGCGCGGGCCGCTCCAGCAACGCGTCGAGCCGCTCCAGGGTGAGCGCCAGATGGGCGCCGCGCTTGGTGGCCGCGACCGCGTGCACCTCGTCCACGATGACCGTCTCGACCGTGCGCAACGCCTCTCGCGCCTGGCTGGTGAGCAGCAGGAACAGCGACTCCGGGGTGGTGATGAGGATGTCGGACGGCTTGGCCGCGAACCTCCTGCGGTCTTCGGCGGGCGTGTCGCCCGAGCGGATCGCCACCGAGATCTCCGGCACCGGCAGCCCGAGCCGCCGCGCCGTCTGCCTGAGCCCGGCCAGGGGGGCGCGCAGGTTGCGCTCGACGTCCACGGCCAGGGCCTTGAGCGGCGAGACGTACAGCACCCGCGTGCCCTTGCGCTCGCCGTCGGCGGCCACGGCCTGGGCGGCGGCCAGCCGGTCGAGGGACCACAAGAACGCCGCCAGCGTCTTGCCCGACCCCGTGGGCGCGACGACCAGGGTGTTGTCGCCGCGCGCGATCGACTCCCACGCCCCCTCCTGGGCGGCCGTGGGAGCGTGGAAGGCTCCGGTGAACCACTGCTGTGTCGTCCGGCTGAACTGGTCTAGCGAGCTCACCAGCACATATTGCCTCGCGCCACCGACAGAAAACGCATTGTGCGGACGCCGGGAGGTTGAGTGGCCCTCCTGGCGGACATACAGCGACCGTGACCATTGACTATGCGGCCATCGAAGCCCGCCGTGCCGAGATCAGGCGCCGTCACGTGTTAGCACGCCGGCCGTCCAGCAGCGCCCGCGGCCTGCACCACGTCGCCCTGATCTCGTCCGACGTGGAGCGCACCATAGAGTTCTACCAGGATCTTCTGGAGTTCCCGCTCACCGAGATCATCGAGAACCGGGACTACAAGGGGTCCAGCCACTTCTTCTTCGACATCGGCAACGGCAACCTGCTCGCCTTCTTCGACTTCCCCGGCCTCGACCTCGCCCCTTACCAGGAGGTGCTGGGCGGCCTGCACCACATCGCCATCTCCGTGGACCCGGCCACGTGGGAGCGGCTGCGCGGGAAGCTGGAGATGGCCGGCGTGCCGCACCAGATAGAGAGCGGCGCCTCCATTTACTTCAAGGACCCCGACGGCGCGCGGCTGGAGCTGCTCGCCGACCATCTCGGTGAGATGTACGGCGCACGAGTGTTGTGACCTCGTGGCGGGTCGGCGCCTGTGACCTCGTGATCGGGTCAGCGCCTGCGAGCTCGTGATCGGGTCAGCGCCTGCGAGCTCGTGACGGGTCAGCGCCGCGACGCCCGGCGCGCGCGCGAGATGCCCGTGCGGGGTGCCCGCCTGATGCCGGCGTGCCTCTCGGACCGCTCTGCCTTCTCCTTCCTGACGACCGCGCGTAACACCTGCAGCAGCCGGCGTCGCTTGGCCCTGTTGGCCTTCGTCCTGGGCGTTTTCGGGGGTGCGGACTTGTGGGTCTTAGCCATGCGGGTGTCCTACCCACCCTCCGCGCGCTTCCATACTTGATGCATGCGGCTTACGGAATTCTGGCGGCGGATGAACGCTCACTTCGGCGAGGCGTACGCCGAGTCCTGGGCCCGCGACTACGTGATCGCGCCTCTGGGCGGGCGCACGGTGGTGCAGGCGCTGGCCGACGGCGAGAGCGCCAAGACCGTGTGGCGGGCGGTCTGCCAGGTGGAGGACGTCCCGTCCAGGCTGCGCTGACGCGCGTTCACCCGTGGTCGTCGCGCGAGACGTCCAGGGTCCGCCGGAGCGCGTCCACCGTACGCTCCAGCTCGTCCGCGCGCCCCTGGCCCTTCGGCGACCACAGGAACATCCAGCCGTCGGCCGACGGGGTGGCGAAGATCAGCGTCCGCTGTCCCGTACTCGGATGCCACACCCACAACACCGGCTCGTCGCCGCCGACCATGCGGCCCGCCAGCCCCTGGTCCGGCAGCAGATCGGCGAGCGCCTGCAGGTGGGCACGCCGTTCCCCGGTGTAGCCGCTCGCCACGTCACCGCCTCCAACCGTCGCCCCCTCTCGTGAGTCTTCCCAGCTCATCCCGTATGACAACACAGCACCGCGAACGGCCCCGAACACCATCAGGAGCGGAGCATTTTCCCCGGTGTGATCCCGGGGCGGGGCCGGCGACCGCGCCGCCAGGCCGCGATCCCGGAGGCTCCTGTGACGGGAGTGATTGCTGTGCCGCCACAGCATCGTCACCGCCGCCCGCTCCCGTGTGTTCCTGCTGTGATCGAACAGCCGTTCGGCTACCATGGAGAAATGCCGGGCCACGTCTTCCCCGGCAGTCGCAGAAAATGTCGGTGGCAGGCCGTAGCTTTCACTCGACTGATCGGACCACGACCCTCCAGGGGGAGTTCCCATGGCAATCAACGACCGCGAGAAGGCCCTCGAGACCGCCCTCGCCCAGATCGAGCGGCAGTTCGGCAAGGGCTCTGTGATGCGCCTGGGCGACGACGCCCGAGCTCCCATCGAGGTGATCCCCACCGGCTCGATCTCCCTCGACGTGGCGCTCGGCATCGGCGGCCTCCCGCGCGGCCGCATCGTCGAGATCTACGGCCCCGAGTCGTCAGGCAAGACCACGGTCGCCCTGCACGCGGTGGCCAACGCCCAGCGCGCCGGGGGCATCGCGGCGTTCATCGACGCCGAGCACGCCCTCGACCCCGAGTACGCCAAGAAGCTGGGGGTCGACACCGACGCCCTGCTGGTCTCCCAGCCCGACACCGGCGAGCAGGCGCTCGAGATCGCCGACATGCTCATCAGGTCCGGGGCCGTCGACATCATCGTCATCGACTCGGTCGCCGCGCTGGTGCCGAAGGCCGAGATCGAGGGTGAGATGGGCGACAGCCACGTCGGTCTCCAGGCCCGCCTCATGTCGCAGGCCCTGCGCAAGGTCGCCGGCGCCCTCAACAGCACCGGCACCACCGCCATCTTCATCAACCAGCTGCGCGAGAAGATCGGCGTCATGTTCGGCAGCCCGGAGACCACGACCGGTGGCAAGGCCCTCAAGTTCTACGCCTCGGTGCGCCTGGACATCCGCCGCATCGAGACGCTCAAGGACGGCACGGAGGCGGTCGGCAACCGCACCCGTGTCAAGGTCGTCAAGAACAAGATGGCCCCGCCCTTCCGGGTCGCCGACTTCGACATCCTGTACGGGGTGGGCATCTCCCGCGAGGGCGGCCTGATCGACATGGGCGTGGAGCACGGCTTCGTGCGCAAGTCGGGGGCCTGGTACACGTACGAGGGCGACCAGCTCGGCCAGGGCAAGGAAAACGCGCGTAACTTCCTGCGCAACCACCCCGACATGGCCAACGAGATCGAGAAGAAGATCAAGGACAAGCTGGGTGTGGGCCCGCGTCTCGACGCCCCGGCCGAGCCCGTCGCCGCCGCGGCCCCGGCCCCGGCCCCGGCGCCCTCCGGCCGCGGCTCGAAGTCCACGCCGAAGCCGGGTGACGTCTGATCGTCACTCATGTGTGACCCGTACCGGCCGCAGGCGCCCTGGCCGCGGGGCGCCTGGCCCGACCACCCCTGCACCACCGGGGGCCTGACTCATGACTGACCACCCGCACACCCCCCACTCCCGTTCCCGTTCCGGCGATCTGGCCCGTTCCTCGTCCGAGGGCTGGCCATCGGTGGAGGAGTGGCGCGCCCAGCGCACCCGCCAACGCGCCACTCACCCCTCCGACCCCCCGCCCACCGCCGACGACCTCACGACCCCCGAGCTTCCTACGAAGGACCGGGAAACCCCCCTCCCCGTCCCGCCCCTTCCCGAGAACACCCCCCGCCGCCTCACCCCCCACCCCGCCGATCCACCCCCTGACGCCGCCCCCACATCGGCCCACCCACCCCAGGCGACCACCGACACCGGACCGGAAACCACCCCTCCCACCGCTCCGGACACGCCCCACCTGACGGAACCGGCCCCTGACGCGCCCTACGTGACCGAGTCGGGCGCTGACACTGCCTACCTGGCTGGGTCGGGCGCCGATGCGGTTGGCCTGGCCGGGTTCGGTGCCTCGGCCGGAGTGGGCTGGTCCACTGATCCTGCTGAAGGGGTCCGCTCCGTCCGTCCCGTTCGCCCTGCTGCCAGCGGTGAGGCGGACGTGACCATCGACGAGCGCGACACCGGCGCCGAGGGCGCGTCCCCATGGGACGGCTCCGACGACGGGCATCTCGCCGCCGCTGCTGCTGGCGGGACGTCCCGCTGGGGCGGTGACGCCGGTGACGGACACTCCACCGGCGCTGAGGACGTGTCCCGCTGGGACGGCAGCGGCAGGGGCGAGTCCTTCTTCGGTGACTCCTTGAGCCGCAACCCGGGTGAAGCCTCGAAGACCCATCCCTTCTTCGCCGGCACTCCGGCGGCTCCCGCCGCTGATTCCTCGGACGACGCCACCCCTGAGGCGGCCTCCGGCGACCCTGCGGACACTCGGTCCGATGATCTTCCCCGCATGTCGTTCGGCAGCCCGCGGGACAACACCGCCGTTCCGCTCGACAGCTCGCAGAACGACGCGCCTGGAGAACCGGGCGCCGCCCCCGACGGTCTCCAGCCGCCTGACGCTCCTGACACGCTCGGCATGTCCAGCAAGCCCGACGCGCTTGTCGCACCCGATGCGCCTGAGGAGCGCGGCGCACTTGGCGAGTCAGATGCGCCCGACGAGCACAGTGCGCTTGGCGGGTCGGATGGGCTTGGCAGGTCCGATGTGCCCGACGAGCGTGGCGTACGCGACCAGCGCGGTGTACCCGACGAGCGCGACGAGTCCCGTGCGTCTTGGATGCCGCGCGTGCCTGAGGAGCTGGGCATGCCGCTCGATGACGAGCCCGCCGCCGTGTTGTCCGGCGGTTCTCCGGACGCGTCGGCCGGTGGTCCTGCCGGGGTCGATGGGACGGTTGACGGCACCGCCGGCGGCGGGGCCTCTGGCGGGGCTTCGGATGACCGTTCCGCCGCGCGGCCCCGTGCCGTCGATTGGGGCGGGAGTCTCTTCGGCGGCGAGCCCGAGGAAGGGCGGCGGGCCGGTGGGCGCAAGAAGCGGCGAGGCGGTGAGAAGGGGAGCCGGGCCGCGGGCAGGGGGCGGCGGAGCTCCGGGGCCGGATGGTTGCCGGAAGGGCCCGACGACGGCAGCCCGGCCGCGTCCGCTCCGGAGGCGGATCCGGAGTCGGTGGCCCGGGCCATCGTCCTGCGGCTCCTCACCATGGCGCCCAAGACGCGCGCCCAGCTCGCCGAAGCCCTCCGCAAGCGGGACGTGCCGGAGGAGGCGGCGCAGGCGGTCCTGGACCGCTTCTCGGAGCTGGGCCTGATCAACGACGAGGCGTTCGCGGAGGCGTGGGTCGACTCCCGGCACCACGGGCGCGGCCTGGCCAGGCGCGCGCTGGCGGCCGAGCTGCGCCACCGTGGCGTGGACGGCGACACCGTCAAGGAGGCCGTGGAGCGCCTGGATTCCGACCAGGAGGCGGAGACCGCGCGGCGGCTGGTGGACCGCAAGCTCGCCTCGACCCGCTCCCTCGACCCCCAGACCCGCACCCGCCGCCTCGCCGGGATGCTCGCCCGCAAGGGTTACTCCTCCGGGCTGGCCTACCGGGTGATCCGGGAGGCGCTGGAGCAGGAGGGGATCGATCTGGAGGACGACTTCTCGTAGGAGAGGGACGGCGGCTTGGGGCTGAGGTGGTGCGGGGTTTGCCCGGCCCTGGCGGACCGGCGGTGTGGAGGGGGCCGGGTTTGTGGGAGGGTGCCGAGGGCATTGTCAGGGGCCTGGAGAGGGCTCCGGAACGGGAACGCCTGGTCGGGCCGGAGACCGGCATCCCGAGAACCGGTAATTCCGGCATCGATGGGGGATATCGGGTTCAATATGGAAGTGCAGGTCCGTAAGACACGCTTGATGACTCGTTTGCTTGCTCGTGACCAGTTCGACGCATAACCTCGACGGCAGTGAGGAGTTACTCCGCGCAGCGCGGATTGCCATACCGGTGAACGACGGACGAACGAGCTTGGTTGATCGAGGCAGGCGAGGTGTCGGCTTTGGGGGCCGACGCCCGGTCGGCCTTGGCTTGACATCGATCCCGGTGCCGAACGGGTTTCGCGTGGCGTGCTGGTGACCCCTCCCATTGTTGGGTCCGCGTTATGAGGTGTTGACGACGCGAGGAGGGCGGGGCACACATGGGGCCGCTGGTCGTGGTGCTGATGGTGGCGGTGCTCGTGCTCGCGTTCGGGATGATCGTCGCGCTGCTCGTCGTCATTCGCCGCACCTCCGCCGGCACGCCCAAAGGGGCGGCCAAACCGAGCCCCCAGCAGGTGCAGGCCGTGCACGAGGAGCTCGAACAGGCGCGTGAGGAGGCGCGGGAGATCCGCCAGAAGGCGGAGTTCGATGCCGAGGAGATCCTGCGCAGGTCCGAGGCGGCCGCCGAGAGCGCCACGCAGATGCGGCAGGAGGTCGAGCGGGAGAGCCGGATCCTGAAGTCCGAGCTCAAGGAGCTGCGCTCCGACCTCGAACGCCGCGAGGCCCGGCTGGCCGAGCGCGAGCAGCGGCTGGACGAGGAGGCCCGGCGGCAGTCCGAGCGGGACCGGAAGCTGGCCGAGACCGAGATCGAGCTGGCCGACCGGCGCGAGGAGCTGCTCCAGGTGGAGGAGGAGCGGCGGGTCATCCTGGAGCGGGTGGCGGGGCTGACGGCCGAGCAGGCCAAGAGCGAGCTGGTCAAGGAGATCGAGAACCAGGCCAAGCGCGAGGCGGCGCTGATCGTCCGGGAGATCGAGAGCCAGGCCCGCAAGGAGGGCGAGAAGCGCGCCACCAAGATCGTGACCCTGGCCGTGCAGCGGCTGGCGGCGGAGCAGACGGCGGAGTCGGTCGTCAGCGTGCTGCACCTGCCCGGCGACGAGATGAAGGGGCGGATCATCGGGCGCGAAGGGCGTAACATCCGGGCCTTCGAGTCCACGACCGGCGTCAACCTGATCATCGACGACACGCCCGAGGCGGTGCTGCTGTCCTGTTTCGACCCGGTACGGAGGGAGACCGCGCGGCTCACGCTGGAGAAGCTCGTCCTGGACGGGCGGATCCACCCGCAGCGCATCGAGGAGGCGCACGACCGCAGCCGCCAGGAGGTCCAGGACCTGTGCGCGCGGGCCGGTGAGGACGCCCTCGTCGAGCTGGGCATCACGGACATGCACCCCGAGCTGACGCTCCTGCTGGGCCAGCTCCGCTACCGCACCTCCTACGGCCAGAACGTGCTGAAGCACCTCATCGAGTCCGCGCACATCGCCGGCATCATGGCCGCCGAGCTCAAGCTGGACCAGCGGCTCGTCAAGCGCTGCGCCCTGCTGCACGACATCGGCAAGGCCCTCACGCACGAGGTCGAGGGCAGCCACGCGCTCATCGGCGCCGAGATCGCCCGCCGCTACGGCGAGGAGGAGGACGTGGTGCACGCCATCGAGGCGCACCACAACGAGGTCGAGGTGCGGACGGTCGAGGCGGTCCTCACGCAGGCCGCCGACGCGATCAGCGGCAGCCGGCCGGGCGCGCGCCGGGAGTCGCTGGAGGCGTACGTCAAGCGGCTGGAGCGGCTGGAGGAGATCGCGCAGTCGTACGAGGGCGTGGAGAAGGTGTTCGCCATGCAGGCCGGGCGGGAGATCCGGGTCATGGTCAAGCCGGACGCCATCGACGACATCCAGGCCCAGGTGATCGCGCGGGACGTGGCCAAGCAGGTGGAGGAGGAGCTGACCTATCCCGGGCAGATCCGGATCACGGTGGTGCGGGAGTCGCGGGCGACCGAGTTCGCCCGCTGAGCCCCCGCGAGCAGCGCCCCCCGCGAGCAGCGCCCCCGGGCAGGGGCTACGCGGCAGGGGCTGCGCGGGCAGGGGCTGCGCGGGCAGGGCTACGACGAGCCGGGGTCACGTGAAGATCTGCTGGTAGAAGGCCAGCTCGGCGGCGAGGGCCGCGGCCCGGGTCTCGGCGCGCCGGAAGCCGTGCGACTCGCCCTCGAAGGCCAGGTACGTACACGGCACCCCCCGCTCCGACAGCGCGTCGGCGAAGGCGGCGGACTGCTCGGGCGGCACCACGGGGTCGTCGAGCCCCTGCAGGAGCAGCATGGGGCAGGAGACACCGCCGACCAGCGCGAGCGGTTCGCGTTCCGCGTAGACCGCCGGGTCCTCGGGGCCGACCAGCCACTCCACGTACCGGGACTCGAAGTCGTGGGTGTGCGCGACGAGCGGCCCGAGGGCGCTGACCCCGTAGTACGACACCCCGCCCGCGAACACGTCCGACCGGCAGCACGCGGCCATCACGGTCCAGCCGCCCGCGCTGCCCCCGCGTACCGCGATCCTGGCCGGGTCGGCGAGCCCTTCGGCGGCCAGCCACTCGGCGGCGGCGACGGTGTCGGCCACGTCCACCAGGCCCCACCGGCCCCGCAGCCGCTCCCGGTAGGCCCGGCCGTAGCCGGTCGAGCCGCCGTAGTTGACGTCGAGCACGCCGATGCCGCGCGAGGTGAAGAACGCCTTCTCCAGGTCGAGCGCGGTGCCGGCGCAGGCGGTCGGGCCGCCGTGAACGAAGATCACGTACGGCGGGAGCCCCTCGGCGGCGGGCCCGTACGGCGGGTAGAGGAAGGCGTGCACGTCCTCGCGCCCGGGGATCAGCACCGGGCGGGGGACCGGCAGGTACTCGGCGCCGGGCAGCCGGTCGGCGCCCTGCCGCGGGCGGGCGGCCGAGCCGGTGACGGTGTCCACCCGCGGGCGGGCGGCCGAGCCGGTGGCGGTGTCCACGATGACGACGGAGCGGGGAGTGGTGGGGGCGTAGCCGACGCCGGCCACGGACGTGCCGTCGGCGGCCAGGGCGCCGTCCCAGCCGTGGTAAGGCGTCGGCAGCTCCGCCAGCGCCCCCGACTCCGGGTCGAGCACGCTCAGCCGCAGGTCGCCGCGCCCGTGCAGGACCGCCAGCCGGCCGTCCGCGAGCGCCGCGTACGGCCGGCCGCCGAGCTGCCACGGCGCCGCCGCGAACTCCTCCTCGGCCGGGTGCAGCGCTCGCACGCCGTCGCCCCGCAGGCCGGTTTCGTACAGGTTCCACCAGCCGGAGGCGTCCGAGACGAGGTAGAGGCGGGAGTCGTCGCGCCAGGACGGGGCGAGCACCGACTCGGCGGGGCCGCCCTTGACCGGCCACGAGTCGCCGGATGCGAGGCTGGTGACGCGGAGCTCGGTGCCGTTCCACGGCATGCGCGGGTGGTTCCAGCAGACATAGGCGAGATGCCGCCCGTCGGGGGACACAGTGGGGGATGCGTAGAAGTCGTGACCGGTGACCCGTTCGCGAGGCTCGCCGCCGTCGAGGGGCACGGTCACGATGGCGCGGGTGACCTTGCCGTTCTCGGTGTGCCGCTCGCGTACGCACCACACCTGGCCGTCGCGTACCAGCAGGTCGGCGTAGCGGAAACCCTCCGGGGTCAGGGGTCTCGGCTCGCCGTCCCGCCCGAGCAGGTAGAGGCGCTGGTCCTCCAGGTTGGCGAAGACCACCTCGTTCGCGGGGGTCACGGCGTAGGGGCGGCCGCCGTACTCGTGGACCCTGGTGCGCGCGTTCCAGGGGGCGGGCAGCAGCTCGTGGCGCTCGCCGTCGGGCGTGCGGCACATGATCGTGGTACGGCCGCCCTCGTCGGGGCGGTCCTCGGTCCACCAGACCCGGCCGGCCTGGGCCGCCGGCCAGGCGGGGCGTGTACCCGAACCCGCCACGTCGCGCGTCGATATGGGGGAGGGCCAGAAAGGCATACCCGCATCCTGCCGGAAGATCACCAGCGGTGTTGCCCGGTCCCCCTAGATCAACCTGCTCGTACGCGGCCCGCGGGCGCAGGGAGACCGGGGCGGTGGCCCGGCCTCCCCGCAGGGGTCAGCGGAACGACAGGGAGTCGATGGTGACGGTGCTGTTGCCGCCGTACCAGAAGCCCATCGCGAGCTGCCCCGGCGACGCGCGGTTGATGCCGTTGGCGGACATCGGGATCCTGATGTCCTGGTAGGCCGTGGTGACGGCCGGATGGCCGCCGCCGTCGAGGGTGAGGTCGGCGAAGGTCCTGGTCCCCCGCCGAGGCCGAGGTGGAAGTGGCGCTGCTCGCCTCCCGCCGCGCCCTTGATCCGGACGGCGAGGTGGGTGTACGCGGACAGGTCGGTGTTCACGTCGCTGCCGGACCAGCCGCAGTTGCCGTAGCGCAGGCTGAGCGCCCCGCCGGAGAAGGCGCCCGAGCCGGAGCCGTTGAGGAAGCAGTTGCCGCCGGTCCACTTGCCGAGGTCGTTGCGGGCGGCCGAGGGGGAGGCGGGATCGCCGTCGACGTCGTCCAGGACCGGGCCGCCGCTCGACGAGGGCAGGGTGACGACGGTGACGGCCGCCGACGCGGCGGAGGCGTTGCCCGCGGCGTCGTAGGCCCGCACGGCGTAGGTGGAGGACGTCGAGGGGCTCAGCCCGGTGTCGATGAAGGCGGTGATCCACTTGTTCTCGGCGCCCACGTCGAGGGCCCGCTGGAGCTGGGCGTAGCCGGCTCCGCCGAGCGAGCGCGGCAGCGTGACGCCGGCCAGTGGCGAGCCTTCCCGGCAGCAGAAGGAGTCGTCGTGGTAGCCGATGTCGCGGCCGGTGGCCGCGCCGCCGGCGGCGTCGGGGTCGCGCAACTCCAGCTTGGTCCTGCTGAAGGCGTTGTCGTACGCCTGCGGCGGGCTGAGGTGGCCGGTCGCATGGGGGCTGACGTGGGGCGGAGGGGTTCGGGGGATGCGCCGGTGCTCGTCATATATGAGGAGCCGTTGGCAAACTTTCGATGACCCACATCATTATTCGGAAGTGGCCACCTGGTAAGAGGTCCATTTCCCTGAAGAAGGGGACGGCCCGGGACGCGGACGGGCCGCGAGCCATGCGGCTCGCGGCCCGGATCGTTCTGGGACGTCGGGTCAGGGCGTCCCGCGGTCCTGCACGATGGCGGCGGTCGAGGCCGCCCCGGTCGCCAGGACGGCCGAGTCGCCGCCGCCCGGAGGCGCGAGCGGCCTCGCGGCCGTCTTGCGGCTGCGCCTGCTGCGCCGCTCCAGCCAGGTCGCCAGGTAGCTCAGCGCCAGGTTGAGCAGCACGTAGATGATCCCGATGACGATCGCCGCCGGGATGAGCGAGCCGAAGAAGGCGGCCGGCAGGATCTTGAACCCGGTGTTGAGCAGGTCCACGTAGGCGATGATGTAGCCGAGCGCGGTGTCCTTCAGCAGCACCACGAGCTGGCTGACGATCGCCGGCATCATCGCCGTGACGGCCTGCGGCAGCAGCACGAGCCGCATCACCTGGTTCTTGCGCATGCCCACGGCGTACGCGGCCTCGGCCTGGCCCTTCGGCACGGCGTACACGCCGGCCCGGACGACCTCGGCGAGCACGGAGCCGTTGTAGAGCGTCAGGCCGAGCACGACCGCCATGAACGAGTAGTCGCCGCCGCCCCCGACCATGGGCGCCAGGTAGAAGATGAAGAAGATCAGCAGCAGCAGCGGGATGGCGCGGAAGACCTCGACCACCACGCCCGCCGGCACCCGGATCCAGGCGTGGTCCGACATCCGGGCCAGGCCGAAGACCATGCCGAAGAGCACCGCGCACACGGCCGCCGTGGCGGCGGCCCGCAGGGTGCCGATCAGCCCGGGGATGATGAAGACCTGCCAGGTCTCCCACTGGGTGAACGGCTGCCAGATCTTGGCGTCCCACTGGCCCTTGGCGTCGAAGCCGGCGTAGACGCCGTACAGGACGGCCGCCACGGCGGCGACGCTGATCGCCGTCAGCAGGCCGTTGCGCACCCGCGCGCGCGGCCCGGGGGCGTCGAACAGGACGGAGGTGCTCATCGCGCCACCGCCAGACGCCGGGCCAGCCAGCCGGTCAGGTAGCCGATCGGCAGAGTCAGCGCCATGAAGGCCACCACCAGACCGAGGAAGATGGGGATCGACGCGCCCGTCTGATCGAACGTCGTCTTCATCGTGGCCGAGGATTCGGCCGCGAAACCGCCGGCGACGGCGACCGTGGTGTTCTTGATCATGGCGATCATCACGCTGCCCAGCGGCGCGATGACCACCCGGAACGCCTGCGGCAGGGTGATCATCGTCAGGGACTGCATGAACGTCAGCCCGATCGCCCTGGCCGCCTCGGCCTGGCCGAGCGGGATCGTGTTGATGCCCGACCGCAGCGCCTCGCACACGAACGCCGCGGTGTAGGCCGACAGGCCCAGCGCCACGATCCAGAAGGAGTTGGTGCGCGGCTCCCCGCTGAAGACCAGGCCGAGCTGGTCGCTGAGGCCCAGCGCGGAGAACGCCAGCACCAGGGTCAGCGGGGTGTTGCGGATGATGTTCACGTAGAGCGTGCCGGCCGCCCGCAGCACGGGCGTCGGGGAGACCCGCATCGCGACCAGGATCGTGCCGAGGATCAGCGAGACCACCGCGCCCACGAGCGCGAGCTTGATGTTCTCCAGGAACCCCAGCGCCAGATCAGGGGCGTACTTGATTAGTTCGTCCATCGTGCTCCACCACATAGCGCGGCGGCGGCCGGGTGACCGGCCGCCGCCTCTGGCGTTGTCAGCTGCAACCCTCGGCGGGCGGCGCCGTCGTGGACAGGTTGAGGCCCTGGATGCCGCCGAACCACTTGTCCAGCAGCTGCTTCATCGTGCCGTTGTCCCAGAGCTTCTTCACCGCGGTGTTCACGGCCTCGCAGCTCTTGGTGTCGCCCTTCTTCAGGCCGACGCCGTACTTCTCGTCCGTGAAGCCCTGGCCCAGCACCTTGAAGTTGCCGCCGGCCTGCTTGGCGAAGCCCGCCAGGATCAGGTCGTCGGTGGTGACGGCGTCGAGGTTGCTGCCGTTGAGCTTCTGCACGCACTCGGAGTAGTTGGCCGCGTCCACCGTGGTGGCGGCGATGTTGAGCTCGCCGTCCGGCGGGCCCTCGGTGACGCGCTTGTAGGAGTTGGAGCCCGAGGCCTTGCAGATCTTCTTGCCCTTGAGGTCCTGCGGCTTGGTGATCGAGGCGTCGTCCTTGCGGACCATGATGTCCTGGTGCGCGACGACGTACGGGCCGCCGAAGGTGACCTTGGCCTTGCGCTCCTCGGTGATCGAGTAGGTCGCGAAGACGATGTCGACCGTGCCGTTCTGGAGGAACGGCTCACGGTTGGAGGAGGCCGACTCCTTCCATTCGATCTTCACGTCCTTGCCGCCGGCCATCTCCTTGAGCACGGCCTTGGCCACGTCGACGTCAAAGCCCACGGGCTCGCTGCCCGTCTTCAGCCCCAGGCTGGGCTGGTCCCATTTGGTGCCGACGACGATCGTGGCGCCGCCGTTGACCTTGTCCGCCACCGTGGAGTAGCTCTGGCCGCCACCACCACCGCCGCCACCGTCGCCACCGCAAGCGGTCAGCCCGGCGGCCATGGCCGCAATCGAGAGCAGCACTCCCGCTCGACGCATGTGCATGTGTACCTGCCTCAATAGTCAGTCAGTGCGTGAGGATCTTCGAAAGGAAGTCGCGCGCGCGGTCGGTCTGCGCGTTGGTGAAGAACTCGTCGGGGGTGTTCTCCTCCACGATCTGCCCGTCCGCCATGAACACGACCCGGTTGGCGGCCCGGCGGGCGAAGCCCATCTCGTGCGTGACGACCATCATCGTCATGCCGTCCGCCGCGAGCCCGATCATGACGTCGAGCACCTCCTGGACCATCTCGGGGTCCAGCGCCGAGGTCGGCTCGTCGAACAGGATCATCTTGGGGTTCATGGCCAGCGCCCTGGCGATGGCCACCCGCTGCTGCTGGCCGCCGGACAACTGCGCGGGGTACTTGTCCGCCTGCGCGGCGATGCCCACGCGTTCGAGGAGCTCCATCGCCCGCTTGTCGGCGGCCTCCCTGGCCACGCGCCGCACCTTGACGGGGCCGAGCGTGACGTTCTCCCGGATGGTCTTGTGCGCGAACAGGTTGAACGACTGGAAGACCATCCCGACTTCGGAACGCAGCCTGGCCAGCGCCTTGCCCTCCTCGGGAAGCACCTGGCCGTCAAATATGATCTTGCCGTCGTCGATCGTCTCCAGCCGGTTGATCGTGCGGCACAGCGTGGACTTCCCGCCGCCCGACGGACCGATGACGACCAGGACCTCACCACGAGAGACGGTCAAGTTGATGTTCTTCAGGACGTGCAACGCCCCGAAGTGCTTGTTGACGTTCTCCAACTGAACCAGTGGAGTGCCGTCGCCGTTCTCCGTCATGGACCCACACGGTAGAGGGGTTAAGACGCTGGTCCCTAACCGGGTGGTACCGATCCGATCACATCCGCCCGTCAAGCTGCTCTTTTGGGCCCGTGCGGCCTGCCCTGAGCCGGACAACGACTACCCTTGAAGGTGCCATGACTGTGACCCAGGACGGCGCCCGCACGTACGAAGTGCGCACATACGGGTGCCAGATGAACGTCCACGACTCCGAGCGGCTGTCCGGCCTGCTGGAGGAGGCGGGCTACGTGCCCGCGCCCGATGGCGAGACCGCCGACGTGGTCGTGTTCAACACGTGCGCCGTGCGGGAGAACGCCGACAACCGCCTCTACGGCAACCTCGGCCACCTCCGTCCCGCCAAGACCCGCAACCCGCGCATGCAGATCGCGGTGGGCGGCTGCCTGGCGCAGAAGGACCAGGGCGAGATCGTCCGCAAGGCGCCCTGGGTCGACGTGGTGTTCGGCACCCACAACATCGGCTCGCTGCCGGTGCTGCTGGAGCGGGCCCGCGTCGAGGGCGAGGCGCAGGTCGAGCTGAAGGAGGCGCTGGAGACCTTCCCCTCCACGCTGCCCACCCGGCGCGAGTCCGCCTACGCCGCCTGGGTCGCCATCTCGGTCGGCTGCAACAACACCTGCACGTTCTGCATCGTGCCGTCGCTGCGCGGCAAGGAGAAGGACCGCCGCCCCGGCGACGTCCTGGCCGAGGTCCGCACGCTGGTCGAGCAGGGCGTCCTGGAGGTCACGCTGCTGGGCCAGAACGTCAACACCTACGGGGTGGAGTTCGGCGACCGGCTGGCCTTCGGCAAGCTGCTGCGCGCCTGCGGCGAGGTCGAGGGCCTGGAGCGGGTGCGTTTCACCTCGCCCCACCCGGCCGCCTTCACCGACGACGTGATCGCCGCCATGGCCGAGACGCCCAACGTCATGCACCAGCTCCACATGCCGCTCCAGTCCGGCTCCGACCGGGTGCTGCGGGCGATGCGCCGCTCCTACCGGGCCGAGCGCTACCTCGGCATCATCGAGCGGGTGCGCGCCGCCATGCCCGACGCCGCGATCTCCACCGACATCATCGTCGGCTTCCCCGGCGAGACCGAGGAAGACTTCCAGGCCACGCTCGACGTCGTCCGGCAGAGCCGCTTCGCCAACGCCTTCACCTTCCAGTACTCCATCCGCCCCGGCACCCCGGCGGCCACCATGCCCGACCAGGTGCCGAAGGAGGTCGTCCAGGAGCGCTACGAGCGGCTGGTGGCGCTGCAGGAGGAGATCTCCTGGGCGGAGAACAAGAAGCAGGTCGGCCGCACGCTGGAGGTCCTGGTGGCCGAGGGCGAGGGCCGCAAGGACGACGCCACCCGCCGCCTGTCGGGCCGCGCGCCCGACAACCGGCTGGTCCACTTCACCGCCGGCGACCAGACGCCGCGGCCGGGCGACATGGTGACGGTCGAGGTGACGTACGCCGCGCCGCACCACCTGGTGGCCGACGGCCCGGTGCGGTCGCTGCGGCGCACCCGCGCGGGCGACGCCTGGGAGTCCCGCCAGGGCCGCGCACCGTCCGGCTCGGGCGTCCTGCTCGGCATGCCCACGGTCGGCCGCCCGGCCCCGCTGCCCGCCGCCACCGGCGGCTGCGCGGTCTCCTGACCTCCTGACCGGCGCTTTCTCCTCACGGAGCCGAGCTTTCCCCTTACTGAAAACGATCTTTACTGTTGCTCCGGCCCATGTGATGATCACTGGGTTTTGCCCACGATTTTCGGAGAGGCCGGAGTGAACACACCACGATTAGAGCCCGGAGCGCACGCCGCCCGGGCGCGGCGCCGGCTCGCCCTCATCGGCGCGCTGGCACTGCCGCTCTCGTTGATGGCCGCCACCGCGGCCGCCCAGTCGGTCTTCGTCCCCGCGTCCTCCGCGGCGAGCACGACCGTCCAGGCGGACCCGGCGGGGCTCGTGGCGGCGTACGGCATGAACGAGGGGGCGGGCACGGCGGTGTCCGACTCCTCGGGCAGGAACAACACCGGCGCCGCGTCGGACCCCAATTGGACGAACGGCAAGTACGGCAAGGCCCTGTCGTTCAACGGCACCTACAGCCAGGTCACCGTCCCGCACTCCACGTCGCTGCGCCTGACGACCGGCATGACGCTCTCGGCCTGGGTCAGTCCGGCCACGGTGTCCGGCTGGCGCAGCGTGCTGAGCAAGGAGCTGGGCACCGAGGGCCTGTCCTACGGGCTGTACGCCGCCAACGGTCTTTCCGCGCCGTCCGGCTGGATGCAGACCTCCGCCGGCGACTGGAGCTCGGTGGACGGCGCCACGCCGCTGGCGGTCGGCACCTGGAGCCACCTGGCGGTCACCTACGACAACAGCGACCTGCGCCTGTACGTCAACGGCCGGCTGGCCGGCGAGTTCCCGGCGGCGGGAGCCATCTTCGACGACGGCGGCGTGTTGCAGATCGGCGGCAACGACGTCTGGGGCGAGTTCTTCAAGGGCCTGATCGACGAGGTCCGCATCTACAACCGGGCTCAGAGCGCGGCCGAGATCCAGAGCGACATGGCCACCCCGATCACCACCGCCCCGACTCCGACTCCGACCCCCACCCCCACGCCTACTCCGACGCCGACCCCCACGCCTACTCCGACGCCGACCGACACTCCGACCCCGACGCCGACCGACACCCCGACGCCGACGCCGACCGACACTCCGACCCCGACCCCCACGGACACGCCTACTCCGACGCCGACCGACACTCCCACCCCGACGCCGACTCCGACAGAGACCCCGACGCCGACTCCCACCCCGACTCCCACGCCGACTCCCACGCCTGCGGGCCTGGTGGCGGCCTACGGGATGAACGAGAGCTCGGGCACCAGCGTGGCCGACTCCTCCGGCCGCAACAACACCGGCGCCGCGACGGACACCACCCGGACGAGCGGCAAGTACGGCAACGCCCTGTCCTTCAACGGCTTCTCCAGCTGGGTCACCGTCCCGCACTCCACGTCGCTGACGCTGGCGGACGGGGTGACGGTCTCGGCCTGGGTGCGTCCCTCGGCGCTGGGCGGCTCGTGGCGCACGGTGCTGCTGAAGGAGAGCGAGCTCGGCGGCGCCTACGGCCTGTACGCCGGCACCGGCACCGGCCCGTCGGGCTGGCTGCTGACCCCGGACGGCGAGGGCGGCGCCGTCAGCACCACCGCGCTGCCGCTGAACCAGTGGGCCCACCTGGCCACGACCTACGACGGCTCCGTCAACCGGCTGTACGTCAACGGCGTCCAGGTCGCGCAGTCCGCCTTCTCCAGTGAGATCATCGACACCGGCGGCGTGCTGCGGATCGGCGGCAACGACATCTGGGGCGAGTTCTTCAAGGGCCTGATCGACGAGGTCCGCGTCTACAACCGGGCCCAGAGCGCGGCCGAGATCCAGAGCGACATGAACACCGCGATCGGCGCCGCGCCGGCGAGCGCGGCGGCGGCCAGGAAACTGAGCACCACCGGCACCGCCGCCACGACGGTCGACAAGCTGACCGTGGACGGCGACCCGCACGTGACCACCTGGCTCCCGTCCGGCCGGGACGGCGCGGCGACGGTGGAGGTGCAGATCGCCCAGCAGCCCAAGGCGGGCAGGGCGAGCGGCAGGGCCACGAGCGGGCGGCCGGTCTGGTCGGGCCGGGCGACGGCCGGTTCCGGCGACTCCCGCGTCACCGTGAAGATCCCCAAGAGCCGGCTGCGGGCCGGCCAGGAGCTCAGGTGGCGCACCAGGGTCACCGGCACGGGCGGCGCGAGCGCCTGGAGCGACTGGCGCAGCCTGAAGTAGACGAGCGGGACGGAGGCGGGCGGCTCGGGACGGGTCGCCCGCCCTCGCGGGTCAGCAGTCGTCGAGGACCTTCTCCATGGCGGTCTTCTCGGCCGAGGTGACCCAGACGCCGTACTTGGCCTTCACGTCGATCTGGCGGGCGACGTACGTGCAGCGGTAGGACTTGCGGGGCGGCAGCCAGGTGGCGGCGTCGGAGTCGCTCTTCTGGCCGTTCAGCGGGCCGTCCACGGCCTGGAGGTTGAGGGGGTCGTTGGCGAACTCCTTGCGCTTGGTGGCCGGCCACTGCTGGGCGCCCTTCTGCCAGGCGTCCGAGAGCGGCACCAGGTGGTCGATCTGGACGGCGGTGCTGGTGTCCTGGCCGCGTTCGAAGTCGATGGTCTTGCCGCTGTAGGGGTCCTTCAGGGTGCCGGTCAGCACGATGCAGTCGTGGGTGCCGGACTTGAAGGTCTCCTTCTCCAGGTCGCGCTTGAGGATGTCGTTGCGGGTGTCGCAGCCGTTGTGGTCCACGTCGGACCAGGCGGGGCCGAACTTGTCGCGGTCGAAGCCGGTTCGCGGGGCGCGGCCCTTGACGTCGAGCTTGGCCAGTTTCTTGCGGGCGTCGGAGACGGAGGCGGAGTCGGGTTTGGATGGTTTGCCGCTGTCCGTGGAGAGCTGGGCGTCCAGGCCACCGCAGCCCGCCGTCAGCACGGCCATCGTCGACAGACCCGCTACTAGCGCCCGTATGCGCACGTCAACCCCCAGGACTTCAGCTTTCGTAAAGTCTAGAGATAAATGCCCTCAAGAGCGTCAAGTAGCCATTCCGCGAGGTAACGGGTGAAGGATGATCTGACATAGATCCGGTACGTGTCCGCGGAGCGGCGTTCCAGGAGCACGGAGGCCCGGCCCAGCAGGGTCTGGGCGTGGCCGGGGAACGCCGACGGGTGCAGGTCGAGCGGGCAGCCGGTGATCAGGACGTCCTCCGCCGCGGGCCCGGACAGCTCCAGGACCGTACGCTGGTCCGACACGTCCACCCAGCCGGGACCGGGCGCGACGTCGCCGGTGACGAGCCACCAGGACGGGCCCAGCGCGAGCCCCGTCCCCGGGTCCGCGCCGCGTACCTCCCACATCGGCTCGAAGGCGATCTCGCGCAGCCGGGCGGACGGCGTGCTCGCCGCCTGGAAGCGCGCGGCGAACGGCGCGGCCGGGCTCTCGGCGGCCGGCGGCTCGCCCTGGTACGCCGGCACGCCGGCGGTCAGCGGCTCACCGTCGCGGCGGGCGTTGTCCGGATCGACGAAGACGGGGGAGACGACGGTGACCGGGTGCGCGGCGTCACCGGAGACGGCGGTCAGGCGGTCGCCGGGGGCGGCGTCCCTGGCCAGGGCGAGCGCGAACCCGCGGCCCAGGGCGGCGCCGGCGTAGCTGGAGGTCACATGGCCGACGCCCGTGCCCGTGCCCGCGCGGACGAGCTGCGCGCCCTCCTCCAGGACCGTCGCCGGGTCGTCCGGCAGCAGGCCGACCAGGCGCTTGCGGCCGGGGCGGGCGGTGTCGGGACGGGAGTGGGAGCGCTTGCCGACGAAGTCCGGCTTGCGGGCCGAGACGATCCACGCCATGCCGAGGTCCTGCGGCGTGACGGTGCCGTCGGTCTCCTGGCCGACGATCGCGAAGCCCTTCTCGGCCCGCAGCACGTGCATGGCCTCGGTCCCGTACGGCACCGCGCCCAGCCCGATCACCGCCTCCCACAGTGCCCGGCCGTGCCGCCAGGGCACGTTCACCTCGTACGCCAGCTCGCCCGAGAAGCTGATCCTGAACACCCGCCCGGGCACCCCGAGCACGTCGGTCCCGGCGTAGCGCATGAAGGCCAGCTCCACGGCCTCGGGCGCGACGGCGGCGACGACCTCCCGCGCCCGCGGCCCGGCCACGACGACCGTCGCCCAGTGGTCGGTGACCGAGGTGAACGACACCTCCAGCTCCGGCCACTCGGTCTGGTGCCATTCCTCCAGCCAGTCGAGCACGGTGGCGGCGTTCCCGGTGGTCGTGGTCATGAGGTAGTGGTGCTCGGCGAGCCGGGTGGTGGTGCCGTCGTCGAGGACCATGCCGTCGGCGCCGCACATGAGCCCGTAGCGGCAGGCGCCGACGGCCAGCGTGGAGTACGTGTTGGTGTAGATCCGGTCGAGGAACGCGCCCGCGTCCGCGCCCCGGATGTCGATCTTGCCGAGCGTGGAGGCGTCCATGGCGGCCACGCCGGTGCGGGCCGCCCGGCACTCGCGCAGCACGGCCGCCTCCATCGGCTCGTCGCCGCGCGGGAAGTACCACGGGCGCTTCCACTGGCCGACGTCCTCGAACACCGCGCCGAGCGCGACGTGCGCCTCGTGCATGGCGGTGGTCCTGACCGGGTCGGACAGCGCGCCGCGGTCCCGCCCGGCCAGCGTGGCGAAGGACACCGGCGTGTACGGCGGCCGGAACGTCGTCGTCCCCACCTGGCCGGGCGCCGCGCCCAGCAGGGCGGCCATCACGCCCACGACCACCGCGCCCGAGGTCTTGCCCTGGTCGGCGCCGGTGCCCGCGGTCGTGTAGCGCTTGACGTGCTCCACCGAGCGCAGCCCGGCTCCCGCGGCCCTGGCCAGGTCGGCCACGGTCACGTCCCGTTGCAGGTCGGCGAAGGCGGGCTCGGGGGAGTCCGAGGTCACGGACCAGACGGCCGCCGGGGGCCGCGGCGGCCGCCGGCCGTCCTCGGGAACGGGGTCATCGGGCGACAGGCCGAGGGCCGCCGCGGCGGCCGCGTACCCGTCGGCGATGGCCTCGCTGGTGCCGTAGAGCCCCCGGCAGGCTCCCGCCGAGCGCTCGGCCTGCGCGGACGTGCCCGGCACGAACGCGGCCAGCCTCTCGTCGTACCGCAGCCGCCCCTGGGACTGGCTGAACAGGTGCACGGCCGGGTTCCAGCCGCCGGCCACGGCCAGCAGGTCGCACTCGAAGTGCCGCCCGCCCGCCTGGACGCCGGACAGCACGCCGTCGGCGTCGCCCGTGGTGCCGGTGACGACCTGCCCGGCCAGCACCTCGGCCCCGTCCGGCACCTCGTCGGGGTGCGGCCGGGACGGCCGCGGGTCCACGACCGCCAGCACCTCCACCCCGGCCGCCGCCAGGTCGCGGGCGGCCTCGTAACCGGAGTCCGCGCAGGCGAACACCACCGCCCGCCGCCCGGCCCGCACCCCGTACCGGTTGGCGTAGGTCCGGGCGGCCGAGGCCAGCATCACCCCGGGCCGGTCGTTGCCCGGGAAGGCGAGCGAGCGCTCGTGCGCGCCGGTCGCCAGCACCACCTGCCGCGCCCTGAGGTGCCACAGCCGCTCGCCGCGCGCCCGCCGCTCCACCGCCACCACGTAGTTGTGGTCGTAGTAGCCGACGGCCGTGGTCCTGGTCAGCACGCGGGCGGGCGGCTCCAGGCCCGCCACCCACTCCAGGGCGGGCCGGCCGCCGAGCAGGACGCGGCTGTTCAGCAGGTCGCCGCCGAGCCGCGGCTGGTCGTCCACGAGGATCACCCGCGCCCCGGCCCGCCCGGCCGCCGACGCGGCCGCCAGACCGGCCGGGCCGCCGCCGACCACGAGCAGGTCGCAGTGCAGGTAGCCCTTGTCGCAGCGGCGCTCGTCGGGCGCGTCCGGGTCGAGGCGGCCCTTGCCGCGCAGGCTCCACGCCTCCAGCCCGTCGCGCAGCTCGACCGTGGTGGCCGCCAGCATGGGGTCGGCGCCCACGCGGACCAGCGCGTTCGGCTCCTCGGGGCCGGCGGTGAAGATCCCGCGCGGGCGGCCCAGCGTCACGCTGCGGCCCACCACGCGCACGCCGTCGCGCAGCAGCGCGGCGGCCAGCGTGTCGCCCGGCTCCCCCTGGTGGGCGCGGCCGTCGAAGGTGAATCTCATTGGATCTCCTGCGTGAGCGTGTGCCGCTCGACGGTGAACCAGGTGCGGCAGCCGTGCGCGTGGAACCAGCGCTCGCGGAACCAGCCTTTGGGGTTGTCGCGCAGGAAGACGTACGCGGCCCACTCCTCGTCGGTGGTGTCGGGCCCGGGGCAGGTGACGCCGGCCTGGCCGCCGTAGCGGAACTCGGTCTCGTCGCGCGGGCCGCAGAAGGGGCAGGGGATGAGCAGCATCAGTGCGCCACCGCCGCCGCGCCGTGCTCGTCGATGAGCGCCCCCGTCGTGAACCGCTCCAGCGCGAACGGCTCCGCCAGCGGGTGCGGCCGGCCGTGCGCGATCGTGTCGGCGTAGACCCAGCCGGAGCCCGGGGTGGCCTTGAAGCCGCCGGTGCCCCAGCCGGCGTTGACGAACAGGTTCTCGACCGGGGTGCGGCCGATGATCGGGGAGGCGTCGGGGGAGACGTCCACGATGCCGGCCCAGGTCCGCAGCACGCGTACCCGGCTGAAGATCGGGAACAGCTCCAGCGCCGCCGCCATCTGCGCCTCGATGACGTGGACGCCGCCGCGCTGGCCGTAGGAGTTGTACGCGTCGATGCCCGCCCCCATGACCAGCTCGCCCTTGTGCGCCTGGCTGACGTACACGTGCACGGCGTTCGACATCACCACGCAGCCGAGCACCGGCTCCAGCAGCTCCGACACCAGCGCCTGCAACGGGTGCGACTGCAACGGCAGCCGGAACCCGGCCAGCCCGGCCAGCACGGAGGTGTGCCCGGCGGCGGCCAGCGCCACCTTCCCGGCCGCGATCCGGCCGCGCGAGGTGCGCACCCCGGTGACGCGGCCGCCGGTGATCTCGAAGCCGGTGACCTCGCAGCCCTGGATCAGGTCGATGCCGTACGCGTCCGCCCGGCGGGCCAGCGCCCACGCCACGTGGTCGTGCTTGGCGATGCCGCCGCGCCGCTGGAGCGTGGCGCCGAGGACCGGGTGCCGGGCCCGGTCCGAGACGTCGATGATCGGGCAGAGCTTCTTCACCTCGTCGGCGTCCAGCCATTCGGCGTCCACGCCGTTGAGCCGGTTGGCGTTGACCCGCCGCCGGCCCTCGCGCACGTCGCCCAGGCTGTGGGCGAGGTTGAGCACGCCGCGCTGGCTGAACCGCAGGTCGTAGTCCAGCTCGGCGCTCAGCCCCTCCCACAGCTTCAGCGAGTGCTCGTAGATGGCGGCGCTCTCGTCCCACAGGTAGTTGGAGCGGATGATCGTGGTGTTGCGGGCCATGTTGCCGCCGGCGAGCCAGCCCTTCTCCAGGACGGCGACGTTCGTCAGGCCGTGGTTCCTGGCCAGGTAGTAGGCGGTGGCCAGGCCGTGGCCGCCGCCGCCGACGATCACCACGTCGTAGGAGGGCCTGGGGTCGGGGTCGCGCCAGAGGAAGCCGGGGTGCGGGGAGGGGTCGGGGGTGGGGGCGGGGTCGGGGTGGGTCAACGCCTGATCTTCTCCATCCCGGGGTCGAAGAGCGGCTCGGCGGCGACCTCGGCGGGCACCCGACGGCCGAAGTAGGAAATATCGACAGATGTCCCTGGAGTGGCCAGCTCGGCCGGCAACCAGGCGTAGGCGATCGGGCTCCGGACGGTGTGCCCGTAGGCGGCGCTGGTGACGTACCCGACCGTGCGCCCGCCGTGCCGTACGGGCTCCTTGCCCATGACGACCTCGGTGCTGAGCAGCGGCGCCAGCTTGCGCGTCACCTCGCGGCGCAGGGCGTCGCGGCCGAGGAAGTCCTTGTCGTCGCGGACGGCGAAGCCCAGCCCGGCCTCGTACGGAGTGTGCTCGTTCGTCATGTCCACCCCCCATAGCCGGTAGCCCTTCTCCAGCCGCAGGCTGTTGAACGCCGCCCGCCCGCCGGCCACCGCCGTCCCCCGGGACCAGAGCGTGTCCCACAGCTTGAGCCCCATGTCGGCGGTGGTGTAGAGCTCCCATCCCAGCTCGCCGACGTACGACACGCGCAGGGCGAGCACCGGAACGTGCCCGACATATCCGGACTTGCAGGTGAAGTAGCGGAAGCCTTCGTCCGACAGGTCCATGTCGGTCAGCGGCTGTACCAGCTCCCTGGCCAGCGGCCCCCACACCCCGACGCAGCAGGTGCCGGGCGTCAGGTCGTGCACCCGCACCCCGCCGGGCGCGTGCCGGGAGAGCCAGTCCAGGTCGAGGTTGCCGTTCGCGCCGATCTGGAAGCGCTCCTCGGCCAGCCGGGCGACGGTCAGGTCCGAGCGGATGCCGCCCCTGGCGTCCAGCAGCAGCGTGTAGGAGACCGAGCCGGGCTTCCTGTCCACGTTGTTCGTGGTCATGCGCTGCAGGAACGCCGCCGAGCCCGGGCCGCTCACCTCGATGCGCTTGAGCGGGGTCATGTCGTAGAGCGCGACGCGCTCCCTGGTGGCGTACGACTCGGCGGCGGCGATCGGCGACCAGTAGCGGCTCGCCCAGGCGTCCCGCCGCGCCGCACCCAGGAACGGCTCGGCCGCCGCGTCCAAGAGCGGCGCGTTCGCCTCGAACCAGTGGGGCCGCTCCCACCCGGCCGCCTCCAGGAAGAACGCCCCCAGCTCCCGTTGGCGTACGTGGAAGGGGCTGGTGCGCAGCGGGCGCGGCGACTCCATCGGCTGGAGCGGGTGGATGACGTCGTACACCTCGACGAAGCTCTGCTTGCCGCGCTCCTCGACGAAGGCGGGCGAGAGCTGCGCCGGCTCGAACCTGCCCAGCTCGCACTCGTGCAGGTCGATCCGGGACGTGCCCTCCACCAGCAGCTCGGCGACGGCCCGCGCGACCCCGGCCGAGTGCGTCACCCACACGGCCTCGGCCAGCCAGAACCCGTCGAGGTGCGGCGCCTCGCCGATCAGCGGGAAGCCGTCCGGGGTGAAGGAGAAGATCCCGTTGATGCCGTCCTCGTACGTGGACGCGGCCAGCGCGGGCAGCAGCTCGGCCGCGTCCCGCCAGGCCGGGTCGAAGTCCTCCGCGGTGAACGCCCGCACCGACGGCATCGTGGTGCCCCCGGGGTCGATCTCCTCCTGGGTGACCGGCATGGGGCGGTGGGCGTAGGAGCCGACGCCGACGCGGTCGCCGTACTGGCGGACGTACAGGTCGCGGTCCTGGTGGCGCAGGATCGGGCCGGGCCTGACCAGGTCGAGCGGGCCGGACCTGGCGTACTGGTGGGCCAGCGGCAGCAGCGGCACGCTCAGCCCCGCCATCGCGCCGATCGACGGCCCCCAGAAGCCGGCCGCGCACACCACGACGTCGGCGGGGATCGTCCGGTACTCGCCGGCAACCAGCGCCGACACGCCGGTGACCCGGCCGCCGCGCTGCTCGACGCCCACCACCGTGTGCCGCTCCAGGAACCGCGCGCCGCGCTCGCCCGCCCGCGCGGCCTGCGTCTCGCCGCACGCGACCGCCGCGGCCAGGCCGTCCGTGGGGACGTGGTAGCCGCCGAACACCTTGGCGCGGTCCAGCAGCGGCCACAGCTCGGCGCAGCGGCCGGCGTCCACCAGGTGGCCCTCGACGCCCCACGACTCGGCCCAGCCCCGCTTGCGGTGCAGGTCGGCCCAGCGTTCCGGGGTGGTGGCCACCTCCAGGCCGCCGACCTGGCGGAAGCAGTGCTCGCCGAGCGCGGTGTACTTGCGCACGGTGTAGGCGGCGAACTCGGTCATCGTCCTGGAGGGGTTGGTCTGGAAGACCAGGCCGGGCGCGTGCGAGCTGGATCCGCCCGTGGCGAACAGCGGCCCCTGGTCCAGCACTGTCACGTCGGTCCAGCCGCGCTCGGTGAGCTCGTCGGCCAGGGCGCACCCGACGATCCCCGCGCCGATGATCACCAAACGGGGACGGCTCATGGCGCCTCCGGTTGTTCCTTATAACGCAACAAGAACCGGACTACGCAACGACCATAGATCCCTGCCCGCCCCCGGAACAAGACCCGCGCCCGCGTGTGGACCGCCGGACGCGGCGCACCGTACGCTCGTCAGGGATCATGGCACGTCAGGAAGGGCGGCATGGCGCAGCGGCGCTTACTGGAGGATCTGGGGGTCACCCTCGCCGAGGAGACGGCGTACCGGGCCCTGCTCAGGCACGGCCCCGCCACCCTGAGCGAGCTGGCCGCCGAGACCGGCTCCTCGCCGTCCGCCGTCCGCCGCATGCTGCCCAGGCTGGAGGACCTCGGGCTGGTCTCCCGGATCGCCGGGCGGCCGCTGCGGCTGCTCGCCACCCCGCCGGAGCTCGCCGTCGATCTGCTCGTCACCCGCCGCCAGGAGGAGCTGGCGCACAGCCGGTCCGCCGCCGCGCTGCTGGCCGCCGAGGCCGCCGAGCACGGCGGGCCGCAGCCGGAGGAGGCACTGGAGGTGGTGACCGGGCGTGAGGCCGTGGCCCGCCGCTACCGCCGGCTCGAACGCGACGCCACGCGGGAGCTGCTGGTGCTGGTACGCCCGCCGTACGCGGTGGACACCGGCGGCATCGGCGGTGCCGGAGGCGCCGACGGAATCGGGGGCGTCGGGGGCGTCGGCGGAATCGGGGGTGTCGGGGGCGTCGGCGGAATCGGGGGTGTCGGGGGCGTCGGTGGTGCCGGAGGCGACGGCGGTCTCGGAGGCGACGGCGACGAGCGCGAGCGCAGCCGCCGCGCCCCCGGCCGCGAGGGAGCACCCGTGGTGCGCGGCATCTACAGCCCGCTCGCCTTCGAGCACCCCGGCATGCTGGCCCACGCCCGCCGCGCGATCGCCGGCGGCGAGCAGGCCAGGCTCGGCCAGGTGCCGGTCAAGCTGGCCGTCGCCGACGCCCGCCTCGCCCTGCTGCCCCTGGGCTCCGGCACGGACCGCGCGGTGGACAGCGCCCTCGTCGTCCACCCGTCCACCCTGCTGGACGCCCTGATCGCGCTCTTCGAGACGCTGTGGCGGGCCGCCGTCCCGCTGCGCCTGACCGAGGACGGCCTGCACCCCGAGGGCCGCCCCCAGGCCCCCGACACCGAGGTGCTGGCCCTGCTCGCCGGCGGCATGAAGGACGACGCCATCGCCCGCCAGCTCGGCCTGAGCCCGCGCACGGTGCAGCGCCGCGTCCAGCTCCTCTGCGAGCGCCTGGGCGCCCACACCCGCTTCCACGCCGGCTACCTCGCCGCCCAGCAGGACCTGCTGTCCCGATGACACGCGAGCAGAAGGCTCCCAGTCGGCTAGGAGCGCCCCTCCTATCGCTCTCTCCTGTGGGGAGATCGCAGCAATAGCGGCTGCTGCGCACGATCACATACTCCGTCACCTTCGAGAACGGCCGATGGGTGTCGCGGTGTCCCAGCGGGGAGGTGGAGGGCGTCGGCGTGGCGAGCTCCTTGTCGCAGCTGGAGCGCGACCTGACGGACATTCACGCCTGGGCCTGGCCAGAAGAGCCACCAGGGGTGGAGTTCGTCTTCGATCTGCCCGAGGACGTGGCGGGCGTGGTCGCGGAGTACCACCGTCAGAAGGAACTGGCCGAGGCTCATGCCAGACGAGCTGCGGAACTCGCCGTCAAGACGGCGAAGGCGCTCACGCGTCACTGGTCGGAGCCGGACACGGCGCGGGTGATGGGCCTGTCCAAGCAGCGCGTCCATCAATTGAAGGCGCACGCCTGACAGAAGGCGCCACGGGTCAGGTGAGCAGGAGGCCGCCGTCCACCGGGAGGGTCACGCCCGTCACGTACGAGGACGCGTCGCTGGCCAGGAACACGGCGGCGGCCACCAGCTCGGCCGGGTCGCCGGTCCGGCGCATGATCACGCGGGAGTCCACGGCCTGCTCCAGGTAGCCGGGTTTGTACTGGTCGGTCATCTCCGAGGAGAAGAAGCCCGGCTCCAGGCAGTTGACGCGGATGCCGCGCCGCCCGGTCCACTGCTGGGCCAGGTCGCGGGTCAGCCCGGCCAGGCCCGCCTTGGACGCGGTGTAGGCGGCCTGCGGCAGGCCGCCGGTGGTCTCGGCCAGCACGCTGCCGATGTTGACGATCGAGGAGCCCGGCCGCATCACCCGCGCGCACGCCTGCGCCATCCAGTAGGCGCCCATCAGGTTGACCTCGATCACCCGCCGGAACTCGGCGGGCGTCTCGCGCAGGGCCGGCACGGCGGTGCCGACGCCCGCGTTGTTGATCAGTACGTCCACGCCGCCCAGGGCCTCGACCGCGGCGGCGACCAGCGCCTCGCACTCCTCGGGCCTGGCCACGTCGGCGGGCACCGCCAGGCACCGGCGGCCGGTCTCCTCGACCAGCCGCCGCGTCTCCGCCAGCCGGTCGGGGCGCCGGGCGCCGATCACGACGTCGGCGCCGGCCTCGGCCAGCCCGCGGGCGAAGGCCACCCCCAGCCCGGACGAGGCCCCGGTGACCACCGCGACCCTGCCGTCCAGGCGGAAGCGCTCCAGCACCGCCGCGCCCCTCCTACAGCCCGTATTCCTTGACGATGCGCTCGTGCCGCTCGACCTCGACGCCGATCTCGCGCGCCAGGTCGAGCCAGGCCAGCGGGTGCACCCAGCGCTCGGTGGCGTCGTCGAGCAGCGCGTCGACCTCCTCCGGCGTGACGTCCGGCGGCACCGCGACCCAGCCGAACACGCCGGGCAGCGGCTCGCCCGAGGTGGGGTGGGTGACCTTGTAGTTCTCGTCGCTGTAGACCCACATCGGCCAGCCGCGCTCGGCCATGACCTCGGTGAACTCGGTCCAGTCGGACTCGCTCGGCGCGGCGCCGTCGAAGAAGTAGCTGGTGTAGCCGCCCGGCCGCAGGATGCGTACCGCGGCGAACGGCGGCACGAAGTTCTGCTGCTCCTGCGGGTCGTCGGGCACCGGCTCCAGTAGTTGCGGGTCGAAGACCACGAGGTCGCCGGCGTTGTAGTCCATGCCGCGCGGCTGCGGCAGGGCCAGCCGGGCGGTGGCGGGGCCGGTGCGGATCGACAGCACCTGGCGCTGGCCGCCGTCGGGCGCCGGGAGGATGACCCGGATGAGGCCCATCTCCTCCTCGATCGGGCCCTCCTTGGACTTGATCGGCATGCCGATCCTGGCGGCGCCCTTGCGCACGGTGTCCCAGTCCTCGGCGGAGGTGGCCATGACGATCATGCGCCAGACGTCCTCGTCGGACAGCTCGTCGATGACCTCCAGCAGCACCTCGGCGGCCCTGGCGTTCTGGTCGAGCTGCTGGGCGGCGCCGGACAGCAGGCGGCGGGCGTCGAGGCCGGCCCCGGCGGCCACCGCGTGCTCGGCGGCGTCGAGCGCCTCCGGCCAGCGCTCGCGGGCGCTGTGCAGGCGGGCGAGCGTCACCTGCTGCGCGGCGTGCGGCAGCAGCGCGGCCATCTGCTCCAGCCGCTCGTCCTGGCGGGCCTCGACGAGCAGCGTGGTCAGGTAGGCGACGTCGTCGGGCTCGGCCTCGCCGATCCTGCCGGTGTCGACCAGCATGCGCCAGTAGATGTCGGCGCCGGCGGCGGGGTAGCCGAGGAAGCCCAGCGTGGTGGTGTGGCGGCGGGTGGCCTCCAGGTCCTCGCCGGACAGCGGAGCCAGCCAGCCCACCCACTTCTCCGGGTCGGCGTTGAAGCCGTCGGCCGCGTCGAACTGGCCCACCAGCTCTTCCCGCGCGCCGGGGGCCTCGGGCTCGCCCGCGGCCTCGGCGGCGGCCCGCAGCGCGGCGACGCGCTCGGCCAGGCCCTCGCTGTCGCGCAGCTCGGCGGTGCCGGACTCGGCCAGGTCGGCCAGCAGCCTGGCCTGCCAGACGCCCTGGCGGGCGACGGCGAGGTCGCCGGCGATCAGCGCGAGCTCGACCCGGGCGCGGTAGCCGCCCATCATGCCGAAGTAGTCGATCCACTGGCGCAGCACCCGGCCGAGCTGCCAGGTGTTGGTGATCTGGGACGAGCTGGCCAGCAGGCCGACCGCGCGCGACCACTCGACGAACACGCGCGGGTGCTCGCCGACCACGTCGAGGTCGGGCAGCGCGTCCACGGCCTCGGCGACGCGGCCGAGCGTGGCCAGGATCAGCGCCCGGCGCACGCCGTCGCGGTGCTCCTTGGCGACCGGGTCGTCGGGCTGGTGGCCCGCGGCGGCCTGGAGCGCGGTGAGCGCGTCGTCGGCGCGGCCGGCGGCCAGCAGCGCGCGGGCGTGCTCGGCGCCGAGCTCCCAGCTCGGCGCGCGGCCGGCGGTGCCCAGCCGCTCGGTGGCGGACTCGGCGTAGCTGACGGCCTCGCCCGCCCTGCCGGCGTCGATCAGCGCGGCGACGTATTGGGTGGCGAGCCCGGTGAAGGCGGGCCGCTCGGGGCTCAGGTCCTCCAGGAAGGCGCCCAGCGTCTCCAGGCGCCGGCTCGCGTAGCCGGGGCCGTCGGTGTTGGCCCAGGCGATGGCGAGGGCCTCGACCGCCGCCGGGGCGGACGGGCACTCGCGCACGTCTTCGCGCTGGGCGAACGTCAGGAGCTGCTCGGCGTCGTCGAGCGCGACCGCGCCCTGCGCCCGGTCGCCGATGCGGCCCACGAGGTGCCAGTAGCGGGCGTAGAACTCCAGCCAGGGCAGCTCAAGGGTCTCGGCCTGCTGCGCGATGGCGGGGGCCATGACGTCGAGCTGCGGATACCGGCCCTCGTAGGCCTGTGCGGGGAGGTCTCCCAGCGCCATGGCGAGGCCAACGTTGCCCGCCTCGGAAAGCTGCTGCTGGGTGTCGCCGACCCAGGCCCAGATGTCCACGTCCATGGGCAGTCAGTCTGCCAGGTCAACGAGCGTGCCCCAAACGCAGAAGGTCGATCAGCTCGTCCGACTCGCCGTCGTCCAGGACCGAGAACACCGGCGCCATGAGGTCGTCCGTGCGCCGCTCCACCTCGGCCCGGCGGGCCACGACCTCGGCGGAGGGCACGGGGTAGGGCTCGGGCCAGGTGAAGAACCTGGCGATCATCTCGCCGGCGGCCTGCCCGAACGGAGTGGTGTCGTGGCCGGTGGCGAGCGTGGCCTCCAGCGGGTGCAGGCCGGCCGCGAGCACGGCGTTGGCGTGCAGGCCGCCGCGCAGCTCGCGTACGCAGTGCATGAGCTGGACGGCCCGCGCCGGCGGGTCGTCGGCCAGCGGCACCGCCCGCCAGCCCGCGAACAGCGGCGCGCCCAAGGACGGCGCCGCCCGGACGACCCGCTCCAGCAGCTCGGCGAGCCGGGCGCAGCCGTCGTAGTCGCCCAGCTTGCGCCGGCCCCAGGCGCGGCACACCTCGGCGTAGAGCTCGACGGCCAGGTCGGTGGCGAGCTTGCGGCCGCCGTTCCAGCTCTCCTCGACGTGCTCGCGGGGGAAGAAGACGGCGACCGAGTGGACGACGTCGGCGTCGCACTCGCCGAGCACGCCGCAGCGGCCCCTGAAGTACAGCTCCCGGGCGCCGAGGCCCTGCTCCTCGCAGACGGCCTTGGCCTCGCGGGAGACCATGAAGCCGCCGCCGAGCTGCCCGATGGGCGCCTTCACGCGGATCGCGGTGGTGCGGGGGTCTGCCATGTCCCACCTCTCGGTTCGGCAAGCAGACCCAGCATCCCTCAGGAGAACATCATTCTGCAAGCATCAGCTCGCCGTCGGCCACGATCACCGCCGGGCCGGACAGGTAGCTCGTGTCGTCGTCGAGGGTGACGGTGAGCGTGCCGCCGGGCACCTCGACCGTCCAGGTGCCGGTGGTGTCGCCCGACAGGGCCGCCGCCGCGACCGCCGTGGCCACCGCGCCCGTGCCGCACGCGCGGGTCTCGCCGGAGCCGCGCTCGTAGACGCGCATGATGGCGCGGCTGACGCCCACCGGGTTGAACAGCTCGATGTTGACCCCGGCGGGGAAGGCGCCGATGTCGAAGCCGGGCTGGTGGGTGAGGTCGAGCTGGACGACCGGATCGCCGATGGCGCAGGCCAGGTGGGGGTTGCCCATGTCGACGTGCAGGCCGGGGTATTCGGCGCCGCCGACCGTGGCCACGCTCTCGCCGAGCACGACCGGCTTGCCCATGTCGACGGTGATGTCGCCGTTGGGCTCGACGCCGACGCGGCGCAGCCCGCCGCGCGTGGCGATGGCGAACCCGGAGGGGTCGGTCAGGCCCGCGTCGATGAGGTAGCGGGCGAACACCCGCACGCCGTTGCCGCACATCTCGGCCGTGCTGCCGTCGGAGTTGCGGTAGTCCATGAACCACTCCGCCTCCGGCGCCTGATCGGCCACCTCCTGGCTCCGCTTGGCGCGGACCACCCGCAGGACGCCGTCGGCCCCGACGCCGGCCCTCCGGTCGCAGATCCTGGCGACGAGCGCGGCCGTGAGGTCGATCTCGGCGTCAGGATCGGGCAGGATGACGAAGTCGTTCTCGGTGCCGTGACCCTTCAGGAAGCGCATCCTGCAAGTTTAGGGGGCGGAGGGCGCGGCGATCTCAGCGAGGCAGCGCTCGACGAGGTCGGGGGCGTCGTAGGGCAGCCAGCGCACCCGCGGGTCGCGCCGGAACCACGACTCCTGGCGGCGGGCGAAGCGCCGGGTGGCCCGCACCGTCTCCTCGCGCGCCTGCTCCTCGCTCCACTCGCCGCCCAGGTAGCGGGCGACCTGCGCGTAGCCGAGCGCCCGGCCGGCCGTGCGGCCCTCGGCCAGGCCCTGGCCGAGCAGCGCGCGCACCTCGTCCACCAGGCCCGCCGCCCACATGCGCTCGACCCGCAGCGCGATCCGCGCGTCCAGCTCGGGGCGCGGCACGTCCAGGCCGATCTGGACGCTGGGGTAGACGGCGTCGTACGACGGCATCGTGGCCGAGAACGGGCGGCCCGAGTGCTCGATCACCTCCAGCGCGCGCACGATGCGGCGGCCGTTGCTGGGCAGGATCGCCGCCGCGGCGGACGGGTCCAGCCCGCGCAGCCGCTCGTACAGCGGGGCCGGGCCGCGCTCGGCCAGCTCGGCCTCCAGCCGCGCCCGGATCTCCGGATCGGTGCCGGGGAACTCCAGGTCGTCGAGGGCCGCGCGGACGTACAGGCCGCTGCCGCCCACCAGCACGGGCACCTCGACCCGGTCGATCACCTCCCGCGCCAGCTTCTGGTACTCGGCCACGCTCGCGGTGACCGTGACGTCCCAGATGTCCAGCAAATGGTGCGGGACGCCGCGCATCTCGGCGGGGGTCAGCTTGGCGGTGCCGATGTCCATGCCGCGGTAGAGCTGCATGGAGTCGGCGTTGACACACTCGCCGCCCAGGCGGAGGGCGAGCTCCACGGCGAGATCGGACTTCCCGGCCGCGGTGGGGCCGACGACGGCGATGACGGGCTGCTGGCGCACACGCACCAGTGTGCTAGAGGTCGAGCAGGGTCGGTTGCAGGTACCCCTCGTGCGTGAGCAGCCACCGCTTGGTCTCCACGCCCGTGCCGCCGCTGAACCCGCCGAGGCCCGTGCCCGCGATCACCCGGTGACAGGGCACGACGATGGGCAGCGGGTTGGAGCCCATGATGGAGCCGATGCCGCGCGCGGGCACGCCGGAGCCGCTGAGCCTGGCCAGCTCGCCGTAGGTGACCGCCGTGCCGTACGGCACCCGGTGCAGGGCCTGGAGCACCCGCAGCCGCGCCCCCGACATCAGCCGCCAGTCGATCGGCGTGCGGAAGGCGCGCAGCTCGCCGGCGAAATAAGCGTTGAGCTCCGCGACGGCGGAGGCCGTACGATCCGCATCATGCACCTCGCGCAGCCCGAGCCGGTCCGCCAGCCCAGCCCCGGAGCCCCAGCCCGACGTCACCAGGCCCTTCTCGGTGACGGCCAGCACGAACGTGCCCACCGGTGTCGGCACCTCCGCGACGGCCACGGTCTCCGCGGGGTGCGGGTCTGCTCGGAAGGTCATCGTGTCCTCTCGTGAGCTCGTGGTGCTGGGCACCTCCAGCGCGGTCCCCACCCGACACCGTAACCACAACGGCTACCTCCTGCGCTGGGACGGCCAGGGCTTCCTGTTCGACCCGGGCGAGGGCACGCAGCGGCAGATGGTGCACGCCGGGCTGAGCGCCAACGACGTGCACTGGCTGTGCGTGACGCACTTCCACGGCGACCACTGCCTGGGCGTGCCGGGCGTCGTGCAGCGCATCGCCCGCGACCGGGTGCGGCACCCGGTGCGCGCGGTCTTCCCCGCCTCCGGCACGGAGTACTGGCGGCGGCTGCGGCACGCCGCCGCGTTCGCCGACACCGGCGTGATCGCCGAGCACCCCGTCTCCGGCGCGCTGGCCGAGGTCGGGCCGCTGACCGCGCGCCGCCTGTCCCACCCCGTCGAGTCCTACGGGTACCGCCTCCAGGAGCCGCCCGGCCGCCGCATGCTGCCCGCCAGGCTCGCCGCGCGCGGCATCCGCGGGCCGGAGATCGGCGAGCTGCAGCGCACCGGGTCCGTGCGCGGCGTCACGCTGGAGGAGTGCAGCGAGCCGCGCCCCGGGCAGGCCGTCGCCTTCGTCATGGACACCCGGCTCTGCGACGCCGTCTTCGAGCTGGCCTCCGGGGTGGACCTGCTGGTCATCGAGGCCACGTTCCTGTCGGGGGAGGGCGCGCTGGCCAAGGAGTACGGGCACCTGACGGCGTACGAGGCGGGCGTGGTGGCGGCGGACGCCGGGGTGCGGCGGCTGGTGCTCACGCACTTCTCCGAGCGGTACGGGTTCGACGACGAGCCCGCGTTCGTGGCCGAGGCGCGGCGCAGCTACGACGGGGAGGTCGTCCTGGCCCGCGACCTGATGAAGGTGCCGGTGCCGCGGCGTCAGGCCCACAGCGCGGCGAAGTAGCCGACGCCGTACGGGGACGTGCGGGCCAGCAGCCCCACCCGCGCCCCGGACGCCGCCAGCTCCCCGCCCAGCGTCAGGCACTCGCCGGGCGCGGCGTCGAAGGCCACGGCCTGGAGGGCGTCGGGGGCGCGTCCGTCCAGGAGGCAGCGGCCCACCACGGCCAGGACGTCGGGACGGGCGGCGAGCACGCCCTCGACGGCGCCGCGCACGCGGCGCGGACCCCGGCCATCCGGGCCGTCACGATCAGCGGGGTTTGCGGGCGGACGGCCGCGGCGGCAAGCACGAGCGCAAGCGTACGCGGCCCGCCCCGGCCTGCTAAAAGGGGCTCTCGCCCTGCCGGACCCGCGCCAGCAGCCCGGCGGCGTGGGCGTACACCAGCCGGTACAGCCCGCTGCCGAAGCTGACGCGCGCCACGCCCAGCTCGGCCAGCCGCCCCAGGGACGGCGTGCCCGGGCGGAACAACACGTTCACCGGGGCGCCCGCCAGCTCGTCCACCAGCGCCCGGATCTCGTCCTCGTCGCCGAGCACGATCGGGTACACGCAGTCGGCGCCGGCCTCCAGGTAGCGCCGCGCCCGCGCGAGCGCATCCTCGCGGGAGCCCCCGCCGTGCAGGTACGTGTCCACCCGGGCGTTGATCACCAGGGCGTCGCCGGCCGCGGCCCGCACCCCGGCCAGGAACTCCGCCTGCTCGCCGGGGTCGAGCAGCTCGCCGGTGCGCGGGTCGCTGTCCTCCAGGTTGCAGCCGGCCGCGCCGCAGGCGATCAGGCGCTCGGCCAGCTCGGCGGGCTTGAGGCCGTAGCCGCGCTCGATGTCGGCGCTGACCGGTACGTCCACGGCGCGGGCGACGCGCGCCACGGCGGCCAGCATCTCCTCCACGGGCATCCGCTCGCCGTCGTCGTAGCCGAGCGCGTCGCAGACGGCCGCGCTGCCGGTCGCCACCGCGGGGAAGCCGGCCTCCTGGACGGCACGCGCGGAGGCGGCGTCCCAGACGTTGGGCAGGATCACGGGGGTGCCCGGCACGTGCAGCGCGCGCAGCACGCCGGCTCTGCCCGCGCCGGCTCTGTCGATCGTCGTCATGACCGTGACCCTAGGCCGCGAGTGGTCCTCGCCGAAGGGCCAGTGACGGCCATAACCGCCGAACCACTTCCGGGGGTGGGGTCCTTCGAGGCGGGGGATCAGCAGCCGCTGACGGCGCACTGGCCGGAGACCAGGCCGCCGGGCCCGTCCGCCGGGTTGTCGGCCGCCGGCTCCTGCGGGGCCTTGGCGGGGGAGGAGGTCTTCTTGCCGTCGCCGGTCTGCTCGGTGCCGCGGGAGGAGTCGCCGCCCGTGGGCGAGCCGGTGTCGGAGGAGCCGGTGTCGGAGGAGCCGGTGTCGGAAGAGCCCGGGTCGCCGCCCGCGCCCGGGTCGGTGGCGGCGTCGCCCATGCTGCCGTCGTCCGGCAGGCCGTCGTCGGGGCCGTCGGTACGGGCGTCGCCCATGGTGGCGTCGTCGTCTTGGAAGGTGTCGTCCTGGAAGGTGTCGTCCTGGGGGGCGCCGTTCCGGGGGTTCTGGTCGCCGTTCGTGCCCTGTGACGGCCCGGCCTCCTGCCGGGTGCCGGAGCCGGAGGCCAGCGTGTAGCCGACGCCGCCCGCCGCGAGCACGGCGACGAGCACCGAGGCGGCGATGGCGGCGACCTTCTTCCGGCCTGGTTTCTTCCGGGAAGCGGCGGGGCCGCCGGAACGCTTCTCCGCCAGGCGGACGTCGCCGGGGCCGGACAGGATCTCGTGGTGATCCGGTGGGGTCGGATCGTGCATGAGGGTGCAGCTCCTCGCGGTCGTATCGGGGAAAGCTCGCCGGCTTCCGCGGGTGATGGACCACACTAGCCGCATTGGAGGAATGCTCGCACACCAATCACAAAGGAATCACGACTTGTCCCCCTTTAGAGCTGTTTCCGCTGGTGATCGGGGCCGCCTCGGGTCGGTGGCCGGGGTGGTCGGGGTCCTGGCCATCGCCGCGCTCGGCATATTCCTGGCATTCGCCGGCACCCCTGAACCCGCAGGGCAAAGGGCGGGGGAAAACGAGGGGGAAACGCCGATTTCCCGAAGATCGATAACGCCGAGCCCGCCGCATATGACATTGATCGCATCTCCGTCGCCACCCGATGGAACGATCCACAAGGCCACGGAGGCCCCGGGGCCGTGGGTGCGGTCCGTGCCGTCGCCGGGCGCGCCGCCGTCACCCGGCGCGCTGCCGTCCCTGGACGTGTGGACGACGCCGGGCGTGCTGCCGTCGCCGGGCGCGCCGCCGGCGCCGAGGGCCGCCCCGGTCCCTCCGGTCCCCCCTGCCCCTCCGGCGCCGCCGCGCCGCGACCCGCCCTCGTACCGCGCCGCCGTCCCCCGGCCGTCCCCGTCGGGCGGGATGCCCAGGACGTCCCGCGCGAGCGAGCAGCCCGGGCCGTCCCGCCCGGGGCGCGCGGCCCCGTCGCCCCGCCTGCGGCGCGGCGGCTCGCCCGTGCCGCAGGCCCCGCCCCAGGCGCCCCCTCAGGAGCCTCCGCAGGCCCCGCCCCGGGAGCTGTCCCCGGCGCTGCCCAGGGGCCCGGTCGATCCCTGCGCGACCATGCACGACTTCCGCCGCGACCCCTGCTACGCCCTCCTGGACCGCCTCGTCCGGTGAACGCGACCGCCCGCCGCCCTCGGAAGCGGGCGGCGGGCGATGGGCGGGCGGTGAAGGAGGCGGTGGAGCGGCGGCTCAGTCGTCGTCGGCCTGCTCGCCGGTCTGGGCGCCGGTCTGGGCGCCCGGCTGGTTGCCGGTCTGGGCGCTCGCCTGGTCGTCGTCGTTCTGGTCGTCGTCGGCTTCGGCCGGCTGCGCCCCGTGGTTGGTCACCTTGCCGTCGGTGGCGTTCACGGACACCTCGTACACCTGGGTGTCCTTGGTCAGCTCGATCTCCCACGCGCCCGAGTCGTCGTGGTCCACCTCGCTCACCCACGCGCCCTGGACCTGCTGGTGCGCCAGCTCGATGGCCTTCTCGGCGGTGATCTTGGGAGCGGTGGGAGCGGCGGTGGCGGCGTAGGCGGCGGCTCCGCCACCCGCCAGCAGCACGACGGCTCCGGTACCGGCGACGATGAGCTTCTTCGTGATTCGCATGACCCCACCTCATCGCGACCGCCGATAACCGCGCGCTAAGCGGCTCCTAAAACCACCTCAACACGCGCGCCGCCCCCGCCGGGCGAGGAGACGGCCAGCCGGCCGCCCGACGCCTCCGCCGTACGCCGGACGATGTCCAGCCCCAGCCCGGTCGAGCCGGTGCCGCTGGTGCCGCGCTCCAGCTGCGCGGGCTCGAACCCCGGACCGGCGTCCTCGACCGTCAGCAGCGCCCCGTCCGGGTGCCGCGCCAGCCGTACGGACAGGGCGACGCCCTCCGGCGTGTGGGCGAAGACGTTGCCCAGCAGCGCGTCCACGCAGGCCGCCAGCTCGCCGGCCCCGACCGCGACCGGCAGCGGCCCGTCGGGCAGGCCGACCGCGACCTCCCGCCCCTGGTCCTCGGCCAGCACCGACCAGAACCGCACCCGCTCGCGCACCACCGCGCCCGCCTCGCACGAGGCCCGTCCGGCCGTGCGGTGCCGCGCCTCGGTGATGACCGCGCTCACCGCCCGCTCCAGCGCGTCCACGCGGGCCTGCACCCGCGCCGCCTCCTCGGGGTCGCGCAGCGCCTCGGCGTCCAGCCGCAGGCCGGTCAGCGGCGTGCGCAGCCGGTGCGACAGGTCGGCCACCGACTCCCGCTCGGCCGCCAGCAGCTCGTCGATCCGCCCGGCCAGGTGGTTGAGCGCCAGCGCCACCGACCGCACCTCGGGCGGCCCGCCCGGCTCGGCGCGCGCGGTGAGGTCGCCCCCGGCCAGCCGGTGCGAGACCCGGGCCAGCCCGTCCACCGGCCGGGTCACGGCCAGCGCCAGCCGGTCGGCCAGCACGATCCCCAGCACCACCAGCGCCAGCCCCAGCACCAGCAGCGCCGCCCACGCCTCGCGCACGCCCTTCGTGAGCTCGGCGTCCGGCACGAACACCCTGATCACCGCGGTGCCCTCCGGCGACTGCGCGGAGACCAGCACCTCCCTGCCGCCGTCGGTCTCGGCGGTCACGCTGCGGCCGGTCGCGGCCAGCCGTACCGCGGCCGAGCGCGGAGCCCGCGCGCCGACCGTCCGCCCGTCCGGCAGGAACACCGTGACCGGCCGTGCCACCTGCTCCACCGCCAGCGCCAGGTCCGGGGTGCCGACGGCGAGCGCCACCGACCCGGCCGCGGCCGTGGCGCGGTCCATCGCCCCGTTCTCGGCCACGGCCCTGATGAGCAGCGCCATCGGCACCAGCAGCGCGATCAGCACCAGCGACGTGGTGGCCGCCACCAGCAGCGCCAGCCACCGCCTCATGACGGCTCGACCAGCTTGACGCCGACCCCGCGCACCGTGTGCAGGTAACGGGGCTCGGCGGCGGTCTCGCCGAGCTTCCTGCGCAGCCACGACAGGTGCACGTCCACCGTCTTGTCCGCGCCGCCGTACGGGAGCTGCCACACCTCGGTCAGCAGCTCCCGCTTGGTGACCACCTCGCCCGGCCGGGCCGCCAGGTAGTGCAGCACGTCGAACTCGCGCGGCGTCAGGTCCAGCGGCACGCCGTCCAGCGTCGCGGCGCGCGCCCGCGGATCGACCCGCAGCGCCCCCACCGCCAGCGGCTCGGGCGCCGAGCCGCCCGCCCGCCGCAGCACCGCCCGCACCCGGGCGTCGAGCTGCGCCGCGCTGTACGGCTTGACCACGTAGTCGTCGGCCCCCGCGTCCAGCACCGGCACCATCTCGGCGTCCCCGTCGCGGGCCGTCGCCACGATGACCGGCACCCGGCTGACCGCCCGCACCATCTTCAGCAGCTCCACCCCGTCCAGGTCGGGCAGCCCCAGGTCCAGCACGATGAGGTCGGGCCGGTCCTGGACGGCCAGCTTCAGCCCGTCGAGGGCGGTCGGCGAGGAGGACACCGCGTGCCCCAGCTCGCGCAGCCCCCGGCTGAGCGCGGTGCGGATCGCCACGTCGTCCTCGATGAGCAGGATGTCGGCCATAGCACGAACGTAGCCGCTCGCCGGCCCCGCCTCGGGACGCCTTAGCGTCCCGTTAACCCCGCCTTAGCCCGACGTGGGGGAAGCTGAGGTGGATGAAGAGATACCTGCTGGCCTGGGCGGCCTCCGCCGTCGCCGTCACCGGCGCGTCCCTGGCCGTGCTCGGCCTGCTGGGCACCGGGGTCACCGGCGCGTCCAGCCACGTCCTCAGCGAGGAGGAGGTCGCCGCGGCCCTCGCCACCGCGACCGCCGGCGCCCGCGCCGCCGCCACCCCGGGGGGCACCCCGGCCCAGGGCGGCGGGCAGGGCAAGCTGATCCGCAGCGCGGGCGGCACGGTCATCGCCGCCTGCGACGGCGGCGGCCTGGTGACGCTGCGCTCGTGGAGCCCGGCCCAGGACTACTCGGTGGACGACGTCGAGCCCGGCCCGGCCGCGGAGGTGAAGGTCGAGTTCGAGCCGCGCGAGGGCGAGGAGGTCGAGCTGACGATCGCCTGCTCGGCCGGGCAGCCCGTGCCGCGGCGGAGCTGACCGCCCCGGGAGCCGGCGGGCCTCACGCCTCCGCGCTGAGCGCCGACTTCGTCAGCTCGGCCTGCCGCCTGACCTGCCCCAGCACGATCGGGTTGACGCCCTTGGCGGTGAACAGGGCGACCATCTCGTCCAGCACGGCGTTCGCCCGCTGGAGGTCGCCCTGCCGGGCCTGGGCCCTGGCCAGGCGGCGCATCACCAGGTTGAGCGTGATGTTGTCGACCGTGCCGTCCCGCGCGACCCGGGCCAGGTGCTCGATGCCCTGCTTCGGGTCGGGCGGGCGTACGCGCAGCCGCTTGCCCGTGGTCAGCGCCTTGAACCCGCTCTCGGCGTTCAGGCCCTTGACCAGCCGCGCGTACGTGGCCAGCGGATGGTCGCCGTAGCGGTCGATGACCTCGTCCAGCGCCAGGTTGCCCGCCCGCAGGGCCGGCGAGTCCGACCCCAGCAGCGAGAACAGCTTGCCCTGCTCCTCGCCCAGCATCAGCTCCGCCACCTGGTGGTCGTCCCGGGTGACCGGGAGGCGCACCCGCACCGGGCAGGCGGGGGAGACCACGCGCGAGCCGTCGGCCGCGACGTACCGGGCGCGGACCTGGTACTCGCCGGGCTGCTGGAAGTAGTGCCCGTCACGGCCGTGCCCGATGTACGCGCTGCGGTACATGGCCGGGTTGCCGGCGTCCAGCCGGATGTCGGGCGAGGTGTCCACGCAGTGCCGCATCATCGGCCGGTACAGCACGGTCCTGCCGCCCGGCTGGGTGATCGACACCTGGGTGAACTCGGTGTCGGGGTGCAGATGCCCGTGCGTGACCGCGGGCCCGCCGGGGGCGGAGAGCTTGAGCTCGACCACGACCGGCTCGCCCAGCTCGAACGACTCCTTGGCGCGCACCTCCAGCCGCAGCCCGGAGCGGTCCTCGACCGGCCGCTCGAACGGCGCGATCTCGGCCGCCCCGGTGCCGAAGGCGTTGGCGCCCATGGCCACGTCGCGGTAGAAGCCGTGGCGCAGGTGCACCAGCTCGGCGTCGGTGAACTGGAAGGGGAAGGCCGCCCAGTAGCCGGGCTCGCCGCCGGGGCGGAAGTTCTGCACGTAGTTCATCCAGCTCAGGTCGCCGAAGCCGCCCTCGGGGCCGAGCGGCTGCGGCGGGGTGGCCAGGTCCTTCTGCCAGGAGTGCAGCAGGTTGAAGGCGTGCCCCAGCTCATGCATGTACGTCCGTAACTGCGCCCGCTGCGCCTCCGGCGTCGTGCCCTGGATCGCGTCGTAGAAGACCGCCGCCCCCTGGCGCTGGTGGGCGTCGTTGTAGTCGAACATGATGCCCCGGTAGCCGCCGACGTGCCGGCTGGCCACCAGCAGCCACACCCGCCAGGCCGGGGCGTCGGCGAACGCGCCGAACTGCTGCGTCATCGCGTGGTGCAGCTCGGCGTCGCTCCACGCCAGGTCCGCGCCGGAGCCGTCCACGGGGATCACGCCCGGCTCGGCGAGGGCCAGCTCGACGCCCGCCTCCGCGTACGCGGTGACCACGCTCAGCTCCCTCGGCGGCGAGCCGCCCGGCGCCCGCAGCGCCCCGGTGTGGTACGACACGAACGGCACCGTCCCCACCACGGAGTCCACCTCCAGCAGCACCCGCCGGAAGTGCGGTGAGGCGAACGCCACCTGGAACGTCAGCCCGGCCAGCTCCGCCGTGCCCGCCCCGTCGGTGATCGTCACGCCCACGCCCTCGGCCGGGGCGGCGAACGTGAACGCCCCGCGCCCCTCGATCCGCGCCCGCGCCCCCTCCGCGTGCACGGCGGGGGCGTTGACGACGAACGAGCCGACGTACGAGGTCGTGGCACCGGACAGGCTGAACAGGTCGCCGCTGACCCGGCCGGTGGGCCGGGCGCCGTCCACGTCGATCCTGAGCGTCAGCCGCGCGTCGCCGCTCTGTCCCTCGTACAGCCCGCTGATCATGGGGAGCTCCTGGAGGTCGCCGGATGCCTATCCGCGAAACTCCCCCCGCCGCGGGAGGCTGTCAACGACTCCCGCGAACTTCGAGCGCGCCGAGCAGCTCCTCCGACGCCTTGGCGATCGCCTCGACGGCCCGCTCGAACGCCTCGGCGTTGTGCGCCGCCGGCGCCCGGAACCCGGAGATCTTCCTGACGTACTGCAGCGCCGCCGCCCGCACGTCCTGCTCGCTCACGCTCTCGACGTACGGCGGCCGCAGGGTCTTGATGCTCCTACACATGGCTCAACCGTAATGGCCGATGCGCTGGCTTATCTCCCGAGCGCCCCGGACCAGCAGCTCGGCCACCTCCGGCAGCCGCTCGGGCGTCAGCCGGTACGACGGCCCGGACGCGCTGACCGCCGCCACCACCGACCCGTCGCCGCCGCGGACCGGCGCGGCCACGGCGTTGAGCCCGACCTCCAGCTCCTCCACCGTGCACGCCCAGCCGCGCTCCCTGACCCGCGCCAGGTCCAGCTCGTCGGCGCGGGTCACCGTGCGCGGCGTGTAGCGCTCCAGCTCGCCGGCGGGCGGCCGCAGCGCGCCGTAGGCCAGCAGCACCTTGCCGCTGGAGGTGGCGTGCGAGGGGGTGCGCTGGCCGACCCAGTTGTGGCCGCTGATCGCGGCCGGGCCGCGGACCTGGCTGATGTTGACGGCGGCGCCGTCGCGCGCCACGGCGACGTTGACGGTCTCGCCGATCGCCTCGGCCAGGCGCAGGCACACCGGCCGGCTCTCGCGGGCCAGGTCGAGCTGGGCGGTGGCCGCGCCCGCCAGCCTGATCACCCCGAACCCCAGCCGGTAGCGCCCCCGGTCGCCGCTCTGCTCCACCAGCCCGCCCTGCTCCAGGGCCGCGAGCAGCCGGAACGCCGTGGACTTGTGCACGTCGAGCTCGGCCGCGAGATCGGTCACCCGGGTGTCGCCCTCGCGGGCGAGGATCTCCAGGATCGCGATGGCCCGGTCCACCGACTGGACCGTCGTGCTGTTGCTCATGGCGCAACAGACTACCCGGGTCGCGGGTCGCCCTGGGGGCCGAACTCCGCGCCGAAGTCGGCGGCGATGCGCCGCAGCCCGCCGGCCAGCTCGTCGCGGTCCCGCGCGTCGATGCGCTCGGCGGGGCCCGACACCGACATCGCCGCCACCACCCGCCCGCCGTCGCGTACCGGCACGGCCATGCAGTGCACGCCCAGCTCCTCCTCGCCGAGGTCCAGGGCGTAGCCGCGGCCGCGCACCGCGTCCAGCTCGGCGAGCATGGCGGAGACCTCGGTGATCGTGTTGGGGGTGCGGCGCGGCATGCCGGTCCGCTCCAGCACCGCGACCGCCTCGCCCGGCGGCCGCCCGGCCAGCAGCACCTTGCCCACCGCCGTGCTGTGCGGCAGCACCCGCCGCCCGACCTCGGCGAACATGCGCAGCCTGCGCGGCGAGGGCACCTGCGCCACGTAGACGACGAAGTCGCCTTCGAGCACGGCCAGGTTCGCCGTCTCGCCGGACAGCTCGACCATTTTGGCCAGGTACGGCCGCGCCCACCCGCCGACCATGCCCCCCGCGACGCCGCCGAGCCGTACCAGGCCGCCGCCGAGCGCGTAACGCCGGTCGGACTCCTGGCGCACGTACCCGCGGGTCAGCAGGGTCTGCAACAGCCGGTGGATGGTGCCGTACGGCAGCCCGGTGCGGGCCGCGATCTCCGACAGGCCCGCCTCGCCGCCGTGCTCGGCCAGCGCCTCCAGCACGTCCAGCGCCCGCTCGACCGACTGGACGCTCACAGGCCCACTCCGCGCAGCGAGGCGTCCAGGACCTCGGCCACGTGCGCCACCCGGATCTCGCCGCCCGCCCGCCGCACCGCCGCGGCGATCTGCATCGTGCACCCCGGGTTGGCCGACACCAGCAGCTCGGCGCCGGTCGCGCCGACCGCCTTCGCCTTGCGGTCGCCGAGGTCGCGGGCGGCGCGCGGCCGGAAGATGTTGTAGGTGCCCGCCGAGCCGCAGCAGATCGACGACTCGGGGATCTCGCGCAGCTCCAGGCCGGGGATGCCGGCCAGCAGCTCGCGCGGCTGGGCCCGGACGCCCTGGGCGTGCGCCAGGTGGCAGGCGTCGTGGTAGGCCACGGTGAGCGGCAGCGGATGCCGCTCGGCGACCGGCCCCAGCCCGGCCAGGAACTCCGACAGGTCGCGCACCTCGAACCCCGGCTCGCGGCCCAGCAGCTCGCCGTACTCCTTCATCGACGAGCCGCAGCCGGCGGCGTTCACCACGACCGTGTCCACCCCGGCGCGCTCGAAGACCCGCACCGTGCGCCGCGCCAGCCGCCTGGCCTGCTCCTCGCGCCCGGCGTGCACGCTGAGCGCGCCGCAGCAGCCCTGCGCGGGCGGGACGACCACGTCGCAGCCCTCCAGCGCGAGCACCCGCGCCGTGGCCGCGTTGACCTGGGGGAAGAACTCACGCTGCACGCAGCCGGTGAGCATGCCGACCACCGCCCGCCGCTCGCCCCTGGCCCGCACCAGGCGCGGCAGCCGCTGCCGCCGCGCCACCCGGGGCGCGAGCGCGGCCATCGCGCCGAGGCTCTCGTCCGCCCGGCCGAGGTAGCCCGCCATCCGCCGGGCCAGGCCGGTCACCGGCCGGGTCAGCCGCAGCCGCCGCGGGTACGGGAACAGGCTGAACACCATGCCGCGCACCGCCCGTTCCCGGGGCTCGCGCTCGTGCCGCCGCTCCACCTCCACCCGGGTCAGCTCGATCAGCCGGTCGTAGCGCACCCCGGACGGGCAGGCGGTCACGCAGGCCATGCAGCCCAGGCAGGCGTCGAAGTGGCCGGCCATCTCCGGCGTCACCGGCGTGCCCTCGACGTGCTGCTTCATCAGGTGGATGCGCCCGCGCGGGGAGTCCATCTCCTCGCCCCACAACGCGTACGTCGGGCACGCCGGCAGGCAGAACCCGCAGTGCACGCAGTCGTTGATCAGCTTCGGGTCCATCTCAGATCCCTCCCACGAACCGGCCGGGAGACATCCTGCGCCCGGGATCGAACCGTTCCTTGACCCGCCGCATCAGCGGCAGCGCGCCCACCCGCCCCCACCGGTCGAGCCGCGCGGACGGGGGCGCGGCCAGCACGACCACCCGCCCGCCCGCGTCCTCCACCCGCCGCCGCAGCCCGTCCACGGCCCCGGCGGGTTCCGTCCCGCCCCAGGGCTCCTCCACGGGCCGCAGCCACATCCGCCCGGCCAGTACGGAGCCGCGCACCGCCAGCCCGGCCCCGGCCGCCGCGTCCAGCACGGCCGCCAGGCCGGTGGCGGGGAAGCGCGCCTCGGCCAGCACCTCGGCCTCCGGGGCCAGCCCCCACCAGGGCGGGGCCGTCCCGGTGACCTCGCCCCCGCCGACCAGCCGCCGCAGCGCGCCGGCCCGGCTCTCCGCCGCCGTGCCCTCGACCAGCACCGCCAGGTCGAGGGGCCCGCCCGGCGCCGGCCGGTCCACCTCGGCGGCGCTCGGCTCGGCCTGGGAGGCGGCCAGCGCCGCGGCGATCCGCGGCAGGTCGGCGGCGGCGATCGGGGCACGCACCCAGCGGCGCTCGGCGGGCAGCGGGTGCAGCCGGAACGTGGCCTCGGCGATGACGCCCAGCGTGCCGTAGGAGCCGGTGAAGAGCTTGCCGAGGTCGTAGCCCGCGACGTTCTTGACGACCTTGCCGCCGGAGCGGGCGACCGTGCCGTCGGCCAGCACGACCGTGATGCCGATGAGCAGGTCGCGGGCGGTGCCGTAGCGGAAGGCGCGCGGCCCCGCGGTCGCGGTGGCCAGCGTGCCGCCGACCGTCGCGCCCTCGCTGAAGGGCACGTCGAGGGCCAGCTCCTGCCCTTCGGCGGCGAGCACGGCGGCCAGGGCGTCCGTGGTCACCCCGGCCTGGGCGCGGACCACCAGGTCGCCGGCCGCGTGCTCCAGGACCTCGTTCAGGCAGCACAGGTCGAGCAGCACGTCGCAGCGCTCCGGCGGCGGGCCCCAGTGCAGCTTCGTGCCGCCGCCCGCGGGCACCACCGCGAGGTCCCGGGCCGCGCAGGCCCGCAGCACCGCCGCGATCTCCTCGACGCTCTCCGGCAGCGCGACCCAGCGGGGGAGCACGCCGCCGACGGCGTCCCCGTCACCGCCCTCCCTGACGGTCACCCCATCGATCAAAACTGCTCCGCCCTCCCCGACTCCACCAGCGGGTGCGCGCCCTTGCGCACGCCCGGCACCTCGCCGCACAGGCGCGGCGTGGGGAACACCTTGCCCGGGTTGGACAGCCCCCGGGGGTCGAAGGCGCACCGGACGAGCTGCATCGTGTCCAGGTCGGCCTCGGTGAACATGCGCGGCAGGTAGCGCGCCTTGTCCACGCCGACGCCGTGCTCGCCGGTGATCGAGCCGCCGTGCTCGACGCACAGGTCCAGGATCGCGCCGGAGACCACCTCGGCCCGCTCGCCCGCGCCCGGCTCGGCGTCGTCGAACAGCACCAGCGGGTGCAGGTTGCCGTCGCCGGCGTGGAAGACGTTGGCCACCCTGATGCCGTGCTCGGCCGAGAGCCGGTCGATGGCGGCCAGCACGCCCGGCAGCGAGGTGCGCGGCACCACGCCGTCCTGGACGATGTAGGCCGGGCTGATGCGCCCCACGGCCGCGAACGCCGACTTGCGGCCCCTCCAGATCGCCGCCCGCTCGGCCGCGTCCGCCGCCACCCGCAGCTCGAACGCGCCCGAGCAGATCTCCCTGAGCCGCGCGAACTCCCGCTCCACCGCCGCCGCGGGCCCGTCCAGCTCCACGATCAGCACCGCCCCTGCGCCCGCCGGGTAGGAGCAGGCGACCGCGGCCTCGGCCGCCTCGATGGCCAGCGCGTCCATCATCTCGATCGCGGCCGGCACGATGCCCGCACCGATGATCGCCGAGACCGCCCGGCCGCCCTGCTCGATGCTCTCGAACGCCGCCAGCACCGTGGTGACGGCCTCCGGCGCCCGGCTGAGCCGCACCGTGACCTTGGTGGCGATGCCGAGCGTGCCCTCCGAGCCGACGAAGGCGCCCAGCAGGTCGTAGCCGGGGTCCATGCGGTCGAGCGTGACCAGGTCGCCGTCGGGGGTGACGATCTCGCAGGCCTCGACGTGGTTGACGGTGAAGCCGTACTTGAGGCAGTGGGCGCCGCCGGAGTTCTCCGCCACGTTGCCGCCGATCGAGCAGACCTGCTGGCTGGAGGGGTCGGGCGCGTAGTAGTAGCCCTGGTCGCGCACGGCCTCGGTGATGGCCAGGTTCGTCACGCCCGGCTCCACCACCGCCCGGCGGTCGGGCAGGTCGATCTCCAGGACGGCGCGCATCCTGGAGGTGACGATGAGCACGCCGTCCTCGCGGGGGAGCGCGCCTCCCGACAGGCCGGTGCCCGCGCCCCTGGCCACGAAGGGCACGCCGTGCTCGTTGCACAGCCGGACCACCCGGGCGACCTGCTCGGCCGTGGCGGGCAGCACGACCACGCCGGGGGTCGCCCGGTGGTGGGTGAGGCCGTCGCACTCGTACGTGCGCAGGCGTACCGGATCGGTGATCACCGAGTCGCCCGGCAGGAACGAGCGCAGGGCCGCCGTCAGGGTCTCCATCTCGCTTTTCTACGGCATCTGGGCATAGGCCGGAAGAGTCAGGAACTCCGCGAAGTCGTCGTCCAGCGCCACTTCCTTGAACAGGGCCGTGGCCTGGGCGTACAGCTTCTCGTCGTAGCCCGGCTCCATCGCGATCTTGGCCAGCTCCTCGGTGATGATCTGCTCGACCAGCTCCTTCGTCACCTGGTGCCCCGTGTCGGCGAGCGTGATGTCGTTGTGGATCCACTGCCAGATTTGCGAGCGCGAGATCTCGGCCGTGGCGGCGTCCTCCATGAGGTTGTGGATGGCCGCCGCGCCCGAGCCGCCCATCCACGCGGCCAGGTAGCGCAGCGCCACGTCCACGTTGTTGCGCAGCCCGGCGTCGGTGATGTCGCCCGGCGTCTCGGAGACGGCCAGCAGGTCGGCGGCGGTGACGTGGACGTCCTCGCGCAGCCGGTCGAGCTGGTTGGGCCGCGAGCCCAGCACCCCGTCGAACACCTCACGGCAGACCGGCACCAGGTCGGGGTGCGCCACCCACGACCCGTCGAACCCGTCGCCCGACTCGCGCGTCTTGTCCGCCCGCACCTTCTCCAGCGCGACCGCGTTGACCTCGGGGTCCCTGCGCGAGGGGATGAAGGCCGCCATCCCGCCGATCGCGTGCGCGCCGCGCTTGTGGCAGGTGCGCACCAGCAGCTCCGTGTACGCCCGCATGAACGGCGCCGTCATCGTCACCGCGTTCCGCTCCGGCAGCAGGAACTCCCGGCCCCGGGTGCGGAACTTCTTGATCACGCTGAACAGGTAGTCCCAGCGTCCCGCGTTCAGGCCCGCCGAGTGCTCGCGCAGCTCGTAGAGGATCTCCTCCATCTCGAACGCGGCCGGGTAGGTCTCGATGAGCACGGTGGCCCTGATGGTGCCGTGCGGGATCCCGAGGAGCTGCTGCGCCCGGGTGAAGACGTCGTTCCAGAGCCGCGCCTCCAGGTGCGACTCCAGCTTCGGCAGGTAGAAGTAGGGGCCCTTGCCCTTGGCGAGCTGGCGCTGGGCGCAGTGGAAGAAGTAGAGCCCGAAGTCGAACAGCGAGCCCGACACCGGCGCGCCGTCCACGCTCGCGTGCTTCTCGTCCAGGTGCCAGCCGCGCGGGCGGACCACGATCGTGGCCAGCTCGCCGTCGGGGCGCAGCGCGTACGCCTTGCCGCCGGTCTCGAAGTCGATCGTGCGGTCGAGGGCGTCACGCAGGTTGAGCTGGCCGTTCACGCAGTTCTCCCAGAGCGGGGAGTTGGCGTCCTCGAAGTCGGCCAGCCACACCTTCGCGCCGGAGTTGAGCGCGTTGACGGTCATCTTCCTGTCGACGGGGCCGGTGATCTCCACCCGCCGGTCCTCCAGGCCCGGCGCCGGGGGCGCGACCCGCCAGTCGCCCTCCCTGATCTCCTTGGTCGCGGGCAGGAAGTCGAGCGTGCCGCCCGCCGACAGCTCCGCCTGCCGCGCCTGCCGGGCCTCCAGCAGCTCCAGCCGCCTGGCGCCGAACTCCCGCTGGAGAGCCGCCACGAACGCGAGCGCCTCCGGGGTGAGGATCTCGTCGAACCGGTCGAGCATCGGGCCGGTGATCTCCATGGGACCTCTTTCCGCTCTGTTTTCCACCTGATGGAAATGAAGTTCTGGATTGTGGAAGTGAAGCTACTCTGGTCGGGGTCGCGCGGTCAAAGGTCGGGGGTCACTCGGGGCGTCCTGGGGGGCATCCCGGATAGGAAGGGGCGCCCGCGGGCGCGAGGATCTGAGCATGAGGACGATCGCGATCGCAGGCGGCCTGCTGGCCGCCGCAGCGCTGCTGACCGGCTGCGGGCTGGGGAGCCTCGCCGGCCCCACGAACCAGGACACCGCGTCCTACCAGGTGACCGACAAGCTCACCAAGCTGCAGGTGAACAGCGGCTCCGGCGACGTCGTGGTCACCGAGACCGGCGGCACCGCCGTGCGCGTCACCGAGACGCTGCGCTGGCGCGGCGACGCCAAGCCCAAGCCCGAGCACAAGGTCGAGGGCGGCGTGCTGGCGATCAGTTACGACTGTCCGTCGAACATGGGCACCTGCGCCGTCGACTACAAGATCGAGATCCCCAAGGGGCTGGCCGCCGACCTCGACGCCGGCTCCGGCGACGTCACGCTGCGGGCGCTGAGCGGCGACCTCGACGTCCACGTGGGCTCCGGCGACGTGGACGGCAGCGACCTGGCGGGCAAGAGCGTCGTGGCCGACGCCGGCTCGGGCAACGTCGAGCTCAAGTACGCCAGCGCCCCCGCCAGCGCCCAGCTCAAGGCCGGCTCGGGCGACATCACGCTGAACGTCCCCGACGGCCCCTACGACGTGTCGACCGACGTCGGCTCGGGCGACGCCACCGTCTCGGTCGACAACGACCACTCCTCGCCGAACAAGATCTCGCTCAAGGCCGGGTCCGGCGACGTCAAGGTGGCGGCGGGATAACCAGGTGCTTACCCGGGGGATGTCATGCCACCATCGGGGAAGACACCGAGGTGTCCAGACGTTTCCCTCATAGAGATGACACGAATGCACGAAAACACCGCACTCGACGAGTTCGAGACCATCGGCTACGACACCGGCTACGACACCGGAGAGTTCGACCTCGAGGAGCGCCAGGCGCTACGACGCGTGGCGGGCCTCTCCACCGAGCTCGAGGATGTCTCCGAGGTCGAGTACCGGCAGCTGCGGCTGGAGCGGGTCGTCCTCGTCGGCGTCTGGACCTCGGGCACCGCGGAGGACGCCGACAACTCCCTGCTGGAGCTCAAGCTCCTCGCGGAGACAGCCGGCTCCCAGGTGCTCGACGGCCTTATCCAGCGGCGCCAGAAGCCCGACCCGGCGACGTACATCGGCTCGGGCAAGGCCCTGGAGCTGCGTGACGTCGTCGAGTCCAGCGGCGCCGACACCGTGATCTGCGACGGCGAGCTGACCCCCGGCCAGCTCCGCCAGCTCGAAGACGTCGTCAAGGTCAAGGTGATCGACCGCACCGCGCTGATCCTCGACATCTTCGCCCAGCACGCCAAGAGCCGCGAGGGCAAGGCCCAGGTCGAGCTGGCGCAGCTCCAATACCTGCTGCCGCGCCTGCGAGGCTGGGGTGGCAACCTGTCCCGGCAGGTCGGCGGCCGGGCGGCCGGCGGCGTCGGCATCGGCGGCCGCGGCCCCGGTGAGACCAAGATCGAGCTGGACCGCCGCCGCATCCGCGAGCGGATGGCCAAGCTGCGCCGGCAGATCGGCGGCATGTCCACCGCCCGCGACACCAAGCGGCACGCCCGCCAGCAGCGCGAGGTCCCCGCCGTGGCCATCGCGGGCTACACCAACGCCGGCAAGTCCTCGCTGCTCAACCGCGTCACCGGCGCGGGGGTGCTGGTGGAGGACGCGCTGTTCGCCACCCTCGACCCGACCGTGCGCAGGGCGCGCACGCCGGAGGGCCGGCTGTTCACGATCGCCGACACCGTCGGCTTCGTGCGCCACCTGCCGCACCAGCTCGTCGAGGCGTTCCGCTCCACCCTGGAGGAGGTCGCCGACGCTGACCTGATCCTGCACGTGGTCGACGGCTCGCACCCCGACCCCGAGGGCCAGCTCGCGGCGGTGCGCGAGGTGCTCGCCGACATCGAGGGCGCCTCCGGCATCCCCGAGATCGTCGTGGTCAACAAGGCCGACGCGGCCGACCAGGAGGTCCTCGACCGCATCACGCGGCGCGAGCGGCACAGCATCGTGGTCTCGGCGCGCACCGGCAAGGGCATCCCCGAGCTCATGCGGCTCATCGAGCAGGAGCTGCCGCGGCTGGACCACGAGATCCACCTGCTGGTGCCGTACGAGCGGGGCGACCTCGTCTCGCGGGCCCACAAGGAGGGCGAGGTGCTCTCCGTGGACCACGTCGAGGACGGCACGATCCTGCACGCCCGCGTGCTGCCCAGCCTGTTCCAGGAGCTGGAGCGGGTGGGCAAGCCGGTCGAGCGGGTCTCCTAAGGGCTCAGGGGGCTCAGGGAGCTCAGGGCTCTTCCGCGATTCACCCTGGACGGCCCGCCGTGCTGCGGTACGGTGGGCCTGTCGGGCGGCCCGGCGGGCGCCCGGGATGGGCGGGCAGTCGGTGGCACGTCACGGCATGGTTCGGGAGGTCTTGCCGCAAAGCGTGCAGAGCTGCCCAAAAGCGGCAGTGGTCCCCGTAGCCCGGGTATTGCTACGATTAGCCAGACCTGACGTAGGTCTGGCTGTCTTGGCTTAGGGTACGGCTCTTGGGTTTCGGATGATGACTGATGGTGTCGGAGTCGTCAGTGGGGGCCGCGTGAACGAGTTGGGGCTGGGTGACGGTTGGGATGTCTGGTCTTTCTTCCGAATAACCCTGTACACCGCCCCGATATGTGAAATAACGTAACTGAACTGAAATCGCCGGATCATGACTCCGGCGGTACGGTCACCGCACAACATACGCGGATGAGAGCAGGAGACCCCCCATGTCGTCCGGACCCGGAGCGGACTCAGTGGGCGCGGCGCAGGCCGTGCGCTGGGCGATGCGCTCGCGCGGGGGCTCGCGCAGGGCGGTGATGCGGTGACCGTTCGACTCCTGACCAACATCGGCCGCCTCTGGACCGGCAACGAAGTCCTGAGCAACGCGGCCATCCTCGTGCACAACGACCGCATCGCGTGGGTCGGGCGGGCGCCCGACCTGCCGCAGAGCGTGCCCGGAGTCGTCGACGACATCGTCGATGTCGACCATGTCGAAAACCTCGGCGGCGCGCTGGTCACGCCCGGCCTCATCGACGCCCACACCCACCCGGTCTACGCCGGCAACCGCTACGCGGAGCTGGCCATCCGCACCGGCGGCTCCAGCGCCGCCTCGATCACCGCGGCGGGCGGCGGCGTCGGCTCCACCGTCACCGTGACCCGCGGCACCGACCCCTGGACCCTCTGCAACGGCGTGCGCGAGCGGCTGCGCGGCTGGCTGCTCAGCGGCACCACCACCGTCGAGGCCAAGACCGGCTACCACCTCACGCGCGACGGCGAGCTGGCCGACGTGCGGCTCCTGCGCGAGCTGGAGAAGGAGCCGATGATGCCGCGCGTGCACGTCACGTTCCTCGCGGCGCACGTCGTGCCTCCCGAATACTTCGGCCGCCAGCGCGAGTACGTCGAGGCCGTGGGCGCCTGGTGCGCCGACGCGGCCGCGGCCGGCGCCGACAGCGTCGACGTCTACTGCGACGAGGGCCACTTCACCACCGAGGAATCCCGCTGGGTCCTCGCCTCCGGCCGCAACGTCGGCCTGCTGCCGCGCATCCACGCCGGCCAGTACAGCCGCCGCGGCGCCGTCCAGCTCGCCGCCGAGCTCGGCTGCGCCTCCGCCGACGGCCTGCACCACATGTCCGACGAGGACATCGCCATTATGTCCCGCTACGGCGTGCCCGCCGTCGTCTGCCCGGCCACCGCCCTCCAGCGCGGCCACCTCCCGCCGGTCCGCCAGATGATCAAGCACGGCGTGCAGATCGCGCTCGGCAGCGACCACAACCCCGGTTACTGCGGCATCACCTCGATGTCGCTGGTCATCGCCATGGCGGTGTCGGCGTTCGGGATGAGCGTCAACGACGCGCTGCGGGCCGCCACGCTGGGCGGCGCCACCGTCCTCGGCGCTCCCGACCGCGGGGTCCTCGCTCCCGGGCGGCTGGCCGACATCGTCCAGTGGGACGCCGACCACGAGGGCGCCTTCGCCTGGTCCTTCGGCCTCAAGCCGCGCCGGGTGTGGCGGGGCGGGACACCCGTCCAGTAGCCCCTCCCCCCGTCGGTTACCCTCGGGCCATGCCAACCCCGCCGCGCGTCGCCGTCGTCACGGATTCGACCGCCTGCCTGGCCGGGGTTGAGAGGGTGACGGTGGTGCCGGTGACGGTGATCGTGGACGGCACGCCGTACGAGGAACCTCCACCTCCCGCCGGTCCCTCGCTGGCGGCCACCACCTCCCGGCCTTCCCCGGCCCGTTTCGCCGCCTGTTATGCCTCCCTCGCCGAGTCCGGTGCGTCCGCCGTGGTCTCGATCCACCTGTCAGCCGAGATGTCGGGCACCATCGACTCCGCCCGAGCCGCCGCCCGCGACGCCCCCATTCCCGTCGAGGTGATCGACAGCCGCTCGATAGCGATGGGACTCGGCTACCCGGTCCTGGCCGCCGCCCGCGCCGCCACGGCCGGCGCCCCTCCGGAGGCCGTGGCGTCGGCCGCCCGCCGGTGCGCCACGTCCACGCGTACGTTCTTCTCCGTCGACACCCTCGACCACCTGCGCCGCAGCGGCCGGATAGGCGCCGCCGCCCGCCTCCTCGGCACCGCCCTCATGGTCAAGCCCCTCCTCCACATCGTGGACGGCCGGATCTCGCTCCTGGAGAAGGTCCGCACCGCCACCCGCGCGATAGCCCGCCTGGAGGACCTGGCCGTGGAAGCGGCCGGCGACCGGCCCGTGAGCCTCGCCGTCCAGCACCTGTCGGCCCGCCCTCGCGCAGAAGCCCTCGCGGAACGCCTGGAGAAACGGCTTCCCGCCCTGGCGGACCTGCGGGTGGTGGAGGTCGGCGCGGTGATCGGCGTACACGTCGGCCCGGGAGCACTGGGTCTCACCATCACCCCGCACACCCCCGAACCCGATTCCGAGTCCGAACCCGATTCCGAGTCTGAACCCGATCCCGAGTCCGGAGCCGATCCCGAGTCCGGACCTACGCGCCGTTCCTGACCTGCCCGCGCGCCTGCTCTGCTTGCCACGCCTGCCCGCCGTTATCCACAGAACGCCGCTCGGCCCCGCGCCGCGCCCGTCACGGCCCTACCTTCTCTCGGGTGCGAACCTCCGATCCGGCCGCCGAACGCGCCATAGCCGAGTCCCGGCTACGGTCGATCATCAGCCCTCCCCGCCACGCCCGCCGTCTCTTCCCCTACCGGCGTCCATCGGGCGAGAGCAGGCGCCACGCCCTGCGGCACATCGCAGCCCTGACCTCGCAAGGCCAGGAAATCGCCGAGCACCGCACGCCCTCCGCCCACCTCCACCACGGCGACGGCCTCGCCCCTTCCCCGCCACCCGATCCGACAGCCGTCCTCGTGCCACCGCCGTACGAGGACGACGATCTCCCGCTGCCGCCCTTGCTCCCGTTCTCGCCGGACGAGGGCCCGTCCGCGGATGACCGCAGGCTCTCTCCGGCACCGCGCCGACAGGTCACCCCGATTCCGGTCCCGCCTTCCTTCCAGGCGTTCCGCGCCGCACTGGCCGCGCAAGCGCCCGCGCTCGACCCCGGAAGGCCGGGCCTGCGCGTGCTGCTCGCGGTCGGGGCCCTCGCGGTCGCTGTCGCCGCCTGTCTCGTCTGGCGATCACAGCCCACCCCGCAACCCCTGCCGCCACCCGCTCCGACCGCACCTTCGGCGCCCGTCACCGCGGCCACCGCCACCGCGAAGGTCACCGTGCACGTCACGGGCAAGGTCCACGAACCAGGCGTCTACCTCCTCCCGGCAGGAAGCAGGGTGGCGGACGCGGTGACCGCGGCCGGCGGTGCCTCCCGCAGCGCCGCCACGCAGTCCCTCAACCTCGCCAGGCGCCTGATCGACGGCGAGCAGATCGTCGTCGGCGCTCCCCGCACCGCCCTCGGCGTCCCCGCCCCGGGCCCGGCCGACACCGTCCTCGACCTGAACACCGCCACCACCGGCCAGCTCGAACAACTCCCCGGCGTCGGAGAGGTCCTGGCCGCCCGCATCGCCGAGTTCCGCGACACCCACGGCGGCTTCACCAGCGTCGAGCAGCTACGCGAGGTCTCCGGCATCGGCCCTCGCAAGTACGAGGAGATCAAGCCGAAGGTCCGCATCTGACATGCCCACGAACACAGCCGCTTCCACCGGCACGTACGCCTCCACCGCCGCCCACGAGCCCGGTGGCGCGCACGAATCCGGTGGCGCGCACGAGGCGGACAGCGGGCTCGAACCGCGGCACGCCTGGCCCCTCATGCTGCCCGCCCTGGCCACCTGGGCCGGCACCTTGACCCTCCTGACCTGCTCCGCCACCCTCGGCATGATCATCACAGCAGGCGCCCTCCTGGCCGCCTCCGGATTCGCCTGGCACACCCGCCTCCCCGCTTCCTCCCCCCGCACCGGCACCCCTGCCGGAGCCTGCGCATGGCGCAACACCGTCATCGCCACCCTGATCTCCGTAGCAGCGGCCTCGGCCTCGGTCGCTCTCCGGGTACACGCGCTCACCACGGGGCCGGTGGCCGGCCTGGCGTCCCGCAACGCCTCCGTCACGGCCCGGATGACGATCGACGACGACCCGAGACGCAGAGCCCAGCAGCACCGCCAGGACAGCTATGTCGTACCGGCCACACTGAGCATCCTCCAGACACCCTCGGCCCCGAGCGGCAGGCTGGCCGTTGACGTCCCCGTCACCGTCTTCGCCGACGGGGGTGACTGGAGCACGCTGCTCCCCAGCCAGCAGGTGGAGGTCACCGGCCGCCTCGCGCGACCGACCCCGGGCGACCTCGTGGCGGCCGTCCTCCTCGTCCGCGGCCCACCGCGCGTCCTGACCCGCCCATCGCCCCTCCAGACGGTGGCGGGCAGCCTGCGTTCCGGCCTGCGGAGCGCCGCCGCCACTCTGCCTCCCGACCAACGGGGTCTCCTCCCCGGACTGGTGGTGGGTGACGTCTCCCGCATGGACCCTCAGGTGTCATCCGACCTCAAAGAGACCGGCCTGAGCCACCTGAACGCGGTCAGCGGCGCCAACCTCGCCATCGTCGCCGGCGCGGCGCTCGCCCTCTCCCGGCTGGTCGGCCTGTCCCTCCCCATGAGGGCCGGGTTCGCCGCCCTCGCGATGCTCGGCTTCGCCGTGGTGGCCCGCCCGTCGCCGAGTGTCCTGCGCGCGTTGCTCATGGGCCTGGCGGCCTGCGTCGCCCTGGCCACGGGGCGTGCGAAGGACGGCCTGGCGGCGCTTTCGGCGACTGTGCTGCTGCTGACGCTGTTCGCTCCCCAGCTGGCCCGCTCCTACGGGTTCGCTCTTTCGGTCGCGGCCACGGCCGGAATCCTCCTCCTCGCCCCACGCTGGTGCGACCGCTGGTCGAACGCGAAAGACAAGGACACCACCCGGAACGGCAGCAGGAACCCCGCCCAGGACGACGCCGCCGACCACGACGCCAAGGAGGACGAGGGGAGGGGCGGCGCGGGGAGGGGCGATGGTGGCAGAGACGCCGTAGGGAGGGGCGATGGCGGCAGGGGCGGCGGAACGTGCCTTGGAGGAGAGGCGGGAGCGCGTGGGCGGCCGATCGCGCGCGGTCGCCGTCTTCTCCTGCCTCGCTGGCTGGCCGAGGCGGTGGCGGTGCCGGCGGCGGCACAGGTGGCCGTGACGCCTGTCCTCGTGCTGATGTCGGGCCAGGTGACGCCCGTGGCGCTGCTCGCCAACCTGCTCGTCGCTCCCGCCGTGGCCCCGGCGACCCTGCTGGGGTTCGGGGCGGCGCTCATCGCGCCGCTCTGGCCGGATGCCGCCGCGCTGCTGGTCGTCCCGGCCGGGTACGCCGTGGGCTGGATCATCGTGGTCGCGGGCTGGGCCGTCGATCTGCCCTTCGCCACGGTGCCGTGGCCGGGCGGGCTCGCGGGGCTCGCCCTCCTGGCGGTCACTGCGGTGGTCGCGGTGGCCGTCTCCAGGCGCCGGGCCTGGCGGGCGTGGGCGTTGACGGTCGCGGCGGCGGCGCTGGTGTCCGTGCTGATCGTCCGGCCTCTGGTGGGGCCGTGGCCGCCGAAGGGCTGGCTCATGGTCATGTGTGACGTGGGACAAGGGGACGGCATGGTCATCGCGGCCGGCGCGCGGAGGGGCGTCGTGGTGGACGCCGGACCCGATCCCCTCGTCATGGACAAATGCCTGCGAAGGCTCGGCATCGACGACATACCGCTGCTCGTTCTCACCCATCCCCATGCCGACCACGTGAACGGCCTGCCAGGAGTCCTCAGGGAGCGGCGGGTCGGCGCGGTACTCGTCAGCCCTCAGCGGACGAACCCGCGGATGAGCGCGTACCTCTCGGCCGACCTGGCGCGGCGCCGCGTACCGGAGTGGGGCGCGGTGCCGGGAAGCCGGTGGCGGTTCGGGCCGTCGGAGGTGACCGTGATCGCACCCGAACCGGGCGGGACCGGGATGCGCGGGCAGGGGGAGGGCAGCGTGATCAACAATTCGAGCGTGGTCCTGTACGTGCGATGGCGGGCGGGATCGATGCTCTTCGGCGGCGACCTGGAGATCGAGGCACAGGACGAGCTGCTGCGGCGCTTTCCCGTTCAGGCCGACATCATCAAGACACCGCATCACGGATCGCCTCGGCAGTCGCCGGCCTTCCTGGCCTCGCTCCGGGCACGGGCCGCACTGATCAGCGTGGGTGCCGGCAACGACTACGGCCATCCGGCGCCGTCCACGCTCGCTCTCCTGAGGAGTCTTGGCGTGACGTCCTACCGCACCGACCGGTCGGGGGATCTGGCCGTGGTGGAGCACGACGGGGGACTGGCGGTGGTGGCTCGCGGTTCCGGTTCCGGCTCCGACTCCGACTCCGACTCCGACTCCGGCGTTGACGCGGGCGCGAGCGCAGAGGTTGGCATGGGCGCCGATACCGAGGGCGATGGTGATGGCACGGAGTGACAGGACGATGGGGTGACGGGGCGACGGGTGACGGGGTGATGGGTGACGGGGTGATGGGTGACGGGGTGATGGGTGACGGGGTGATGGGGCGACAGGGCGACGAAGGCGGCTACCGGTGGCCCAGCCCTGTCGTGGCGTGTTCGTCCCGCCGTTCGTCCGCGCGAGCAGGCCGGAGGGGACCCCGCCTTGACCCGCCTTGACCCTGCCTTGGCTTCGCCTCGGTCCCGTTGACGGCCGATGCCTGCGGATCGTCCGCTCATCCGCGTTGACCGTCCTCGGTGGCGGGGGAGTCCGAGTACCACCTTGCCGGTGGCGCATGGCATGCTGCCAGGCATGGCGGGAACCGATCCAGCACCTGTGACCCTGGTCCTCGGCGACGAGGAGCTGCTGGCCGAGCGGGCCGTGAGCGGCGTCGTCGCGGCGGCTCGGGACGCCGACCCGAGCGTCGAGGTGCACGATCTCGTCGGGAGCAAGGTGACGACCGGGGAGCTGACCCAGCTGACCTCGCCGTCGTTGTTCGGCGACCGTTCGGTGGTGGTGATCAGGTCGGCGCAGGATCTGGCCAAGGACGTCATCACCGAGATCGTGACGTACGCCAAGAAGCCGTCCGACGACACCGTGCTGGTGCTGGCGCATCCGGGCGGGGTCAAGGGGAAGGCCCTGGTCGACGGGGTGAAGAAGGCCAAGGCCGCAGTGATCACCATCGACAAGATCACCAAGGCGGGCGAGCGGCTCGACTTCATCAAGAGGGAGTTCAAGCGGGCCGGGCGGGGGATCGCACCGGACGCGGCGCAGGCGCTGCTCGACGCCGTGGGCAACGATCTGCGGGAGCTGGCGGCCGCGTGCAGTCAGCTCGTGTTCGACACCGACGACAGGACCATCGGCGTGGCCTCCGTGGCGCGCTATCACAAGGGGCGGGCGGAGGTCAGCGGGTTCAACGTCGCCGACTCCGCCATCGAGGGGCGGCTGGCCGAGGCCCTGGAGCAACTGCGGTGGGCGCTCGCCACCGGAGTGGCGCCGGTGCTGCTGGTGAGCGCGCTCGCGGGTGGCTTGCGTTCGCTGGCCAAGGTGGCCGGTGCGCCGCGTAACGTACGGGGCGGGCAGCTGGCCGGTCAGCTCGGCATGCCGCCCTGGAAGGTGGACCGCGTGAAGCGGCAGCTCAACGGGTGGGGGCCGGAGGGGCTCTCGCGAGCGATCCAGGCGGTCGCCGAGGCCGACGAGCAGGTCAAGGGCGGCGGGGCCGACCCGGCGTACGCGCTGGAGCACACGGTCCAGGTCGTCGTGGCGAGCCGCACGGGCAGGTGACCGTCATCGGCTTCGCTGCCCTGCCGGAGATCATGGCCGAGGCGTGCTCGCGGCCGAAACCCTCATGAACCCGCCGAGGAAGCCGGGGACGGGCGGTCGTAGACCCCGACGGTCCAGCCGCCCGGCCGTTCGCCGACCTCGGAGGAAAGGCGTTCGCGCACTTCGGGACGCATGAGAGCGTGGGCGGCGGCTTCGTCGTCACACTCCTTGGACTTCCGAGTGAGAGGGCAGCCGGCGACGGCTTGCGCCACCTCCCGGACGGGGGCGTCGGCGGGGAAGACCCAGACCTTCACCGACTGCGGGCGCTTCAGCCAGTCGGCGGGCGCGGACGACTTGTCGTGATGCCCGCCGCCCAGGGGGGCGCACCGCCCGGAGGTTCCCCCCGCTTCGCCGCCCTTGAGCTTGCCCTGTATGACCACCCACGCCCGGGGATCATCACAGACCACCATGTACCCGGTGTAGTAGCTGGCCGGGGTGAACGTCACCGTCCTGACGGCGCCCGTGGTCGTGAAGCGCTCGGAGTGCAGGAGGGGCAGGGAGAAGTTCTTGTTCCCCATCACCACGTGGAAGCTTCCGGGAAGCTTCGCGGCGGGCTTGATCTGGGCCGAGTCCGCGGGAGACTGGGCCACCGCCGACCTGTCCAGCCGGGGCGCTCCGGCCGGCAGGGCGTTCACCAGCCCGGCGGCGACGACGGCGACGGCCAGCGCGCCCCCGGCCACCATCGCCCGCCGCGTACGGCGGATGCGGCGCCCCCGCCGGATGATGATGTCGAGATGAGCGGTGGGCCCGCCGCCCGCCCGTGCCTCGCCACGTTCGTTCAGCAGCCGTTCCAGGTCGCTCGTGCTGTACGTCATCGCTGAGCCCTTTCTACCTGCATCGTCTGAATGTCCGGGTCGACCCGAAGGCGGGTGAGAGCCCGGCTGAGCTGGCTCTTCACCGCGCCCAACGAGCAGCCGACGATGTCGGCGACCTGGGTGAGCGTCCGTCCCTCGAAGTAGTGCAGAACGATCACCGCGCGCTGGCGTGAGGACAGCGTGCCGATCGCGCTCCACAAAGCGTCCTGCTCGTCCACCTCGCCGGCCCGGTCGCGCGGATCGGCCCTGTCGGGCAGGCTTTCCGCCGGAACCTCCCCGCGCCAGCGCCTGCGCCACCAGGACGCATGGGTGTTCACGATGATCCGGTAGACGTACGGATCGGGGTTGCCCTCGATCCGCCGCCAGGCGACCCATGCCTTGGCCAGCGCGGACTGCACCAGATCCTCGGCCGTGCCCCAGTCCCGGGCGAGGAGGTACGCCATCCGGCACAGCCGCAAATGGCGTTGCGCCACATATTCGGCGAAACCGTCGTCCATCCACCATCTCCGTCTCGATCGTCCCTGACGATGACTACAACCTGGGAGCGGCGAACGGTTTACCGAAGGTCCGCGGAAAACCACGGCGCCTGGCCGAGCGAGGATCGGGAGCGGTGGTCGCCCGTGGGATGAAGCGCCGGAACGGCGGCTGTTCGTGGGTGAAGGTGGTCACATGCGAGTCGAGCGCGCTCAGGTCCCTGCCGCGCAGGTGGCATCCGGACCCCGGTGAAGGCGCTGTCCCGCAGGTCGGCGCCCGGCTGGCCGACGAAGGATCGGTCGCCGCCCTCGACCTTCGGAGGGCGGCAGCCGCAGCCGCCGAACATGCCGCCCGTCAGCTCGCAGCCGGTGAACGTGGCGCCGGAGAACGTGCACCGGCGGAAGGTGCAGTTGAGGGAAACGGACGTCCGTATGGGTGGAGACGTCGAAGCGCGCGCCCCTGAGGGTGCATTCCTCGAACGTGGATCCACGGTCGCCGGCCCGGTCATGTCCACCTCTTGGGACAACACCCGGGTGTGGGTCTCGTGGCCCGGCCTCAGGCCGTCCCAGCCGACGTGAGGTCGGTGGGGGTGGGCTGGGTCAGGTCGGGGAGGGCAGGGTGGCGTCGTGGACGGCGCCGTCGCTGATCTCCAGGACGCGGTCGGCGAGCGTGATCAGGCTGGGGTCGTGGGTGGCGACCAGGGCCGTGACGCCCTCGCTGCGGACGAGGGCCCGCAGCAGTTCCATGATCTGGCGGCCCGTCTGCGAGTCGAGCTGGCCCGTCGGCTCGTCGGCCACCAGGAGGCGCGGCCGGTTGGCCAGGGAGCGGGCGATCGCCACGCGCTGGCGCTGGCCGCCGGACAGCTCGAACGGGCGCTGGTTGGCGTGCTGCTCCAGGCCCACCAGCGCGAGCAGCATCCGGACGCGGGCCTCGCGCTCGTCGGCCGGCATGCGGACCAGCCGCATCGGCACCCCGACGTTCTCGGCGGCCGACAGGACGGGGATCAGGCCGAACGACTGGAACACGAAGCCGATCACGTCCCGGCGCAGCTCCAGCAGCGCGTCCTCGGACATCGCCGTGACGTCCTGGCCGGACACCAGCACGCGGCCCGCGTCCGGCCGGTCCAGGCCGCCGATCTGGTTGAGGAGGGTGGTCTTGCCGGAGCCGGAGCGGCCACGGACGGCGACCAGCTCGCCGGGGCGGACGGAGAACGACACGTCCCGCAGCGCGACGACCTCCTTCGGGCCGGTCCGGTAGACCTTGCGCAGGCCCTCCACCACGACCAGGGGCTCATCGCTCATCGCCGGGCTCCTCTCCTCGTGCGGCTGTCCGGCTGCTGACACCGGCCGGCGATGACAGCCGGTCGCCGTCGTCGTCGCCGGGTCGGGGGGCCGGGCAGTGGTCAGGGTTGCTCATCGGAGGGCTCCTCCCGGGCGGGCCATACGCCGATGTGGTCGGATTCGAGCTCCAGCCGTACCCGGCGCTCCATGTTCAGGGCGTTCATGAAGTCACGCGGAAGTTGCAGGCGCCCCACGCGGTCGAGCACGGCGTACTCCTCGGCGACGATCTCGCCCTCGGCGCCCTCGCGGCGCAGCGTCTCGCTGCTGGTCCGCCCGTCGCGGATGCCGACCGTGCGGTCCACCTGCTGCGCCACCAGCGGGTCGTGGGTGACGATGACGACGGTCACGCCGAGCTGCCGGTTGGCGGTGCGCAGCGCCTCGAAGACCTGTTCCGAGGTCTCGCTGTCGAGCTCGCCGGTCGGCTCGTCGGCCAGGATGAGCTGGGGGGAGTTGGCCAGGGCGACCGCGATGGCGACGCGCTGCTGCTCGCCGCCCGACATTTCGGGAATCTTGCGGTCGGCGCAATCGGCCACGCCCAGCAGCTCCAGCAGCTCCAGAGCCCGCCCGCGCTCCTTGCGCGGCGCGCCGGCCAGCTTCATGGGCAGCTCGACGTTCTCGCGCGCGTTCAGGTAGGGCAGCAGGTTGCGCGCCGTCTGTTGCCAGATGAACCCGACCACCGACCGCCGGTAGCGCAGCCGGTCCTTGGGGCTCATGGACAGCAGGTCCATGCCCGCCACCCGGGCCACCCCGGCGGTGGGCACGTCCAGGCCGGACAGCACGTTGAGCAGCGTGGACTTGCCCGACCCCGAGGCGCCGACGATGGCGACCAGCTCGCCCTTGTCGATCACGAGGTCGAGCCCCTGCAGGGCGACGACCTCGACGCCCTCGGTCTTGTAGATGCGGACGAGATTGTCGCAGACGATGTGCGCGTCACCGCCGAAGGCCGCCTTCTCGCGCGTGGCCTTGGCCTCCAGCTCGGACAGGGTGGGATTCATCCGGACTCCTCGGGCAGGGGACGGGCGGGGCTCCTCATGACAGCTCCCCGGCACGCAGCGCGGCGCTCAGGCTGCGCCGCCGGTTGAGCGCGGTGTGCGCGTACGCGCCGAGCACCGCGACCACGGCCAGCCCGGCCGCCAGCGCCGCCGGCGTGAGCAGGTCGGGCGAGTAGTCGCCGACGGGCAGATCGCCGGCGTACGAGGACAGGTCGACGCCGGGCCCGAGCGCGGCCGGCAGCCCGAGCCCCAGCCCGAACCCGGCCAGCGCCGTCACCAGCACCATCGGCAGCACCTCCAGCACGGTGAGCCGCCGCGCCTGCCGGTCCGACAGCCCCAGCGTACGCAGGAACGACACCGCCGCGGCCCGGTCGGCGGCCCCCACGACCAGCGACAGGACCACCGCCACCAGCGCGTAGAACCCCAGCGCCACGGTCACCACGACCAGCGTCGCGCGTACCGCGCCGGTGAGCGGATCGTCCCGGATGGCGGCCAGCGCCCCCTCCTGGGTCTCGACGGTGGCCGACGGGACCAGCCGGGCCAGCACGGCGGGCGCGACGTCGCCCTTGACCAGCAGCGTGTTGACGGCGGGCCGGGTCAGCACGCTCAGCGGCAGGACGAGGAACTTCCCGCCGGAGCGGAACCCGGGCACCGAGTCGATCACTCCCCGGACGGTCACCTTGACCCGCGACTGCCAGCCGATGTCGAGCGTCCCCCGGCCCCGCAGCTCGGGCGAGACCAGCGCCGACGTGCCGCCGGGCAGCGCGGGCAGGCCGACGGGCGCCCCGTCGAGCAGCCGCCGCCACTGCGCGACGTCCACGGCGACGGCCTCGGCGCTCTCGCTGGCGTAGCCGAGCTGCACCCGTCCGGTCTGGGCGGTCACCACCTGCTCGACCCCGGGCGTGGCGCGTACCCGGTCGATCGTCGCGGCCGGGATCTCGACGGTTGAAGTGATCTTGATGGGCGCGCCCACCCGCTGCCAGGACGCGAGCCGCTGCGTCCCGGCGATCCCGTCCGAGATCACCGCCGCGAAGACGGACACGCTCAGCGCGGGCAGCAGGATCAGCACCGGCAGCCCGCCCGCCGCGCGGGCCCGCGCCGCCCGGGTGAGCCCCAGGAACGGCACGGCGGCCCGGCCGCGCGCGGTCAGCCGCACGAGCAGCCGCAGCGGGTACGGGTAGCAGCGCATCGTGACCAGCGCCGCCGCCAGGGTCAGCGCGATCGGCACCAGCAGCAGGAACGGGTCCTGCCCGGCCCCCGCCGACAACCCGCGGGCCCGCAGCAGGTACGCCCCCGCCAGCGCGAGCACCACGACCAGCACCTCCACCGTGATCCGCCGGGCGGAGGGCCGGGCGGCGGCCACGTCGTCGCGCCGCTCGCGCAGCGGCGCCCGGTGCGCGAGCGCGACCCGCGCCGCCGCGAACCCGACCCCCGCGACCAGGACGAACGCCGGCCCGAGGTGCGCGACCGGCAGCGCGGGCCCGGGGACGAGCCAGGCCAGCGCGTACCCGGCCAGCGCGGCCGGGCCGATCGCCGCCGCGGTGAGCGCCGCCCCCGCCCCGGCCACCTGCCACAACGAACCGCCGCGCGCCCGGGCCAGCGCGAGTGCCTGGTCGGTACGGTCGGTCAGCAGCCGCACGCCGAGCACGATCACGCCGAGCGCGACCGCGAGCAGCCCGGCGAGCACCAGGTACATGACGGTCCGCGCGGTGGCCAGCGCCGCGTCGAAGTCGCCGAGCAGCTTGGGCAGCCCGGTCTCCAGCCGGTAGGGGGCGGAGGTGGTGGCCTGGAGCGTGAGCAGGCGGCTGAACTCGGCGATCCCGGCGTTCACGCCGGGCAGCGCCAGCGCGCTCGCGGCCCGCCCGTCCAGGGGCAGCACCCAGCGGTAGGTCAGGTTGCGGGCCCCGCCGCTGAGCGCGGCCAGGCCCGCGTCCGACATGAGGGTCGTGGTGTGGAACTCGAAGTCCAGCTTGCCGGGCGGCAGCAGCCGGGTGACGTGCAGGATGTCCTGGTCGTGGGCCCAGGCGCGGTCAGTGGGGTCCTTGGCGCGGAAGACGCCGGTGATCCTGACGGCGGCGAAGTCGCTCTCGCCCAGCATCCTGACCTGGCCGACGCGCAGGCTCATCTCGCCCAGGGCCTCCTCGACGACGCCCACCTCGAACAGCGGGATCGTCTGCCCGCGGAAGCGCATGGCGGACGGCGCGCCCGGCTCGCGGCCCGCCACCCATTCCACGCGCCGCCCGGCGTCGGAGAGCCAGCCGAGGTTGATGTAGGTCTGCCCGCCGGTCCCGGTCACGGGCGTGAGGCTGGTCTTGGCGCTCATGTGCCCGGCGCCGGTGACCAGGGGGCGCAGCGCGGCGGGCAGCAGCGCCCGCCAGCGCCGCTCGCGCTCCTCGAAGGCGGCCCGGTCGTGCAGGTCCTCGCGGGGGGAGCGGGTCTCGCCCGCCACGGTCAGGTCGGACTGCACGGCGGGCGCCGAGTCCAGCGCCCGTTGCAACGCGCGGTCGAAGGACGCCTGCGTGGCCCGCGGCAGCCCGGAGACCAGCAGGCAGGCCAGCGCGGTCAGTACGAAGAGCACGGCCAGGGTGCCCGCGTGCACCCGGGCCGGCAGCGGGATCCTCACCGGTCCTCCAAGATCTGCCCGCGCCGCAGGTTCCGCGCCAGCCCGGCGACGATCGCGAACAGCACGGCGGCCACCAGCGCCAGCATCAGGGCCGTGGCCGCCCACGGGATCTCCAGCAGCACGCCGGGCGTCACGGCCGAGGCCTGCCCGGTCAGCACGATGTGCGGTACCACCAGCGCGCCGACCGCCACGGCGAGCCCGGTCCCGGCCGCCAGCGACAGCCCGACCACGAACGCCTGCTCCACCAGCAGCAGCCCGAGCACCTGCCGCGAGCTGGTGCCGAGCGCCCGCAGCACGGCGAACTCGGCCCTGCGCTCGCGCGCCGCGACGGCCGCGTTCACCAGGAACCCGAGCGTCGCGAACACCAGCGCCGCCCCGAAGCCCAGCATCAGCGCGCCCTGCAGGCCGCTGGCGAGCGGGTCGTCGCGCAGGGTCGCGGTCAGCTCCCGCTGGTCCACCACGGTGACGTCCCAGGCGGGCCGCTCGCGCAGCGCGGCGCGGGCGGGCGCGGGGTCGGCGGCGGCCAGCCACCACTCGGTGGCGGGCCGGGGCGGCTGGGCGGCGGCCAGCTCGTACGCCTGCAGCGTCCCCCAGTCCGCCAGCAGCGCCTGCTGCCCGGCGGCGGCCGTCGGCATGCCGTCCACCACGCCTACCACCTTGACCTGGAGCACCCGCCGGTCGATGCCGGCCGGCCCGGTCTGCCCGGGGGCGAGCTTGAGGGTGGCGGCGAGGTCGGCGGTGAGCACGACGGGCAACGGCCCCAGCGCGGATCCCGCCCTTGACGCCGCCCCGGACGCCGCCCCGGATGCCGCCCCGGATGCCGCCCCGGATGCCGTGCCGGTTCCCGTGCCGCCCCCCGCACCGGGGCCTGTGCCGGGGGCCGGGGCGAACGTCGCGGCGGCCGGTCGGTCGGTCGCGGTCAGCGACAGCGCGGGGACGGGCACGTCGCGGCCGTCCGCGCTCACCCCGGTCACCCTCACCGCCGCGTCCTCGCGCGACGCGCCCGCGATCAGCCCGCGCAGCGTCAGCGGATAGGTGATCTTCCCGGACCGCCCGGCCAGGGCCCGCAGGTCGAGGTCCACCCGGTTGGCGCCGGCGCGCAACGTGCCGAGCGGCAGGTCCCGCCACACGCCGAGCGCGTCGGACAACACCAGCCGGGCCGGCACCGCCCCCTCCGCCTCGGCCCGGACGGTCAGCGTGCCCGGCTCGCCGGGCAGCACCACGCCGCTCCGGCGCCCCTCGGTTCCCGCCGTCCCGGTTCCCGCCGTCCCGGACCCCGCCGTCCCGTCCGGGCGGGAGGCGGACAGTGCTCTGGACAGCTCCGCGACCGGCTGCTCCGACAGGTCGGGGCGCAGGTGGAACAGCTCGCCGAGGCGGGCCGCGTCCAGGGCGAGCAGCAACGCGCTCTCGCCGCTGACATCGACCTGCCCCCGGAAGGCGGGGGAGTACGCGGTGACGCCGGGCAGCGCGGTGAACGCCGTGCCCCGCCCGAGCGCGCCCAGCTCCGGCCCGTCGGGCGGCCCGGACAGCCTCAGGTCCGCCCCGGCCTGGTGGCGGGCCTGGTCGAGCTGCGAGGCCCGCCAGGTGGCCGCGGTGGACATGGACAGGACGCCGATCGCGACCGCCATCGTGAGCAGCAGCGCGGGGCCCGCGTACCGGAGCGGCCGCCGGCTCACCTGCCAGGCGCCGAGCGCGGGGGCCAGCGCGCGCCGTCCCGAGGTGATCCGCTCGGCCAGCCGCGACACGCGCGGCACCAGCCGCAGCCCCAGCAGGCCGCCGGTGAGCAGGGCCAGCGCGGGCCCGGAGACGATGAGCGGATCGACGCCGAGCCCGCCACCGGCCGTCGCGGTGACCGGCGCGCCGTAGCGGCGTAGCTGCCAGATCGCCAGGCCGGCCACCACGAGCAGCGCCAGGTCGGCGCCGGCCCGCTCCATCAGCCCGCGTCCGCCGCCGCGCCCGCGCGCCGCCTGCTCTTCGACGTAGGTGCGCCGCGCTCCGGCCAGTGACGGCAGGGCCAGCAGCACGGCGGCGGCCAGCGCCACGCCGGAGGAGACCAGGAACGCTCCCAGGTCGGCCACCGGGGCCAGGCGCACGCCGGTGGAGCGGATCCACGGCAGCTCGCCGACCAGTGCCAGCAGCGGCGGCCCGAGGAACGGCGCGACCAGCGCGCACGGGAGGGCGACCAGCAGCGCCTCGCCGGCGGCCGGCGCGGCCAGCCGGGCGGTGCCCGCGCCGCGCGAGCGCAGCAGCGCCACCTCCATGCGGCGGTGCTCGGCCAGCAGCCGGGCGGTGAGCATCAGCGCGTAGGCGGCCAGCAGCAGCAGTTGCAGCACCGGGATGAGCATGGTGGAGCGCGCCACCAGCGACGCGGTGTCGAGCTGGACCAGGATCTCCGGCAGCCCGCTCGCCGCCTCGCAGGTGGCGCAGCCGCCCTCCTTGAGCCGCTCGCCGACCCCGCCGACGGCCGCCGCGAGCGGGCGCAGCCGCTCCGGGGTGAGCGCGCCGAGGTCGGGCTCGGCGGTCCAGGTGGCGTTGACGCTGGTGGCGAAGCGGGAGAGGAAGGTCTCCCGGGGGATCATGAGCGGCCCGTACGTGGTGAACTCGCCGCGCTCGACGCCCCGGCTGAGGAGCTGCTCGTTCGCCCAGCGCTCGCCGGAGGGGTCGTTGAGCTGGAAGACGCCGACGACGCGCACGGTGACCGGCCGCGGGTCGAGGCGGCCTTTCGTGGTGAACTCGCGGCCGACCTCGAACCCGCCCGCCGAGGCCGCGGGCAGCGAGACCGCCGCCTCGACCGGGGACTCGCCGGGGCGCGGCCAGCTTCCCGACACGAGCCTGGCATGCCGTTCGAGCCCGTCGTGGCTGCCGAACCTGAGCAGCTCGGGCTGCGGCTCGCCGTCCTGGCCGGGCATGACGTAGGAGTCGGAGCGGAAGCTCGTGGTGATCGCCGGCGGCGCGGTGTAGGCGCGGGCCAGCTCGTCGCGGACCGCCCGGTCGTAGCGGGGGAAGGTCTCGGCGGTGACGGGGGTGCTGATGGTCGCGGCGGTCTGGCGGAAGGAGGCGGTCTCCATCGTCCGGCGCACGCCCGCGTCGGCGATGGAGAAGGCGTACATGGTCAGCGCCACCAGCGTGGTGGTGGCCAGCAGGATCGCCCCGAACGCGGCCAGCAGGAGCAACGGCTCGCTGAACGCCCTCTTGACGACCAACGGCCCCCGCATCCGTCCCCCTTCGCTCGTTGAGTGCACTTTCCGGGAGAGGGACGAACGCAAGCAAGGTGATCACGGCAACGGTGACGGACCCGATACGGGCGTGTGATATCGAAATCGTGACAAAACCACAAAAAAAGAACGCCGCCCCCTGAGGGAGCGGCGTCCGTGATGCCGGGTGTCGCCTGGCGCGTTACTTGGCGGCCAGGGCGGCGGCCTGCTTGGCGATCGCCGACTTGCGGTTGGCGGCCTGGTTCTTGTGGATGACGCCCTTGCTGACGGCCTTGTCCAGCTGGCGGGCGGCCACCCGCTGCAGCGCGGCCGCCTGCTCGACGTCGCCCTGCTCGGCGGCCTCGCGGAACTTGCGGACGGCCGTCTTCAGGGAGGACTTGACCGCCTTGTTGCGCAGACGAGCCTTCTCGTTCTGCTTGTTGCGCTTGACCTGGGACTTGATGTTCGCCACGAAGAAGCCTCGGTGAAAGTCTGAGTGATGGATGGGGCGCGCGGGCTCGAGAGAGGGCGCGCCACACACGCAGTTGAACAGATTACCAATAACCCAGGCGGCTGCTCAAATCAACAGCCTGGGCGAATGGACTTCTATGAGTGTACGTCCACCCAGCCGGTCATGTACTCGCGCCAGTCCTCCTCGGTGGCGGCGAAGTCCACGTACAGGGCGAGGCCGAAGCGCTCGCGCGGGCCGTGGCCGGACACCGCCAGGCGGGCGCCCTCGGCGGCCGTCGCCACGCTCTCGGCCGCGTCCAGCCAGGGCAGCCCGTGGTCGTGGTACGCGGGGGCGCCGATGAGCAGGAACTTGCCCTCCGGGACCAGGTCCAGGGCCAGCCCGGCCTGGCGGGCCGCGTGGCCGCCGTAGAGGGAGCCGGTGGGGGTCCCGGAGTCGTAGGTCATGACGGCGACCTGGTCCACGCGGGCGGCGACCTGCCGGAAGTACCCCGGCGACCAGTACTTGTCGTGGCCGAGGGCGCCCCGGGCGAGCAGGCGCAGGCCCGGGTACGGCTCGATCTGGGGCGTCGAGGTGGACAGCAGGCGGGTGTGCCGGCGGGTGCGTTCCAGCAGGTCGAGGAATTGGCCGTCGCCGTCGCCGACGGGCTCGAAGTTGTAGTGGACGCCGTCATAGCCCTGCTCCATGACGGCGGCGACGCCGGCCAGGACGTTGGCGCGGGAGGCCGGGTCGTCGAGGTCGAGGGCGTTCTCGACGGACTGGCCGAGCCAGGCGGAGACGCGGACGGCCGGCAGCTTCTTATGCATCCATTGCACGAAATTTCGGGCGTTGGGGTATTTGGCGGGGTCGAGGCGGCCGTCCTCGTCGAAAGGACCGGAATGGACGTACACGTCCTTGATCCCCGTCGCGCGCAGCCGGTCCGCCAGCCGCTCGACGTCCTTCTCGGTACGGCGGCCGTCCACCCACATATGGCCCAGCCACAGGGCGTCGTTTCCCGTGCTCTTCGCCCACGCCTTCGGGGCACCGGTAAACTGGAGTCGGAGCGCGGCGGCGAGCAGGCCGACCAGCGCGACGACGACGGCCAGGGCCAGCGCGAGCAGGCGCAGGCCACGGCGGATGACGGCCCGGGCAATCACCTGGGCATGTCACCATAGAAGACTGCTTGACCTCAACCCTGTTGAAACGGACTTCGGTGCGCACTCAGCCTGGCCAGACCGACCCCGCGTTGATCCGCAACTTCTGCATCATCGCGCACATCGACCACGGCAAGTCGACCCTTGCCGACCGGATGCTGCAGATCACCGGCGTGGTCGACGACCGCTCCATGCGCGCCCAATACCTCGACCGGATGGACATCGAGCGCGAGCGCGGCATCACCATCAAGTCGCAGGCCGTCCGCCTGCCGTGGAACGGCCACGTGCTCAACATGATCGACACGCCGGGCCACGTCGACTTCACCTACGAGGTCTCGCGGTCGCTCCAGGCGTGCGAGGGCGCGATCCTGCTGGTCGACGCCGCCCAGGGCATCGAGGCGCAGACGCTGGCCAACCTCTACCTGGCCATGAACGCCGACCTGCACATCATCCCGGTCCTCAACAAGATCGACCTGCCCGCCGCGCAGCCGGAGAAGTTCGCCGAGGAGCTGGCGGGGCTGATCGGCTGCGACCCGTCCGACGTGCTCAAGGTCTCCGGCAAGACCGGCGAGGGCGTACGCGAGCTGCTCGACCACGTGGTCGAGACGGTCCCAGCGCCGGTGGGCGTGGCCGACTCCGCCGCGCGGGCGCTGATCTTCGACTCCGTGTACGACACGTACCGGGGCGTGGTCACCTACGTCCGCGTCGTGGACGGCCACCTCGGCAAGCGCGAGCGCATCCTCATGATGTCCACCAGCGCCACCCACGAGACGCTGGAGATCGGCGTCATCTCGCCCGAGCCCAAGCCCGCCGACCTGGGTCTCGGCGTCGGCGAGGTGGGCTACCTCATCACCGGCGTCAAGGACGTCCGCCAGTCGCGCGTCGGCGACACCGTCACCTCCGCCGCCAAGCCCGCCCAGGAGATGCTGGCCGGCTACGAGCACCCCAAGCCGATGGTGTTCTCCGGCCTCTACCCCATCGACGGCGACGAGTACCCTGAGCTGCGCGAGGCGCTGGACAAGCTCCAGCTCAACGACGCCGCGCTGGTCTACGAGCCGGAGACCTCGGCCGCGCTCGGGTTCGGCTTCCGCGTCGGCTTCCTCGGGCTGCTGCACATGGAGATCGTGCGCGAGCGGCTGGAGCGCGAGTTCGGCCTGTCGCTCATCTCCACCGCCCCCAACGTGGTCTACCGGGTGGTCATGGAGGACGGCAAGGAGCTCACGGTCACCAACCCGTCGGAGTTTCCGTCCGGCGGCAAGATCGCCTCGGTGCACGAGCCGGTCACCAAGTCCACGATCCTGGCCCCGTCCGAGTTCATCGGCGCGATCATGGAGATCTGCCAGGGGCGGCGCGGCCAGCTCCTCGGCATGGACTACCTGTCCGAGGACCGCGTCGAGATCCGCTACACGCTGCCGCTCGGCGAGATCATCTTCGACTTCTTCGACCAGCTCAAGTCCCGCACCCGCGGCTACGCCTCGCTCGACTACGAGCCGGCCGGCGAGCAGGAGGCCGACCTGGTCAAGGTCGACATCCTGCTGCAGGGCGAGCCGGTCGACGCCTTCAGCGCGATCGTCCACAAGGACAAGGCCTACACCTACGGCGTGGACATGGCCAAGAAGCTGCGCGAGCTGATCCCGCGGCAGCAGTTCGAGGTGCCGATCCAGGCCGCCATCGGCGCGCGGGTCATCGCCCGCGAGAACATCCGCGCCATCCGCAAGGACGTCCTGGCCAAGTGCTACGGCGGTGACATCTCGCGTAAGCGCAAGCTGCTGGAGAAGCAGAAGGAAGGCAAGAAGCGGATGAAGATGGTCGGCCGCGTCGAGGTGCCGCAGGAGGCCTTCGTCGCCGCGCTGTCCACCGACTCCAGCTCCGACAAGCCCAAGAAGTAGGCCGCGTCAGGCCGGAGAGCGCGGCGCCCGGCCCTCCAGCCAGGCCCGCGCCTTCGCGGTGAGGTAGCGCAGGCCGTCGTCGCCGAGCTCCAGCCACTCGCCGCGCGCCCATCCGCCGGTGGTCTGCGGGGCGAACCCGTGCCGCTGGAACAACTCGGACGCCTCCTTCTGGGTGAGCCCGCGCCGCCCCCACGCGCGGACGACGCTCGCGGTGCGCTCGTCCTCGCTCGCCTCCCGCTGCTCGCCGAGCGCGCCCGCCAGCTCCTCCAGGCCGCGCGCGATGGTCCGCAACGCGCTCTGGAGCCTCGGGATGTCCATCGTCATCGCCCTCCGATCGGTAGCGATCGCCCTTCGATCGTAGAGGCTACGCTGAAAGCATGGAAGTGGTGCAAACGGCGCGGATGGTGCTATCTCGCGTCACAGCCGACGACCTGCCGGCCGTGCACGAGCTCCACTCCGATCCGCGTACGAGCGTGTACAACCCCGCCGGCCCCTCCCCGGACCTGGAGTCCAGCCGGGCGATGCTGGACCTGTGGCTCGCCGACTGGGACGAACGCGGGCTCGGCTACTGGGCGGCCCGGCCGCTGGAGCGGCCGGAGGTCCTCGGCTTCGGCGGCCTCCGCCACGCCGTCGTGGACGGCGCCGAGGTCCTCAACCTGTACTACCGGTTCCACCCCTCCGCGTGGGGCCACGGCTACGCCGTCGAGCTGGCCAGGGCGGCGCTGCTGGTCGGCCGCCGCATCGGCACGGTCGTGGCGGTGATCAGGGACGTCAACGCGCCGTCGCTGCGGGTCGCCGAACGCGCGGGCATGCGCAGGGACCGGGCCATCCCGTACGGGGGCGTGCCCAGCTACGTCTACGTCGCCTGACCGGCGCCCCTGCCCGAGCGCAGGACGTAACCCGCCAGCACCGCGGCCCCCGCGACGGCCTGGGCCGCCAGGTGCCCACCGGGGTGCGCGGGCGCCGAGGCCAGCGCGACGAGGGCGGGCAGGCAGCCGGCCACCGCCAGGTCCAGGCCGGTGACCGCCCAGAGCAGGGGGCCGAGGGGGATCCCCCCGGCGCCGAGGTCGATGACGGGCAGGGAGTGATCGACGGGGCTGCGCCGCGCCATCCGCAACGCCCCGGCCGCCAGCGCCGGCGCCATCGCCAGCCCGAACGGCCACCAGACGGCCGGACCCGCCGCGACATGGACACCGGCGGCCGGTTCGGTCAGGGTTGTGGTCGTCCAGGTGGTGGCCAGGCCGGTCAGGGACGCGGTCGTCCAAGCGGCGGCCAGCAGGGCGGGCAGCAGGGCGCGGGCCGCCAGGGCCGGTCGGCGGCCGACGCCGGCGAGCCGGGCCAGGGCCGGATTGTCGGCGTCGCGGCGCGCCCCGGTCGCCGCGGTCGCCGCCACCGCCAGCCCGCCGGCCAGGACGGCCGCCGCCAGCACCCCGGGCGTACCGCCCGCCTCCGCCAGGACCGCGGGCAGCGCGGCGGTGGCCAGCGTGACCGCCAGGCGCCCCGGCCGCCGGGCCAGCCGCCGCCAGTCCTGCCAGGCGAGCGCGAGCGGCGCCGGCAACGACGGCCAGCTCCGCGAGCGCAGCTTCCTGGCCCGCCAGTGGTTGTCCTCGGCGATCCAGGTGAGCACTCCGGGGTCGGCCCCCATGGCCGCGTTCGCCACGTGCCCGCCCCGGGTGGAGGCCGCGGCGATCTCGCGGGCGGGGATCCGGCCGAGCGCCGCCCACGCCCGGCGTACCAGGAGGGCGGCGGCCAGCGCCGCGCCCGAGGCGGCGGCCGCCACGGCGGCCAGGGGAGCGCTCGCGGCGACGGCCAGCGCCGTACGGGCCTGCCCGCCGACCGCCACCACGGCCAGCACCAGCAGCGTGACGACCGCCGCCGCCAGCCACACCTGCCACGTCTGGGACGCCCTCGACAGCACCGCCAGCGCCGTCGCGCCCACGCTCGCCGACACCCCGAGCGCCAGCGCGCCGAGCGCCCGCCACACGAGCTGGTCGGGCGCGCCCAGCGCGGCCAGCAGGCCCAGCCCGAGCACCGCGCCCGCCCCCACGGCGACCGCCAGCAGCGCCCATCCGGTACGCCCGAGCACCCGCCGCCGGTCCAGCGGCGACAGCAGCAGCCAGGACGCGTCCGGCGCCGTCAGCAGCACCGGCCCGGCGGCCCGCGCGGCGGCCAGGAACGCGGCCAGCCCCAGCGCGAGCAGCGCCAGCCCCGCCCCCGCGCGCGCCGGATCGGTGCTTGTGGCCAGCCCCGCCAGCACCTCGGACACCGGCTGGCCGGCGACGGCGGCGAGCACCAGCAGGCTGAAACCGGTGACGTACCGGTCGAACGGCGTCGAGCGCGCCCGGCTCCGCGCCCGCAGGAACCCCCGGACCTCCCGCACGCTCCCCGCGCCCCCGCCGCCGGCGTGCTCGGCCCGGTCGGCGCGCTCGCTCCGGCCCGCGTGCTCGCTCCGGCCCGCGTTCTCGGCCCGGCCCGCGTGCTCGGCCCCGCTCGCGTTCCCGGCCCCGCTCACGTCGTGACCCCCGACAGCGACACCGGCCGGCCGCAGGCGGCCAGTGCCTGGTCGTGCGTGGCCATCACCACCGTGCCGCCCTCGTCCCGGTACGCCCCCAGCAACTCCGCCAGGCGGCCGCGGAAACCGGCGTCCAGACCCCGCTCCGGCTCGTCGAGCAGCAGCAGTGTGCTCGGCCTGAGCAGCGCGGCGGCCAGCGACAGCCGCTGGCGCTGCCCCGTGGACAGGGTGAGCGGTGCCGCGTCACCCCGCTCCACCAGGGCGAACACCTCCAACGTCGCCTCGACGTCCAGCCGCGGCCGCCCGTGCACGGCCGCCATCAGCTCCAGGTGCTCGCGTGCCGTCAGCCCCGGGTACCAGGCGGGTTCGTCGCCGAGCAGCGCCACCCGCCCCCAGAAGGCCGCGTCGTCGACCGGCGGGCCGCCGAACACCCGCACCTCGCCGTCCGTGACCGGTTGCAGCCCGGCCAGGCAGCGCAGCAGGGTCGACTTGCCGGCTCCGTTCGGCCCCACCACCGCCACGATCTCGCCGGCGTCCACCGCCAGGCTCAGCCCGCGCAGCACGGGGTTGCCGCCGAGCTCGACCGTGAGCCGCTCGACATCGATGATCATCTCGGGCACCGTTCGAGCCTAGCCACATCTTCCGGCGGCGCGGCGTTCTTGTCGGTGGCGTGGTCTACCGTCTCTCTCGAACGCGTGTGCGATGGGAGGGTGGCGTGATTGCTTCTGAGCGTTTCGAGCGTGCCGCGGTGCTGGGGGTCGCTGTGGCGGAGGAGGCCAGGCGGCTGCTGAGCCGCCACCTGGACCCGGCGGCGTGCGGGCAGGGGTCCGGAGGGGCCGCGCTCGTCCGCGTGCCCCATCCCGACGCCGCGGTGGTCACGGCGCTGCTCGACGTGGCGGCCGAGTGCTTCGGCGAGCGCGGCGACTCGGTCGAGGAGGTCCGCCAGGCGGCGCTGGAGTCGTTGTTACAGCTTGCCGGTTTCGACGCGGAGTCCCAGCTCAACGCCGGCGGATACGACCGTGACACCCCCGGCGCCCGACCGATGCCGGAGCGGCGATAAGGGGTCGCCGGGTGGGAGGAGGGTCAGCTAACGTTCAAAAGTGCGCATTACCTCTGTGAACGTAGGCAAAACGGCCGTCGCGGAGTGGGCCGGCAAGCTGGGGCGGACCGCGATCCACAAGCGGCCGGTCGAGCACCGGGTGCCGGTGCACCCGAACGGGCTCGCCGGTGACGAGCGGGCCGACCAGAAGCACCACGGCTCGCCCGACCAGGCCGTGTACGCGTACGCCAGGGAGGACTACGACTGGTGGGAGGGCCGGCTCGGGCGGGAGCTGCCCGACGGGAGGTTCGGGGAGAACCTCACCACCATCGGCGTCGACGTCGGCGGAGCCGTCATCGGGGAGCGCTGGCGGGTCGGCAGCGCGCTGCTGGAGGTGACCGGGCCGCGGGTGCCGTGCGTGGTGTTCCGCAACTGGATGGACGAGCCGGGCTGGCTCAAGCGGTTCACCGAGGCGGGGCGGCCCGGGGCGTACCTGCGGGTGATCGAGGTCGGTGAGCTCGGGGCGGGCGACGGCGTGACGGTCGTCTCGCGGCCCGGGCCCGGGGTGACGGTGGCCGACTCGTTCCTGGCGAGGCACGGCGACCGGGACGCGTTGCGTCGCATCCTGGCCGTACCCGGGCATGCCGCGCGGTGGGACGAGCTGGCGGAAAGGCTCCTGGAGCCCGGCGAGGCCACCGAGCCCCTGACCGTCTGACGCCCGCCCTCGTCCACGCCCACGCCGCCGCCGCTCGCCCTGGGCCCGGGGCGGGCGGCGACGGCGCGGCGTGGCCGGGTGGCGGGTGGGTCAGCGCAGGACGGAGTACAGCGCCGAGGTGAGGGACGCCCGGGAGTCGTCCTGGTCGATGGACCACATCATGGAGCCGCCCAGCCCCTTGAGCCGGATGTACGCCGCCTTCTGCACCAGCACGGCCGGGTCGTCGTACGACCAGAACTCGTTGCCGTCGTACAGCCACATGGCGCCGGTCAGCAGGTCCCGGTAACGCTTGCCGGGCTTGTTCACCAGGTCCTTGTAGTCCTCGTTGCCCGGGGCCCACTTGCCGGGCGCGGGGCCGGTGGCGGGCTTGTAGAGGCCGTCGCCGCCGCCGGTGACGCCGGTCCAGCCCTGGCCGTAGGCGGGCACGCCGATGACGAGCTTGCGGCCGGGCGCGCCCCGCGACAGGTAGTCGCGGACGGTCTGGTCCACGCTGTACCTGACCGGGTTGGGGTCGCGGCGGTCGGTGAAGAGGTTGCCGTTGTGGCCGGTCCGGGGCTCCCAGGTGCCGTGCAGGTCGTACCCCTGGACGGTGGCGAAGTCGAGCTGCTTGAAGACGCGCCGCACCTCGAACCCGGCGTCGATCTTGGCGGCCGAGGCGGGCAGGAAGGCGGTGAGCTGGGCGTCGGCCGCGTACGCCTTGAGCTGCGCCCGCAGCTCCTCGACGAACAGCGTGAAGTTCTGCTTGTCCTCGGGGCGGATGACGTTGCCGTCGTTGCCGGCCGAGCCCGGCCACTCCCAGTCCAGGTCGATGCCGTCGAAGACGCCGGCGCCCGCGCCCGGCTCCAGCCCCGGCAGGTCGCCGCGCAGCCACAGGTCGATGCAGGAGCGCGCGAGCCTGGCCCGCGACTCGGCCGTGAGGACGGCGTCGGAGAAGTGCGCGGAGCCGGTCCAGCCGCCCAGCGAGATCAGCACCTTCAGCCCGGGATGCTTGGCCTTGAGCTTGCGGAGCTGGTTGAGGTTGCCGTTCAGCGCCTGCCCGGGGGCGTCGGCCACGCCGTCCACGCTCTGCTCGGCGGGCACCGGGCGCTGCCAGTCGGCCCACGGGTCGGAGGAGTAGCAGGAGCCCTCGGCATTGACGAAGCCGAAGGCGTAGTTGAGGTGGGTGAGCTTGGCGGCGGCGCCCGTGGTGTCCACGTCCTTGACGTGGTAGTCGCGCCCGTAGACACCCCATTGGATGAAGTACGCGACCCGTTGGAAACCGGGGCGGGTCTGGGCCTGGGCGGGTGCGGACAGCGCCGTGAGGCCGAGTAAGAACGCGAGGGAGAGCGAGATCAGGGTCTTCTTCTTCACCGAGGACTCCCGGAAGCCTCAACTTATAAGAAACTTTCCTATAAGTAGGTTGAGGCGATGGTAGAACCCGCGTCCCAGGGCGTCAACGGCCCGCCGCCCCGCGATGACGGAGCACTGCCGGACGACCGGCACACTGGAGGGGTGCCATCCACCCTGCCCGACGGCGACCCCGCGCCCACCACGGGCGAGCTGCCCGACAGCGCCCTGCGCGGTCTCGGCGAGCGGCCGTTCGGCTTCTACGTCCACGTGCCGTTCTGCGTGACCCGCTGCGGCTACTGCGACTTCAACACCTACACCGCCGCCGAGCTGGGCCCGGGCGCCTCGCACCACGACTACGCCGACACGGTCGTCGAGGAGATCCGCCTGGCCCGGCGCGTGCTCGGCGAGCGCGAGCTGCCGGTGGAGACGGTGTTCTTCGGCGGGGGCACGCCCACCCTGCTGCCGCCGGAGGACCTGGCACGGATCCTGGCGGCGATCGGCTCCGAGTTCGGGCTGCGGCCGGGGGCCGAGGTCACCACCGAGGCCAACCCCGAGTCCGTGGACCCCTCCTCCCTGGAGAAGCTGCGCCACGGCGGCTTCAACCGCATCAGCTTCGGCATGCAGAGCGCGCGCGAGCACGTGCTGCGCGTGCTCGACCGCAAGCACACGCCCGGACGCCCGGCGGCGGCCGTACGGGAGGCCAGGGCGGCCGGGTTCGAGCACGTCAACCTCGACCTCATCTACAGCACGCCGGGCGAGTCCGACGACGACTGGCGGGCCTCGCTGGCCGCCGCGATCGAGGCCGGGCCCGACCACGTGTCGGCGTACTCGCTCATCGTCGAGGAGGGCACCCGGCTGGCGGCCAGGGTCCGGCGCGGCGAGCTGCCCATGCCGGACGACGACGTGGCCGCCGACCGCTACCTCGTCGCCGAGGAGCTGCTCACCCAGGCCGGCCTCGGCTGGTACGAGGTCTCCAACTGGGCCGTCTCCGAGCAGGCCCGCTGCCGCCACAACCTGCTCTACTGGACCGGCGGCGACTGGTGGGCCGCCGGCCCGGGCGCGCACAGCCACGTCGGCGGCACCCGCTGGTGGAACGTCAAGCACCCCGCCGCCTACGCCCAGCGCCTGGCCGCCGGCGCCTCGCCCGCCCACGCCCGCGAGGTGCTGGACGACGAGGCCCGCGCGGCGGAACGCCTCATGCTGGAGCTGCGCCTGGTCACCGGCTACCCCCTGAGCGAGGTGGCGCCGGCGGCGCGGCCGGCCGTGGCGGGAGCGCTGGCGCGCGGGCTGCTGGAGCCCGAGCACTTCAGGGCCGGGCGCATGGTGCTCACGCTGCGGGGCCGGCTGCTGGCCGACGCCCTCGTCAGGGACCTGCTGGTCTAGGCGGGCGGCCAGGCGGGCAGGCTCAGGTGATCATGCGGATGGAGAGCGGGTAGCGGTAGCGCTGGCCCTTGTTCGCGGCCACGGCCGCCTGGATGTGGAAGACCAGGGACACCACCCAGATCACCGGCAGCAGGAGCACGCCGATGAACACGATCGTCAGGACGCCCGCCACGATGTAGCCGATGAACATCGTGATCTGGAAGTTGAGCGCCTCCGCCGCCTGGTCGCGGACGTAGGGGGCCTGGTCCTTCTTCATCAAGTAGATGATCAGCGGGCCGATCCATGAGGCGAGCAGGCCGAGGAGGTGCGCCAGCATCGCCATCGTGGTGTCGTCGCTGCCGGGGCGGGGGCCGTACTGGCCCGGGACGTACGGCTGGCCGGGGGCCTGCGCGTAGCCGTGGCCGTAACCGGACGGGGGCTGCTGGGCGTAGCCGTAACCGGGCTGGGAGCCGGGCTGCTGGGCGTAGCCGTAGCCGGGCTGGGAGCCGGGCTGCTGGCCGTAACCGTAACCTGGCTGCGAGCCGGGCTGCTGGGCGTAGCCGTAGCCCTGCTGGGGCGGGGGTTGCTGGCCGTAGCCGTAGTCGGGCTGGGAGCCGGGTTGCTGGCCGTAGCCGTAACCGGGCTGGGAACTGGGCTGCTGGCCGTAGCCGGGCTGGGGCGGGGGTTGCTGGGCGTAGCCGTAGCCGGGCTGGGAGCCGGGCTGTTGCCCGTAGCCGGGCTGCTGGCCGTAGCTCGGCTGCTGGGGGCCGCTGCCCTGGTTGCGGGGGACGTCCGACGGCGGGACGTACCGGGTGGCCTCGTCGTCGGGCGGCGGCTGATGGGGATCCTGGCTCATGGTGTCTCCGTAACGAAGTCGATCAGTTGCTCGACCCGGCCGAGCAGCTCCGGCTCCAGGTCGGTGTAGGTCGTGACGGCGCCGAGGATGCGCCGCCAGGCGTCGGCCGGCTCCACGCGCCAGCCCAGGGCGGCGATCACGCCCTCCTTCCACGGCACCCCGCGCGGCACCTCGGGCCAGGCGGGGATGCGCAGCGCGGACGGCTTGACCGCCTGCCAGATGTCGACGAACGGATGGCCCACCACGAGCACGTCGGGCGAGGTGATCCCGGCGGCGATCCGGCTCTCCTTCGAGCCCGGGACGAGGTGGTCCACCAGCACTCCCAGCCGCCGCCCCGGTTCGGGGCTGAACTCCGCCACGATGGCGGGCAGGTGGTCCACGCCCTCCAGGTATTCGACGACGACCCCTTCGACCCGCAGGTCGTGGCCCCAGATCTTCTCCACGAGCGCGGCGTCGTGCACGCCCTCGACGTAGATGCGGCTCTCCCGGGCCACCCGGGCCCGCAGCCCCTCCACGGTGATGGAGCCCGACGCGCTGCGCCGGGGGCCGGACGGGGCGGGGGCCGTGGGGCGTACCAGGGTCACCGGCTTGCCCTCCAGCAGGAACGCGGCCGGCGCCAGCGGGAACAGCCGCCGCTTGCCGAACCGGTCCTCCAGCGTGACGGCCTCCTTGTCGCAGGCCACCACCGCGCCGCAGAAGCCGCTGTCGGCGTCCTCCACGACGAGATCCGGCTCGGCGGGCACCTTGGGGATCTTGCCCTTGCCGGGCCGCCGCCAGTTACTCGCCAGAACATCGCCCTCGTACACAGGGGGGACCGTAGCAAATCACCCGGCTACCGCAAGGCGCCTGCGTGCCGAGCTGCGGCGCATCAGGACGACGACGGTGACGACGATCGCGACGAGGACGCCCGCGCCGGGGATGCCGAGCAGCGCCGCGGTCCCGCCGACGATCCCGCCCGCGGCCGAGGACAGCGGCTTGCCCACGCCGTACCTCACGGTGGCCGACTCCTGGTTGGCGCAGGTCAGCGTGTAGTCGCCCTTGGCGGGGGCGTTGACGACGAGGATCTGCTCCCAGCGCGCGCCGTTGACGGTGACCGTCTGGGTGCCGGTGGTCTTGGCCAGCTTGGCCTGGCCGGAGCCGCCGGAGATCTGGCAGGTGTAGTTCACCGGGGTGTCGGTGGAGATGTAGACGGCCGGCTTGTCGGCCGGGTCGGCGGCGACCGTGACGCTCTCGCCGGGCGCGAACGTCCTGGTCGGCGCGAGGTCGTTCACGCTGCCGACGATGCCGCCGACGAAGAGCACGACACCGGCGATGCCGCAGAGCACCGCGACGAGCCAGGCCAGGGTGACCCACCAGAGGCTGGGTTTGATGGCTTTGGAATTGATTTGCGGTGGGAAATGAGGCTGTTGGCCGTATTGTCCGTACTGAGGCGGCGGTTCGTACGGCTGCGGCGGCATGCCGTAACCGGGCTGAGGAGGGTGTGAGGGTTGACCGTGGTACGGAACCTGCCCGGGTGGCGGTCCGTACTGCGGGCGCTGAACTTCGTCCGACATGTCCGCAAGTGTGAAGCCTGCCGCTTGTAAGTCGCTAGCAGCAGGATGGGAGCCGGTGTTATCGCACCTTGTGGGCGAGAGCCGTACACTTGGCACTCGGGAACACAGAGTGCTAGGCATCGCGTTCCCCGGTAAGGGCAGAGGCAGGAGGTGAGCACGTGCTCGACGATCGTAAGCTGGCGGTGCTCCGCGCCATTGTCGAAGACTACGTGTCCACCAACGAACCGGTGGGCTCCAAGGCGCTGGCCGAGCGCCACAATCTGAAGGTCTCCCCGGCGACGATCAGGAACGACATGGCCGCGCTGGAGGAGGAGGGCTACATCACCCAGCCCCACACCAGCGCGGGCCGCGTGCCGACCGACAAGGGCTACCGCCTGTTCGTCGACCGGCTCTCGCAGATCAAGCCCCTGTCGAGCGCCGAGCGCAGGGCGATCGAGACGTTCCTGGCCGGCGCCGTCGACCTGGACGACGTCGTCACCCGCACGGTGCGGCTGCTCGCGCAGCTCACCCGGCAGGTGGCCGTCGTCCAATACCCGACACTGACCCGCTCGACGGTCCGGCACGTCGAGCTGGTGCCGCTGAGCGACCGCCGCGTGATGCTGGTGCTGATCACCAACACCGGGCGCGTCGAGCAGCGGGTCATCGAACTCCCCGAGGCGGTGGAGGACACCCGCATCGCGCACCTGCGCGCGGTGCTCAACTCCTGTCTCGACGGCTGCGGTCTGAGCAGCGTCCCCGAGCTGGTCTCCGACCTGCCCGGCCGGCTGCCCGCCGAAGACCGGCCGGTCGCCGCGACGATCCTGTCGGTGCTGCTGGAGACCCTGGTGGAGCGGCACGACGAGAAGATCGTCTTCGCCGGGGCCGCCAACCTCGCCGGCGCCGACTTCTCCGTCGGCCTCCGCGACGTGCTGGAGGCCCTGGAGGAGCAGGTGGTGCTCATGCGGCTGCTCGGCGACACCTCACCCGACACCCCGTCGGCGCTCACCGTGCGAATCGGCTCGGAAAACCCCTACCTGCGGGGCACATCCGTGGTCGCGACCGGATACGGTTCTGGCGACAACCAACTGGCCCGGCTCGGTGTGCTGGGCCCCACCAGGATGGACTATCCCGTGACGATGGGCGCCGTGCGCGCGGTGGCTCGCTACGTCAGCCAGATCCTGGCTGCATCATAAGAGGTCGATAAGTGGCAAACAGTGACTACTACGCCACCCTCGGGGTGCGGCGTGACGCGAGTCAGGACGAGATCAAGAAGGCGTACCGCCGGCTCGCCCGCGAGCTGCACCCCGACGTGAACCCCGATCCTGCCACCCAGGAGCGGTTCAAGGAGATCACGCAGGCCTACGAGGTGCTGTCCGACCCGAACAAGCGCCAGATGTACGACCTGGGCGGCGACCCCTTCGGCGGCGGCGCGGGAGCGGGCGCGGGGGCCGGCGGCTTCGGCGCGGGTTTCCCGTTCAGCGACATCATGGACGCCTTCTTCGGCACGGCCGCCGGCGCCCGGGGCCCCCGCTCGCGGGCCCGCCGCGGCCGCAACGCCACCATCCGGGTCGAGCTCGACCTGCGCGAGACGGCGTTCGGCACCACCCGCGAGCTGGTCGTCGACACCGCGGTGCTGTGCGAGGTCTGCCACGGCGCCGGCGCCGCGCCGGGCACCCACCCCGACACCTGCGACATGTGCAACGGGCGCGGCGAGATCTCCCAGGTCACCCGCTCGTTCCTGGGCCAGGTCATGACCTCGCGGCCGTGCCCGCAGTGCGGCGGCTTCGGCACGATCATCCGCCACCCCTGCCAGGAGTGCTCCGGCGACGGCCGGGTCCGCACCCGCCGCACCATCAAGGTCCGCATCCCCGCGGGCGTCGAGGACGGCACCCACATCCAGCTCGCCGGCGAGGGCGAGGTCGGCCCCGGCGGCGGCCCGCCCGGAGACCTGTTCCTGGAGATCGTCGAGCGGCCCCACGAGATCTTCGAGCGGCGCGGCGACGACCTCCACTGCACCGTCCAGATCCCGATGACGGCCGCCGCGCTCGGCACCGTGCTCACGGTGGAGACCCTCGACGGCGCCGAGGAGATCGACGTCCGCCCCGGCACGCAGTCCGGCCAGGTCATCACCATGTACGGGCGGGGCGTGCAGCGGCTCAACGAGTCCGGCCGGGGCGACCTGCTCATCCACGTCAACGTCGAGACCCCCCACCGCCTCGACGCCCAGCAGGAGGAGCTGCTGCGCGAGCTGGCCAGGCTGCGGGGCGAGGAGCGGCCGCCGGGCAAGTTCGCGCCGGGGCAGCAGGGCTTCTTCTCCCGGCTGCGCGACGCCTTCAACGGCAGGTGACGTGAGCGTTCCGGTGTTCATCGCCCCCGAGCTGGGCGACGGTCCGGAGCTGACGCTCGACGGCCCCGAGGGGCGGCACGCCGCCTCCGTGCGCCGCCTGCGCGCCGGCGAGCGGGCCGATCTCACCGACGGCGCCGGCCGGGTCGCCGAGTGCGTCGTGCGCGAGGCGTTCAAGGACGCCCTCCGCCTGGACGTGCTGCGCCGCTACGAGGTGGCGGCGCCGCGGCCGCGCCTGACCGTCGTCCAGGCCCTGCCCAAGGGCGACCGGGGCGAGCTGGCCGTCGAGATGATGACCGAGGCCGGCGTGGACGTGATCGTGCCCTGGCAGGCCGCGCGCAGCATCACCCAGTGGAAGGGCGACAAGGTCGCCAAGGGGCTGCACCGCTGGCGCTCGACCGCCCGCGAGGCGGGCAAGCAGGCCCGCCGCTTCCACCTGCCCGAGGTCGCCGAGCCGGCCACCACCGCGCGGGTGGAGAAACTGCTGGCCGGAGCGGCGTTGGCGCTGGTGCTGCACGAGGAGGCGGCCGAGCCGCTGTCGGGCGTCGGGCTGCCCGCGGCGGGCGACATCGTGATGGTCGTCGGGCCGGAGGGCGGCGTCTCGGAGGAGGAGCTGGACCGGTTCCGGGCGGCCGGGGCGCTGCCGGTGCTGCTGGGGCCGACGGTCCTGCGGACGTCCACGGCGGGGGTGGCGGCGGCCGCGGTGCTGCTCGCGCGTACCGGCCGGTGGTGAGCCGGGCTCAGGGGGTGGTGCCGCCGGTGTCCAGGAGCGGGGTGGCGATGTCGGGCGTGCCCACGGTGGCGTCGTCGGGCGGGCACTCCTCGGCCGGGCACCCTGACGGCCGAAGGGTCGGGTCCGTCTCCGTGGAGGTCGGCGTGGGCGAGAGGGTCGGGCAGTCGTCGCGCGCCTCGGCCTGCTCGGCCGCCGACGGGCAGCTGGTCGAGGCGACCGGACGGCCCGGCGTCGGCCGGCTCGTGGAGTCGGCGGTCCTGACGGGCCTGCCCGGCGAGGGGGAGCGGGTCTCGGGCGGCACGACGGCCGGATTGGGCCCGGAGGTGGGGCCGGTGGTCGGCACCGGCGGTGGCGGCTGCTGGGAGCGGGTGGTGGAGGAGTTGGACGGCACCCGCAGGGTGGACTCGTCGTCCACCACCTGGGCGGGGCCCTCGTTGATGACCTGCGAGCGCAGCTCGGGCACGACCATCACGATCGTGCCCGCCACCAGCACGGCGCTGGCGGCGGCCGCTCCGGCACGCCACCAGAACAGGTTACGGACGCCGCGCCGCTCGATCCGGGCGCGGATGATCTCCAGGCCGTCCGGAGAGGGCACGACCGCGTCCGCCTCCGCGCGGAGCGCACGGCGCAGGAGGTCGCCATGCTCGTCGGGGGGATGGATCATGACATTTTCTCCAGGACGGATCGCAACGCGGCCATGCCACGGGCGGTGTGGCTCTTGACCGCGCCCTTGCTGATGCCCATGGCGTGGGCGATCTCGGCTTCGGACAGATCACCGTAATACCGTAGGACCAGTGCCTCCCTCTGCCGAGTCGGCAAAGCTCGTAACGCCTCGATGACGGCGGACCGTTCCAGCTCGCCGATCGCGCCGTTCTCGGCGCTGGGCGCGTCGGGCAGGCCCTTGGGTGCGTACTTCTCGACGACCGCGCGATGGCGCAGCACGGACCGCGAGCGGTTGACGACGGACTGGCGGAGGTAGGCGAGTGCTTTGTCGGGGTCGCGCAGCCTGCGCCAGGCGCCGTGGATGGCGACGAACGCGTCCTGCACGACCTCCTCGGCGGTCGCGATGTCGCGCACCAGCAACACAGCGAGACGCACCAATGCCCGAAAGTGCGCGCTGTAGAGCGCGGTAACGGCCATGTCGGCATCCCACTCGACCGGCACCGCCCCCATCGACCTGTCGGCCAGAAGGGTTTCGGTGGTCACATCAGTGGGACGCGCGGCCTTCCCAGAGGGTTTACGCTCTTCCGGTTCTTGAGGTTTCCCCGGTTCCTTAGGGTGCATTACCCAGTCGTGTCCTCGCCAGGTGGCGCTCGCCCGACCCTGAATCGTCTTTTTTGTTGAAGTGTCGCACACTCACCCTAACCAAGTTGATCTTCCCGCGCACGACACCGCCGATTACCGATTCGCAACGGACGGGCAGCCGGGAAGCGGCTCGGTAGGGTGATCCTGTGAAGGACTGCCTCTTCTGCAAAATCGTCGCCAAGGAGATTCCCGCCGAGATCGTCTACGAAACCGGCAGGACCCTGGCCTTCCGTGACATCGATCCCAAGGCTCCGACCCACGTCCTCGTCATTCCCAAGGAGCACCACGCCGACGCGGCGGCGCTGGCCGAGGCCGACGACGGGCTGGCTGACGAGGTGCTCAAGGCCGCGCACGCCGTGGCCGTGCTCGACCAGGTGGCCGAGAGCGGCTACCGGGTGGTCTTCAACACCGGCCCCGCCGCCGGGCAGACCGTGTTCCACACGCACGCCCACGTCCTGGGCGGCCGCGACCTCACCTGGCCGCCCGGATAGGCCCTTCCGGTGGCGCGCGGGACCTGTGGGGTGATATTGACGCGAGCAATCCGCCTGGCCCCGGATACGATGGACGGAGAAGAACACCGAAAGAGACCGGGAGGCATCAGGCCACGGGCCTGCCCATGTCCGAACTACACGAATCCCGAAGAACGGCACCTCCCTCGCGCACACAAGCCAAGGTGCTGATTCCGGACGAATACCCGATGGTCAGCCTCCTCGGCTCCCGCGACGAGCTGCTACGTGTCATCGAGGGCGCCTTCAAGGCCGACATCCACGTCCGGGGCAACGAGATCACCGTCACCGGCAGCCCCGACGAGAGCGGCGCCGTCGTGCGCCTGTTCGAAGAGCTCGTCGAGGTGCTGCGCAGCGGCGGCGAGCTCACCCCCGACGCGGTCGAGCGCAGCATCGCCATGCTCCGCATGACCTCCGAGCGCCCCGCCGAGGTGTTGTCCCTCGACATCCTGTCCTCGCGCGGCCGCACCATCCGTCCGAAGACCGTCAACCAGAAACGCTACGTCGACGCCATCGACCAGCACACGGTCGTGTTCGGCATCGGCCCGGCCGGCACCGGCAAGACCTACCTGGCCATGGCCAAGGCCGTGCGGGCGCTGCAGGAGAAGCGGGTCAACCGCATCATCCTGACCCGCCCGGCGGTCGAGGCGGGCGAGCGGCTGGGCTTCCTGCCCGGCACGCTCTACGAGAAGATCGACCCCTACCTGCGGCCGCTCTACGACGCGCTGCACGACATGGTCGACCCCGACTCGATCCCGAAGCTGATGGCCGCCGGCACCATCGAGGTCGCCCCGCTGGCCTACATGCGTGGCCGGGCGCAGCCGGTGGACACCGGCGTGCTGACCCCGGGCGGCTGGCGCTCCATCGGCGACCTCGAGGTCGGTGACCTCGTCATCGGCTCCAACGGCGAGCCGACCCCGGTGCTGGGCGTCTACCCGCAGGGTGAGAAGAAGATCTACCGGATCTTCGGCCAGGACGGTTCCTCCGTGCTCGCCTCGGAGGATCACCTCTGGACCGTCCGCTCCCGCGACGACGCCCGCCAGGGCAAGCCGTGGCGGGTGCTGGAGACCAAAGAGCTGATCGGCGACCTGCGGACCGCTCACCACCACAAGTGGGAGCTGCCGCTGCTGACCGCGCCGGTCCGCTTCCCCGAACGGCCCGTCCCGCTCGACCCGTACGCGCTCGGCCTGCTCCTGGGCGACGGGTGCGTCACCGGGACGACCACGCCGGGCCTCGCGGCCGACGACGCCGAGCTCGCCGAGCGGTTCGAGCACGCGCTGCCCGGCGTCCGGCCGCGGTCGGGGGGCGGCCCCGACCACGTGCTCGACCGCGTGCGGCAGCCCGGTGAGAGCATGCGGACGGCCGGCCCGGTCAGCGACGCGATGCGCCGGCTCGGCCTGTCGGGCCGCGGTCCGGCTGCCAAGTTCGTCCCTGAGGTCTATCTCCGCAACACACCGGAGATCAGGCTCGCGGTGCTCCAGGGGCTGCTCGACTCCGACGGCGGGCTCGTCGTGCAGGAGGGCCGCTCGTGCCGCGTCCAGTTCTCCACCGTGTCACCGCGGTTGCGTGACGACGTGGTCACCCTGGTGCAGTCCTTCGGCGGTGTCGCCTCCTGGCGTACCCGCCCCGCGCGAGGGCGCGGGCCGGGGCCGGCACGAGGGCGGCGGGTCCGTCACCGCTACGACTCGTACGTCCTGGACATCCGGCTGCCCGAGGGCGTCGAGCCGTTCAGGCTGTCACGCAAGGCGGAGGTCTACCGTGCTCACGGCGGCGGGAGCCCGATGCGCTACGTGGACCGGATCGAGCCGCGCGGCACCGCCGAATGCGTGTGCATCCAGGTGGCGGCGGAGGACTCGCTCTACGTGACCGAAGACTTCCTGCTGACCCACAACACGCTCAACGACGCGTTCATCATCCTCGACGAGGCACAGAACTCCTCGGCCGAGCAGATGAAGATGTTCCTCACCCGGCTGGGGTTCAACTCCAAGATCGTGGTGACCGGTGACGTCACGCAGGTCGACCTGCCCGCGGGCACGGTCAGCGGGCTGCGGGTGGTCCAGGAGATCCTGGAGGGCATCCCCGACATCCACTTCGCCCGCCTGTCCAGCGCCGACGTCGTCCGCCACAAGCTGGTGAGCGAGATCGTCGACGCCTACGGGCGTTACGACGCCTCGCGGGCCGCCCAGGAGCCCAAGGCCATCCAGCGGGGGAAGCGCCGGTCATGAGCATCGAGATCAACAACGAGTCCGGCGTGGGCGTCGACGAGGAGAGCCTGGTCGCGCTGGCCGCCCACGTGCTCGGCGAGATGGGCATCAACCCGCTCGCCGAGCTGTCCATCGTCGTGGTGGACGAGGACGCGATGGCCGAGCTGCACGAGAAGTGGATGGGCGAGCCCGGTCCGACCGACGTGCTGGCCTTCCCGATGGACGAGCTGCGCCCCGGCGGCGGCGCGCGCGGCGACTCCGAGAGCCCGGCCGACCCGGCGCTCCTCGGCGACGTCGTGCTGTGCCCGCAGGTCGCCGCCCGGCAGGCCGAGGAGGCCGGCCACGGCACGGCGGACGAGCTGGAGCTGCTGTGCACGCACGGCATCCTCCACCTGCTCGGCTACGACCACGCCGAGCCGGAGGAGCACAAGGAGATGTTCGGGCTCCAGGCCCGGCTCCTTGAGTCGTGGCAGGAGGTGCGCAACCCGCGGTGAACGTGCCCTGGTTGCTCTCGGCCGTCGCGCTCGTGGTCATCGGTGGCCTGATCGCCAGTGCGGAGACCGCGCTGACCCGCATCTCGCGGGTGCGGGCCGAGGAGTTCGTCCGCGAGGGGCGGCGGGGGGCGTCGCGGTTGCAGGCGATCGTGACCGACCCGCCGCGCTACCTCAACCTGCTCCTGCTGCTGCGGCTGAGCTGCGAGCTGGTGGCCACGGTCATCGCCACGCTGCTGTTCATCGACCTCATGCACGACCAGGGCTGGGCCTACGTCTGGGCCGCGGTCGTGATGATCGTGATCAGCTACGTGGTGGTCGGGGTCATGCCCCGCACGCTGGGCCGCCAGCACGCCGAGCCGGTCGCGCTGGCGGGGGCCCCGGTGGTCTACGGGCTCACCCGCATCTTCGGCCCGCTGCCCAAGCTGCTCATCCTGCTCGGCAACGCGCTGACCCCCGGCAAGGGCTTCCGCGACGGCCCGTTCACCTCCGAGGCCGAGCTGCGTGACCTGGTCGACCTGGCCGAGGAGCGCCGGGTGATCGAGCCCGACGAGCGCGAGATGATCCACTCGGTCTTCGAGCTGGGTGACACGCTGGTGCGCGAGGTCATGGTGCCGCGCACCGACATGGTCTACATCGAGCGCGGCAAGACCATCAGCCAGGCGCTGTCGCTGGCGCTGCGCAGCGGGTTCTCCCGCATCCCGGTGGTGGGCGAGAACGAGGACGACGTCGTCGGCATGGCCTACCTCAAGGACATCGCCCGCAAGATCCACGAGTCGGGCGAGGGCGGCGGCAAGGAGCCGGTCGAGACGATCATGCGGCCGGCCGCGTACGTGCCCGAGAGCAAGCCCATCGACCAGCTCATGCGGGAGATGCAGGCCCGGCAGATCCACATCGCCATCGTCATCGACGAGTACGGCGGCACGGCCGGCCTGGTCACCATCGAGGACGTCCTGGAGGAGATCGTCGGCGAGATCACCGACGAGTACGACCAGGAGGCCCCCCGCGTGGAGCGCGTCCCCGGCGGCGCGCTGCGGGTGACCGCGCGGATGCCGGTGGACGAGCTGGCCGAGCTGTTCGACACCGAGATCGAGGTCGACGACGTGGAGACCGTGGGCGGGCTGCTGGCCCACGCCCTCGGCCGGGTGCCGATCGCCGGCTCGCAGGCGGAGGTGGCCGGGCTGTCGCTGACGGCGGAGACGCTGGCGGGCCGGCGCAACCGCATCAGCACGGTCGTGGTCCGCCGCGTCGCCCCTTCCGAGGAGGACGAGGAGTCGGTCGCGGCGGGCGCCGGCCAGGAGTGACCGGCGGCCGGCAAGCGTTCTACAAGTCTTCTGCAAGCACGTTCCGGCACTCTCGAAGCACGACATCCAGTGCGGTGGGTGTCTGAGGGGGAGGCATCCCGACGCCGGGTGGGGTTCGCGGCGGAAGGATGATCCCCGGGGGGACGACGGCGTCCCGGCCGGTTCACCGGCTGAGGCGCTGGTCGGCGTAAAGGGTGTTCCCGTCCGGAGGAAGAGCGGATGGGGGCACCCTTTTTGCGTGTCGGCGGGATCTTCATGGGACGCGCCGGGGGAGGCTCCGCGGCGGGGTAATCATGAGACGAAGACGGATGATCATCGCTCTGGCGCTGCTGGCCGGCGTGCCGATCGGATGCGGTGGGCGGGGTGCGGAGAGCTTCATCGACCCGGGCGCCGTGGCCCAGCTGCGCGAGGTGCTCAGCAAGGAGCCGCGCCTGCCCGACGGGTTCACCGCCCGGCCCGACCAGGCGTGGCGGATGCCGTTCGGCTCGGCCCGGCCCAGCTGCCGGGCGTTGCTGGAGCCGGCCGGCGGGCACGCGCCCGGCCAGGCGCTCACCGCGCAGGCGGCGGTCAGCTACCTGGGCGACGAGCTGGGGGAGCAGGCCGGGGTCGGGCTGGCGCGCTACGCGGGCGAGGAGGCCGGGGAGCATCTCGACGCGCTGGCCAGGGCGCGGGAGGAGTGCCGGGCGGTGCGGACCTCGTCGGGCACGGACCTGCGGCTGGGCGAGCTGCCGGCCGAGGCCGCCGCCGAGGGGGCCGTGGGGGCCCGGCTGCGGGGGCGGCTGCACGGCTATCCGTACGCGATGGACGTGGTGTTCTCCCGGGTGGGGGACACCCTGGTGTCGGTGGTGCACACCGGCATGAACGATGTGGACGCGGCGCGGACCCGGCAACTGGTCGAGGCGGCCGTCGCGATGGCCACCCCCTGACCCCGCAGCCCTGAGCCCGCCGCGCCGCCCCCGCCCGCCCGGCGCGCGATCCGGGCACCGCCTAATCTAGAGCGCGTGACTCTCGATCCCGAAGACAGCAAGATCATCACTTTGGCGCGGTCGGCCAGGGCGCGCAACGGCTCGGCCGAGGGGGCCGCCGTGCGCGACGAGACCGGCCGCACGTACGCGGCGACGAACGTGAAGCTGGCCGCGCTCACGCTCTCGGCGGTGCAGGTGGCGGTGGCCATGGCGATCTCCAGCGGCGCGTCGTCCCTGGAGGCGGTGGCGCTGGTCACCGAGGGCGAGCCCGGCGCGGACGACGTCGCCGTGGCCGCGGAGCTGGGCGTCGCCTCGCTGCTCGTGGCCGGCCCCGACGGCACGTTGCGGAGCTGACATGCCGATGTCCCCGTTCCTGGCCAGGCTGCGGGAGAAGGTGGGCGGCGAGCTGCTCATGCTGCCCTCGGCGGCCGGGTTCGTCTTCGACGGGGCGGGACGGCTGCTGGTGGCCCGGCACGGCGACGTGGGCCTGTGGGCGGCGCCCGGCGGCGGCATCGACCCCGACGAGCGCCCGCAGGACGCCGTGGTCAGGGAGCTGCGCGAGGAGCTGGGCGTCGGGGTCGAGGTACGCGGCCTGATCGGCGTCTACGGCGGCCCCGAGTTCCGCACCCTCTACCCGAACGGCCACCAGGTCGGCTACGTCGTCGCCTGCTACGCCTGCGTGCTGGTCTCCGGCACGGCGCGGCCCGACGGCGACGAGATCACCGACTGCCGGTGGGTGGACGAGGCGGAGCTGGCCGGGATGGAGGTCACGCGCTGGACCCCGGTGGTGGCGCCGGAGGCGTTCGCCTGGTGGCGTGAACACGCCCGCCGATAGGACACAATGCAGTGGTGACTTCGCCAGACAGCCATCGCGCCGGATTCGCCTGCTTCGTGGGCAGGCCGAACGTCGGAAAGTCCACGCTGATGAACGCCCTGGTCGGTGCGAAGGTGGCGATCACCTCGTCCAAGCCGCAGACCACCCGCCGGGCCATCAGGGGCATCGTGCACCGCCCGGACGCCCAGCTCGTCATCGTGGACACCCCCGGCCTGCACCGCCCGCGCACCCTCCTCGGCGAGCGGCTGGACAGCCTGGTGCTGTCCACGCTGACCGAGGTCGACGTGATCGGCTTCTGCGTGCCGGCCAACGAGCCGATCGGCAAGGGCGACCGGTTCATCGCCGAGAAGCTGTCGGCGGTGAAGAAGACGCCGGTGGTGGCCGTGGTCACCAAGTGCGACCTGGCCACGCGCGAGCAGATCGCCGAGCAGCTGCTGGCGGTGTCGCGGATCGCGGAGTTCGCCGACGTGGTGCCGGTCTCCGCGCAGTCCGGCGAGCAGCTCGACGTGGTGGCCGACGTGCTGATCGGGCACCTGCCGGACTCGCCGCCCCTGTACGAGGACGGTCAGCTCACCGACGAGCCCGAGCAGGTGCTGGTCGGCGAGCTGATCAGGGAGGCGGCGCTGGAGGGCGTGCGCGACGAGCTGCCGCACTCGATCGCCGTGGTCGTGGACGAGATGGTGCCCCGCGAGGGCCGCGACGACCTGCTCGACATCTACGCCCACATGTTCGTCGAGCGGCCCTCGCAGAAGGCCATCGTCATCGGGCACAAGGGAGAGCGGCTGCGCGAGGTGGGCACCAAGGCCCGCAAGCAGATCGAGGCGCTGCTCGGCACCCGCGTCTACCTCGACCTGCGCATCAGCGTCGCCAAGGACTGGCAGCGCGACCCCAAGCAGCTGCGCCGCCTCGGCTTCTACGACTGACGGCCCCGCGGGCAGGTCACGGCCGGGCCCTGCGTCCCGGTCACGGCGCGGCCCTGCGGGCCGGTCACGGCCGGGCGCGCCGGAACAACGCGAGCAGCCCGAGGATCACCAGCACGAGCGCGCAGGCCAGCGCCGCGAACCAGCCGGCCCTGGTCACCGGCGTGACCGACAGCACGCCGAGATGCACCGAGACCCGGTCGCGCAGGCCGGACCCCTGGAGCTGGAACATCAGCGTGACGGCCACGGCCACCCCGCCGGGCAGCACGGCCAGGGCGGCCAGCCGCGGATGGGCCAGCAGCCCGGCCAGCCCACAGGCCAGCGCCGCCAGCCCGGCCAGCAGCGCGTACACGCCCAGCCCGTCGTCGATGCCGCGCACGTCGCCCGAGATCCCGGCGCCGAACAGGCCGACCCTGGCCTCGACGCCCGACCAGGGCAGGATCGCGCAGAACACCAGGAGCGCGGCGACGGCGGTCACGGCCAGCGGGTAGCCACGGGCGGCACGGACGGGCTGCGGGTCCACCCGATCAGCGTATGCCGGGAGCGGCCGCGCGGCCACGGCTCGCGACGGTGTCGTCACCGTATCCGGACACCGCCCGCTCGCCCCACTCCAGGCGGGCGCGCAGCTCCACGGCGTCCGCGGCGAGAGCCGACACCAGCGTGCCGGACGCCGCCAGCGGCAGCACCGCGACCCCGTCGGCCACCAGCGGCTCCCCGGCGGTGGCCGTCAGGAACGTGGTGCCCACGCAGCGCGCCCCGGCCAGGACCGCGGGGGAGCCGTCCAGCTCGGGATCGCCGATCGTGAGCTCCTGCCGCAGCAGCGGGCGGTCGGCGAGGGTGGCGTCGAAGCGGGTGTGGCAGCGGCCGGGCCGCTCGCCGTGCCGGCCCAGCACGATCTCCTCGCGCCACACCACCTCCGCCCCCGGCTCCAGCGCCAGGCGCACGGTCAGCCGGTGCGCGCAGCCGGCGGCGAGCACGGTCGGCCCGGGAACGAAGCGCAGCCGCGCGCCCGCGCCGACCCGGGCCGTCACCAGCAGCTCCGACTCGCCCGCGCCGGGCAGGACCAGCGTGGCGGCCACCGATCCCAGCTCCAGCGTGGTGCGGGGGGCCAGGTCCAGGTCCAGGGCCAGGCGGTCGCCGCCGAGCGGGCCGGCCGCCGTCGAGACGAGGTGGACGGCGTGCGGGCCGGTCTGGCGCAGCGTCAGCGGCGGCGCCGAGGCCAGGCGGCGCAGCAGCGTGCGCCCGTCCGGCCCGAGGGCCGTCGCCACGGCGGCGCTGGCCCGCATGGTGCTCGCCTGCATGGTGCTCGCCCGTTCGGTGCTCGTCCGTTCGGTGCTCGTCCGTTCGGTGCTTGCCCGCCCGGTGCTCGCCCGCCCGGAGTCGCGGGCCGGTGTCACGAGACGGAGGTCGCGCGGTCGCGCGACCAGGCGGTTACCTGCTCGCCCACCCAGGCCGCGACGGCGGCGGCCGAGGGCTGCTCGCGGATCGAGGTGAACAGGACCGGCCGCTCGCCGCGCACCGCCGCCGCGTCGCGGTCCATCACGCCGAGGTCGGCGCCCACCAGCGGAGCCAGGTCGGTCTTGTTGATCACCAGCAGATCGGCGGTGGTGACGCCGGGACCGCCCTTGCGCGGCACCTTGTCGCCGCCCGACACGTCCAGGACGAAGATCTGCCGGTCGGCCAGGCCGCGGCTGAACGTGGCCGTCAGGTTGTCGCCGCCGCTCTCCACGATCACCAGGTCGAGCGGGCCGAAGCGGTGCTCCAGGGTCTCGACGGCGTCGAGGTTGGCGGCGATGTCGTCGCGGATGGCGGTGTGCGGGCAGCAGCCGGTCTCGACGGCCAGGATGCGCTCGGGGTCGAGCACGCCCGCGCGGCGCAGGAAGTCGGCGTCCTCGGTGGTGTAGATGTCGTTGGTCACCACGCCCAGGGACATCTCCGGGCCGAGGGTGCGGCACAGCGCGGCCACCAGGGCCGTCTTGCCGCTGCCCACGGGGCCGCCCACGCCGAGGCGCAGCGCCCGGCCGTGGGCGTCGGGTGCGTGGTGGTGGTCGTCGTGGACGGCGCCCATGATGGTGCTCCTTCTCCTTGGGAAATTTCAGGAACTCTCAGGAAACGAACAGCCGGGTCCCGGCGCGGGCGTGCTGCTCGGCGAGCAGGTCCAGGGCCGGCGCCGAGTACGCCGGCAACCCCGCCCAGTCGCCCGCCTCGGCGGCGCGGGCGGCCTGCTCGGCGGCGCGGGCGGCCACCGCGGCGAGGTCGGGGGCGAGGGCGGCCAGGAGGGCGTGTACGGCGACCGGGTCCAGGCCGAGCAGGCGGACCGCCGCCGTGGCGGGGCCGGTGACCGCGTGGTAGGCCGCCGCCAGCGCCGCCTCCCCGGCCGTCGCCCCCGCGGCGTGGGCCGCCGCGCCGAGCGCGATCGGGTGATGCGGGCTCGGCGTCTCCCGGGCCGGCCCGTCCAGCACCGGGGACGGCCACACGCGGCGGGCGACCCGGAGCAGGAGCCGGCCCTGCGTCCTGGACGCCTCCCGCTGGGCCGGGGAGGCGGTGCGCGCGTCGGCCTCCGCGTCCAGGGCCGCCCAGGAGGCGCCGCCCCCGGCGGCGTGGTGAGCGGTGGCATGGTGGGTGGCGGCGTGATGGGCGGCGGCGGTCAGGGTGGCGGCGAGGGCGCCTGCCGTGCGGAGGCGTCCCCGCAGGAACCGGTCGAGGGACGGCACGTCGTGCACCGCCCCCGACGCGATCGCCCGCTCGGCACCGCCCGAGTGCGCGTGCCCGCCGGCCGGCAGCCGGGAGTCGGCGAGCAGCAGCAGCCCGGGACTCCCCAGGCCGGGGCTCGTCGGGTCGGGGGGTGTCATCAGAACAGGAAGTACCGTTGGGCCATGGGCAGGCTGGTCGCCGGTGCCGGCTCGATCACCTCGCCGTCCACCCGCACCTCGAACGTGTCGGGAGCCACCTCGATCCTGGGCAGCGCGTCGTTGAGCGGCATGGCGGACTTGCCGCGCCGCCGCACGTCCGCGACCGGCGCCAGCCGCCGCCGCACGGCCAGCCGGTCGGCCAGGCCGGCCTCCAGCGCCGCCGGCGCGACGAAGTGCAGCGAGGTGGCCGCCGCGGTGACCGGCGAGGCGCCGAACATGGGCCGGGGCAGCACCGGCTGCGGCGTCGGGATGGAGGCGTTGGCGTCGCCCATCTGCGCCCACGCCACCACGCCGCCCTTCAGCACCAGGTCCGGCTTGACGCCGAAGAACGCCGGGTCCCACAGGACGAGGTCGGCGAGCTTGCCGCGCTCGACCGAGCCGACCTCGCCGTCCAGGCCGTGCGCGACGGCCGGGCAGATGGTGTACTTCGCGACGTAGCGGCGGGCCCGCAGGTTGTCGGCCGGGCCGTCGCCGCCGAGCGCGCCGCGCCGGGCCTTCATCACGTGCGCGGTCTGCCACGTCCGGATGATCGTCTCGCCGATGCGGCCCATGGCCTGCGAGTCCGAGCCGATCATCGAGATGGCGCCCAGGTCGTGCAGGACGTCCTCGGCGGCCATCGTCGTGGGCCGGATGCGGGACTCGGCGAAGGCGAGGTCCTCCGGGATGGACGGGTTGAGGTGGTGGCAGACCATCAGCATGTCGAGGTGCTCGTCGAGCGTGTTGACGGTGTGCGGCCGGGTGGGGTTGGTGGAGGAGGGCAGCACGTTGGGGTGGGCGGCGACGCGGATGATGTCCGGCGCGTGGCCGCCGCCCGCCCCCTCGGTGTGGTACGCGTGGATCATCCGCCCGCCGACGGCCTTGAGCGTCGACTCGACGAACCCGGCCTCGTTCAGCGTGTCGGTGTGGATCGTCACCTGCACGCCGCAGGCGTCGGCCACGCCCAGGCAGGCGTCGATGGCGGCCGGCGTGGACCCCCAGTCCTCGTGCAGCTTGAAGCCCGAGGCCCCGGCGCGGAGCTGCTCCAGCAGGCCCTCGGAGCTGACCGTGTTGCCCTTGCCGAGCAGCGCGAAGTTCAGCGGGTAGGCGTCGAGCGACTCCAGCATGCGGCCGAGATACCAGGTTCCGGTCACGGTGGTGGCCTTGGTGCCCTCGACGGGCCCGGTGCCGCCCCCGACGACCGTGGTGACACCGGACCCGATGGCCTCGTCGAGGAGCTGCGGGCAGATCAGGTGGACGTGCGAGTCGACGGCCCCGGCGGTGAGGATCTTGCCGTTGCCGGCCAGGATCTCGGTGGACGGGCCGATGACCAGGTCCACGCCGTTCATGGTGTCGGGGTTGCCGGCCTTGCCGATGCCGTGGATCCGGCCGTCGCGGATGCCGACGTCGGCCTTGACCACGCCCCAGTGGTCGAGGATGACCGCGCCGGTGACGACCAGGTCCATGGCGCCCTCGGCGCGGGTGGCGCGGGCCTGCCCCATGGACTCGCGGATGACCTTGCCGCCGCCGAACACCGCCTCGTCGCCGGCTCCGTCCGGGCCGATCGACAGGTCGTCGGTGACCTCGATGAACAGGTCGGTGTCGGCCAGCCGGACCCGGTCGCCGGTCGTGGGGCCGTACAGGGCCGCGTAGCGGGCGCGGGAGATCTCAGCCATCGAGCGGCCCCGCCCACTCCGGGCGCAGGCCGGGGACGATCCGGCGGCCGGCCAGCGGCACGAGCGTGACCTCGCGCTCGACGCCCGGCTCGAACCTGACCGCGGTGCCCGCCGGCACGTCCAGCCGCAGGCCCCACGCCGCCTTCCTGTCGAACTCCAGCCCGGGGTTGGCGGCGGCGAAGTGGTAGTGGGAGCCCACCTGGACCGGGCGGTCGGCCGTGTTGACCACGCGCAGCGTGACCCGCTCGCGGCCGGGGTTGAGCGCGACGGCGCCCTCGGGGTGGGCGTACTCGCCGGGGATCACGGGATCGGCCTGTGGACGGTGACGAGCTTGGTGCCGTCGGGGAACGTGGCCTCGATCTGCACGCTCTCCAGCATCTCGGGCACGCCCTCCATGACGTCGGCCCGGCCGAGCACCGACCGGCCGGCCTCCATGAGCTCGGCCACGGTACGCCCGTCCCTGGCGCCCTCCATGAGGAACGACGCGATGAGGGCGGTCGCCTCGGGATGGTTGAGCCGCAGGCCCCTGGCCCGGCGCTCGCGCGCCACCCCGGCGGCGACGTGGATGAGCAGCCGTTCCTGCTCGTGTGAGGTAAGCCGCATGGCCGGACACTAAGAACCGGCCGTTTCCGCGCTGTTGCGGCCGGGTGTCGGGTCTGTTTCGCGCTGCGGCACGGGCCCGGATGACGGTTCGGGCGCGCCGGTGAACGTCCGGCAAAGGCGTATTAACGCCCGGGATCCGCACGTGAAATGTGCGGGGGTCACCTTTCTGGCAGAACCGGTCGGCAGGAAGGAACCGCCGTGCGCATCTCCCGCCCGATTGTCTCAGCCGCTCTCCTGTTATCCCTGCCCTGGTCCCTGGCCGCCTGCGGATCCGGCGGCGGGCCGGCCGCCGCACCGGACGAGATCAAGGTCGGCCTCCTCCACTCCCTCAGCGGCACGATGGCGATCAGCGAGGTCACCGTCCGCGACGCCGAGCTGCTGGCCATCGACGAGATCAACAAGGCGGGCGGCGTGCTCGGCAAGAAGCTCGTCCCCGTGGTCGAGGACGGCGCCTCCGACTGGCCGACCTTCGCCGAGAAGGCCACCAAGCTGATCAGGCGGGACAAGGTCGCCACCGTCTTCGGCGGCTGGACCTCCGCCAGCCGCAAGGCCATGCTCCCGGTCTTCGAGCGCTACAAGGCGCTGCTGTGGTATCCGGTGCAGTACGAGGGCCTGGAGAGCTCGCCGTACATCTTCTACACCGGCGCCACCACCAACCAGCAGATCATCCCCGGCCTGGACTACCTGAAGGAGCAGGGCAAGAAGAAGATCTTCCTGGTCGGCAGCGACTACGTCTTCCCGCGCACCGCCAACAAGATCATCAAGGCGTACGCGGCCGCCAACGGCATGCAGGTCCTCGGCGAGGAGTACACCCCGCTCGGCCACACCGAGTACTCCACCCTCGTCAACAAGCTCGTCCAGGCCCGCCCGGACGCCGTGTTCAACACCCTCAACGGCGACAGCAACGTCGCCTTCTTCAAGCAGCTCAAGAGCGCCGGCGCGAGCGCGGCGACGATGCCCGTGCTGTCGATCAGCATCGCCGAGGAGGAGGTCACCGGCATCGGCGTGGACAACATCGCCGGCCAGCCGGTCGCCTGGAACTACTACCAGACCACCGACACCCCGGCCAACCAGGCGTTCGTCAAGGCGTACAAGGCCAGGTACGGCGCGGGCAAGGTCACCTCCGACCCGATGGAGGCCGGCTACAACGCCGTCTACCTGTGGGCCGAGGCCGTCAGGAAGGCCGGCACCACCGAGGTCGAGGCGGTCAGGAAGGCCGCGCCCGGCATCTCCCTCGACCGCCCCGAGGGCAGGGTCACCATCGACGGCGACAACCAGCACCTGTACAAGACCGCCCGCATCGGCATCGTCCAGCCCGACGGCCTGATCAAGCAGGTGTGGGACTCCGGCGAGCCGATCAAGCCGGACCCGTACCTCAAGGGCTACCCGTGGGCGGCCGGGCTGGCGGCCTCCTGATGTCCGCCTTCGTCAACCAGCTCCCCATCGGGCTGTCCATCGGGGCGGTGCTGCTGCTCGTCGCGCTCGGGCTGACCTTCACCTTCGGGCAGATGGGCGTCGTCAACATGGCGCACGGGGAGTTCATCATGGCGGGCGCCTACACGGCGTTCCTCGTCGGCGACCTCGTGCTCGCGCTCCCGGCGGCGTTCCTCGTCGCCGGGGTCATGGGGCTGGTCCTGGAGCGGGCCGCCGTCCGGCACTTCTACGGCCGGCCGCTGGACACGCTGCTGCTCACCTGGGGCGTCAGCCTGGTGTTGCAGCAGCTCGCCCGCGACCTGTTCGGCGCGCCGAACGTGCAGGTGCCCGCGCCCTCCTGGCTGGCCGGGGGCGTGGGCATCCTGCCCTACAACCGGTTGCTCATCATGGCCCTCGCCGTCGCGGGCGTGGTCGCGGTGTGGCTGTACCTCAACAGGACCGCGCTCGGGCGGCGTACCCAGGCGGTGGTGCAGAACCGGCGGCTCGCCGCCACCAGCGGGATCGACGCCGGGCGGGTGGACATGCTGACCTTCTTCATCGGCTCCGGCCTGGCCGGGGTGGCGGGGGTGGCGCTCACGCTCATCGGGCCGGTCGGGCCGGGGCTCGGCACGTACTACATCGTGGACGCCTTCCTCGTCGTGGTCGCGGGCGGGCTCGGGCAGCTGCGCGGGGCGGTGCTGGCGGCCGTCGCGCTGGGGCTGCTGAACTCCTACGCCGAGTTCTGGTCGGACGCCTCGCTCGCCAAGGTCGCCGTGTTCGCGGTGGTCATCGCGTTCCTCCAGGTCAGGCCGCAGGGGTTGTTCGTGCTCAGATCGAGGGTGCTGACGTGATCAGGAGAAATCTGCCGTTCGCCGCCGTGGCGGTGGCCGCGCTGGTCCTCGCGCCGCTGCTGCTGGAGCCGTTCCGGCTGGGGCTGCTGGCCAAGTACCTGTGCTATGCGATCGTCGCGCTCGGCATCGGGCTGGCGTGGGGCAAGGGCGGGATGCTCACGCTCGGGCAGGGCGTCTTCTTCGGGCTCGGCGGGTACGCGATGGCGATGTACCTCAAGCTCGCCGAGGCCGGGCCGGGCGGGCTGCCGGACTTCATGGTGTGGAGCGGGGTGACGGAGCTGCCCGCGTTGTGGGCGCCGTTCGCCAGCCCGGTCCTGGCGCTCGCGGTGGCCGTGCTCGGGCCGGCGGCGCTCGCGGCGCTCCTCGGCACGCTGGTGTTCCGCCAGCGGGTACGCGGCGCGTACTTCGCGATCCTCACCCAGGCGCTGGCCGCCGCCCTGGTCATCCTGCTCGTCGGGCAGCAGGGGCTGACCGGCGGCACCAACGGCATGACGAACTTCTTCGAGCTGTTCGGCCACGACCTGGCCGAGGACGCCGCGCAGCGCGGCCTCTACCTGGTGACGGCCGGCGTGCTCGGCGTCCTGTACCTGGCCGCCCGGCAGCTCGCGCACAGCCGCTTCGGCCGCCTGCTGGTCGCCGTGCGCGACGGCGAGGACCGGGTGCGCTTCCTCGGCTACGACCCGGCCCTGGTCAAGACCGTCACCTTCGCGATCTCGGCGGGTATGGCGGGGCTGGCGGGCGCGCTGTTCGTCCCCGTCGTCGGCATCATCTCGCCCGCGCTGCTCGGCGTCGTGCCGTCGCTGGAGTTGGTGGTCGCGGTGGCGGTCGGCGGGCGGCACGTCCTGGCCGGGGCCGTGCTGGGCGCGGTCGTCATGGGCTACGCCAAGACCGCCTTCAGCGAGCGGTTCGCCGACGGCTGGCTCTACCTCCAGGGCGCGCTGTTCATCCTGGTCATGACGCTGGCGCCCCAGGGAATCGCCGGCCTGCTCGCGAGGGCGCGGTCCGGAGGGACGCGGCTCGGAAGGGTGCGACGTGCTCGAACTACGTGACGTGCGGGTGGAGTTCGACGGCTACCGGGCGCTGGACGGCGTGGACCTCACCGTGCCCGAGGGCGAGCTGCGCTTCCTCATCGGGCCCAACGGCGCGGGCAAGACCACCCTGATCGACGTCGTCACCGGCCTGACCAGGCCGTCCTCCGGCAGCGTGCGCTTCGCCGGGCACGACCTGGTGGGCCGCAAGGAGCACCGGATCGTCCGCCTCGGCGTGGGGCGCACGTTCCAGACCTCGGTCGTGTTCGAGGAGCTGACCGTCCTGGAGAACCTCGACCTGGCCGCCGGCTTCCGCCGGCCGCTGTGGGCGCTGGCCCGCCGCGCCCGCGGCGTCTCGGGGCCCGTCGCCGAGGCGCTGGCCAGGACCGGGCTCGAAGAGCTCGCCGGACGTTCAGCCGCCGTTCTCTCCCACGGCCAGCGCCAGTGGCTGGAGATAGGGATGCTGCTGGCACAGCGGCCCCGGCTGCTGCTGCTGGACGAGCCGGTGGCCGGCATGTCCGGCGACGAACGCGAGCGCACCGGACGGCTGCTCACCGAGATCGCCGCGGACCACACGGTGATCGTGGTCGAGCACGACATGGAGTTCCTGCGGCGGCACGCCTCGACGGTGACCGTGCTGCACGAGGGCAAGGTGCTCGTGGAGGGGTCGGTGGAGCAGGTCAGTGCCGACCCGCGGGTGCGGGAGGTCTATCTGGGGAGGAGGCCGAGCGATGCTGCTGTCGGTGAGCGATCTTGAGTCGGGGTACGGCAGGGCGCGGGTCCTGTTCGGGGTGTCGCTGGAGGTCGGCCCCGGGCAGCTCGTCTGCGTCATGGGCCGCAACGGCGTCGGCAAGACCACCCTGCTCGACACCGTGATGGGCGTGCTGCCCGCGACCGCCGGCGGCGTCGCCTTCGACGGCCGCGACGTCACCCGGCTCAAGCCGCACGAGCGGGTGCGGCTCGGCATGGGGTACGTGCCGCAGGGCCACCAGTGCTTCCCGCAGCTGTCCGTCCTCGGCAACCTGCTGGTCACCGCCGAGGCCGCCCGGCAGCCCAAGGAGGCCGTCGAGGAGGCCCTGGACCTCTTCCCCGCGCTGCGTCCCATGCTCAAGCGCAGCGCCGGGCACCTGTCCGGCGGCCAGCAGCAGCAGCTCGCCATGGCCCGCGCCCTGGTCACCCGGCCCCGGATGCTCATCCTGGACGAGCCGACCGAGGGCATCCAGCCGTCGATCATCCTGGAGATCGAGGCGGCCATCGAGCGGCTGCACGCCGCCGGGCTGGCCGTGCTGCTCGTCGAGCAGTACCTGGACCTCGCGCTGCGGCTCGCCGACCGGTTCGTCATCCTCGACGCCGGGCACGTCGTACGGACCGGCGACGCCGAGGAGCTGCACCGCGAGGACGTCCGCAGGCTGCTGGCCGTCTGAGGCGGCCGGCCTGAGGCGGCCGGCCTGAGGCGGTCGGCTCTGCGGCGGAGGGCCGGCAACCTTCAGAGCAGGGCCAGCAGGCTGCGGGCGTTCGCGGCGCCCTGGCCGTCGCCGGTCTGCTCGAAGACCTCCAGCGCCGCCCGGGCCAGCTCGCGGGAGCGGCCCGCCGCGCCCTCCGCCCGGCCCACCCTGGCCAGGGCCAGCAGGGCGTGGGCGTCGAGCAGGCGGTCGCCGAGGCGTACCGCGATGCCCCTGGCCCGCTCGGCGGCGGCCCTGGCCTCGGGCCTGGCGCCCTGCGCCAGGCGCACCGCGGCCAGGTCGAGGAGCGCGTCGGCCTGGCGGTGGCGGTCGCCCAGCTCGGTGAGGTGCTGGACGGCGTCCAGCAGGCGGGCGGCGGCCTCGTCCAGACGGCCCGCGCGGCGCAGCACGGCACCCAGCACCCGCTCGGCGTCGGCGGCGTCCCGCTGGTTGTCGGCCGCCGCGAGGCAGGCCAGCAGCGCCCGCTCGGCGTCCTCCAGCCGGCCGCCCTCCAGGTGCACCCGGCCGAGGCGGCGCCTGACCTGGTTGACCTCGCGGGTGCGGCCCTGGCGCAGGAACATGCCGAGCGCCAGCCGCAGCCGCTCGTGGGCGAGGTCCCAGGCGCGCTCGGCCAGGTGCAGGTCGCCCTGGTCGAGCAGGATCAGCGCCTCACCGTGGTCGTCGGCGGCCCGCCGGGCGGACTCCAGCGCCCGCGCGGACACCGCGCGCCAGTCGTCGAGGTAACGGTGGCGCTCCAGGAAGGGCGCCAGCAGGTGCGCCAGCCGCCAGCACGGCTCGTCCAGCCCCGCCTCGTGCAGGTCGGCGACCAGGCTCACCAGGAAAGGCCGCTCGGCCTCCAGCCACTCCACCGACTCCCTGATGTCCCTGGTGGCCACGGTCGTGGCCGGATCGCCGGACACCAGCGAGAACCGCGAGGCCCGCACCCGGGCCAGCACGATCGCCGACACCTTCTCCGGCACGCCGGGCAGCGGCTGCTCGCGGGCGAACAGCCGGGTCAGGTCGTGCAGCCGGTAGCGGACCTGGCCCGCCACGTCCACGCCGTGCGTCTCCAGCAGCCCCGCGTCCACCAGCGCCTCGGCCCCGCCGCCGAGCTGCTCGGCGAGCCAGTCGCCGAAGTCGGGGGCGGACAGCGCGCCGAGGCCGCGCAGCGTCAGCTTGGCCGGCTCCGGCAGGCCGTCGTAGCCGATGGCGAACACGCTGCGGACCGTCTGGTCGCCCGCGTGCAGCCCGTCGAGCCGCTTGTGCTCGTCCTCCAGCAGCCCCACCAGGTAGTCGACCGTCCAGTTGGGCCGGGCGGCCAGGCGGGAGCCGGCGATGCGCAGCGCGATCGGCAGGCCGCCGCAGAAGCGGGCCAGGCGGCGCAACGCGTCGTCAGCGGGCCGGCCCGAGCTCGCCACCAGCAGGTCCAGCGACTCCTCCGCGTCCAGCACGCCCACCGACAGGCGGCTCGCGCCGGTCAGGCCGCCCAACGACGAGCGGCTGGTCACGACCGTCGGGCAGGACGTCAGCAGCGGGCGGACCTGGGCCTCGTCGGCGGCGTTGTCCAGCACCACCAGCAGGTTGCGGCCGGCCGTGTAGGTGCGGAACAGCCGGCCGCGCTGCTCCAGCCCGGCGGGGACGGCCTGGGCCGGGCAGCCCAGCCAGCGCAGGAAGTCCTCCAGGACCGCCGCGGGGGCCGTCGTCTCGCGCAGGTCGGCGTACAGGATGCCGTCGGGGAAGCGCTCGCGCGCCCGCCAGGCCGCGTGCACCGCCAGCGCCGACTTGCCCGCCCCCGCCTGGCCGTGCACCACGACCTGGCCGCCGATCGCCTGGCCGTCGGCCGCCCGGTCGGCGATCACCCGGTCGAGCAGGTCGGCGCGGCCGGTGAAGCCCTGGACGTCGGGCGGCAGCAGCACCGGCGGGCCCGCCGACACGTGCAGCGACACGTCGTCGTGCAGCATGCGGTGGTAGAGGAGCTGCAGCTCGGGGTCCGGCTCGATGGCGTGGCCGCCGTCGAGCTGGTCGCGCAGCACCGCGTACGCGGCCAGCGCCTCCACCCGGCGGCCGCTGCGGTAGAGCGCCAGCATGTACTGGCCGCGGAAGCGCTGCCAGAGCGGGTGCTGCTTGGTGAGCCGCTTCAGCTCGGCCAGCAGCTCCCGGTGCCGGCCCGCCTCCAGGCCGGCCTGCACCCGCCGCTCCAGGGCGAGCAGGCGCAGCTCCTCCAGCTCCTCGCGCAGCCGCCGGGTCTCCACCCAGCGCTCGCCGTCGGGGTCCACGTCCTCCAGGACCGGGCCGCGCCACAGGCTCAGCGCCTCCTCGTACGCGCCCCGGTCCACCAGCAGCCGGAACCGGTCCACGTCGAGCTGGTCGTCACCGATCGCCAGCAGGTACGCCCCCGAGACGGTCGTGATCACGTCCTTGCCGAGGAGCTGGCGGAGCTGGCCGACGTACCCGCGGACGAGGGAGTCGGAGCGGTCGCCGCCCTCGCGCGGCCACAGGAGCCTGCGCAGCCGCTCGACCGTCAGCGGACGGCCCGCGTTGAGCAGGAACATCGCCAGCAGGTCGCGATGCTTGGGGGTCGTCGGCGTGCGGTCGCGGTCACCGTCACGGACGTCGAGCGGCCCCATGATGCGAAAGTCCACGCGGCCTTCCTTCGGACGGGGTGATCCGATCAGAATGGCACATTTGACGGCCACGCTCACTCCCCCTGACACCTCCGGGACCTCCTCCGGGATCACCAGGCGGCGAGCCGGAACCAGACCGCCTTCCCCGCCGGGACGGGCGTCCATCCCCAGTCGTACGCGAGCCGCGCGACGATGCCGAGCCCGCGCCCGCCGTCGTCCCACACATCCCCGGCCTGGGGGAGGGGCGGCTCCTGGCAGCGGTCGTGCACCTCGACCGTCAGCAGCCGCTCCTCCCTGATCACGACGATCCGGGCGGGGGCGTGCGGCAGGGCGTTGGTGGCCAGTTCGGAGACCAGCAGCTCGGCCGTCCCGCAGGCGGTGCCGTCGGCGCCCCAGTCGGCGACCAGGTCGTGGACGAACCGGCGGATCGGCGCCACGCAGCGGGGATCGGGCGGCATCCACCGCTCCCCGAGGATCGCGGGGACGGGAGGGCGGGCATCGGCGAGGGCCGTACGCGCGGAGGCGAGAGTTTCGGGATTCACGGGACCATGCTCACCTCCCTTCTTTACGGTGAGTAGGTGGGTGGTCGCCAAAAGCGAGTATTGAACTGCGGGCGAAGGAGGGCGACATGGCCGACTTCTACGCACCCCATGCGATCTGGGGCGAGAGCTCCGGCACTACCGCAAGGCCGCGGGGCTCACGCAGGGGCAGCTCTCGGAACGGATCCACTTCAGCGAAGGGCTCATCAGCGGCGTCGAGACGGGCCAGCTCCCGGCCAGCCCCGAGTTCGCCGAGTCCTGCGACAAGCTGCTGGAGACGGGCGGCGCGCTGCAACGCCTGCTCGACTGGCGCAAGGGGCAGGTGTTCCCGTCCTGGTTCGGGCGGTGGCACGAGAAGGAGCAGGTGGCGGTCGCGCTGCGGACGTACGAGCCGCTCCTGGTCCCGGGCCTGCTGCAGACGGCTCGTTACGCCGCCGCGCTCCTGCGTGGTGACGAAATCGCCATCAACGCTCGTCTGCAACGCCAGGAGATCCTCACCCGCGAGGATCCGCTCGCGCCGACTTTCCGGTGCGTCATCGACGAGGCAGTGCTCCACCGCCCCATCGGCACGCCGGACCTCATGCGTGAGCAACTCCAGCGCCTGCTGGACGTGACGAGCGAGCGCTTGAGTGTCCAGATCCTCCCACACGGGCTGCATTCAGGTCTGATGGGTGGATTCGCCATAGCGACTCTCGAAGGTGGAACCGACGTGCTCTACGTGGAGACGGCGGTGCGCGGCATCACGACCACCGATCGAGCGGACGTGTCGATGGGTATAGAACGATTTGAGGCCATCCGAACCGAGGCGTTGCCCCTGAGCATGTCCCTTGACCTGATCAAGAAAGCCGTGGAGGAAAGATGGACCTGACGCAGGCGCGGTGGCGGAAGTCGAGCTTCTCGGGCGACAACGGCGGCAACTGCGTGGAGGTCGCCGAGTTGCCCGACGTCATCGCCGTACGCGACTCCAAGGACCCTGACGGTCCCAAGCTGCTGTTCACCCCCTCCGAATGGGACGCCTTTCTCAAGGGGGTGAAAGGGGCGGAGTTCGACCGGCGTTGAGGTGGGTCGAGGCGAGTCTGGCGGGGTCGGCGACGATCGTGATCGCGGTGATCCGGTCGCCGGTGACCGTGAACGAGATGAGGGACAGCGGCGTCCCGTCCTCGCGCCACGACACGTACCCCGGAAGGCCGTTGACCAGCACCGCCTGGTGCCGCGCCACGGTGCCGGAGACCATCCGCGCGCCGGAGGCGACCGCGGTGGCGCCGAGGGTGACGAACACCCCGTCCGGGGTGGCGGCGGTCAGCTTCACGTCCGGGTCGAGCACGCGCAGCAGCCCCTCGAAGTCACCGTCGGCCGCGGCCGCGCGGAAGGCTTTGACGACCTGCCGCTGCTCCGGCGCGACGGCCGCCGGCCGCTCGGCCGCCCGGACCTTCCTGCGGGCGCGGCTGGCGATCATCTTGGTGGCGTCCGCGGACTTGCCGAGGATCCGGCCGACCTCGGCGAACGGCACCCCGAACAGGTCGTGCAGCACGAACGCCAGCCGCTCGCCCGGCCCCAGCGAGTCCAGGACGACCATCAGCGCGAGCCCCACCGCGTCGGCGAGCGCCACGGTCTCCCCGGGCTCGGCGCCGGGGTCGGCCGTCACCACGAGCTCGGGCAGCCCGTCGCCGTAGGTCGCCTCGCGGCGCGAGCGCAGCACGTCCAGGCTGAGCCGGGCGACCACCGTGGTCAGCCAGCCCGCCAGGTTCTCGATGGCCGCCGCGTCCTGGCGGGCGAGCCGCATCCAGGTCTCCTGGACGACGTCCTCGGCGTCGGCGTGCGAGCCGAGCACGCGGTAGGCGATCGCGCCCAGCCGGTCGCGGTGGGCCTCGAACGCTCCGGCCAGCAGGTCCGGCGGGCTGGTGTCGGTCATTTAGCGATCTTCCTCGGGTCTGTTCGCTCAGGGGTCAGGACGGGCGGCGGCGCTGGCGCAGCGAGATCTGGTTGCCGTCCGGGTCCAGCGCCTCGATACGCAGGCCGAACGGGTATTCCTCCGGCTCCGGCCGGTCGAGGGTCACGCCCCGCCGGCGGAACGCCTCGGCATCCTTCCTCAGGTCGTCCGACTCCAGGATGAGCGGGCCGGCGGCTCCGGCGGCTCCCGTGGCCGGCGCCTGCGACCACAGGAGGATCTCGACCGGGCCGCCCGGGACGCCCACGGTGAGGAAGCGCCCTTCCGGCCCCGGGTAGTCGGCGCGCTTTTCCAGGCCCAGCCCTTCGGTGTAGAAGGTCAGCGCGCGGTCCTGATCGGTGACGTTGACCGTCACGTACATGATGTTCGTCAGCATTCTGGTCCCTTTGTTCCGTCGTCGTCGGTACGGCGGCGGCACGGGCGCGTACCCGGCCGCCGCTCCTATGACGGGAACGGGCCCAGGAAGGTAACAAACCGCCCGGCGCCTTTCTCAGGGGCGTGCCGTGCGACCGCCGTTGACCCAGGCCAGGGCGTCGTCCACGATCTCCTCCAGGCGGCCGCTGTGGGCGCCGCGCCAGTAGACCTGGCCGCAGTCGCGGCAGCGGCCGTAGGCGTCGTAATGGCGCCTGGTGCCCGACTCCAGCAGCGGGGCGACCTCCTTCTTCGCCGCCGGCTCCAGCTCGCCGTTGCAGGCCGTGCAGCGGGTCCACGGGCGCAGGGGCGGGGAGAAGCGGTCGAGGAGGTCGCGGAGCTGGTCGGCGGGGTCGGAGCCGCGGACGTACGCGCCCAGCCACAGCGCGCGGCGGCGCAGCAGCCCGCGGTCCTGGGTGAGCAGGACGCGGCGCTCCTCGTTGGCCTGCACCACCAGCGCGGGGTCGTCCATGTCGTTGTGGTAGGCGGTGTCGATGCCGAGCAGGCGCAGGCGGCGGGCCAGGGTGCCGAGGTGGACGTCCAGCAGGAACCGGGGGTCGCCGGGGATGCGCTGCGGGCGGGGCACGGGCGGGACCTCGGCTACGTCGCCCGGCGCGAGCTGGTGGGAGACGGGCGCCGGGCGGCCGTTCACGGTCAGCGGGCCCACCTCGGTCAGCGGGATGCCGGCCGACTCCACGTGGTGGCCGAGGGTGGAGGTGCCGTCCGGGGTCACCTCATGCCACTCCTGGCGGCGGCTCACGGGCAGGAACATCCTCAACTCTGGGGCGATGCGCAGGCGAGCGGTCACAGGGTCCATTCTGTGCCAGCCGGTAGCGTGAGTTCGTGTCCATGACCCGCCGGTCGCTGCTCGGCCTCCCCCTGGCGGCGGCCGCGTGCTCGGACGGCGGGGCGCCGGCGGCGGAGCTGCGGCTGGTGACCGGGCAGCCCGGCGGCGCGTACGGGCAGCTCGGCGACCGGCTCGCGGCGGAGCTGCGGCGGGACGGGCTCGCCGTGCGGGTGCTGCCGACCGCGGCCAGCGTCCAGAACCTGACGATGATGGCCGACGGGCGGGCCGACGTGGGGTTCGCGCTGGCCGACACCGCCGACGACGCTATCCGGGTACGGCACCAGGCGGTCTCGGCGCTGGGCCGGGTGTACATGAACTACGTCCACCTGGTCGTGCCGGCGGCGTCGGCGATCACCGGGGTCGGCGGGCTGGCCGGGCGGAGGGTGTCGATCGGGGCGCAGGGGTCGGGCACGGCGGTCACCGCCACCCGGGTGCTGGCCGTGGCGGGGCTGGACCGGCCGCCCGCGCTGGAGCGGCTGGAGCTGGACGCCTCCGTCGCGGCGCTGCGGGCGGGCGGGATCGAGGCGTTCTTCTGGTCCGGCGGGGTGCCGACGCCCGCGCTCGAAGCGCTCGGCGGCGAGATCCGGCTGGTGCCGCTGGAGCCGATGGTGGCGGTGCTGCGGCGCAGGTTCGGGCCGGTGTACGAGCACGGCACCGTGCCCGCCGGCGCGTACGGGGCCGCGCTGCCGGTGGCCACCGTCGGCACGCCCAGCTACCTCATGTGCCGGGCGTCGCTGCCGGAGGAGCTGGCCCATACGGTCATCGAGACGGTGTTCCGCGCCCGCGACCGGCTCCAGGCGCCGTCGGCCCCCGGCGGGCGGTTGGACCCGCGCTACGCCATCGGCACGGGCGTGGTCCCGCTGCACCCGGGCGCCGTCCGTTACTACCGGTCGGTCTACGGCTGAGGTCCCGCGGGGAGGCGCAGCTCGACCGTCAGGCCGTGCGGGGCGGCGGGGAGCAGGCGCAGGGTGCCGCCGCAGGCGCGGGCCAGCTCGGCGGCGATGGCCAGGCCGAGGCCGCTGCCCGGCACGTTGGCGTGCGCGCCCGACCGCCAGAAGCGCCCCAGCGCCTCGGCCCGCTCCTCCTCGCCCAGCCCCGGCCCGTCGTCGGCCACCCGCAGCACCCCATCGGCGAACGTGACCGTCACCGTGCCGCCCTCCGGGACGAACTTCTGGGCGTTGTCCAGCGCGATGTCGGCGATCCTGGCCGCCGCCTCCGGCACCTCGCCGTCGTCCAGGGCCACCAGGGTCAGGCCCTTGGCCGCGTAAACCTCCCGCCACACCGCCAGCCGCGGCCCCAGCGCGACCGGCCGGGACCCCAGCCCGGCCCCCGCCTCCACCCGGGCCAGCGTCAGCAGGTCCTCCACCAGCAGCGTCAGCCGGTCCAGCTCGGCCAGCGCCTCCTCGTACTCGGCCGTGCCCTCCTCCCGCAGGTGCGGCTCCAGGTTCTCCAGCCGCAGGCCGAGCACGGTGAGCGGGGTGCGCAGCTCGTGCGAGGCGTCGGCGACGAAGGCCCGCTGCCGCTCCATCGCCCCGGCCACGGCGTCGGCCATCGCGTTGAAACGCTCCTCCAGCCGCCGCAGCTCCGACGGCCCGGCCCCCGGGTGCGCCCGCGCGTCCAGGCGGCCCCGCGCGATGGCCCGCGTGGTGCGGTCCAGCTCGGTGACCGGGCGCAGGATCCAGCGGGCCAGCCGCCGGGCCACCAGCGCGCCCAGCCCGAGCGCGGCCAGCGCGCCGAGCGCCAGCGCGCCCCACACCAGCGCCACGTCCAGCCGGGCCCGGTCGGTCGGGGCCTGGAGCAGCACCACGCCCGACAGCTGCGCGTCGCGGCCGGCGGGCTCGGCCAGCAGCACGCGGGAGGGGCCGAACGGGGTCGTCACCGGCAGGTCCTCGGTGGTGCGGCCGGACAGCGCCAGGCGGGTGGCGTCGCGGTCATCGGCCTCGAAGCGGCCCGCGGTGACCCGTACCGAGCCGTCCCGGTCGCGGAGCCGGACCGCCGCGCCGTACAGGTCGGCGTAGCGGCGGACCTCCTCCACCAGGCCCGCGTAGTCGCCCTCGCGCGCCGCCTGGTCGGCCAGCTCGGCGAAGCGGGTGGCGTCGGCGCGGCGGTCCAGCAGCAGCCGGTTCGTCCGGTGGGAGGCGTACGCCCAGCCCAGCGGCACCGCCAGCGCCACGATCAGGAACACGATCAGCGTGGTGAAGGTGACCACCAGCCGACCGTTCATCCGGCCGAGCCCAGCCGGTAGCCCGTGCCCCGCAGGGTCTCCACCAGCCCCGGCCGGCCCGTCTTGGCGCGCAGCCCCGCCACGTGCACGTCCAGCGACCGCGACGCCGACAGCAGCGGATCGCCCCAGACCTCGTCCAGGATCTCCTCCCGGCTGCGCACCACGCCCGGCTCCCTGGCCAGCAGCGCCAGCACGTCGAACTCCCGCCGCGTCAGCGTCACCGCCTCCCCGGCCACCGTGACCTGCCGCGTCTCCAGGTCGATGCGCACGTCGCCGACGCTCACCACGTCGTCGCGGCGCGGCCGGGGACGGGTGCCGCGCCGCACCACCGCCTCCATCCTGGCCATCAGCTCGGCGGTGCGGAACGGCTTGACCAGGTAGTCGTCGGCTCCCGACCGCAGCCCGCGCAGCACCTCGCGCTCCTCGGTACGGGCGGTCACCACGATCAGCGGCACCGCCGACACCCGGCGCAGGCGGCGCAGCACGTCCAGGCCGTCCATGTCGGGCAGGCCCAGGTCGAGCAGGACGAAGTCGGCGCCCCCCGCCAGGCGGAGGGCGTCGACGGCCAGCCCCGCCCGGGTGACCTGGTGGCCGTGCCGGACGAGGGCGGTGGTCAACGCGGCGGCGAGCCGATCGTCGTCCTCGACCAGCAGAACTCGCATACCGCCAGGTTAGACGCGCTCGGGAACGGGTTAGACGTGCTCCGGGACGGCCCCCGCCGTCCGCTCGGCCCGCGACAGGGCCGCGTCCCGGGTCTCGCGCATGAACAGGTACACCACGAGCGAGACCGCGGCGCACCCGGCGACGTACCAGAAGAAGCCGGACTCGATGCCCGCGTTCTTGAACCACAGCGCCACGTACTCGGCGGTGCCGCCGAACAGCGCGTTCGCGATCGCGTACGGCAGCGCCACGCCCAGCGCCCGCACGCCGGTCGGGAACAGCTCGGCCTTCACCACCGCGTTGATCGAGGTGTAGCCGGTCACGATCACCAGCCCGGTCAGCGACAACGCCAGCGCCCCGCCGAACCCGCTCGCCCCGCCCAGCGCCGTCATCAGCGGCACCGTGCCCAGCATCGACCCGATCCCGAACGTGATCAGCAGCGGCCGCCGCCCGATCCGGTCCGACAGCGCCCCCGCCAGCGGCTGCAGGCACATGAAGACGAGCAACGCGCAGAAGCTCACCAGCGTGGCGGCCTCCTTGGCCAGGCCCGCCGTGTTCGACAGGTACTTGGTGAGGTACGTCGTGTAGGTGTAGTACGCCACCGTGCCGCCCATGGTCAGGGCGATCACCAGCAGCGCCTCCTTCTTGTGGGCCATCAGCGCGCGTACGGTGCCCCGGCTGGCGTCCTCGTCGGCGCGCCGCTCCTCGTCGTACGCCTCGGTCTCCAGGAGGCTGCGGCGCAGGTAGAACACGACCGCGGCGGCCAGCGCGCCCACCACGAACGGCACCCGCCAGCCGTAGGAGCTCAGCGCCTCCTTCGACATCGTGTTCTGCAGGATGATCTGCAGGCCGAGGCCGACGAGCTGGCCGGCGGTCATGGAGACGTACTGGAAGCTGGAGGCCAGGCCGCGGCGGCCGGGCGGGGTGGCCTCGGTCAGGTACGTGGCGCTGGCCGCGTACTCGCCGCCCACCGACAGCCCCTGCAACAGGCGGGCCACCACCAGCACCAGCGCGCCGAAGTAGCCGACCGACTCGTACGTGGGCGCGATCGCGATCAGCAGCGCGCTGGCCGACATCAGCGTGACGGTGAGCGTGAGCGCCGCCTTGCGGCCCCGGCGGTCGGCGTAACGGCCGAGCAGCCAGCCGCCCAGCGGGCGCATGAAGAAGCCGACGGCGAAGATGGCCGCGGTGTTGAGCAGCTTGGCCGTGTCGTCGCCCTCGGGGAAGAACGACGCGGCGAAGTAGACGGCGAAGCTGCTGTAGACGAACCAGTCGTACCACTCGACCAGATTGCCGATCGAGCCGCCGGCCACCGCCTTCCACGGCACGCGGGCCTTGCTCACTTCGGTACCTCCTGGACCTGGGGGGTGGAGTAGGTGCAGGTCAGAGCCTTGTCCCAGAAGGATGCTCCGGCAAGGGAGGAGGGCCGAGATCTAACCTCCGCTTAACATCGCCGCCTCACGGGCGACATCTCACCGCGCTCACCGCAACGGGGGATTGGCGAGCTTCGCCCGTTCCAGGGCCAGCTCGGGCCACCACTCGCCCGCCTCCGGGGCCACGACGCCGCGCTCGGGGTCCTTGTCACCGGTCGTGCCGCGCCGGCAGCGGCCGCTGGAGGTGCCGGCGCGGGCGATCCACAGGTAGGCGTCCACCAGCTCCTCGCCGGTCTCCGTGGTGGGGCGGTCGCCGACGCCCCGGCCCAGCGGGTTGCACCAGGTCTGCGGGTCGGCGTAGTGCCTGGTCGGCGACCAGGAGCCCTGGCCGTTCCTGCTGGTGTCGACGACGAAGTGCGGCATCCGCGACGGGTCCACGGTCGCGTCGGGCGGGCAGGTCGTACGGCCGGCGCGGCGCAGGGCGATGCAGGCCGAGAGCTGCTTGCCGGACTCGACCGCCTTCTCGGTGCGCTGGTAGGCGGCGGTGTTGATGAAGAAGCCGTCGGCCCGGTCGATGCCCGTCTTGACCAGGCGCGTGGCCATCAGGTCGGTGCCGGGGTACAGGCCCTGGCCGCCGTCGAGGTAGACGGCGGTGTTCGGGTTCGCCTTGAGGGTCAGGAGGGCCGTGCGTACGTCCTGGTAGCGCTGCTCGGCGGAGCCCTGGAGGTCGCAGTCCTTCGTGCCGGGCAGCTTGACCAGGCTGCCCGGCTCCAGGATCACCACGGCCCGCGCCTGCCCGATCTGGCCCGCGATGCCCTCCACCCAGTCCTGGTACGCCGCCATCTCGGCGGGGGTGGTCGGGCGGCACTCGCTGCCGGGCATGTAGTTGATCAGGAAGACGGGGACGGCGTTCCGCCGCGTGGCGTTCTCGACGGCGTCGGCCACCTTGTCGCGGACCTCGGGGGTGCCCAGGCGGATGGCGTGCGGGACCTTGGCCAGCTTCTCCATGAGGGCGGCGTCCTTCAGGCGGTGCTCCTGCCGCCACAGGACCGCCTGCTTGGCCGCCCCGGGCTCGTCGGGGGAGTAGAAGAGGACGGGGCCCGGCGCGCGCAGCGGGTTGCCGGCCGCCACGGACGCCTGGCCCGAGGGCCGGCCGTTCACCGGGCCGCTCGTCGGGCCGCTCGCCCGGGACGTGGTCACGCCCGGCGTGCCCTTCCCCGACGCCTGCCGGTCATGATCGGACGGCCCCCCGAAGCCCTGCCACACGGCCACCCCCGACACCCCGACGACGGCGACGACCGCCGCCACCACCGCGACCCGCCGCCCCCTCCCCGGCGCGGCAGCCGGCTGGGTACCCGCCGCGCCGGCCGCGCTTCCCGGGCCGCCCGCTGGGCTCGCTCCGCTTCCCGCGCTACCCGCTGCGGCCATCCCATCCGCTGCGGCCATCCCATCCGCCGCGCGCATCCCGCCCAGCATGGCGGGCGGCGCGGGCGGCGCGCCGGGCGCGGCGGGGGGCGGTGCCGCGGGTCGCGGGTTCTGCGGTTGCCGGGCGGCCGGGGGGACGGCCGACGGGTTGGCGGCGCTGAGCCGGTCCAGCAGTTCCTGTGCCGTGGGCCGGCGCGCCGGGTTCTTGGTCAGCGCGGCCTCGACCAGCTCCCGCAGCACCCCGGACAGCCCGTGCAGCTCCGGCGGCTCGTTCACGATGCGCAGCAGGATCGTCGGCACCGACCCCGACCCGAACGGCGAGGCGCCCCCCGCCGCGAACGCCACCGTGCAGCCCCACGAGAAGATGTCCGACGCCGGCCCGACCCGCGACCCCGACACCTGCTCCGGCGACATGTACGCCGGCGTCCCCACGACCGCGCTGCTCACCTCCGCCTCCGCGAGCCGCGCGATGCCGAAGTCGATGACCTTGGGCCCCACCTGGGACAGCAGCACGTTGGACGGCTTGAGGTCCCGGTGCACCACCCCCGCCCCGTGGATGGCCCGCAGCGCCACCGCCACGGACGCCGCCAGCCCGTCCAGCGCCGACCCCTTCAGCGGCCCGCCCTCGCGCACGGCGTCGCCGAGGTTCGGCCCCTCGACGTACTCGGTGACCAGGTAGGCCGGCTCGCCCGTCACGTCGGCGTCCAGGACGGGCGCGGTGCAGAAGCGGGCGACCCGCCGCGCGGCGGCCACCTCGCGGGCGAAGCGGCGGCGGAAATCGGGGTCCCCGCTCATCCGGGCGTGGATCAGCTTGACCGCCACCCGGCTGCCGTCCGGCGCCCGGCCCAGGTAGACGATCCCCATCCCGCCCTCGCCCAGCCGGCCCAGCAGCGCGTACGGCCCGGCCTGACGCGGATCCCCGTCGCGTAACGCTTCCACGGTCATGAACCGTCAGGTTAACCGTCCTGTCAGGACTACGGGAGGGGCCTCGGGGACGGCTCCTCGGGGACGGCTCCTCGGGAGGGTCACAGCTCCAGGCGCCAGGTGTGCCACTCGTCCAGCAGCCGGTAGCCCAGGGCCTCGTTGATGGCGAGCATGTGCGCGTTCGTGACGGCGTTCCAGGTGATGACGCGTTCGAGGTGCGGCTCGCGCTCGCGCAGCCACAACAGGTTGGCGAGCTTGACGAGCAGGCCCAGGCGGTGGCCCCGGTGCTCGCGCAGCACCATCGTGTCGACCTGCCCGGCCCAGCCGTCGGAGCGGTCGGCCCGCAGGAAGATCCGGGTGAACGCGGCGGGCGCGCCGTCGGCGTCGCGGCGGGCGATCGTCGTGTAGCAGGTCTGGCCGCTCGCCGGGATGCTCCGCTCGCGCTCGCGGACCCGTTCCACGGTGTAGGCGCTGTCCTCGACGCCGGCGTCGCGCGGGGCGTCGTTCATGCCGCCGAGCAGCGTGGCGTGGTCCGCCAGCAGCTCCGGAGGGGTCGGGCCGACCCACCGCTCCAGCGAGTAGCCCTCGGCCCGCGGCACCATCGCCTCCAGCGCCGCCCAGTCGGCCGTGCGCAGGTCGAGCGTGCGGCGGGCCTCGGTGAGCGAGGGCGTCATGTCGTGCGCCCGCGCGAACCGGGCACCCACCCCGGTGACGGGCGTCTCGGTGAGCAGCAGCCGGCGGCCGTGCGCGCGTACCCGGCCCACGGCGTGCTCCAGCAGCTCGGCGCCCAGCCCGCGCCCGCGCCGCTCCGGCCGCACCACCAGCGGGTACACCGCCGCGGCGTGGACGTTGTCCAGGCGCGGCAGCCCCAGGGCGTAGCCGCCGGCGATCACGCCGTCCTCGGTCGGCGCCGCCCACAGCTCCACCCCCTGGTCCGGCCGCTCGACGCAGAAGGTCTGGCGGAAGCGGGGCAGGGCGATCCGGGGGCCGGGCTCGTGGGCACTGGCCGCCACGTACGCGTCGTACAAGCCCGTGACCAGATCCTCGTCCCGGTCGAGGTCGATCGGCTGGATGCTCATGCGGCCCAGCAAAGCGCACCCGCGGCGGCCCCGGCCACCGATTACCCGGCCCGATCACCCGGCCCGATCACCCGGCGCCTACTGCCGGTAGTTCTCCACCTGCCGGGCCGGGCGCACCGCCGCCCCCTCGGGGTCCTCGCCGGCGCCGCGCCGGGCCCGGCGCTGCCTGAGCAGGTCCCAGCACTGGTCGAGCGCCGTCTCCAGCTCCTTGACGCGGGCGTGCTCCTCGTCCGTCGTCACCTCGCCGGCCGTCAGCTTCTCGCGCAGCCGGTGCTCCTCGTCCACCAGGGCGCTGATCCTGGTCAGAATCTCGTCGTCACTCATGCCAAGACTCTAGTCACCACGCGACGGAACACGCCCCGCGCCCGTCCCCGCCGGTCGCGGAGCCGGCTTCTCGGAATGTGAGAAGCCGGGCGGCGCATCGCGAGACGTCTGGTAGCGTGCAAGGCATGCTGCGCGGGCTGCTTCTTAGCTGCCGCGGCGGGGGCCTGTAAGGCCGGCTCCCTCGCCGCGGAGCCAGTCGTGCGCGTCGGCCGCTTCTTTCCGAACCGTCCGACGAGGAGTCGATCCGACATGTACGACACGACCGCCCAGCAGCCCAGCCGGATGCCGATCCATCGCTACCAGCCGTTCGAACCCGTCCGGCTGACCGACCGCACCTGGCCCGACAAGGTCATCACCAAGGCGCCCCGCTGGTGCGCGGTGGACCTGCGCGACGGCAACCAGGCCCTCATCGACCCGATGGACTCCCACCGCAAGCTCCAGATGTTCGAGCTGCTGGTACGCATGGGCTACAAGGAGATCGAGGTGGGCTTCCCGGCCGCCTCGCAGACCGACTTCGACTTCGTCCGCCAGATCATCGAAGAGGGCCGCATCCCCGACGACGTCGTCATCCAGGTCCTGACCCAGGCCCGGCCCGAGCTCATCGAGCGCACCTTCGAGTCCCTGCGGGGCGCCAAGCAGGCCATCGTCCACCTCTACAACTCCACCTCCACGCTGCAGCGCCGGGTCGTCTTCGGTCAGGACAAGGACGGCATCACCGCCATCGCCGTCGAGGGCGCCAAGCTGGTCAAGAAGCTGGCCGAGGCCAGCGACGTGGACGTCTACTTCGAGTACTCGCCGGAGTCGTTCACCGGCACCGAGCTGGAGTACGCCGTCGAGGTCTGCGACGCCGTCAACGAGGTGTGGCAGCCCACCCCCGACCGCAAGGTCATCATCAACCTGCCCGCCACCGTCGAGATGGCCACCCCCAACGTCTACGCCGACCAGATCGAGTGGATGAGCCGCCACCTCAAGCACCGCGACTCGATCGTGCTGTCGCTGCACCCCCACAACGACCGCGGCACCGCCGTGGCCGCCGCCGAGCTGGGCTACATGGCCGGCGCCGACCGCATCGAGGGCTGCCTGTTCGGCAACGGCGAGCGCACCGGCAACGTCTGCCTGGTCACCCTCGGCATGAACCTGTTCTCCCAGGGCGTCGACCCCGAGATCGACTTCAGCGACATCGACGAGATCCGCCGCATCACCGAATACTGCAACCAACTGCCCGTGCACCCGCGCCACCCGTGGGGCGGCGAGCTGGTCTACACCGCCTTCTCCGGCTCCCACCAGGACGCCATCAAGAAGGGCTTCGAGCACCTGGAGCGCGATGCCGCCGCGGCCGGGACGCCGGTGGACGAGTTCGCGTGGGCGGTGCCGTACCTGCCGATCGACCCCAAGGACATCGGGCGCACCTACGAGGCCGTCATCCGCGTCAACAGCCAGTCCGGCAAGGGCGGCGTGGCCTACATCATGAAGGCCGACCACCAGCTCGACCTGCCGCGCCGGCTGCAGATCGAGTTCTCCAAGGTCGTGCAGGCCCGCACCGACAGCGAGGGCGGCGAGGTCAGCCCCGCCGAGATGTACGACATCTTCCGCGACGAATACCTCCCCAACCCGGCCAACCGCTGGGGCCGCCTGAGCCTCATGGCCCACCGCCACGAGTCCACCGTGGACGACTCCACCGGCGACGACAAGGACCGCATCAGCGCCGACATCCGCCTCGACGGCGAGATCCGCGAGATCAGCGGCACCGGCAACGGCCCGATCTCCGCCTTCATCGACGCCATCGCCGGAGTCGGCATCGAGGTGCGGGTGCTCGACTACGTGGAGCACGCGATGAGCGCGGGCTCGGACGCCAAGGCCGCCTCCTACCTGGAGTGCGACGTGAACGGCCAGGTGCTGTGGGGCGTCGGCGTCGATGCCAACACCACCACGGCCTCCCTCAAGGCCATCATCTCCGCCGTCAACCGAGCCTCCCGCTGACCCACCCGACCCCCGCACCCGCCCGCGGGCCGCGGGGGTCACCCCTGGGGCCGGCAACGGTGCAACACCCCGTAACGCTTCTGAGCGACCCGCATGAGCCCGATCAAATCCCTGATCCCGTCCCTGCCCTTCACGATCTCGGCCAGGTAGATGGTGATCAGTTGCGCTTTGCCGTTGCAAGAGAACTTCGCGACGATTCGGTACGGCTGATCGGCGAAGGGAGGTCTGGGCAAATAGGCCGCGAGACCCTCGCCGAGGCCGGCAGGGAGCTTGACGCCGCCGTGCCTGCCGTAGACCTGACGCCTGTCATCGAGGACGAAGTCCAGTTGCTCCGGTGACATGCCCTGGCCTTCTCGCATCCACCGCACCTCGAGAGGGCGGGGCGTGGTGTCCGGTGCCCAGCAGTCACCATCTCCCTCATTGCCGTCCGTTCTCTCGGCAAGAGGGCCGGTGATGCCGCTGACCTGCCGGAAAGCCTGCTCGGGAATGAGCCCGCAGATGTAAGGGGCGGAGTCCGTAAGTGGCCGGGGAGCTGGAACGGCCGCGGGAACGTCGGTCGGAGCGCAAGCTGTGCCCAGCAGGAGCAGCGCCGCTGCGCTGTGCGGGAGTCTCATCGGCTGTCGCTCCCCCGAGAGGGAGGAATCTGCAGGCCGAGGTAGTCGTCCACCTCGGTGGTGTCGCGAAAGGTGTTGGTGAAGCGATCGAGCAGATCGCTGCTTCCTCCGGATTCGCGGGTCCATGCGAGGAACTGACTGTATTCCTGTGGAGCCATCTGGGCGAAGGGCTTGACCTTGGGTGGCACTCCGGCTGTGAACGACTGCTTCTTCTGTCCGAGATCGTCGAGCAGTCCCTTCTGCAGCATCGCTGTCGCCAGCATCTGCTCGGCCAGGCGTTCCACCGCGAGGCGGTTGTCCGCCACTGTCCGGTGTGCCTTGTCCAGTTCTCGGCCCTGTTCTGACATCAGGCGGGCGGTGTGTTCGGCGAGCTGGTCGTAGGCGGTGCTGGTGAGGTGGTCGTAGGTTTTGGTGATCAGAGGGGTGAAGGCGCCGGTGGCCAGGGTGCTGATTTGTTTGGCGCCCGGGATCGGGAGGAGGCCGAGGGCGTTGCTGACCATGATTTTGAGGGATTCGTCGGCTTTTTGGGCGTTCAATCCCTGAGCGATGAGGATTTGGCGCCGGATTTCCACCAAGTGGCTGAAAGGGCGGGCCTCGGCCACCGTGCGGTCCGTCAGGAATTGTTTGACGTCGGCCTTGCCGACCCGGCCGTCGCCGTCGAAGTCGAACGCGCGGGCGTCGGCCGGGGCGAAGCCGAGGCTCTCCGCGTTGGCGGCGGTGAGGCCGACCGGGGGGACGGTGGCCAGGGCGGCGCGCATGTGCTCGGTCTGCGCCGCCACCAGGGCGTGGAAGGCGGCGTCGTCGGAGGTGGCCAGGGCGAGGGCGTAGGACATGTCCGTGGCCGTGACCCGGCCGAAGGTGGCGTGGTCGAGGAGGAGGCGGGACAGCTCGTCGATGTTGGCGGCGATGGCGCGGCCCAGGGGGTGGCGGAGCGCGGCGAAGCGGTGGAAGGCGTCCGGGTCCTTGATCTCCAGGTTGCCGTCGGCGGCCTGGCCGAAGGCGGGCCTGACCTCGCCGGCGAGGATGGCGATCAGCTCGGCGGCCAGCTTCTTCGAGGTCGGGTCCTGGCCGGTGGTCGCGGACAGGAGGAGGCGGCGGAAGGGCTCGTGCTCGGCCGGGTGGCGGGTCGGGTCCCAGCGGGTGGTGAGCAGGTGGCGCAGCACGGGCTCCTTCGAGCCGGGCGGGGTGTGGTCGAGGAGGGCCTGGGCGGCTTCGCGGTCGGCGGCCGCGGTGTGGAACAGGTCGTCGAGCAGGGACGCGGCGGGGGTGCCGCCCGGGGCGCGGGCTTCGGTGCCGGGGCGGAGCAGGGTGCCGAGGCCGAGGGCGGCCGACAGGTCCATGAGGGGGACCGGGCGGGCGGCGAAGAGGCGGCCGAGGGCGTCGCGGCCGGCCGACCACGCCTGCGCGCATCGGTCGTGCTCGTAGGCGATGACGTCGCGGCCGACCGTCGCCATGAACGCGGCCGAGTAGGGGGGCCGGCCGTCGTGGGCACGCCAGACGAGGGCCTGCGCCTGGTAGCCGGAGCAGGACAGGCCGCCGGTGACGTGGTCGGCGCGGCCCTCCTCCACCAGGTCGCGGAGGAAGCCGTCGCCGAGGTAGGCGGGGTTGTCGGGGCAGGTGCCCGCGGCCAGGGCCCGGGCGAGCAGGAGCAGGACGTGCCTGGACTGCTGCGCGAGCCGGGCCGGCAGGGCCGTGCCCGCGCGGGCCCCGGAGTCGCGGAGCCGCGCGGCGAGGGCGGCGGGGAGCCGGGTCACGCCCCGCGCGCCGAGCGTGCCGAGGAACGCCCTGACGAAGCCGGCGTCGCCGGCCCGCGAGGCGTAGCCCCGCAGCGTGGCCAGGGCCTGCGTGTCCCCGTCCGCGGCTTTCAGCGCGGCGCGGCCGGCCAGGGTGCCGTCCAGGAGGCCGGTGGCGGCCTCCAGGCTGTCGGGCAGCTCCAGGAAGCTGCCCAGCGGGGTGCTCCCGCCGAAGGTGATCTTCTGCTGTTGCAGCTCGCGGACCAGCCGCTGGCGCCGTCGCAGGTCGTCGGCCTGGGCCGTGACCCGGCCCGCCAGGGCGTGCAGCAGGACGGCGGGGGAGGTGTCGAGCCCCGCGCCGCACAGCTCGCCGTGGAGGGCCCGCGCCAGCTCCTCCAGCCGCCGGGCGGCTTCGGCGTGCCGGGCCGCCATCATGTCGAACTCGGGTTGCCGGACCCCGGCGAACTCGGTCACGGCAGGTCCGGGAGCGCGGCGAGTTTCCGCTGGGCGCTGTGGAGTGCCTGGACGAGCAGGTCGCGCAGCTCGCGCTGGTCGGCCCGGATCTGGTGGTCGAACCGGACCCCCATCGGTCCCACCCAGGCGTTCCGCTCCATCAGCCGGCAGGAGGCATCGAGTGCCCACCAATGCTCGTCCGACAGTCGCTGGAGGCGCTGCACCACTGCCCGCATCGCATGGCGATCGAGATCGACCACGGTGATCCCCCCGTAAGGCTCGCGCCTACCTCTTCGCGGAAAGGTAATCAATATGGCGCCGACAAAACAAGTTCACGGTCGTTGAAAGTTATGGCGCCTTCGTTTCTCGATGGAGGTTATGGTTTTTCTCCTGGTTTGCGCAAAGCGGAGGAAGGGGCGGGCGGAGAATGGCGCGGGCGGCCGGCTCCAGGCGTTCCTCGCGTTTTCGGTGTTCCGGATCGCGAGGAATAGCGGAAAGGCCGCGAATGGTGATGGTGCGGTGGGCTGTGGGGGTCTATGCTGGTTAGAGAACGCTTCGTTCTCTAACGGGAGGCGCCATGGCGCTGGTGCTGGCGGGGCTGGTCCTGGCCATGCTGCTCGGGGCACTGGACCAGACGATCATGGCGCCGGCGCTGCCGGCCGTGGCCGGCGACCTGGGCGGGCTGGACCAGATGCCCGGCGTCGTCACCGCCTACCTCGTAGCCGCCACCGTCGTCATGCCGGTCTACGGCAAGCTCGGCGACCGGTACGGGCGCAAGCGCACCCTTCAGGTCGCCGTGGTGGTGTTCGTGGCCGGGGCCGTGCTGTGCGGGCTGGCCGCGTCCATGCCGCAGCTCATCGCCTTCCGCGCGGTGCAGGGGCTGGGCGGCGGCGGGCTGGTGATCGGGGCGCAGGCGGCCATCGGGGAGCTGGTCAGCCCGCGCGAGCGGGGCCGCTACCTCGGCTACTTCGGCGCCGCGTACGTCGTGGCCGCCGTCGGCGGGCCGCTGCTCGGCGGGTTCCTCATCGACCGGCTGAGCTGGCGGTGGATCTTCGCGATCTACCCGCCGCTCGGGCTGCTGACGCTGGTCCTGCTCGCCGCCGCGCTGCGGCTGCCCCGGCCGGAGGCCACGCGGCGGCCGCTGGACGTGGCCGGAGCGCTCGCGCTGGCCGCCACCGTCGTGGGCGTGGTGCTGGCCGGGCAGACGCACCGGCCGACCTTCCTGCTGCTCGCGGCGGGCGGGCTGGTGGCGTGGCTGGTCAGCGCCCGGTACGCGGCCGACCCCATCCTGCCGCTGCGGCTGTTCCGCGAGCGGGCCTTCGCCGTGCCGGTGGGGATCAGCCTGGCCATCGGGTTCGCGCTGTTCGGGACGATCACGTACATGCCCGCCTACCTGCAGATCGCCATGCGCGCCAGCGCCACCGGGGCCGGGCTGCTGGTGACCGCGCTCATGGGCGGCGCGCTGCTCGCCACGGTCGTGTCCGGCCGGCTGATCACCAGGACCGGCCGGTACAAGCCGTTCCCCGTCGCCGGGACCGCCGTCGCCACCGCCGGGCTCGCGCTCGTCGGGCTCACCGCCGCCTCGCCGCCGGCGCTGGCCGCGGCCATGCTGCTCACCGGGTGGGGGCTCGGGATGACCATGCAGGTCATGGTGCTGGCCGCGCAGAACGCCGTCTCCTACGGGGACCTCGGGACGGCCACCTCGTCGGTCACGTTCGTCCGCCAGATCGGCGCCTCGGCCGGGGTCGCGGTCGTGGGGGCGCTGATCACGCTGCGCTCCGGGATCCCCGCCACCGCGACCCCCGCCGAGCTGCCCGACGGGGTCCGTGAGGCGTTCGCGGCGGCCGTGCCGCCCGTGTTCGGGGCGATGGCGCCGCTGCTGGCCGTGGCGTTCCTCCTGTCGCTGGCCCTGCCCGCGCGCCCGCTGCGCACCACGGCCCACGTCGACGAGGCTGCCGTGGAGCAGCAGCTCCCGTGACCGGAGAGGGGGACCGGGGGACCGGGACGCGGGCCCGCCCGTCCGGCCCGTCCCCGCTGCCTAGGATGCGTGCCATGGCCACCGACCACCGCAAGCTGCCCCGCCGCCGGGGGGAGGCGCTCAACGCCGCGATCCTGCGGGCGACGCTCGACGAGCTGGCCGAGAGCGGCTACGCCGGGCTGACCATGGAGCGGGTGGCCGAGCGGGCCCGGGCCGGCAAGGCGTCGCTGTACCGGCGCTGGCCGTCCCGGCTGGAGCTGGTGACGGACGCGGTGCGCTCCGTCCTGCCCACCCCCGAGTCGGCGCCCGACACCGGCGGCCTGCGCGGCGATCTGGTCGCCCTGCTGGGCCAGGTCGCCCGCGTCCTGTCCGGGCCGGCGGGGGAGGCGCTGCGCGGGCTGCTGGGCGAGGCGCTGAGCGGCGGCTCGCCGCTGGGCGCCATGCGCAGGAGCTCGCAGGGGACGGGCCGGCGGACGATGGAGGAGGTGTTGCGGCGCGCGGTGGCCCGTGGCGAGGTCGATCCGGCCGCGATCACCCCGCGCCGCCTCGACGCGGGGCACGCGCTACTGCGCCACCACTTCCTGTTCAACGGCGCCCCGATCCCCCATGAGCTGGTGGAGCAGATCGTGGACGAGGTGCTGGTGCCGCTGTTCAGGCGGCCGTAGCCAGGGGTACGGTGACCAACGCCGTCTCTCGGCAAGACCTGGTAAGTCTCACTCGGCAAGCCCCAGCGGCACGGCGGCCAGCCGCATCGCGTGGTCGAAGGCGGCGCGCCGGTCGCCGAGGGTGTTGTCGAACTGGCCGAACACCTCGAAGCTCACCCATCCGTACAGGTTCGTCCACCCCGAGATCGCCGCCCAGACGGTCTCGTCGGGCACCCCGGGCATCAGCTCACGGAACGCGGCCGTCTCGCCCTCCAGCGCGGTTGGCGGCGCGGGCAGGCCGGCGGGCGGGCGGACGGCCCCGGCCCGCCAGGCGTCGGAGACGAGGGAGCCGAGCACGGCGACGTCGCGCACCCGGGCCGCGATCGTGTCCTGCGGCGCCTGGTAGCCGGGCACGGGGGAGCCGTAGAGCAGGGCGTACTCGTGGGGGTGCGAGACGGCCCAGTCGCGCACGGCGTGGCAGGCGGCCAGCCACCGGCCGAGGTGGTCGGCGCGGGGGCAGGCGGCCTCGGCCCGCTCGACGGCCTCGCCGAGGGCGTTGTAGCCGTCGATGATCAGGGTGGTGAGCAGGTCGTCGCGGCTCGGGAAGTAGCGGTAGATGGCCGAGGAGACCATGCCCATCTCCCGTGCCACCGCCCGCAGCGACAGGCCGCCCGCCCCTTCCGTGGCGAGCTGGCGGCGCGCGATGTCGGTGATCTCCCTGGTGAGCTCGGCCCGGACCCGTTCTCTGGCGGTGCGGCTTGCTGTCATGAACGGCAGATTACCAGAGCGGTGAGAGAAAACGAGAGCAGTGCTCTTGACGGCTGCCGCTCTTTTGAGAGAGCATTGCTCTCGTAAGCGAACGGCAATCACATCCCCCTTGGAGTCCCGATGCTCAGCCTCGCCAAGCATGCCAACATGGCCCTGATGTTCTTCCTGGAGCTCGGCGTGCTGATCTCCGTCGGCTACTGGGGCTTCACGCTCAGCTCGAACTGGGGCCTGAAGCTGCTGGCCGGGCTCGGCGGCCCGGCGCTGTTCGCGGTGGTGTGGGCGCTGTTCGCCGCGGGCGGCGGCGCGAACGCCGCCTTCCCCCTCACCGGCCCGGCCCGCGCCGCGCTGGAGATCGCCTGGTTCGGCGGCGGCGCCCTCGCGCTGTACGCCGCCGGCCGGATGCTCCCCGCGGCCGTGCTCGCGGCCCTCTTCGTCCTCAACGCGGTCCTCCGCCTCGTCTGGAAGCAGGTTTGATCATGGGTAAGCACGTCGTCGTCGGATCCGGCCAGGTCGGCACGCACCTGGCCGCCAAGCTCGCCGCCGAGGGACACGAGGTGGTCGTCGTGACCCGCTCCGGCCGCGGCCCGCAGGGCACGGTCAAGGTCGCGGCCGACGTGGCCGACCGGGACAGGCTCGTCGAGATCGCCAAGGGGGCCGACGTCCTCTACAACTGCGTCAACCCCGCCTACCACCGCTGGCTGACCGACTGGCCGCCGATGGCCGCCTCGTTCCTGGCCGCCGCCGAGGCCGGCGGCGCGGTGTACGTGATGCTCGGCAACCTCTACCCGTACGGGCCGGTCGAGGGCCCGATGACCGAGGACCTGCCGCTCGCCTCGCCCGACCCCAAGTTCCGGGTGCGGGCCAGGATGTGGGAGGACGCGCTGGCCGCCCACCGGGCCGGCCGCATCCGGGTCGCCGAGGTGCGCGGCTCCGACTACTACGGCCCGGGCGCCACCGACCAGTCCTACCTCGGCGACCGCTTCATCGAGCCGCTGCGGGCCGGGCGGACCATCCCGCTCGTCTGGCCGGCCGACGTCCCGCACAGCTGGACGTACCTGCCGGACGTGGCCGACGCGCTGATCGTGGCCGGCCGCGACGAGCGGGCCTGGGGCCGGCCGTGGCACGTGCCGACCGCGGAGCCGCTGACGTTCCGGCAGATGGGGGAGCGGATGGCCGCGCTGCTCGGCCGGCCCGCGCCGCGCATGGTGCGGATCCCGTGGCCGCTGCTGCGGGTGGCCGGGCTGTTCTCGCCCATGGCCGGCGAGCTGGCGCACGTCCGCCACCAGTTCACCGCGCCGTACGTGCTCGACTCCTCGGCCTTCCAGCGCACCTTCGGCGTCGCGCCCACCCCGGTCGAGAAGGCGCTGAAGGTTACGCTCGGCGCGTGAAGACTGCCATCATCGGCCTGGGCGACATCGCGGAGAAGGCCTACCTGCCCGTGCTCGCCGCCCAGCCCGCTCTCGACCTGCACCTGTGCACCCGCGACACCGCCCGCCTGGACCGGCTCGGCGACGCCTACCGCGTCCGGCGCCGCTTCACGCACGTGGACGAGGTCATCAAGGCCGGCGTGGAGGTGGCGTTCGTGCACGCCGCCACCGAGGCCCATCCGGAGATCGTCGAGCCGCTGCTGGCCGCCGGGGTCCACGTCTACGTGGACAAGCCGATCGCCTACACGCTGGCGGACTCCGAGCGCCTGGTGCGCCTGGCCCGGGCAGAGGGCCGCTCGCTCATGGTGGGCTTCAACCGCCGCCGCGCGCCCGGCTACGCCGCCCTGGCCGCCCTGCCCCGGCACCTGGTCGTGATGGAGAAGAACCGCGACAACCACCCCGACGACCTGCGCAGGGCCGTGTTCGACGACTTCGTCCACGTCGCCGACACCCTCAGGTTCCTGCTGCCCGGCCCGGTCACCGGCACCGCGATCAGGACCCGCGTCAGGGACGGCCGCGCCGAGCACATCGTGCTGCAGCTCGACGGCGACGGCTGCACCGCGATCGGGATCATGAACAGGGTGAGCGGGGCGAGCGAGGAGTCCTGCGAGGTCATGGGCGACGGCGTCAAGCGGCGCGTGGTCAACCTCGGCGACGTGATCGACTACCGGGGCGGCGAGGTCCTGACGCGCCGGCCCGACTGGGTGCCGGTGGCCCGGCAGCGCGGGATCGAGCAGATCTGCCTGGAGTTCCTGGACGCCGTCCGCGCGGGCCGGGTCCTGGACGCGGGCGACGCCCTGGCCACCCACGCCCTGTGCGAGGAGATCGTCAGCCAGGCCGGGTGACCCGCATCTCCTCATCGGCCCTGGCCAGCATGCGCTCGAAGGACCGGCCGCCCAGCCGGGCCAGGACCGTGTAGCCCTTGGCGTCGCTGAGCGGGCTGGAGGACGACACCACGCCCGCGACCGCGCCGCCGTACAGGGCGGGTCCGCCGCTGCCGCCCGCGGCGGCGTGGCAGTTGCGGGTGACCATCAGCCCCGGCCCCTCGGACAGGCCCTCGACGGTGTCGCCCAGGCACCGGTACAGCCGCAGCCCGGGATACCCCTTGCCCGCCGGGTAGCCCAGCAGCTCCAGGCCGCGCAGCGCGGTGCCGCGCGCGGTCGGCATCGGGCGCAGCCCGCGCCCGGTGACCTCCTCCAGCGGGCGCCGCCGCCGCACCACGCCGACCAGCCCCACGTCGTACGGCAGCAGCTCCGCCGAGTACGGCCGCTCGCGCCAGCGCGCCGGCACCCAGGTACGCACGACCGGCCACACCCCCAGCCGCGCCTGCCCCTGGTCGTAGCCGGGCAGGAAGGCCAGCCGCCCGAGCAGCCGCCCGTGGTGGTAGAGGCAGTGCGCGGCCGTCAGCACCAGGCTGCGGCTGCGCGAGCCGATCACGGTGCCGCCGCACATGATGTCCTGGCGCGTCACGGGGTCCTGGCCCACCAGCACCCCGGTCAGGCGCCGCGCCCCGGTGAAGGGGCGCGGCACCGGCGCGTAGCCCAGGCGGTCGCCGTCGGGGGTCAGCACGCGCGGGCCCGGAATGTCGCGGAGCGACATCTCGGCGACGGCGCTCGGATCGAGCAGGACCAGGGACAGCACCAACCTGAGCACCTTCCAACAGTTAGCAGAAGATGATCAGCGCCCTGACCCGCGACATCCGGGTTTACTAACTCGTGTACTGGGAACCGAGGGCCCGCAGCCGGTCGTGCGCCGACTCGTAGACACCGCTCCCGCCGCCGCCGAGGCAGGTCTTGGGCAGCTTGGCCACCATCGTGTAGTTGGTGTCGCACACGTTGCCCACCGGTGCCTCGCCGGCCTGGCTGACGAGCTGGTAGGCGTCCAGCGTGTCCAGGCCGGTCAGCTCGGACGTCCAGGTGACCAGGTCGTGCTGGCTGATGCGGTAGGCGTCCTCCAGGGGGCGGGCCGAGCCGGTGGACATCAGGTGCAGGTCGTCCTCCAGCCGGGGCCACGGCGTGGCCACGCCCTTGATCAGCTCGACCGCGACCACCGTGTTCATGGCCGACTCGACCGCGGTGCCGCACACCTCGCCGTGGCCCTGCCTGGCGTGCCCGTCGCCGATCGCGAACAGGCCGCCCTCGACGTTGACGCCCAGGTAGACGGTGACGCCGGCGCGCAGCTCGGGGGTGTCCATGTTGCCGCCGTGCGCGTCGGGGGTGATCGACATGCGGGCCTCGTTCGCGCCGGGGGCCACGCCGACCGTGCCGTGCATCGGGTCGAGCGGCAGCTCCACGCTGAAGTCGCTGGAGCGGGCGTGGTAGACGGCCACGCCCTTGTCGAGGTCGAGGTCGTAGCGCCAGACCCGCTCCTCCAGCGGCGGCTGGAGCATGGCCGTGGTGTGGGTGCCGGTCAGCGCCCCGAAGTGGGGGAACGTCGTGGACACCGCCCAGTCGCGGGCGGGGGTGATCCTGACGAAGTGCAGCGCCAGCGTGTCGCCGGGCTCGGCGCCCTCCACGTGGAACGGCCCGGTCACCGGGTTGAGGTAGGGGAACTCGCACACCTGCGACGGCAGGTCCTCGGTCGTGCGCACCCGGCCGCCGAAGCAGTCCTCGGTGTAGAGCTCCAGGATCGTGCCAGGACGTACCTTGCCCACCGGGGCCCGGCCACCGAAGGTGTAGCTCAGCTCCTCGGGCGAGGGATGGTAGGACACGACGTTCACACGACCTCCTTGGGAAGCACGGGCCGGCGGCCCGCCAGGTAGCTGATGGCGAGGATGATCAGGCCGAGCGCCAGCCAGAGGCCGCCGACCCACTGGGCCGCCACGTTCTGGTTGATCACGACGGCCACCAGGACGGCGAAGCCGACCACGGGGACGACCAGGTGCGCCAGCAGGTTCCCGCTGCGCTTCCTGATCACGTAGTGGACGACGACGGAGACGTGCAGCAGCAGGAAGGCGAACATGGCGCCGAAGTTGACCAGCGAGGCCAGCTCGCCGATGCCGTTCTTCCGGGTGCTCATGTAGATGCCGAGGACCAGCGAGATCACCGCCACCACGAACGTGGCGTTCACCGGCACCTTGTGCTTGGGGTGCACCTTGCCGAGGAAGGAGGGCAACATCCGGTCGCGGCCCATCGCGAACAGCAGGCGCGAGGTGGCCGCCTGCGCGACCAGCGAGTTGGCGAAGCCCCACGCGACGGCGGTGGCGACGGCGGTGAGCACCGACAGCCAGTGCCCGCCGGCGAACTCGGCCGTGGCGTAGAAGGCGTTGCCCGCCGCGTCGCCGTTGGCGATCAGGTCGTCCCTGTTGGGGGTGAGCAGCGCGGCGACCCACGTCTGCACCACGAACAGCACCGCGGCGACGGCCAGCGCGGCCACCATGGAGCGGCCGAGCCGCCGGGCGTCCTCGCGGTTCTCCTCGGCCAGCGTGGAGATGCCGTCGAAGCCGAGGAACGACAGCACCGCGACCGACGCGGCGGCCAGCACGACGCTCCAGCCGAACCCGGCGGAGTCGAACAGCGGCGTCAGCGCCCCGGTCTGGGCCTTGCCCTGGGCGAGCGCGACGGCGCCGACCACCAGGAAGATCGCGAGCACGACCAGCTCGGCGACCAGCATGATCCGGGTGATCCGGGCCGTCATCTGGATGCCCAGGTAGTTGACGACGGTGTTGAGCACGACGAACGCGGCCAGCCAGGCCCACACGGGCACGGCGGAGACGAAGGAGTTCATGGCCGTGCTGGCCACCAGGTAGAGCAGGGACGGCACGAGCACGTAGTCGAGCAGGATCGCCCAGCCCGCGATGAACCCGACCGGCGGGGCGATGCCGCGCCCCGCGTAGGTGTAGACCGAGCCGGCCATCGGGAAGGCCCGGGCCATCTGCGCGTACGACAGCGCCGTGAACGCCATCGCCACCAGGCCGATGACGTACGCCAGCGCCACCATCCCGTGCGAGACGGAGAAGACGTTGCCGAAGATGCCGAACGGCGCGATCGGCACCATGAAGATCAAGCCATAGATCATGAGGTCGGCGAATCCCAGGGAGCGCTGGAGTTCCTGGCGGTAGCCGAACTGCTCGACGGTGCTCATGCACGGCTCCTAGCTGCGTAAAAGGGGCGATTCGCACCTTAAGGGCAAAGCTTTCTAGAGAAAAGGTTTCTCCAGAAAGAAGTGCAAGCCGTTGGCCCTGCCGAGATGCACGGGATGGCGCACCTGCCGGTCCCGCAGCGTGAGCCGCCCGCGCCCGCTGGTGATCGTGGTGCCGTCGGCCACCGCGTCCAGCGCGGGCACCGCCAGCGTCCCCGCCCGCCCGCCGAGCGCCGCCAGCATGGCGACGGCCTCGTAGCAGCCGTGGCCGTGCGCGTTGAGCATGGGGGCGTCGGGGCCGAAGCGGGCCGCGTACCGCTCGGCGAAGTCCAGGGCCGGCTCGGTGGCCAGGTCGCGGAAGTAGCCCATGGACGCGTACAGCTCGCCGGTGCCGTCGCCGCCGATGCCCAGCAGGCCGTGCTCCTCCAGCGCGCCGCACAGCCGGGCCGCGCCCAGCCCGGCGGCGGCGTAGGCCCGGTTGAACGCCACCAGGTCGCTGCCGATCAGCGTCAGCAGGATCGCGTCGGGGCGGGCGTCGGCCACCCGCTCCAGCCAGCGCGTGGCCTGACCGTACCCGGCCAGGCCCTCGCCGACCACGCTCGCCCCGGCCGCGCGCAGCCGGGCCCGGGCGGCGGTGTGGACCAGGCGCGGCCAGATGTAGTCGTTGCCCAGCAGGTACCAGCGGCGGGCCCGGCGGGTGCGGATCAGCCAGTCGATGGCCGGTTCGAGCTGGCGGCGCGGGGTCTCGCCGAGGAAGTAGACGCCGGGGGCGGAGCCGCCGCCCTCGTACGGGGGCGCGTACACGAAGGGCACCCGCCCGGCGATCGCCCCGGCCACCCGCACCCGCACGTCGCTGGCGTGCGACCCGGCGACCGCCTCGACCGTGCCCGACCCGACCAGCCCGGCGACCTCGGCGGCGACCACGCCCGCCGCCCGCCCGCCGTCCACGAGCACCAGCTCCAGCGGCCGGCCGAGCACCCCGCCGGCCGCGTTGAGCTCCTCGGCGGCCAGCACGGCGCAGTTGATCGCGCACGGGCCCATCAGGCCGAGCACTCCGGACACGGGCACGACCAGAGCGATCCTGATCGAGTCCGAGGGAAGGAGCCGCGCTTCGAAAGGATCGACGATCGCCGCCACGCCGACGAGTATCCTCCGGATTAGCTCCCGGACGAAAGGACCTTTTCCATGAACGACTCCGGTCTCGGGTCCTCACTGGCGTACCTGCTGAGCCGTGCGGAGCGGAGCGTCAACCGGGGCCTCGCGGCGGTGCTGGCCGGCGAGGACGTCACCGTCGAGCAGTGGCGCATCCTGCGGGCGCTGGCCGACGGCCGGGGGCACTCGATGGGCGAGCTGGCCGAGGCCGTGCTGATGCCGCACCCGACGCTCACCAAGGCCGTGGACCGCCTGATCGACCGGGCGCTGGTCTACCGCGGCCCGTCGAAGGGCGACCGGCGGCGGGTGGCGGTGTTCGTCTCGGACCGGGGGGCGAGCCTGCTGGCCCGGGTGGACGGCGCGGTCGCCGAGCACCACCGGCTCATCGCCGACGCCTTCGGCCACGAGCGGACCGAGCGGCTGATGCGCGACCTGGGCGGCCTGATGGCGGCCCTCGACCACGCCGAGCTGAGGGTGTGAGGCGGGCCCCCGCCACCCGGGCGAGGACCCGCGACCCATCAGCTCACGGGCAGAGGCCGCTCAGCTCACGGGTAGAGGCCGCGCATCCCGTGGGCCTCGGCGACCCGGCCGACGCCGATGGCGTGGGCGGCCTGCCGCAGCGTGAGCCCGCGGGCCGTGGCCAGCGCCCTGACCTCCGCGAACGCGTTCTCCATGAGGTCGCGCAGCTTGATCTCGACCTCGTCGCAGCTCCAGGAGTAGGCCTGCGTGTTCTGCACCCACTCCAGGTAGGAGACGATCACCCCGCCGGCGTTGGCGAGGATGTCCGGCACCACCGTGGTGCCGCTCGCGCTCAGGATCTCGTCGGCCTCGGGCGTCAGCGGCCCGTTGGCGCCCTCGACGATCAGGCGGGCCCGCACCCGGGGCGCGTTGGCCTCGGTGACCGCGCCCTCCAGCGCCGCCGGCACCAGGACGTCCACGTCCAGCTCCAGCAGGTCGTCGAGGGGCAGGTCGTCGGCGTGCGGGTAGCCGCGCACGCCGCCGTTCTCCTCGGCCCAGGCGCGCAGGCGCGGGACGTCGAGGCCGCTGCCCGCGTACACGGCGCCGCCGGCGTCGGAGACGGCCACGACCTTGCAGCCGGCGTCGGCGAGGTACTGCGCGGCCGGCGCGCCCACCTTGCCGAAGCCCTGCACGGCCACGCTCACGCCCTCCGGCGAGCGGCCGAGCGCGGCCAGCGTGGCGATCTGCACGCCGCGCGAGGTCGCGCCGGTGCGGCCGAGCGAGCCGCCCAGCGTCGTCGGCTTGCCGGTGACCACCCCGGGCACGGAGTAGCCGGCGCTGACGCTGTAGGTGTCCATGATCCAGGCCATGGTCTGCTCGTCGGTGCCGACGTCGGGAGCCGGGATGTCCTTCTCCGGGCCGATCAGCGGCAGGATCTCGTTGACGTAGCGGCGGGTCAGCCGCTCCAGCTCGCGGGTGGTGAGCGCGGTCGGGTCCACGGTGACGCCGCCCTTGGCGCCGCCGTACGGGATGCCCACCAGCGCGCACTTCCAGGTCATCCACATCGCGAGGGCGGTGACCTCGTGGATGTCGGTGGCCGGGTGGAAGCGGATCCCGCCCTTGGCGGGGCCGCGGGAGACGTTGTGCTGGACGCGGAAGCCCTGCACGACGTCGATGTGCCCGTCCTCCCGCCGCACCGGGACCGAGACGGTCAGCGAGCGGCGCGGCGTCGCCAGCATCGTCCGGAGCCCGTCGTCGAGCCCCAGGTGCTCGGCGGCCTGGTGGAGCTGGTGGAGAGCGGAGTCGAGGGCCTGGCGGCCCGGGGTGATCAGGGCCGGCGTCTTTGACGGCACCATGATGCTCATGGAAGAGATTCCTCCTGATGTACGCCCGTTTGCGAGGAAAGCGCCATTGCCTTCCTCTTAGGGCAAAGTTGTCGTGATCATCCTAGAACGGGTAGTTTGAAATTGCCTAGTTGTTGGTAAAAAACCATGCCGTTGATCGAGTCGCTGTTGACACCGCCACTCTGGCAGTCTTGGCCGCGACAGTGTGCCGGAAGGCCGAAGTGCCGGAACGGCAATATGCCGAAACATCGAACGGGGGGATCGGATGCCCGCACTCGTGGTGGGGCCGATGCTGCGACACGTCGATTCAGATAGCGCCTCGATCTGGGTGGAGACCGCCGAACCCTGCACGGTCGCCATCGAGGCGGACGGCAGGACTTACCGGTCGCCTACCTTCACCGTGCACGGACACCACTACGCGATCGTGGATCTCGTCGAGCTCTCCCAGGATATCGCCTCGTACTCCGTCGCGCTCGACGGGGAGCAGGTGTGGCCGCCGGCGGGCCGGCCGCCGAGCCGCATCCGGCTGCTGCCCGCCGACGGCGCCCGCCGCCTGGCGTTCGGCTCGTGCCGCACCAGCGTGCCGCACGACGCCGCGACCGTGCGCACCCACGGCGAGGACGTCCTGCGCTCCTACGGCCGCCGCCTGTACGAGGCGCCCGACGAGGAGTGGCCGGACCTGCTGCTGCTCATCGGCGACCAGGTCTACGCCGACAGCCCCTCGCAGGACATGCTGGCCTTCATCCGCGCCCGGCGCAGCACCGAGCCGCAGGACGAGATCGCCGACTTCGAGGAGTACGCCGAGCTCTACCGCCAGGCCTGGACCGAACCCGACATCCAGTGGCTGCTGTCCACGGTCCCGACCGCGATGATCTTCGACGACCACGACCTGCGCGACGACTGGAACACCTCCCAGCCCTGGCGCGAGCAGATGGCCCGCACCACCTGGTGGCGGCGGCGGGTGATCGCCGGGCTCGGGGCGTACTGGATCTACCAGCACATCGGCAACCTCTCGCCCGCCGAGCGCGCCGCCGACCCGCTCATGCGCACGCTGCTCGACCTCCGCGGCCGCGACGGCGCGGCCGAGCTCGACGCCTTCGCCGAGAAGGCCGACGCCGAGCCGAGCAGCAACCGCTGGAGCTACAGCCGCGACCTCGGCCGCGCCCGGCTCATCATGGTCGACACCCGCTGCGCCCGCCAGCTCACCCCCGGCGACCGGCGCATGCTCGACCCGGACGAGTGGGCCTGGCTGGAGGAGCAGGTCGCCGCCCCCGCCGAGCGCCTGGTCATCGGCTCGTCGATCCCGTTCCTGCTGCCCGAGGGCGTCCACGGCGTGCAGAACTGGAACGAGGCCCTGTGCGACGGCAAGTGGGGGCCCGTGGTGCGGCGCTGGTCGGAGAGCTTCCGGCAGGCCATCGACCTGGAGCACTGGGCGGCGTTCCGGCGCTCGTTCGAGGACCTGGCCCGGCTGCTGGTCAGGGTCGGCAAGCCGGTCATGATCCTGTCCGGCGACGTCCACTACTCCTACCTCGCCAGGACCAGCAAGGGCCAGATCCACCAGATCGTCTGCTCTCCCATCCGCAACCCGCTCAGCAGGCTGCTGCGCTGGGCCAACGTGGTCACCCAGTTCTCGATCGCGACCCTGGTGGGCGGCCTGCTGGCCCGGCTGGCGGGCATCCCGAGGCCGCCGTTCCGCTGGCGGGTCACCAAGGGCCCGTTCTTCCAGAACGCCATCGCCACGATCACCCTGCCCGACGAGGTGGCCTGGTACGAGTCCCGGGGCGGCGACCTGCGCCAGATGGACACGGTGCGCTTGCGCTGAATCGGACAGGTGCGCTTGCGCTGAGGCTCTCTACACCTCGCCGCGGAACTCGTAGACGGCGTCGGCGAGCTGGTCGACCGCCCAGACCAGGTCGTCCTCGCTCACCACGATGGGCGGGGCCAGCCTGATCGTGGAGCCGTGCGTGTCCTTGGCCAGCACGCCCCGCTTCATCAGCGCCTTCGACACCTCCCGCCCGGTGGCGAGGTCGGGGTCGAGGTCCACGCCGGCCCACAGCCCGCGCCCGCGTACCTCGACGACGCCCTTGCCGAGCAGCTCCCGCAGCCGGGTGTGCAGCACCTCGCCGAGCTTGGCGGCGCGGGCCTGGAACTCGCCGGTGCCCAGGATCTCGATGACGGCGTTGGCCACGGCGCAGGCCAGCGGGTTGCCGCCGAAGGTGGAGCCGTGCTGCCCGGGGTGGATGACGCCGAGCACGTCGCGGTCGGCCGCGATGGCCGAGACCGGCACCACCCCGCCGCCCAGCGCCTTGCCCAGGACGTAGATGTCGGGCACGACGCCCTCGTGGTCGCAGGCGAAGGTCTGCCCGGTGCGCCCCAGCCCCGACTGGATCTCGTCGGCGATCATGAGGATGCCCTCGGCCGTGCACAGGTCGCGCACGTCGCTCAGGTAGCCGTCCGGCGGCACCAGCACCCCGGCCTCGCCCTGGATGGGCTCGACCAGCACGGCGACGGTGTTGGCGTCCGCGGCCCGCCTGATCGCCTCGGCCGACCCGTAGGGCACGATCCGGAAGCCCGGGGTGTACGGCCCGAAGCCGTCGTGCGCGTCGGGGTCGGTGGAGAAGCTGACGATCGTGGTGGTGCGGCCGTGGAAGTTGTTCTCCATGACGATGATGTTGGCCTGGTCGGGCTCGACGCCCTTGACGTCGTAGCCCCACTTGCGGGCCACCTTGATGGCGGTCTCCACGGCCTCGGCGCCGGTGTTCATGGGCAGGACGAGGTCCTTGCCCGTCAGGTCGCCCAGCCCGGTGCAGAACCGCGCGAACTGGTCGTGGTAGAAGGCGCGGCTGGTCAGGGTCAGCCGCTGGAGCTGGTCCTGGGCGGCTTGGATGATCTTCTCGTTGCGGTGGCCGAAGTTGAGCGAGGAGTAGCCGGACAGGCAGTCCAGGTACCGCTTGCCGTCCACGTCGGTGACCCAGGCCCCGTCGGCCTCGTGGATCACCACGGGCAGCGGGTGGTAGTTGTGCGCGCTGCGGCGCTCGCTCAGCTCGATCAGCTCTGCGCTGCTGGTCATGTCAGTTGTCCCCCCTGATCTCCAGTGTGCAGCACTTGGGGCCGCCACCCGCCTTGCGCAACTCCGACAGCTCGACCGGGATCACTTCGTACCCGCGCCGCTTGAGCTCCAGCTGCAGCCCGGACGCCTCGGAGTTGATCACCACGTGGGTGCCGTCGCTGACCGCGTTCAGGCCCAGCACCTCGGCGTCCTCGGCGGTGGCGAGCACGGCGTCGGGGAACATCCGGCGCAGCACCTCGCGGCTGCCCGGCGAGAACGCCTCCGGGTAGTAGGCGACGTTGCGGCCGTCGAGCGGGAACAGCGCCGTGTCGAGGTGGTAGAAGCGCGGGTCCACCAGGGTCAGCGAGACGACCGGGCGGCCCAGGAACTCCTGCGCCTCCCGGTGGGCCACCACGTCGGTACGGAAGCCGGTGCCGGCCAGCACCACCTCGTCCAGCGTGAGGAAGTCGCCCTCGCCCTCGTTGACGTGCGCCGGCTCCAGCACCGGGTAGCCGCGCTCGGCGAACCAGCGCAGGTAGGCCGGGCCCTCCGGGCCGCGCTGCGGGAAGGCGAAGCGGGCGCCGTAGACGCGGCCGCCGGCGACCAGCGCGCCGTTGGCGGCGAACACCATGTCGGGCAGCCCGTCGATCGGGTCGATGAGGTCCACCCGGTGGCCGAGCTCCTCGTAGACGGCCTTCAGACCCTCCCACTGCCGGATCGCGACGTCGCGGTCCGCGCCGGCCTCGGGGTGCATCCACGGGTTGATGGCGTACTCGACCGTGAAGTACTCAGGGCGGCACATCAGGAAGTGTTTGGGCATGCGGGTCTCCGTCGCGATACGCGGGCTCAGGGGGGACGGAGGACAGCCTAGGAACGGCGTTTACGCAGGCCAAGCGCTTGACATTGCGTCCTGGCGCGGGATCGTTGCGTGTTTCAGCCGGTGAGCCGCGTTTCGTTGCGTACGATCCCCGGCGGGGCGTCCACCAGGCGCGACAACACGATCGAGCTCTTGGTCCGCACCACGAACGACTCGGCCGCGATGCGCTCGATCACCCGCTCCACGTGCCGCACGTCGGTGGCCCTGATGTGCAGCAGCGCGTCCGCCTCGCCGGTGATCGTGGCCGCCCCCACCACCTCCGGGAACTTGGCGACGGCCAGCGCGATGTCCGACGGCTTGGTCTTGCCCTGGCAGAACAGCTCCACGTACGCCTCGGTGGTCCAGCCGAGCGCCTGCGGCGCCACCCTGGCGCTGAACCCGGTGATCGCCCCGCTCGCGCGCAGCCGGTCCACCCGCCGCTTCACCGCCGACGCGCTCAGCCCCACCTCGTGGCCGATCTCCGCGTAGGTCGCCCGGGCGTCTTCGACGAGCGCCGCGATGATGTCACGATCGAGCCGGTCCAGTTCCACGGGCCTTGTATACCGCCTGGCCAGGCTGGCGCGCGACGCACCGGGCGCGGGAGACTGTTCGCTTCCGACCGTTGAAGAAGGGTTTCCGCCGCAATGAGCACCGCAGCCTTCCCCGAGGGATTCGTCTGGGGAGTGTCCACCTCGGCCTTCCAGATCGAGGGAGCCACCGCGGCGGACGGGCGCGGCCCGTCGATCTGGGACACCTTCTCCGCCGACCGGGCGGAGGCGTGCGACCACTACCACCGCTACCGCGACGACGTGCGCCTGATGAAGGACCTCGGGATGGCGGCCTACCGCTTCTCCGTGAGCTGGCCGCGGATCCTCCCCGGCGGCTCGGGTGAGCCCAACAAGGCCGGGCTCGACTTCTACGACCGGCTGGTCGACGCGCTGCTGGAGGCGGGCGTCACCCCGTACGCCACCCTCTACCACTGGGACCTGCCGCAGGCGCTGGAGGACGCCGGCGGCTGGCCCGCCCGCGACACCGCCCGCCGCTTCGCCGACTACGCCACGGCCGTCCACCGGCGGCTCGGCGACCGCGTGGACACCTGGTTCACCCTGAACGAGCCGTGGGTGGCGGCCTTCCTCGGCTACGGCTCCGGCATCCACGCCCCCGGCCGCACCTCGCCCGCCGACGCCTTCCGCGCCGCCCACCACCTGCTGCTCGCCCACGGTCTCGGCGCCCAGGCCCTGCGCGCGGCCGGCGCGAGGAAGGTCGGCGGCGTGCTCAACCTGTCGCCCGTGCTGACCCCCGGCCAGGTCGGCGACCCCGGCCGGGCGCTGTCGGAGGAGGACGCCGAGGCCGTGGCCAGGATCGACGCCCTGGCCAACCGGCAGTTCCTGGACCCGATGCTGCGCGGTGCCTACCCCGCCGAGCTGCTGCCCATCATCGAGCGCACCGCCGGCCTCGGCCACGTCCACGACGGCGACCTGGAGACCATCGCCCAGCCGATGGACGTGCTCGGCGTCAACTACTACACCCCGCTCGTGGTGCAGGCGCAGCCCAGCGAGCCCGCCGACCCCGCCTTCCCCGGCAGCGAGGGCGTGCTGTTCTGCACCGTCCCCACGGCGGTCACCGCCATGGGCTGGCCCATCGTGCCCGGCTGCCTGTCGCTGATGCTGCGCCGCCTGGCCGCCGAGTTCCCCGGCACCGACCTGATGGTCACCGAGAACGGCGCCGACTTCGTGGACGTCGTCACCGGCGACGGCATCCACGACGTGGAGCGCGTCAGCTTCATCGAGGAGCACCTGCGGGCCGTGCGCGCGGCCGTCCAGGAGGGCGTGCCGGTGCGCGGCTACTTCGTCTGGACGCTGCTGGACAACCTCGAATGGTCCGACGGCTACCAGCGCAAGTTCGGCCTCGTGCACGTCGACTTCGCCACCCAGCGGCGCCGGCTCAAGGACAGCGCGCTGTGGTACCGCGACGTCATCAGGCGCAACGGCCTGCCGGAGTCCCGGCCCAGGCGGCCCACCCTGGAGACCGTCGCCGCCCGCGCCCGCGTCTCCCGCGCCACCGTCTCCCGCGTCGTCAACGGCGAGGCGTCGGTGCGGCCCGAGGTCCGCGAGACGGTGCTGCGGGCGGTCAAGGAGCTGGGGTACGTCCCCAACGCCGCCGCCCGCAGCCTCGTCACCCGCAGCACGAACGCGGTCGCGCTGGTCCTGTCCGTGCCGCGCCAGGGCGGCGACCAGCTCACCGCCGCCGTCGTCCAGTACGTCACCAGCGTCCTGGAGGGCGCCGGCAAGCAGCTCACGCTCATGCTGGCCGACACCGCCGAGAGCCACCGGCGCATCGTCCAGCACGTCGAGGCCCGGCTGGTGGACGGCGTCGTGCTGCTGCCGCCCGATCGCGGCGACACCCTCGCCGAGCGGCTGGCCCGCACCGGGGTGCCGGTGGTGCTGCTGGGCAAGCCCGCGATCGCCTCGCTGATGCCGTACGTGGACGTCGACAACGCCGGCGGCGCCCAGGCCGCCACCGAGCACCTGCTGGCCCGCGGGCGCCGCCGCGTCGGCATGGTCTGCGGCCCCCTGGACCTGGTCGCCATGCAGGACCGCCTGGCCGGCCACCGTACCGCGCTGCGCCGGGCCGGCCGGCAGCCGCTGCTGGCCACCGCCGAGCTGACCCGCTCCTCGGGCGCGGCCGCCACCCGGCAGCTCCTCGGCGACGAGCCCGCCCTCGACGCCGTCTTCGCCGCCACCGACCAGCTCGCCCTCGGCGCGTTGCAGGCGGCTCGGCAGGCCGGGCGGCGGGTGCCCGAGGACCTGGCGATCGTGGGCTTCGACGACGTGGACGCCGCCTCGGCCGTCGTGCCGGGGCTCACCACCGTCCGGGTGCCGATCGCCGACCAGGCGCTGGCGCTGGCCCGGCTGCTGCTGTCGCGGCTGGAGGGCCGCCACACCGAGTCCGTGGTGCTGCCGACCCGGCTGGTGGTGCGCGAGTCGTCCTGAGTCGTACGGCTGATGCATTTGGCTTACCTCGCCGCCGGCCGCCGCGGTGCCCGCCTAGCATCGGAGGCAGGGACCCGCTGGGAGGCCAGATGCGCTTCAAGCACCGCAAGCAGGACGATCCCTTCGAGCCGGGCGAGGTCACGCGGGTCACCCCCGTCGTCGCGTACGACGGCGACCTCTACCGCCCGCCCGACTGGGCCCAGCGCCGCCGCGAAGAGCGCGACCTCGGCCGCGCCCACGCCGGCGGCGGCCAGATCGACACCCTCACCCTGCAGACCGGCAGCGTGCCGCGCTTCCACGAGCTGGAGGACGAGCGGCTGGAGGCGCTGGCCGAGCTGGACGAGCGGACCGAGCAGGAGCTGCAGGTGGCCAGGGCCGAGTTCGAGGCCCAGAAGATCCGGCTGGCCGAGTCGCAGCGCGCCTTCGGGGCGGCACGGAAGGCCCTGGACGACAGCCAGAGCCGGGTCGCCGAGCTGGAGCAGCCCAGCCGCCGCCCCGGCGACGGGCGGCCCAGCTCCATCGCCGTCTCCGGCAGCCGCTGGCCGGTCGTGCGCCGCTGGCTGCCCGCCGCGCTGCTGCTGTCCCTGCTGGTGATCGTCGAGGTGCCGATCCTCTACCAGGTCATCCTGAGCTGGGGCGACAGCGTGGCGATGACCGCCCTGCTGGCCGCGGGCGCCGCGCTCATCATGCTGGTGGCGCCCCACATGTACGGGCGGGCGTTCCGCTCCTGGCAGGAGCACGGCGCGCCGGCCCGGGGGCGCCGGCTGCTGGCCGGCGTGGCCGTCGTCTGGCTCGGGCTCATCGTCGCCGTCGCCGTGCTGCGCCGCGACGCCCTCGTCAAGCCCCTGATCGTGGACGGCCAGGACATCGGCCCCACCTCGCAGGGCGTCGGCCAGCTCCCCACGATGGTCCTGCTGCTGGCCCTGCTCGTCGCCACCGCCCTCATCGCCGCCGACCTCGGGCGCAGGATGCACAACCCCAACGACCAGCGGCTGCGGGAGCTGCGCGCCAAGCGCGACGCCGAGGCCCGGGCGTTCGCCGCCGCCCAGGCCGCCTACCAGCGCGACACCGGCTACGCCGAGAGCATCGCCCAGTACCTCCAGGCCGCCGAGCGGCGCCGGGCCGGGCGGCTGCGCCGGCTCGACGGCGGCTTCGACAGCCTGGCCACGGCCTACCTCGGCGGCGTGGTCGAGGGGCTGAAGGACCCGGAGGCCGCGAGCTGGGCCGAGCGCATCGTGCACCACCGCCGCACGGCCCGCTCCTGACCTCCGGGACCGCCACCGCCGCTCAGGAGGTGGCGAAGGTGAACCAGTTGACGTTGACGAAGTCGGCCGGCTGGCCGCTGCTGAAGGTCAGGTAGACCGTGTGCGTGCCGGTCACCCCGGAGACGTTGGCCGGGACCGTGCGCCAGCTCTGCCAGCCGCCGGTGTTCGCGATCGCGAAGTCACCGATGGGCGTGGCCGTGGGGCTGTCGAGGCGGACCTGCACCAGGCCGCTGACGCCGGCCGCCGCCCCCGACGCCACCCGCGCCCTGAACTGGGTGGCCGCCTGCGAGCCGAAGCTCACCCCGTCGTAGCGCAGCCAGTCGCCGTTCGCGATCGCGCCGACGTTCTGGCCGCCGCCGGTGTCGGTGGTGGTCTCGGTGATGGTCCCCGACTGGGCCTGGTAGCGCTCGGCCTGGATGGTGGAGCGGGCGTCCACGCCGCCGGGCGAGGTCGGGGTGGTGGTCGGGTTCGGGGTGCCGCCGCTGCCGCTCTGCCACACCGCCACGTAGTCCACGACCATGGGACGGCCGGGGACGGTCGCGGCGGTCGGGGTGGAGCCGCCCAGGGCGTTCGGGAACGCGCCGCCCATCGCCACGTTCAGCAGCAGGAAGTAACCGGCGTGGCCGGTCATGTTGCTCCAGGTCGTGGCGTCGAACTGGGACTGGCTCACGCTGTGGAACTGCTGGCCGTCCACGTACCAGCGCAGCTGGTTGGGGCTGGCGGCGCGGTCCCACTCGAAGCGGTAGGTGTGGAAGGCCGACTGGCAGGTGGAGCCGGGGCAGGCGCGGCTGGCGCCGAGGCCGGTGGTCTCGTTGCACGGCCCGCCCGGGTTGACGCCGCAGTGCAGGACGCCCCAGACGGAGTTGATGCCGTTGACGTTCTCCATGATGTCGAACTCGCCGATGCCCGGCCAGTTCCAGTAGTTGCCCCGGTAGGGCGCGCCGAGCGCCCAGAAGGCCGGCCAGTAGCCGAGCGCGGCGTCGCCGGTGACGTTGGGCATCTGGATGCGGGCCTCGATGCGCAGGACGCGGCCGTCGGCGGGCTTGAAGTCGGCGCGGCGGGTCTCGATGCGGGCCGAGGTCCACTCGCCCGAGGCGCTGCGCAGCGGGGTGATGCGCAGGTTGCCCGAGCCGTCGAGGCTGAGGTTGGAGGTGCTGGAGGTGTAGTTCTGGATCTCGCCGGTGCCCCAGTTGGCCGGGCCGCCGGGGTAGGCGTGGCCGGTGTCGACGATCCAGTTGCCGGAGGACGGGAGGGTGCCGGCGGAGCCGTCGAAGTCGTCGGACCAGACGAGCGACCAGCCCGACGGGGTGGGCGGGACGGCGGCCGAGGCGCTGACGGCGGCGTTGACCAGGAGGCCGGTGAGCGCGACGAGCGCGGTCACCACCGTGGCCAGGGGCGCCAGGCGGCGCCGGGGCCCGCGTGTTGTGGTCGGCATGGCGTCTCTCCTGTGGGGGGTGCGGGGGACGTCAGAGAGCGCTCTCACAGCATCTGAGCACACGCCCTCACTCGGCGTCAAGCACGTTGTGAGCGCTCTCCCTAGAGCAGGTCCACCGTGGCGCGCCCGCCGCCTCGAACGCCTCCCGCCAGAACGACTCCAGCAGCGGGAACCGGTCCGGACTCGACCTCTTCGCGCGCAGGAAGCCGTGGACGGTCACCGCGTAACCGGTCAGGTCGGGCAGGAGCCGGCCGGCGCGCAGCTCCTCGATCTTCCGCTCGCGGGCGGCCTCGCTCAGGTCCAGCTTGTTGACGTCCAGCTCGCCGCGATTGTTGATCAAGTCGCTGAAGACGGCGATCTCGTGCGGCCGGTCCGGGCGGCGCTGGGCGGCGAGCTGCTTGACCACGTACCGCAGGGCGCCCAGCACGTCCGAGCCCTCGCCTTCCGTCGGGCAGTCGAACAGCTTCATCGCCCGCGGCAGCGCCTCCTGGACGCGGTGCGCCCGGACGCGCTCCTCGACGACCGGGTTCCCGTTGGGGTTCTCGGCCCTGGTGGCGGCGATGGGGAGGGGGTCCTGGCGGCAGGTGCTGCTCTCCGAGCCGCCGGTGACGGCGGCGAAGGCCATCCAGTCGCAGCTCCCGGCGAAGGCGGGCAGCTTGGAGGTGACGTCGGCGCGGGAGGTGGCGGGGTCGGCGTAGCTGGTCGAGTCGACGACCACGCCGCAGATCGAGCGCGCCTCCGTGCCGCAGCCGGCCAGCGTGACGGCGGCACCGCCGACCAGCAGGAGCACCAATCCCACCGCACCGGCGCCGCGTCCGGCTGCCGTGGCACCGCGCCCGGCCGTCCCGGCGTCGCGTCCGGCCGTCCCGGCGTCGCGTCCGGCCGTCCCGGCGTCGCGTCCGGCCGTCCCGGCGTCGCGTCCGGCCGTCCCGGCGCCGCGTCCGGCCGTCCCGGCGCCGCGTCCGGCCGCCCCGGCGTCGCGCCCGGCCGTGGGCCGTCCTGGCGGTCGTGATCGCGGGGTCACGCGTCCTCCTGGTCGCGGTCCTGCCCGGTGCGGCCGTTGGCGCCCTGGTGGCCGTTGAGTCCGTGCGGGGTGCCGGTGGACAGCTCGGGACGGGCGCGTTCGGCGGGCAGCTCGCGCGGCATGACCTCGGCCCGCCACACCTCGATGCGCTCCTCGGCCTCGCGCAGGATGCGCCCGATCTCCTCGCGCCCCGACATCCCGAGCGCCGTCCCGCCGGTGGCCTCCATCGCGACGACCTCGCCCTTCCACAGGGACGGGATCTCCTCCTTGCGCGGGTGCGCCTCCAGCACGCCCCCCTTGTAGGCCGCGATGAGCTGCTCGGCCCTGGCGTAGACGGCCTCGACCTCGTGCTCGCGCTCGATCAGCGCGCTCTCCCACTCCTGCCGGAGCTGCTCGATGCGGGCCCTGGCCCGCTGCGCGCCGGCGTCGGCCTCTTCGACCAGCGCCCGCCGCCTGGCCTCGGCCCGCCGCGCCCGCGCCTCCTCGATCGAGATGAACCCGTCCGCCGGGCGGTGCCCGCCGGGCGCGGGCGGCTCCGGCCGCGTGCCGCCGCGGCTCAGCTCGCGCAGGATCTGCTCGCGTGCCTCCACCACCCGCTCAAGCAGCGACGTCCGGGTGGCGGCCAGCCGCCGGTCGATGCCGGTGACCTGCTCGCGGGCCCGCGCGCGGACCTCCGTCACGTACGCGGGCTGGAACTCCGGGTCGGTGAACTCGCCGAGGGGGTGCAGGCGCGCGTCCCGCATGCCCCGCCGCCGGGCCTCCTCGCGCTCGGCCCGCGGGCCGTCCGGCATGACCGCCCGCGCGTCCCCGGCGAGCAGCCGCGAGTCCCGCTTGAACAGCCGCGACAAGAACGCCATCCGCGTCTCCTGGCTCCGGCCGGACCGGAGCCGGCCCGGATGTGCCCTGCTCCCAGACTAGACGGCGCTTTCCCGATGTGGCGGGGGACATCGTTCAACGGCTCCCAATAAACCCCAACAAAACGGACGGCGCCGCACCCGTGGTGCGGCGCCGTCCGGACAGCGGGGGGATCAGCCCTTCTCCGCCTCGCCGGTGGCCTGCTCCAGCGCGTCCTCCGGGGACGCCTCCAGGTCCTGCTCGGCGTCGGCGGTGGCCTGCGCGGAGGCCTTGTCCAGCCGCACCCAGCTCGTCACGCTCTCCACCGCGAACAACACGAACAGGTAGGCCGTCAGCACCGCCAGCACGGGCGTCACCACGCCGAACGCCGCGCCCACGCCGATGATGATCAGCCGCAGCTCCCAGCCGAGGCCCGCCCGGAACACCCAGGCGGGCGGCCAGATGCTCTGCCGCGTACGGTAGACGGTGTCGTAGGTGTGGTAGCCCACCACGTACACCAGCACGAACAGCAGCCACTTGGGCGCGTCGGCGGCCAGGCCGATCACGATCGTGGCCAGGAACTCGGTGCCGCGCAGCAGCGGCGGCGTCAGCCAGTCGAACCGGCCCAGATGGTCGCGCGCCGCCGTCGGCAGGACGAGCACCAGGGCGATCGCCACGGGCACGAGCAGGATCGGGCCGGGCTTCAGCAGCCCGGCGGCCGTGACGGCGGCCACGGCGAGCAGCGCGACGAGCGTGGCGGGCACGGGCGGCAGCCCCCGGCCCAGCCGGGGCGCCAGCGCCTGGGCGAGCGGGCCGTCGTCGCGGTAGGCGAGCAGGCGGGCGGTCTGGATGCGCCGGCGCTCCTCGTCGGGATCCGGCGTGGGGGTGGCCATGGCCTGCGGTTGGGTGATCATACGAGCGACCTCATGACGCGTCCGGTGAGGGTGTAGGCGGCGGCGACGCAGCCCCAGATCACCAGCGTCAGGAAGGTGATCCGGGCGTCGAAGAAGGCGGCGGTGATCGCGATGGCCGCGAACCGCTCGCCGATGGGGAAGACGATCATCTTGCGCGCCCAGTAGACGGCCTTGAACTTGCCGGCCTTGGTCCACATCTTGAGCACGCGCCGCACGCCGCCCTGGCTGCGCTCCTCACGACGGCGCGACAGCGCGGCCCGCAGCTCGCGGTCGTCGGGGGCGTCCAGCGCCAGGGTGGGCAGCTTGGCGGGCGGCTTGCGGCGGTTGGCGGCGCCGAAGGAGAAGTCGAGCAGGTGGCGTACGGACTGCAGGCCCAGCGCGGCCAGCGCGAGGATCCAGATGTCCTCGCCCTTGCCCGCGATCACGTAGCCGAGGGCCAGCCCGGCGAAGACCACGTACTCCTTGAACCGGTCGAACGTGGCGTCCAGCCAGGCCCCGAGCACGCCGAACTTGCGGGCGTACCGGGCGACCTGCCCGTCGACGCAGTCGAAGACGAACGCGAAGTAGATGAGCACCCCGCCCAGCACCATGAACGGCCGGTCGCCGGTGGCGAAGCAGGCGGCCGCGGCCACGCCCAGCGCGATCGAGATCAGCGTGACCTGGTTGGGCGTCAGCCCCCGCCGGGCCGCCCAGCGGGCGATGAAGCGGGAGTAGGTGGAGACGAAGTACGTGGTGAAGAAGCCGTCGGCGCCCTTGACCGCGTTGTTGAGCCGGGCGCGGTCCTCGTCCATGGCGGCCATCTCGGGGCCGGCCTCGTTGACCTCCTCCTGGGTGGTGACCCGGCGGTAGAAGAGGTCGCGGCGGCCGCGGACGCCGACCGACACGCCGTTGCGCACCAGGCCGAACACGACGAGCTGCACCAGGTCGTCGTCGGGGCCGAAGGTGTGGGCGATGGCCGCCAGGTCGCGGCAGGTCTGCGCCAGCACCGGCGCGTTGCGGGCGCTGACGTACAGCGGGCCGAGCATCACCGCGTTGGGCCGGGTCACGGCGTGGGTCGCGGTGCCCACCGAGACCACCCGCGACTTGCCGATGCGGGCCCGGACCGGCAGCCCCTCCACGCGGTTGAGGCCGATCTCCGGCTCCGCCTCGTCGATGGGGACGGCCTCGGCCTCCTGCTCGGTCTCGGCGTTGTCCTCCTGGGGCTCCTCGCCCGTGAGGCCCTGTCTCGGCTCCTTGGCGACGAGTGCCAGCGCGCCGCGCTTGGTCTTGGTGATCTGGTAGATCAGCTCGTCGTGGACGACAGAGTTCTCGGGGATGAGGAGCAGGCTCTCCGTCGCCGACTCCGCGACGTCGGCCAGCGCGCGCAGGGCGGCGGCCACGTCACCGGAGGGGATGGCGGCGGGCCGGGGATCATAGGAAGCGAGCTGGCTGCGCAGCCGCTCGGCCACGGTGGGATCGCCAGGTAGCGCGGCCAGCCTCAGGCCGGTCGGAGAGGTGTCGGGGCCGGGCGAGGCGCCCAGCAGGACCACGCGGGTCATGACTCCCTTTCGAGGCGGTAGCGGGGGGTTGAACAACGGGTAATGCGGGGACAGGCGTCAAAGTCTAGTGAGAGTGACGCAAAGTCGCGTCATCCGAGCATGCCCGTAACGCCGGACGCCACGGTATACAGAGCGGCCGTAAGATGTGCGAGTGAGTCTCTACCGTGACGAAGGCGTGGTTCTGCGTACGCAGAAGCTCGGCGAGGCCGACCGCATCGTCACCGTCCTGGCCAAACGCACCGGCAAGATCCGCGCCGTGGCCAAAGGAGTGCGCAGGACCACCTCGCGCTTCGGCGCCAGGCTGGAGCCGTTCACCCACGTCGACCTGCAGCTGCACACCGGCCGCACGCTCGACGTCGTCACGCAGGCCGAGACCCTCAGGCCCTACGGCGAGACCCTCGCCGCCGACTACCCGCGCTACACCGCCGGCACCGCCATGCTGGAGACCGCCGACCGGCTGACGCACGGCGAGAAGGAGCCGGCCCTGCGGCAGTTCCTGCTGCTCGTGGGCGGGCTGCGCACCCTCGCCGACCGCGCGCACGAGCCCCGGCTGGTGCTCGACGCCTACTTCCTGCGCTCGCTGGCCGTGGCCGGCTACGCGCCCGCGCTGGAGGCGTGCGCCAAGTGCCAGGCCCCCGCGATCCGGGCCTTCGCCATCGTCGCCGGCGGCGTGGTGTGCGCGGCGTGCCGCCCGCCCGGGGCGGCCGTCCCCGCGGGGGAGACGATCGGGCTCATGACCGCGCTGCTGCGCGGCGACTGGGCCACGGCCGACGCCTCCGACCCGCGACACCGCAACGAATGCAGCGGCCTGGTCGCCGCATATCTGCAATGGCACCTCGAACACGGAATACGCTCTCTCCGACACGTCGAAAGGGAGCCAGCTTGAACGTCCGACCTCCGTCTCCGCACCCGTCCGGGGCGACGCCGCCGCCGATCCCGCGAGAGCTGGTGCCCCGGCACGTGGCCATCGTCATGGACGGAAACGGCCGCTGGGCCAAGGCACGCGGCCTGCCGCGCACCGAGGGGCACAAGGCGGGCGAGTCCTCGCTGTTCGACGTCATCGAAGGGGCGCTGGAGCTGGGCATCCCCTACCTCAGCGCCTACGCCTTCTCCACCGAGAACTGGAAGCGCTCGCCCGACGAGGTGCGCTTCCTCATGGGCTTCAACCGCGACGTCATCAGGCGGCGGCGCGACGAGCTCAACGCGATGGGCGTGCGCGTCCGCTGGGCGGGCCGGCCGGGGCGGCTGTGGAAGAGCGTGATCTCCGAGCTGCAGGCGGCCGAGGAGATGACGGTCCATAACCGCAAGCTGACGTTGCAGTTCTGCGTCAACTACGGCGGGCAGGCCGAGATCGTCGAGGCGGCGCTCAAGCTGGCCGAGGACATCGCGGCCGGCCGGGTCAAGCCCGGCAAGGTCGACGAGAAGGTCTTCGCCCGCTACCTCGACGAGCCGGAGATCCCCGCGGTCGACCTGTTCCTGCGCTCGTCCGGGGAGCAGCGCTTCTCCAACTTCCTGCTGTGGCAGTCGGCCTACGCCGAGATGGTCTTCCTCGACCGGCTCTGGCCCGACTTCGACCGGCGCGACCTGTGGGAGGCGTGCGAGACGTACGCCAAACGCGACCGCCGCTACGGCGGAGCCATCCCCAACCAGGTCTGACCGGCCGGGCCCCACCCGACACCCGCCCGCCGCGACGGCCGGGCCGCCGTTCCGGCGCGGGCCGCTGTCAGGCGATCTCCTCCGCCTCTCCGCAGCAGGGAACGCCTGCCGACCGGCAGGGGAACGGGCCGGGCGTCGTGGCGTCCCGGCAGGCGAAGAAGGCGATCCTCCGCCGGCGCACCACCGCCACCCACTCCGGCACCCCGCCACCGTCATCGGAAGACCAGGCCGGACCACCTGAGGCCGGAACCGGACCACAGGCCGGAACCGGGCTGCCGGGCGGAACCTGGCTGCCGCCCGAGGCCGGGCCGTCCGGGGCCGGGCCGTCCGGGGAGGCGGGGGCGCTGGGGGGAGGCGAGGCTTCTCCGGGAGGTGAGGTGCCGGATGACGGCGGGACGGCCGAGGGGGACGGGGTGGGGGAGCGGGGGAGGTCGTGGAAGGGACGGTGGTGGTGGCCGTCGGGGGAGGAGGGGGCGGTGCGGGCGGCGGTGGCCAGCAGGGCGCGTTCCGCCTCGTCCAGGCCCAGCGCCTCGCCCAGCAGCCGCACCGACACGCTGCGGGGCCGCGCCGCCGAGTCGCGTTCCAGCCGGCGGACGGTCCGTACGTTCAGCCCTGACCGCTCGGCCAGCTCCTCCTGCGTGAGCAGCGCCCGCTCCCGCCACCGCCGCACCAGCACGCCCAACGCCGAACGCCCGCCGTCCTGGTGACCGCCACGCGGGTCTTCTCTGCGCATGTCTCTCTCCTCCGTGCCGCGTCGGTAAGGGCCGGCCGTGCCGGGAAGGGCCGGGTCCGGGCAGGCCCGCCGCGTCCTGTCGCCGCGGGCTCACCTTCCCCACCTTCACGCGCCGGCCCGGCCCGCACATCCGCTGCCGGTCGGAGCCCGCCGTACGTCACCCGGGGTACCGGCGGGCGGACCGGTCGTACGCCTCCGCGCTCTCGCCCGCCGGGACCCGGCGCCTACGGGTGGACGACGTCGGCGAGGCGGTCCACCTGGCCGGGGTCCCGCCCGTAGCAGTAGAGCATGACCTCGTCCGCTCCCAGATCCGCGAAGCGGGCGATGGCGCCCCGGATGGCGTCCGGCGTGGTCAGCAACTGGGCGACCATCTGCTCGGCCCGCCCGGTGAACGCGTAATAGGCGCCCATCGCCGCCCGCGCGTCGGCCACCACGTCGTCGCCGCCGAGGGCGACGTTGACCTGCGCGACGATCCGCGGGGCGCCGTCGCGGCCGGCCTGCCGCCAGAAGCGGCGCACGGTGTCGATGAGCCCGCCGGCCCAGGACGGGGGAGCGGCGGCCAGGAACCCGTCGCCCCAGCGCGCCACCCGGGCCAGCGCGGCCGGCTGGAAGCCGCCGAACAGCACCTCGGGCCCGCCGTCGCGGGCGGGCAGCGGCCCGATGGGCCCGGCGCCGTCCCCGTAGGGCTCGCCGGACCACACCCGCCGCATGATCGCCATCTGCTCGTCGAGCCGCCGCCCGCGCGTACGCAGCTCGACCCCGGCGACCTGATGGTCGTCGGCGCGCCCGCCGACCCCGAGCCCGAGCACGAACCGCCCCCCGGACATGCGGTCCAGCGTGGCGGCCTGCTTGGCCAGCAGCACGGGCTCGCGCAGCGGCGCGAGCAGCACCTCCGTCTGCACCCGCACCCGCGTGGTGGCGCCGGCGACGGCGGCCAGCGCGACCAGCGGCTCGGGGTTGCCGTAGACGAGCCGGTCGAGCAGACCGAGCGTGGAGAAGGGCCCGGCGTCGGCGCGGCGGGCCCAGTCGAGCAGGGCCACCGGATCGCTGATGGGCAGGCCGAGACCGATGTTCATTCGTGAGACCTCCTGAGAAGGGCATGCGGAACCGATGCCGCCCCTCAGGGACCTCCGTCACGCCGGAGGCAGGGACTCCCGTTTCTGCGGCGCACTTCTGGGGAGCTCCCGATCAGAGTGCCGCCACCCTACCGCACCCCGGCGAACGTTCCTCCACCCGGGATCACCAGAGGGGATCGTCGAGGACGACGACCCGCGGGGCCGTGGTCATGGGGGTGCGCTCTCGGCTCACCGGCGGGATCTCAGGACGTCGAGCTCGGGCCACGGGTCGAAGCCGTGCTCGACCAGCCAGCGGACCGCCAGCAGGCTGCGCAACGACCACCACGCGCGGATCACGTCGAGATCGACGTCGGCCCCGTAGCCGGCGACGACGTCGTCCAGGTGCTCCTCGTGGCCGAGCGTCAGGGTGGCGAGGTCGAACAGGGCGTCGCCCCGGCCCGCCTCGGACCAGTCGAGCACGCCGGTGACCTCGTCGCCGGCGACGAACACGTGGGTGACCTGCAGGTCGCCGTGCGCGAACACCGGGGTCCACGGCCGGAGCGCGGCCTCGGCGACCCCGCGGTTGCGCGTGACCACGTCGGCGGGGAGGACGTCGTTCGCGACGAGCCACCGGCACTCGCCGTCGAGCAGCGGGACGGCCGCGTCGGGGCTCCGGCCGGGCCACGGCGGCGGCGGCGCGTCGTGCAGCGTCCGCGCGGCGGCGCCCGCCGCGGCCCACGCCGCCGGCGACGCCGGTGACGGCTCGCCGAGGCGGCCGAGCGCCCTGCCGGGGAGGGCGGCGAGCGCGAGCACGGGCGGCCTGCGCCACAGGACCCGCGGGGTCGGGACGGGCGCCATGCCCATCGCCTCGACCTCGGCGTCGGTACGGGCCTGATCGGCGTCGATCTTCAGGAACACGTCGCCGACGCGCAGGGTGGCGCGCTCGTGATGGGCGACGACGACCTCGACCCCTTCCTCATGGGCCATCGGCGGCGGGCGGGGTCAGGCCCGGCGGCGGGCGCGGTACGCGGCCACGTGCATGCGGTTGCCGCAGGTGCGGCTGTCGCAGTAGACGCGCGACCGGTTGCGGGACTCGTCCACGAAGACGTGCTCGCAGTCGGGGGCCGCGCAGGTGCGCAGGCGCTCGCCCTCGCCCTCCACCAGCAGGTGCGCCAGCGCCACCCCGCAGTCGGCGGCCACGTGCTCGGCCAGCGAGGCGTCGGCGGCGAAGTAGTGGACGTGCAGGGGGTGGCCGTCGTGCTCGGTCAGGCGCGGGGTGATGCGGGTCTCGGCGAGCAGGGCGTTCAGGGTGCGGACGGCCGTCGCCTGGTCGGGGGCGGTGAAGACGCGGTAGAAGGCCTCCCGGACCATGCGGACCTGGCTCAGGTCGCGGGCCGTGAGCTTGCCCACGCCGCTGACCTCGCGGGACTCCACGAACGCCTGGAGCTCGGCCAGACCGGCCAGTCCCTCCTCGCCTCCCGTCGAAGGGGAGGTGTTGACCAGCTCGACAACGGTGGCCAGAGAATGCACCATGTCATGGCCAAAGGGCATGTTGACTCCTGTCCACACCGGGTTCTAGCGTGGTCGCACTGTATCTCCTGCGAGCCTGTACGGGGGTCTCCGTGAGTGCACACCGCCGTATCGTGATCGTCGCGCTCGCCGGGGCTCTGGTCATCTCCACCTCCGCGCCGCTGGTGCGGCTGTCGGGCGTCTCGCCGGCGACCTCGGCGCTGTTCCGCTGCGCGTACGCCGTCCCGCCCGTGCTGCTGCTGGCCTGGCTGGAGCGGCGCAGGCTCGGCCCGATGCCGCGCCGGGCGGTGCTGCTGGCCTGGGCGGCCGGCCTGGCGTTCGCGCTCGACCTGCTGTTCTGGCACCACGCCATCGGGTACGTCGGCGCGGGCCTGGCCACGGTGCTGGGCAACCTCCAGGTGTTCATCGTGGCGTTCGCCGCCTGGGCGGTGTTCGGGGAGCGGCCCTCGGGGCGGCTGGTGGTGGCGACGCCGGTGGTGTTCGGCGGCGTGGTGCTGATCTCCGGGGTGTTCGGCAGCGCGGCGTACGGCAGCGATCCGGTCATGGGCGTGCTCGCCGGGGTGGCCACGTCCGTGTCGTACGCGGCGTTCCTGCTGCTCATGAAGGGCGGCTCGGACCACGCGGCCGGGCCGCTCGCGCACGCGACGGTGGTCGCCACCGTGGCGATCGCGGCGCTCGGCCCCGTGTTCGGCGGCGTGGACCTCGTGCCGGGCTGGCCGGCGCACGGCTGGCTGCTGCTGCTCGCGCTGGGGCCGCAGGTGCTGGGGTGGTCGCTCATCACGTTCACGCTGCCGCGGCAGCCGGCCGCGCTCACCGCGTTGTTGCTGCTCGTCCAGCCGCTGACCACGGTGGCGCTGTCGGCGGCGGTGCTCGGCGAGCGGCCCTCTCCGTGGCAGCTCGCCGGCTGCGCGGTGGTCGTGCTGGGCGTGTTGTACGGCTCCCGCCGCCCCCGTCAGCGGCCGCCGGCCGCGGCGGACGGGGAGCAGGACGCGCAGGTGCCGAAGACCTCGACCGTGTGAGTGATCTCGGTGAAGCCGTGCTCGCTGCCCACGGCCTCGGCCCAGCGCTCGACCGCCGGGCCGGCCACCTCGACGGTGCGCCCGCACTTGCGGCAGACCAGGTGATGGTGGTGGACGTCGCTGGCGCACGCCCGGTAGACGGACTCGCCGTCGTCGGTGCGCAACACGTCGACCTGGCCGTTGTCGGCCAGGGCCTGCAGCGCGCGGTAGACGGTGGTCAGGCCGATCTTGGCGCCGTGCAGGCGCATCTCCGCGTAGACGTCCTGCGCGCTGCGGAACCCCGCGCTCCTGCGGAGGATGTCGTGCACGGCGTCGCGTCTCGTCGTCATACGACCTCCTCGACGCGCATTGTTGGACCCACTCTCGACTCCTCGTCGCTCCGCCCTCGCCGTACGAATCTACCGACCACGAGGGCCAGGACGAAGCCGGCGAGAGCGATGAGCACGATCGCGGCGCCCGGCGGCACCTTGGCGGAGACGGTCGAGGCGAGCAGCCCGCCCACCGAGGCGAGCACCCCGAACACCATCGCCGAGGCCATCGTGGCCCGGAAGCCGCGCGTGAGCTGCTGGCTGGTGGCCACCGGGATCACCATCAGCGCGCTGACCAGCAGCAGCCCGACCACCCGCATGGCGATGACGACGGTCAGCGCGGCCGTGACCGCGATGAGCAGGCTGAGGAAGCGCACCGGCAGGCCGCTGGCGCGGGCCATCTCCTCGTCCTGGCAGAGCACGAACAGCTCCCTGCCGAAGACCAGCACCACGCCGATCACGGCCACGGCCAGCGCGGCGATGACCCAGATGTCGGCCGGCGTGACGCTGGCGATGGCGCCGAACAGGTAGGAGTTGAGCTTGGCGTTGCTGCCGCCCGGCGAGACGGCCATGAGCAGGACGCCGCCCGCGATGCCCCCGTAGAACAGCAGCGCCAGCGCCACGTCGCCGCTGGTGCGCCCGCGCGCCCTGACCAGCTCGATGGCCACGGCGCCGGCGACGGACACGATCACGGCGGTCAGCACCGGCGTCGTGCCGGTGAGGAAGCCCAGCGCCACGCCGGTCAGCGCCACGTGCCCGATGCCGTCGCCGAGCAGCGACAGGCGGCGCTGCACGATGAACGTGCCGACGGCGGGCGCGCACAGCCCGACCAGCAGCGCGGCGACGAGCGCGAGCTGGAAGAGCTGCTCCTGGAGCAGTTCGACGATCACAGTGGTTCTCCCTGCCAGCCGGTGAGCGGCCCGGCCACCGGCTCGGCGGCGTGCGGATGCTGGTGCTCGTGCCCGGGCCGCGCGCAGTCGCCCTCGGGGCGCGGCGGGCGGCCGTCGTGCGCGACCAGGCCGTCCCTGATGACGACGCCGCGCGTGACGACCGGCTCCAGCGGGCCCAGCTCGTGCGCGACCAGCACCACCGTCTTGCCGCCGAGCACCAGCTCGGCGAGGGTGTCGGCGAGCAGCCGCTGGGTGTCGGCGTCCACGCCGGCGGTGGGCTCGTCCATCACGTACGTGTCCGGCTCCCCGGCCAGCGCGCGGGCGATGAGCACCCGCTGCTGCTGGCCGCCCGACAGCGACTGGACCGGATCGCCCGCGCGGCCGGTCAGCCGGACGGCCTCCAGCGCCGCGGCCACGGCGGCCCGGTCGGCCGGGCTGGTGCGGCGCAGGCGGCGCTGGCGGGCGATGCGGCCGGAGGCCACGACCTCCCGCACGGTGGCGGGCACGCCGCCGCCGACCTGGAGGCGCTGCGGCACGTAGCCGATGCGCCACCAGTCGCTGAAGCGCGCCGGCGGGCGGCCGTAGATGAGGGTGCTGCCGCCGGACAGCGGCGTGAGCCCGAGCAGGGCGCGCACCAGCGTGGACTTGCCCGAGCCGTTGGCCCCCAGGAGGGCCACGACCTCCCCGGGACGGACGGTCAGGTCGATCCCGCGCAGGACCGGCCTGCCGTCGTAGGCGACCCGGCCGCCGGTCATCGCGAAGGCCGTCTCGCTCATCACGTACACCCCAGTGCTGTTTGAAGTGTTCTGAGGTTATCGCGCATGGCGGAGGCGTAGTCGCCCGAGGGCTTGCTTTCCAGCGGGTCGAGCACGGCCGTCCTGGCGCCGACCTCGTTCGCCAGCACCTCGGCCACCTTCGGGCTGACCAGGGCCTCGGTGAAGATCGTGGTCACGCCCTCGGCCTTGGCGAGCTTGGCCACCTCCGACAGGCGGGCGGGCGACGGCTCGGTCTCGGGGTCGAGGGTGATGCCGACCTGCTTGAGCTTGTAGCGGTCGGCCAGGTAACCGAACGCCTCGTGCGCGGTGACCAGCGTCCTGGACCTGCAGGTGGCCAGGCCCTTGGTGAACTCCTGGTCGAGCGCGGTCAGGGAGGCGGCCGTCCGGGCGGCGCGGTCCTGGTAAGCCTGGGCGTGCGCGGGGTCGGTGGCGGCCAGGCGCTCGCCCAGTCTGGTGGCGACGGTGGCCATGCGGGACGGGTCGAGCCAGAGGTGGGGGTCGTAGCCGACCTCCTCGTGGCCGTGCCCGTCGCCTTCCTCCTCCTCGTGCTCGCCGGCCGGGAGGGTGGTGACGGCGGTGGCGGCGTCGAAGCTCTTCTCCTGGTCGACGGCGTCGTCCACGGCCGGCTGGACGCCCTTGACGTAGACGGTGAGCGCCGCCTCGCGCAGGTCGCCGACCTGCTGGATGCCCAGCTCCAGATCGTGCGGCTCGACGCCGGGGGCGGTCAGGCCGGTCACCTGGACGTCGGACCCTCCGACCTGCTCGGTCAGCCACTGCAGCGGGTAGAACGCGGCGACCACCTCGGGCTTGCCGTCGGCGGCTTCGCCCGCCCCGGCCGGACCGGAACCGCAGGCTGTGACGCCGAGCAGGGTGGCGGCGGTCAGCAAACCGAACGCACCCAGCCGGGAAAATCCTGACATCATGTGAGTCAGTATGCGCCAAAATGAAAACGGTTGTCAAAATCCTCCCCGTGGTGAACAGACCCGTGGCCGGCGGCCCGCGGACGAGCAGGGGATGCCGGGGGCGCCCCGGGGGCGGAGAGCGGCGCCGCGCGGCATCCCGCTCATCACCCCGGGGAGCGCGGGCCGGCAGAGCCAGTGCCGGCGACGCTGGGGGTGACGCCAACGGTGGCGGCCAGGCGCCGCTCGCCGGTGTAGACGTTCATCGAGCTGCCGCGCAGGAACCCGATCAGGGTCAGCCCCTCCTCGGCGGCCAGCTCGGCCGCCAGCGAGGACGGCGCCGACACGGCGGCCAGCACCGGCACGCCGCCCATGACCGCCTTCTGCACCAGCTCGAACGACGCCCGCCCCGACACCATGAGCACGCATCCGCGCAGCGGCAGCCGTCCCTCGCGCAGCGCCCAGCCGAGCAGCTTGTCCACCGCGTTGTGCCGCCCCACGTCCTCCCGCACGCACAAGGGCTCCCCGCCGGCGGTGAACAGCCCGGCGGCGTGCAGGCCACCGGTCCTGTCGAAGACCCGCTGGGCCGCCCGCAGCCGGTCGGGCAGGCCCGCCACCGTGTCCGGCCGCAGCGTGACGGGGTCGCCGGCGGCGCTCCAGCGGGCCACGGTACGCACGGCCTCCAGCGACGCCTTGCCGCAGACGCCGCAGGAGGAGGTCGTGTAGAAGTTGCGCGGCTCGGGCGCCGGCACGCCGGGCGCGAGCCGGACGTCGAGCACGTTGTAGGTGTTGCGCCCGTCCGCCGTCGCGCCCGCGCAGTAGCGGATGGTCGCGATGTCCGCCGCCGAGCCCACGGCCCCCTCGCTGACCAGGAACCCGGCGGCCAGGTCGAAGTCGTCGCCCGGCGTGCGCATCGTCACGGTCAGCGGGACGCCGCCGAGCCGGATCTCCAGCGGCTCCTCGGCGGCCAGCGCGTCCACCGCCCGCAGCCGGGCCGCGTCCCTGACCCTCAGGATGCGGCGCTTGACGGTGACCCTAGACATGGGCGGTGCCGCTACACATAGCCGTACCCGAAGCGGCCCTTCACGCAGAGGTTGCCCTTCGTGACGGGGTTGTCGTGCGGCGAGGTCACCTTGACGATCCTGTTGTCCTGGACGTGCAGCGTGAGGTTGCAGCCCACGCCGCAGTAGCTGCACACGGTCGTGGTCTCGCTCTGCCGCGACTCGTCCCAGGTGCCCTCGGCCCGCATGTCGTACTCGGTCCTGAACGACAGCGCGCCCGTCGGGCAGACCTCGACGCAGTTGCCGCAGTAGACGCAGGCCGAGTCGGTCAGCGGGGCGTCGAACTCGGTGGAGATCGTCGCGTCGAAGCCCCGCCCGGCGACCGCGATGGCGAAGGTGTTCTGCCACTGCTCGCCGCAGGCGTCCACGCACTTGTAGCACAGGATGCACTTGGCGTAGTCGCGCACGTAGAGGTCGTTGTCCACCTTGGCGGGCTGCTCGACGGTGGCCGCGTCCTGGCCGAAGCGGGCCGGGTCGGCGCCGTACTCCGCCGTCCACTCGGCGGCGCGCGGCGTCGTGGACAGGTCCACGGACGAGCCGAGCAGCTCCAGCACGACCTTGCGGCTGTGCCGGGCGCGCTCGGTGCCGGTGCCGACCTTCATGCCCGCCTCGGCCTCGCGGGAGCAGGCCGGGGCGAGGGTGCGGGCGCCCTCGACCTCCACCACGCACACCCGGCAGGCGTTCTTGGGGGTGAGCGTGTCGCCGTGGCAGAGGGTCGGCACGTCCTTGCCCGCCGCCCGGCAGGCGTCCAGGATCGTGGCGCCCTCCGGCACGCGTACGGTCTCGCCGTCGATCTGGACGTCGATGAGCCGCCGGGGCGGCTGGAGCGGGATCATTCGAACACCCCCAGGCGGTCGATGGCCGATTCGACGGCGTTCCAAGCGGTCTGTCCCAGGCCGCAGATCGAGGCGTCGCGCATGGTCCGCCCGACCTCGCGCAGCAGCACCAGGTCCTCGCGGGAGACCCGCCGGGACAGCCGGTGCAGGGCCTCCTCCTGGCGGACGGTGCCCACCCGGCAGGGCACGCACTGGCCGCACGACTCGTCGCGGAAGAACTCCGCGATGCGCAGGAGCAGCCGTCTCAGGTCCGCCGTGTCGTCGAGGACGAGCACCACGCCGGAGCCGAGCGTCGCGCCGGCGTTCCTGGTGCCCTCGAAGGTGAGCGGGACGTCCAGGTCCGTGACGAACGCCCCGGCGGCCCCGCCGAGCAGCACCGCCCGGGTCGTGCCGGTCGGGCCGGCCAGCTCCAGCAGCTCGCGCAGGGTCGCGCCGAACGTCAGCTCGTACACGCCGGGCCGCCGCACCGCGCCGGAGACGCAGAACAGCTTGGGCTCGGCCGCCGCGTACGCCCGCGCCCCGCGCTCCAGGATCGGCAGCACGTTGACCAGCGTCTCGACGTTGTTGACCACGGTCGGCTTGCCGAACAGGCCCTTCTCCACGGGGAACGGCGGCTTGCTGCGCGGCTCGCCGCGGTGGCCCTCGATGGAGTTGAAGATCGCGGTCTCCTCGCCGCAGATGTACGCCCCCGCGCCCCGGCGCAGCTCGATGTCGAAGGCGAAGCCCCTGCCGAGGACGTCCGCGCCGAGCAGGCCCCGGGCGCGGGCGGTGGCGATGGCGTGGCGCAGCAGGGCGGCCGCCCTCGGGTACTCGCCCCGCAGGTAGAGGTAGCCCGTGGCGCAGCCGGTCGCGTACCCGGCCACGGTCATGGCCTCCACCAGCGCGTACGGGTCGTTCTCCATGAGCACCCGGTCCTTGAACGTGCCCGGCTCGCTCTCGTCGGCGTTGCACACCAGGTAGTGGGGATGGTCGGGCTGGCGGGCGGCGGCGTCCCACTTGCGGCCGGTGGGGAAGGCCGCGCCGCCCCGCCCGACCAGGCCGGACTCCAGCACCTCCCGGATCACCCCGGCAGGGCCCAGCTCGAAGGCCCGGCGCAGCGCGGTGTAGCCGCCGGTGGCGCGGTAGTCGTCCAGGCTGGCGGGGTCGGCCCGGCCGGCCCGCCGCAGCAGGATCAGGCCGTCCTGCCCGGCCTGCGGCACGGCGGCCACGGCGGGAGCGTCGCCCGGCACGTCCGGGCCCGCCGCGTCGAGACCCGCCGCGTCCAGGCCGGAGCCGCCGCCGAGGCGCGGCGCGCCGGGCATGGCGCCGGGGCGCGGCGCGCCGGGCACGGCGTCGGGACGTGGCGCGCCGGGCATCGCGTCGGCGGGGACGCGCGCCATCGCGTCGGGGTCGGCGGGGGCGTACACCTCGGCCCGCGGCGGGTGGCCCGCCTCCAGGGCGAGCGCGGCCGGCGCCCGCTCGCACAGGCCCAGGCAGGGGCTCTCCCGCCAGGTCGTGCCGGGCGGGCCCAGGCGCTCCTCGACCTGGTCGCGTACCCGCTGGGCGCCCCGGGCCTGGCAGGCCAGGTCGGTGCACACGTGCAGCACCCGCGGCGGGCGCGGCTCCAGCGAGAACAGCGAGTAGAACGTGGCCACCCCGTACGCCTCGGCCGGCGGCACGGTGAGCCGCCGGCAGACGTAGTCGAGCGCGCCCTCGCTGATCCAGCCCACCCGGTCGTTGACCGCGTGCAGCGCGGGCAGCAGCAGGTCCCGCCGGGGCTCGGCGCGGGCGGCGGAGCGCAGGTCGGCCTCGGTGCGCTCGCCGCCCTCCCAGGCGCTGGCGGGCGGCCCGAGCAGGGCGTCCACGGCCGCGCGCTCCTCCTCGGTGGGCCGGGCGTCCCGGAATCTGATGTCCATGCCTCACCCGGCCTTGACGAGCTTCTCGACGCGGACCGCGGCCGCCTTGAACTCCGCGGTGCCCGCGATCGGGCAGGTGGCCTCGATGGTCAGCGAGTTGACGTCCACCTCGTCAGGGAAGTGGAAGGTCATGAACACCAGGCCGGGCCGCAGCGCCGGGTCGATGAAGACCGGCGCGACGACCGAGCCGCGCCGCGAGGTGATGCGTACCTCCTCGCCGGCGGTCACGCCGAGCCGCTCGGCGTCCTCCGGGCACAGCTCGACCGTCTCGCCCCGCCGCAGCGGCGAGGCGAACCCGGACGACTGCACGCCGGTGTTGTAGGAGTCGAGGCGGCGGCCGGTGGTCAGCCGCAGCGGGTACTCCTCGTCCAGCAGGTCCACCGGCGGCGAGTGCCGCAGCACGGCGAACGGCGCGGGCGCGCCCCGCCTGGCCGGGTCGTCCTCCCAGAGCCGCCCGTGCAGGTACGGCGGCTCCAGCGAGTCCTCCGACGGGCACGGCCACTGGATGCCCTGCAGCTCGGCCAGTCGCCGGTAGCTCATGCCCCGGTGCTGCGGCGACAGGGCGCGCAGCTCGTCCCAGACCTCCTCGGCGCCGTCGTAGCGCCAGTCGTGGCCCAGGCGGCGGGCCAGCTCGCACATGATCCAGATGTCGTCGCGGGCCTCGCCCGGCGGTTCGAGGGCCCTGCGCACCCGCTGCACCCGACGCTCGCTGTTGGTGAACGTGCCGTCGGCCTCGCACCAGGCGGCGCTGGCCGGCAGCACGACGTCGGCCAGCTGCGCGGTCCTGGTGAGGAAGATGTCCTGCACCACGAGGTGGTCGAGCATGGACAGGCGCTTGACGCAGGCCAGGGAGTCGGCCTCGGACTGCACCGGGTTCTCGCCGATGAGGTAGCAGGTGGTGACCTCGCCCTCGGCCATGGCCTCCAGCATCTGGGTGAGGTTGAGGCCGTAGCGGGGCTGGATCCTGGCGCCCCACGCGCTCTCGAAGCGGGCCCGCGGCTCCGGGTCGAGGATGTCCTGGAAGCCGGGCAGGCGGTTGGGGATGGCGCCCATGTCGCCGCCGCCCTGCACGTTGTTCTGGCCGCGCAGCGGCGACAGGCCGGAGCCGTAGCGGCCGACGTGGCCGGTCAGCAGGGCCAGGTTGATCAGCGCCCGGACGTTGTCGGTGGCGTTGTGGTGCTCGGTGATGCCGAGCGTCCAGCAGAGCTGGGCGCGGTCGGCGCGGGCGTAGGCGTGCGCCAGCTCCCTGATCGCCGCGGCCGGCACGCCGGTGACCTGCTCGGCGGCGCCGAGCGTCCAGGGCTCCACGCACTCACGGAACTCCTCGAAGCCGATCGTGGCCCGCTCGATGAACGCCTCGTTGTGCAGCCCGGCGTGGATGATCTCGCGGGCGACGGCGTGGGCGAGCGGGATGTCGGTGCCCACGTTGAGCCCCAGCCACAGCTCGGCCCATCGGGCGGTGCCGGTGCGGCGTGGGTCCACCGCGAACATCCTGGCGCCCTTCCTGATGCCCTTCAGCACGTGCTGGAAGAAGATGGGATGGGCGTCGCGGGCCGCCGAGCCCCACATGACGATCACGTCGGTGTCCTCCACCTCCTGGTAGGAGGAGGTGCCGCCGCCGCTGCCGAAGACGGCGGAAAGCCCCGCCACGCTGGGGGCGTGGCAGGTGCGGTTGCAGGAGTCCACGTTGTTGGTGCCGATGACCACGCGGGTGAACTTCTGGCCGATGTAGTTCATCTCGTTGGTGGAACGGGCGCACGACAACATCGCGAAGCAGTCGGGCCCGTGCGCGGCGACGTTGCGGCGGAAGCCCTCGGCCGCGCGGTCCAGGGCCTCTTCCCAGGTGGCCTCGCGCAGCACGCCGTTCTCGCGCACCAGTGGACGGGTCAGGCGGTCATAGCTCATGATCCCTCCATTCTGTATACAGACTACGGTATTCCGAGCTAAACCGCACGGACGAGGTTCGCGTTCAGCAGGTCGCTCACCGCGTGGATCGCCCGCAGCGTCGGGACGTCGGCGCCGGTCAGGTCGGCCAGCTCGACCACGGCCGCGAGGAGCACGTCCAGCTCCAGCGGCTTGCCCTTCTCCAGGTCCTGGAGCGTGGAGGTCTTGTGCTCGCCCGCCTTCTCCGCGCCCTTCAGCCGGCGCTCGATGGAGACCCCCGGGTCGCAGCCCACGCGCCTGGCCACCTCGACGGTCTCCCGCATCATGGCCACCACCAGCTCCCGCGCGCCGTCGTGGCGGCAGATGCCGGCCATCGTGGCGCGGGCCAGCACGCTGATCGGGTTGAAGGCGATGTTGCCCATGAGCTTGATCCACACGTCGCGGCGCAGGTCGCGCTCCACGGGACACTTCAGGCCGCCCGCGACCGCGGCCGCGCTGAAGGCCCGGCACCGCTCGGTGAGCTCCCCGGTGGGCTCGCCGATGGAGAAGCGGGTGCCCTCCAGGTGGCGGACGACGCCAGGCCGCTCGATCTCGGTGGCCGCGTAGACGACGCAGCCGACGGCGCGGTGCAGGGGCAGTGCGGCCGTGACCGCGCCGCCCGGGTCGACGCTCTCGATACGGTAGCCCTCGTAGGGGCCCTTGAGCCCGTGGAAGTACCACCACGGGATGCCGTTCTGCGCGGCAATGAGGCTCGTGGCCGCGTGCAGCAGCGGCTCGATCATGGGGCCCGCCGAGGCGTAGCTGTTCGCCTTGAGACCCAGGAAGACGTGGTCCACCGGCCCGACCTCGGTGGGGTCGTCGGTGGCGTGGGGGTGGGCGGTGAAGTCGCCCCTGGGGGAGAGCACCCGCACACCGGCGCGGCGGATCGCCCGCAGGTGCTCGCCCCTGGCGATGAGGTGCACCTCGACTCCCGCCCGGTGGAGGGCGGCTCCCACGTACGCGCCGATGGCGCCGGCGCCAAGAACAGCGACCTTCATGCTGCGCGCTCCGTTCTCGCGTCGGATTGTGCATTCGGTATACAGTATGGAAAATCGCCGGTCAAGGAGCGTGCGGATGACCGTTGTACGGCATCATCCAGAGGTGGACGCGATGTCATGGGAGGCCGCGCGGCGCGTGGCGGCCGGGAGTGCGCGGCCGCTCGCGGCCGTGCCGGTGCCGCTGGCGGAGGCGCTGGGAGGCCGGCTGGCGGAGCCGTTGCGGGCCCTGGTGGCGGTGCCCGGCGCCGACGTCTCCGCGATGGACGGCTACGCGGTGGCGGGGGCCGGGCCCTGGCGGCTCGTCGGGCGGGTGCTGGCCGGGGAGGCCGGCCGCCCCGGTGAGCTACGGGCGGGGGAGGCGGTGGAGATCGCCACCGGCGCCCCGGTGCCTGCGGGCGCCGCCGCGGTGCTGCCCTACGAGCGCGCCGCGGCGGGCGCGGGGCGGGTGGACGGCCCCGCGGAGCCCGGCCGGCACATCCGGCGGCGCGGCGAGGACATCCCCGAGGGGGCCGTGGTGCTGGAGGCGGGCGCGGCGGTGACGCCGGTCGTGCTCGGCCTGGCCGCCGCCCTCGGCCACGACGACCTCCTGGTACGCCCCCGCCCCGCCGTCACGGTGCTGGTCACCGGGGACGAGGTGGTGCACAAGGGGCTGCCCGGCCCGGGCCGGGTCCGCGACGCCATCGGCCCCTTCCTGCCGGGCCTGGTGGAGTGGGCGGGCGGCCGGGTGGCCGACGTCCTGCACCTGCCGGACGGCCCGGCCCCGCTGCGCGCGGCCCTCGCCGTCCCGCCGGGGGAGGGGAGCGACGTGGTCGTGGTGTGCGGGGCCTCGTCGAAGGGGCCCGCCGACCACCTGCGGGCCGTGCTGGGCGGCCTCGGCGCCGACGTGCTCGTGGACGGGGTGGCCGTGCGCCCCGGCCACCCCCAGGCCCTGGCCCGCCTGCCGCGCGGCCCGCTCGTGGTCGGGCTGCCGGGCAACCCGTTCGCCGCCCTCGGCGCGGCGCTCACGCTGCTCGTCCCGATCCTGCGCGCGTCGGCGGGAACGCCGGTCGTGCCGGGCGCCGGCACGCTGCTGGGGCCGGTACCGGGTGCCGGCGCGCTGTCGGAACCGGTGCCGGGCGCCGGCACGCTGTCCGGGCCGGTGCGGGCGCATCCGCGCGACACCCGGCTGGTGCCCGTCCGGCGCTCGGCCGGCGCGGCCGTGCCCGTGGGCCACGACCGGCCGGGGTCGCTGTGGGGAGCGGCGCTGGCGGACGCCCTGGCGGTGGTCCCGCCGGGCTGGAGCGGCGGGCGGGTCGAGCTGATCGAGTTGCCACCCGGGGTCTAGACAGGGCGATCGGGACGGGGTAACCATTGCCCTCATACGGTATGCAGTATGCGGAAGACAGCGCATCCGAAGGGTGGCAAGGGAATGTCGGAAACGATCTCTGGCGGTCATCTCGTGGCCAAGGCGCTCAAGGCCGAGGGCGTGGACGTGATCTACACGCTCTGCGGCGGCCACATCATCGACATCTACGACGGCTGCGTCGATGAGGGCATCGAGGTCATCGACGTCCGCCACGAGCAGGTCGCCGCGCACGCCGCCGACGGACACGCCCGCATCACCGGAAAGCCCGGCTGCGCGGTGGTCACCGCGGGCCCCGGCACGACCGACGCGGTGACCGGCGTGGCCAACGCCTTCCGCGCGGAGAGCCCGATGTTGCTCATCGGCGGCCAGGGCGCGCTGAGCCAGCACAAGATGGGCTCGTTGCAGGACCTGCCGCACGTGGACCTGATGACCCCGATCACCAAGTTCGCCGCGACGGTGCCGAGCACCGAACGGGTGGCCGACATCGTGTCGATGGCCTTCCGCGAGTGCTACCACGGCGCGCCGGGGCCGTCGTTCCTGGAGATCCCCCGGGACGTGCTCGACGCGAAGGTGCCCGTGGAGAAGGCCCGCATCCCCAAGCCGGGCCACTACCGGGCCTCCACCCGCCAGCAGGGCGACCCCGAGGCCATCGAGCGGCTGGCCGACCTGCTGGCGCACGCCGACAAACCCTGCGTGCTGCTCGGCAGCCAGGTCTGGACCTGCCGCGCCACCGACGCGGCCATCGACTTCGTCCGGGCGCTCAACGTGCCCGCGTACATGAACGGCTCGGGCCGCGGCACGCTGCCGCCCGGCGACCCCCACCACTTCCAGCTCAGCCGCCGCTACGCCTTCACCGAGGCCGACCTCATCATCATCGTCGGCACCCCGTTCGACTTCCGCATGGGCTACGGCAAGCGCCTGTCGCCGTCGGCGACCGTCGTCCAGATCGACCTCGACTACCGCACGGTCGGCAAGAACCGCGACATCGACCTCGGCATCGTCGGCGACGCCGGCCTGATCCTGTCGGCCGCGGCCCAGGCCGCGAGCGGCCGGATCGGCGACGCCGCCGCCAGGCGCAAGGCGTGGCTGGACGAGCTGCGCGCGGTCGAGAACCAGGCCCACGACCAGCGCCTGCCCCGCCGGCACTCCGACGCCCGGCCGATCGACCCGTACCGGCTGGTGCACGAGATCAACGAGTTCCTCACCGAGGACACCATCTACATCGGCGACGGCGGCGACATCGTCACCTTCTCCGGCCAGGTCGTGCAGCCCAAGTCGCCCGGCCACTGGATGGACCCCGGCCCCCTCGGCACGCTCGGCGTCGGCATGGCCTTCGCGATGGCGGCCAAGCGGGCCCGGCCCGACAAGGAGGTGCTGTGCCTGTTCGGCGACGGCGCCTTCAGCCTCACCGGCTGGGACTTCGAGACGATGGTCCGCTTCGGCCTGCCGTTCATCGGGGTCGTCGGCAACAACTCCTCGATGAACCAGATCAGGTACGGCCAGGCCGCCAAGTACGGCGAGGAGCGCGCCCGCGTCGGCAACACCCTCGGCGACGTCCGCTACGGCGAGTTCGCCAGGCTGCTCGGCGGCCACGGCGAGGAGGTACGCGACCCGGCGGAGATCCGCCCCGCGCTGGAGCGGGCCCGCGAGTCGGGCAAGCCCTCGCTGATCAACGTCTGGGTCGATCCGGAGGTCTACGCCCCCGGAACCATGAACCAGACCATGTACAAGTGACGACGGACAGACAAGGGCGGATCTGATCATGAAGGCTCTCGACGGCGTCCGCGTCCTCGACATGACCCACGTGCAGTCCGGCCCGTCGTGCACCCAGTTGCTCGCCTGGCTGGGCGCGGACGTGGTCAAGCTGGAGGCCCCCACCGGCGACATCACCCGGCAGCAGCTCCGCGACCTGCCCGGCGTGGACAGCCTCTACTTCACGATGCTCAACTGCAACAAGCGCAGCATCACCCTCAACATGAAGAGCGAGCGCGGCAAGGAGATCTTCACCGAGCTGGTGAAGGACGCCGACGTCCTGGTGGAGAACTTCGGGCCGGGCGCGGTGGACCGCATGGGCTTCCCGTGGGAGCGGCTGCGGGAGCTCAACCCGCGCCTGGTCTACGCCTCGATCAAGGGCTTCGGCCCCGGCCGGTACGCCAGGTTCAAGGCGTACGAGGTGATCGCCCAGGCGATGGGCGGCTCGATGAGCACCACCGGCTTCGAGGAGGGCCCGCCGCTGGCGACCGGCGCCCAGATCGGCGACTCGGGCACCGGCGTCCACGCGGTGGCCGGCATCCTGGCCGCCCTCTACCAGCGCGAGCGCTCCGGCCGCGGGCAGCGCGTGCAGGTGGCCATGCAGCACGCCGTGCTGAACCTGTGCCGCGTCAAGCTCCGCGACCAGCAGCGCCTGGCGCACGGCCCGCTGCGCGAGTACCCGAACAGGACCTTCGGCACCGAGGTGCCGCGCTCGGGCAACGCCAGCGGCGGCGGCCAGCCCGGCTGGGCGGTGCGCTGCGCGCCCGGCGGCCCCAACGACTACATCTACGTCATCGTCCAGCCGGTCGGCTGGAAGCCGATCACCGCCATCATCGGCCGTCCCGAGCTGGCCGAGGACCCGGAGTGGGCGACGCCGGAGGCCCGCCTGTCCAAGCTGGACAAGATGTTCCAGCTCATCGAGGAGTGGACGATCCGCCACGACAAGTGGACGGTGCTGGACCGGCTCAACGCCGAGAACGTCCCGTGCGGGCCGATCCTGTCCACCAGGGAGCTGGTGGAGGACGAGAGCCTGCGCGAGGAGGGCATCGTCGTGGCCGTCCCGCATCCCGAGCGCGGCGCGTTCGTGACGGTCGGCAGCCCGCTGCAACTGTCCGACTCGCCGGTGGAGGTACGCACCCCGCCCCTGCTCGGCGAGCACAACGAGGAGATCTACGGTCGGCTCGGCGTCGGCTCCGAGGAACTGGCCGAGCTCAAGGCGAACGGAGTCATCTGAATGGACCCCAGGGAAGTGCCCACGGAGGTCATCGAGCGGGCCCGCGCCGAGGGGCGCACGGCCCTGACGGCTCCCGAGGGCCGGCTGCTGTGCGAGGCGTACGGCATCGCCACCCCCCGCGAGGGCCTGGCCGGCTCGGCGGGCGAGGCGGCGGAGCTGGCGGAGCGGATCGGGCTCCCGGTCGTCCTGAAGGTCGTCTCGCCCGACATCCTGCACAAGACGGACGCGGGCGGCGTGCTGGTCGGGCTGCGGACGGCCGAGGAGGTACGGCGGGGCTACGACACGATCCTGGCCAACGCCCGCGCCCACGACCCCGGGGCCAGGATCGACGGCGTCCAGGTGCAGCAGCTCGTCGGCGGCGGCCACGAGGTCATCGTGGGCGCGGTCACCGACCCGACCTTCGGCAAGGTCGTCGCCTTCGGCCTGGGCGGGGTCCTGGTGGAGGTCCTCAAGGACGTGACCTTCCGGCTCGCCCCGGTCTCGGGCGACGACGCCCTCGGGATGCTGGACGACATCCGGGCGGCGGAGGTGCTGCGTGGTGCCCGTGGCGCCGAGCCCGCCGACCGGGAGGCGCTGGCCGGGCTGATCGAGCGCGTCGGCCGGCTGGTCACCGACCACCCGGAGATCGTCGAGGTGGACCTCAACCCGGTCTTCGCCGACGCCAGGGGCGCGGTGGCCGCCGACGTGCGGATCATCGTCGGCGAGCGGCCCGCGGAGGTCCCCCGGCTGCCGCGCGAGGAGATCCTGCGGCAGATGACGCGCCTGTTCAGGCCGCGCTCGGTCGCCGTCATCGGCGCCTCGGCCGAGAGCGGCAAGATCGGCAACTCGGTCATGAGGAACCTCATCGACGGCGGCTACCGGGGCACCATCCACCCGGTCAACCCCAGGGCCGAGGAGATCATGGGGCTGCCCGCGTACAAGAGCGTCGCCGACGTGCCCGGCGAGGTGGACGTGGCCGTCTTCGCCATCCCCGCCAAGCTCGTCGCCGCGGCGCTGGAGGAGGCGGGGCAGAAGGGCGTGGCGGGCGCGGTCATGATCCCGTCCGGGTTCGCCGAGACCGGCAACGCCGAGGGGCAGCGGGAGATCGTCGAGATCGCCCGGCGGCACGGCGTACGCGTGCTCGGCCCCAACATCTACGGCTACTACTACATCCCCGAGAACCTCTGCGCGACCTTCTGCACCCCGTACGACGTGCGCGGCAGCGTGGCGCTCACCTCGCAGAGCGGCGGCATCGGCATGGCCATCCTGGGCTTCAGCCGCACCACCAGGATGGGCGTGTCCGCCATCGTCGGCGTCGGCAACAAGGCCGACGTGGACGAGGACGACCTGCTGACCTTCTTCGAGCAGGACGACAACACCAGGGCCGTGGCCATGCACCTGGAGGACCTCAAGGACGGGCGCGGCTTCGTCGAGGCCGCCCGCCGCGTGGTCAGGGAGAAACCGGTCATCGTGCTCAAGGCCGGGCGCACCGCGATGGGCGCGCGGGCCGCCGGCTCCCACACCGGCGCCCTGGCCGGCGACGACAAGGTCTACGACGACATCCTGCGCCAGGCCGGCGTGGTCCGCGCCCCCGGGCTCAACGACATGCTGGAGTACGCCCGCGCGCTGCCCCTGCTGCCCGCCCCGCGGGGCGAGAACGTCGTCATCATCACCGGGGCGGGCGGCTCCGGCGTGCTGCTGTCCGACGCCTGCGTGGACGCCGGGCTGACGCTCATGGACATCCCGCCCGACCTCGACGCCGCCTTCCGCGCCCACATCCCGCCGTTCGGCGCGGCCGGCAACCCCATCGACATCACCGGCGGCGAACCGCCCGCGACGTACGGGAGCACGATCCGCCTCGGCCTGGCCGACGAGCGCATCCACGCGCTCGTGCTCGGCTACTGGCACACGATCGTGACGCCGCCGATGGTCTTCGCCCGGCTCGTCGCGCGGGTGGTGGCGGAGGAGCGGGAGAAGGGCAACGTCAAGCCGGTCGTGGCGTCGCTGGCCGGCGACACCGAGGTGGAGGAGGCCTGCGCGTACCTGTTCGAGCACGGCGTGGTCGCGTACCCGTACACGACGGAGAAGCCCGTGGCGGTCCTCGGTGCGAAGTACCGCTGGGCCAGGGCTGCCGGACTGCTGCGCTAGAGCCAGGCGTCGGCGGAACCGGGCAAGGGGGCTCATCGGGGCGCACGAGGAAGGCAACACACCCCCCAGGAGGTCCGTAGGTGGACACATCGAACACACCACCGGCGACGGCCACGCCGCCGGTCGAGGATCAACGAGTATGGAAAGCGGGCCGGCTGGAGCCGATGCCCATCAGGAAGCTCCCCGACGCGCCGCCCTCGGTGCACCTGCTCGGGCCGACGGTCTTCCTGGTCGCGCTGGGCGTGGGCATGGGCGAGTCGTACATGTGGCCGCGGCTGGTGCTGCTGTTCGGGCCGGAGATCAGGTGGCTGTTCCTGATCGGCGTGAGCCTGCAGGCCGTGGTCATGCTGGAGATGGCGCGCTACGCCATGGCCACCGGGGAGAGCATCTTCACCGGCGCGGCCAGGGTGTTCAAGCCGATCATGTGGTTCTTCTTCGTCGTGGCGATCGCCGTCTACATCTGGCCGGGGCACCTGTCGGCCGGGGCGGCGGCGTTCGAGGAGATCACCGGCATCCCCTGGGTGGTGACCGCGGTCGCCGGGCTGATCCTCGTCGGCGTGGTCTTCACCCTCGCCAAGGTGATCTACAACCTGCTGGAGAACGTGCTGTCGCTGCTCATCGGCGTCCTCGTGCTCGGCACCGCCGTGGTCGCCGCCATGGTCGGCTCCTGGAGCGACGTGGCCGCCACGATCACCGGCATGTTCTCCTTCGGCTACCTGCCGCCGCAGGCCATGACGGCCGCCTGGTTCCCCGTCATCGTCGGCGCCTGCGCCTTCGCCGGCCCGTCCGGCATGCAGCAGATGTGGTACACGCTGCACCTGCGCGACTCCGGGGCGGGCATGGGCGTGCACCAGCCGAAGGTCCGCGGCCTGCGCCACGCGGCCGAGGAGGAGGACCGGCCGGCCCGCGGGTTCATGTTCGACACCTCCGACCCGGCCGAGATGGCCAAGTGGAAGGGCTGGCGGCGCTGGGTCACCTTCGACGCGCTGCTGCTGTTCTGGGGCATCACCATGCTCGTCACGATCTCCTTCACGGTGATCGCGCAGGCGGCGGTGCGCATCGACCCGGGCGTGCGGCAGGTCATCCGGGGCGACGACCGGGAGGTGGCGCTGACCGCGATGTCCAACGCCGTCTCCTCGGCGGGCAGCTCGGTGCTCGGGGTGGTGTTCCTCGGGTTCATCGCGCTGATCGGGCTGAACGCGACGCTGGGGTTGTTCGACTCGTTCTCGCGCGGCCAGGCCGACATGAGCTTCCACTTCGTCCCCGGGGCGAGGAAGCTGGGCATGTCGCGGCTGTACGGGATCTTCCTCTGGGGCGTGATCCTGTTCGGCATCCTGATCCTGCTGTTCGGGCCGGCCGACGGGCCGAGCGGGATCCTGGACACGCTGGCGTTCCTGTCGACGTTCGCGATGGGCGCGTACTGCGTGACGCTGCTCCTGGTGAACAACCGCATGTTACCCAGGCCGATCAGGCCCAAGTGGTGGACCAACGCGATCATCGGGTTCGGCGCGGTGTTCTACCTGGGCATGTTGTTCTACAGCCTGTTCGCCTACGGCGTGGTCGTGGGCTGATGGAAGGACGGCACAGTTTCGAGCTCGCCCTGCCGGGGGCGTCCGTCGGAGCCGTCGCCGGCGCCATGGCCGGTGGGCTCACCCTGCTCGCGGGGGTGCCCACCGGGCTGGCCACGCTGTCGGCACTGGCGCTCGCCGCGCCGCTCGCCCTGGCCGGCGGGCTGTTCGGCGTCCTCGTCGGCCACGGCGTGCTGCGGCCCGGCACGTTCGGACCGGCCGGCCTGTACTGGACGGCCGCTTTCCCGCTCTCCCGGCTGCTGCAGGAGAGCGTGGCCGGGGCCGGCCCGGCCGACGGCGTGCCCGCCTTCCTGGCCTACCAGGCCCTGGTCAGCCTCGGCTTCGCCATCGGCTTCGTCTGGCTGCACGAGCGGATCATGCCGTACTGGCTGGTGCGCCGCGCGGCCGCCAACCCGCGCGCGGCGGAGCTGCTCGGCGTCTACGTCCGGTACGCCACTTCGCTGCACGCCAGGAAGAGGGGAAGCAGGCGGTGAACCTGCCCTTCTGGATCTGGGCGGCCACCATCGGGGGCTTCGTCCTGGTCCTCGCGTTCGACTTCTGGATGGTGGCCCGCAACCCGCACGAGCCGTCGATGCGCGAGTGCGTCGGATGGGTGTCGTTCTACGTCGCCCTGGCCGTGGCCTTCGGCGCCGGGCTGCTGCTGCTGTCCGGCCCCGCGCACGGCGGGGAGTTCTTCGCCGGGTGGATCACCGAGTACTCGCTCAGCGTGGACAACCTGTTCGTGTTCCTGTTGATCATGAGCAGGTTCCAGGTGCCGCGCGAGTACCGGCAGAAGGTGCTGCTCATCGGCATCGTGCTGGCGCTGGCCATGCGGGGGGCGTTCATCGCGGCCGGCGCGGAGGCCGTCCACCGCTTCGACTGGCTGTTCTACGTGTTCGGCGCCTTCCTCGTCTACACCGCGTGGAAGCTCGTCGGGCACGAGGACGAGGAGGCGGAGTTCTCCGAGAACCTCGCGCTGCGGGCCGTGCGCCGGGTGCTGCCGACCACGGACACCTACCACGGCGCCCGCCTCACCGTGCACCTCGGCCGCAGGATGGTGACCCCGATGCTGATCGTGATGGTCGCCATCGGGACCACCGACCTGCTGTTCGCGCTCGACTCCATCCCGGCCGTCTTCGGGCTCACCAAGGAGCCCTACCTGGTGTTCACCGTCAACGCCTTCGCCCTCATGGGGCTGCGGCAGCTCTTCTTCCTCATCGGCGGGCTGCTCGACCGGCTCGTCTACCTGAGCAAGGGGCTGTCGGTGGTGCTGGCGTTCATCGGGGTGAAGCTCGTCCTGGAGGCGCTGCACCACGACGGCGTCTCCTGGGCGCCGGAGATCCCGATCCTGGTCTCCCTCGGCGTCATCGTCGGGACCCTCGCCGCCACCACGGCGCTGAGCCTGCTCAAGTCGGCCAGGGACGCCAGGAGGGCGCGGGAGCCGGAGCCCGCCGAGCGCTGACCGCACACCGCGGCGGGGGCCCCGTGCCCTCGCCGCGGCGCCGCGCGGGGCGAACGTCAGGTCAGGGCCCTCATCCCGCCGTGCGGCGGCGCCGGCGCACCGGCCTGGGCGCGGGCTGGACGGGCTCCTTCTCCCGCTGCGCCATGTAGGACGCGCGGGTGTGCTCGGTGTGCTCGCGCATGATCCGCGCCGCGCGGCGCTCGTCGCCGGCCTCGATGGCGTCGATCAGGCTCGTGTGCTCCTCCCAGGAGGCCATGCCGCGCCGGCGGGCCACCGGCGTGTGGTACCACCGCACCCGCCTGGCCACCTGGGCGGTCAACTCGGCCAGCACCCTGTTGCCGGACAGCGCCGTCACCAGGGCGTGCAGCTCGGAGTTGGTGGCCACGGCGGCCTCCACGTCGTCGGACTCGACGGCGGCGATGCCGCGCGCGCAGAGCGCCCGCAGCCGCTTCACGCCGTCCTCGCTGACGTTCTGGGCGGCCAGCCGCGCCGACTCGGTCTCCAGCAGCGCGCGGACGGCGAGGAGCTGGTCGGCCTCCTCCACGGTGGGCACGTGCACGAACGCGCCCTGGCCGGGGTGCAGGTCCACCCATCCCTCGCCGCTGAGCTGCTGCAGGGCCTCGCGCACCGGCTGCCTGGAGACGCCGAGGAGGTCGGCCAGCTCGCTCTCGACCAGGTGCTGGCCCGGCTTGAGCTGGCCGGAGACGATGAGCTCCTGGATGGCCTCGATGACGCTCTCCCGGAGCGTGGCGGGACGCTGGATCTTGGTGGCGGCCGGCTGACCGGCCTGCTCCGACAGCAACATCGTCACCTCTCCAGGGGATGCGTATCGTGGGGCGTCGGGACGCCGATAGTTTTTGGTCGACTGCCTACAGCATACCGTTCGTGGTGGTGGGAAGACTGGTGAGCCTCGTCACAAGCCTCTTCACGCCGGCAGGGTGGCGGGCAGACCGGGCAGGCGCAGGCGCAGGCGGAGCGCGGCCAGGGCGGGGAGGGCGGCCAGGGCGGCGGCGACCGGCAGGGCGGCGGCGGGCGCGCTCAGCGCCACGGCGGCCAGCGCGGCCGCGCCGACGCCGGCCAGGGCCTTGGCGCTGTAGACGACGGCGTGGATCTCGCCGTGCCGCTCGACGCCGAAGAACTCGCGGACGAGGCTCGCCAGCAGGGGATAGAACGCCCCGCCGCCCAGCCCGGCCGCCACCACCCCCGGCCACAACCACCCCTCGTGCCCGGCCCCGCCCATCAGGCCGCCCCCCGGGCCGCCCCCCGGGTCGCCCGCCGTGACCGCGGCCAGGAGGAGGAGCTGGCCCAGGGCGAGGGCGCCGAGGACGGCGGCGAGCACGCGGCGGCGGCCGAGCAGCTCCGAGCAGCGCATCGCCAGCGAACGCCCGGCCCCGTTCAGCGCGACCAGCAGCGCCACGGCCGCCCACGCCCCCGTGCCCGGCGCCGTCCCCGCCACCAGGACCACGTCGAACACCGACACCGCCCCCGCGCAGGTCAGGATGAGCGCCAGCGCGGGCAGGGCACGCGTACGCAGGGCCTGAGGGAGGAGGAACTGGCGGGCGGCGTCCGGGGTGACGCGGAGCCTGGCCGCGTCGAGGGCGTGCGTACGCGGATCCAGCGGCGCCGGCCACCACAGCGCCGGCGCGGTACGCAGGCTCCCGGCGGCGGCCCCCACGACGGCGGCGGCCACGGCGGCCGCGGCCAGGAAGGCGGCCGGCGCCGCGTCCGGGGCGAGCCCCGCCCACACCAGCAGCGGCACGGCCCCGTACCCGAAGGCCCCGGTGACCAGCCCGACCCGGGCGGCGGCCCGCTCGGGATACCAGGAGGCGACGACCTCGCCGCACACCCCGTAGACCAGGCCCGCGCCGAGCCCGCCGAGCAGCGCGTACCCGGCGAGGGCGGGCGGCCAGGCGGGGCCGCCGGTCGCGAGGAGCGCGGCGGCGGCCAGCCCCGCCGCGCTCAGCGCCGCTCCGGCCGCCAGCGCCGGCCGCACGCCGAGGCGGCCCCGGCGTACCAGGTGGAGGGCGGGCAGCGCGCCCGCCGCCTGGCAGGCGATCCAGGCGGCGAGGAGGGTGAGGCCGGTGCCCTCGCGGGCGAGGAGGGCGGCGAAGCCGTACTGGAGGGGGCTGATCGCCGCCAGGGAAGCCCAGGAGAGGCGGAACATGCGGGTGCGGTCGGCGGGGACGGGGCCGGGGAGGTACGCGCGCCCGCGCCAGTCTCGGATGGCATTCTGCATACTGTATGGAATATCCCGCTCATGGAGCCGATGTCGAGACCCTGGACGGAGGATACTCCATACGGTATACCGTAGACAAAGGAGGTGCGCATGGACCTGTACGAACACCAGGCCAAGGAGCTCTTCAAGCGTCACGGCATCCCCGTCCCGCCCGGCGCGGTCGCGTCCACCCCGGCCCAGGCCCGCGCGATCGCGGCCGAGCTGGGCACGCCCGTCGTCATCAAGGCCCAGGTCAGGACCGGCGGCCGGGGCAGGGCGGGCGGGATCAGGGCGGCGGCCGGGCCGGCCACGGCCGAGCGGGAGGCCGCCCGCGTGCTGGGAATGGACATCAAGGGACACCTCGCGCGCCGCGTCCTGGTGGAGGCCGCGACCGTGCCGTTCGAGGAGTACTACGCGGCCTTCCTGGTGGACCGCGCCGCGGGCGGCTTCCTGGCGATGGTGTCCGGCCAGGGCGGGATGGAGATCGAGGAGCTGGCGGCTCGCGACCCCGGCGCCGTCGTGCGGCTGCCGGTGGACCCGCTGACCGGCCTGGACGCCGGCGCCGCCCGGCTGCTGGCGGCCCAGGCGGGCCTGCCGGGGCAGGCGGCCGGGGTGCTGGAGCGGCTGTGGCGGGTGCTGGTGGAGGAGGACGCGCTGCTCGTCGAGGTCAACCCGCTCGTCTGCACCACCGACCAGCGCGTCGTGGCCCTCGACGGCAAGGTCACCCTGGACGACAACGCCGCCTTCAGGCACGAGCGCGACCTGGCCGAGCCGCCGGGCGGCGACACGGGCGGCGACACGGGCGGCGACACGGGCGGCGCCGCCGGCCTGGAGGAGCGCGCCCGCGCCAAGGGACTGAACTACGTGAAGCTCGACGGCTCGGTGGGCGTGATCGGCAACGGCGCGGGCCTGGTGATGAGCACCCTGGACGTGGTCGCCGGCGCGGGCGCGGCCCCGGCGAACTTCCTGGACATCGGCGGCGGCGCCTCCGCCCGGGTGATGGCCGACGGGCTGGAGATCGTCCTGGCCGACCCCGGGGTGCGCTCGGTGCTGGTCAACGTCTTCGGCGGCATCACGTCCTGCGACGCGGTGGCCGACGGCATCGTCACCGCCCTGGAGCTGCTGGGCGAGCGGGGCCACGCCAGGCCCATCGTCGTACGGCTGGACGGCACCAACGCCGAGGCGGGCCGGCGCGTCCTCGACGAGGCCCGGCACCCGGCCGTGCGCCAGGTCTCCACGATGGACGCCGCCGCCGCGACGGCGGCCGGCCTCGCCACGGCGGCAGGGGTGTGAACATGGCGATCTTCCTGACCAAGGACAGCCGGGTGCTCGTGCAGGGCATGACCGGCGCGGAGGGCACCCGGCACACGGCCCGCATGCTGGCCGCGGGGACCGACGTCGTGGCCGGGGTGACCCCGGGCAAGGGCGGCCGGTCGGTGGACTTCGGCGAGCGCACGGTGCCGGTGTTCGGCTCGGTGGCCGAGGCGGTGGCCGAGACCGGCGCGGACGTGTCGGTGGTGTTCGTGCCGCCGCGCTTCGCGGGCGCGGCCGTGGAGGAGGCGGTGGCGGCCGGCGTGCCGCTGTGCGTGGTGATCACCGAGGGCGTGCCGGTGCACGACACGGTACGGTTCCGCGCCCTCGCCGCCCGGAGCGGCACCCGGATCGTCGGCCCGAACTGCCCCGGCCTCATCAGCCCCGGCCAGTCCTCGGCCGGCATCATCCCCGCCGACATCACCTCGGCCGGCCGCGTCGGCCTGGTCTCGAAGTCCGGCACGCTGACCTACCAGCTCATGTACGAGCTGCGCGACCTCGGCTTCTCCACCTGCGTCGGCATCGGCGGCGACCCGGTGGTCGGCACCACGCACATCGACTGCCTGCGGGCGTTCCAGGAGGACCCGGGCACCGACGCGATCGTCATGATCGGCGAGATCGGCGGCGACGCCGAGGAGCGGGCCGCGGCCTACATCGAGCAGCACGTCACCAAGCCCGTGGTCGCCTACGTGGCCGGCTTCACCGCCCCCGAGGGCAGGACGATGGGCCACGCGGGAGCCATCGTCTCCGGCTCCTCCGGCACCGCCCGGGCCAAGAAGGAGGCCCTGGAGGCGGCGGGCGTGCGCGTCGGCGACACCCCGTCCGAGACGGCCCGGCTCATGCGCGCGGTCCTGGCGGGTGCCGCATGAGGTTCGCCGTCAACCTGTCCATCCTCCTCACCGGCCTGCCGCTGCTCGAACGGTCCGCCGCCGCGGCCGGGCACGGGTTCGACGCGGTCGAGCTGTGGTGGCCGTTCGACGGGCCGGACCCGCCGGAGGCCGAGCGGTCCGCCCTGCGCCGGGCGATCGAGCGGGCCGGGGTCCGCCTGGTGAGCCTGAACTTCGACGCCGGCGACATGGCGGCGGGCGAGCGCGGCCTGCTGGCCCGCCCCGGCGGCTCGGCCCGCTTCCTGGCCAACGTCGAGCCCGCCGTCCGCCTGGCCGGCGAGCTGGGCTGCACGGTGCTCAACGCGCTGCACGGCAACGGCCCGGGCACCGACCGGGAGCTGGCCGTGGCCAACCTGCGCCGGGCGGCGGACGCGGCGGCCGGCATCGGCGCGACCGTGGTCGTCGAGGCGCTCAACTCCCACGAGAACCCGCACTACCCGATCACGTCGTCGGAGGCGGCGTTCGCGCTGATCGACGAGGTGGGCAGGGAGAACGTGGCCTTCCTGGCCGACCTGTACCACCTGCACCGGATGAGCGAGGACGTGCTCGCGCTCATCGACCGCCACTGCTCCCGCTTCGGCCACGTGCAGGTCGCCGACGACCCCGGCAGGGGGCGGCCGGGCAGCGGCGGCATGCCGTACCCGGAGATCTTCGCCCGGCTGGCGGCGGCGGGCTACCAGGGGCACGTCGGCCTGGAGTACCGGCACGAGGGTCCTGGCGCGTTCGACTGGAGGCACGCGTGAACATCGGCTTCATCGGATTGGGGATCATGGGCGGCCCGATGGCGGCCAACCTCCTCAAGGCGGGGCACACGGTACGCGGCTACGACGTCAGCCCCGACCGCGCCGGGCGCCTGGCCGCGCTCGGCGGCACGGCCGCCACCGGCGTGGTGGACGCGACCGGCGGCGCGGACGTCGTGATCACCATGCTGCCCGACTCGCCGCAGGTCGAGGAGGTCGCGCCGCTGGTGATCGAGTACGGCCGCCCCGGCCTGCTCTACCTCGACATGAGCACGATCAGGCCGGAGACCTCCCGCCGGGTGGCGCGCGAGGCCGCGGCCGCCGGCGTGCGGGCCCTGGACGCCCCGGTCAGCGGCGGCGAGCGCGGCGCGGCCGACGCCACCCTGTCGATCATGGTGGGCGGCGACCAGGAGGCGTTCGAGGCCGCCCGCCCGGTCCTGGCGGCGCTCGGCACGACGGTCGTGCACGTGGGCCCGGCCGGGGCCGGGCAGACGGTCAAGGCGGCCAACCAGCTCGTCGTCGGCGGCATCTACGGCCTGGTCGCCGAGGCCATCGTGCTGCTGGAGGCGAGCGGCGTGGACCCGGCGGCCGGGCTGGACGTGCTGGCGGGCGGCCTGGCCGGCTCCCGGATCCTGGAGCTCAAGCGGCACAGCATGATCAAGCGCGAGTTCACCCCGGGCTTCCGCCTCGACCTGCACCACAAGGACATGGGCATCGCCCTGGCCGCCGCCCGCGAGGCCGGGGTCGCGCTGCCGCTCACCGGCCAGGTCGCCCAGCTCGTGGCCGCGGCCAGGGCGCAGGGCCACGGCTCGCTCGACCACTCCGCCCTGCTCAAGGTCGTCGAAAGGCTGAACACGTGAAGCGCATCCCGTGCATGGAGGCCGTGGTGGCGGTGCTGGAGTCGGAGGGGGTGGACACCGTCTTCGGCATCCCTGGGGCCGCCGTCCTGCCGCTCTACGCCGCGCTGCGGGGCAGCTCGATCCGGCACGTCACGGTCCGCCACGAGGAGGGCGGCACGCACGCGGCCGACGGCTGGGCCAGGGTCACCGGGAACGTCGGCGTCTGCGTCGGCACCTCGGGCCCGGCCGGCACCAACATGATCACCGGCCTCTACACCGCGCTCGCCGACTCGATCCCGATCATCTGCGTCACCGGGCAGGCCGTGACCTCGAAGCTGCACCAGGAGGCGTTCCAGGCGGTCGACATCGTGGAGGTCGCCCGGCCGGTCACCAAGTGGGCGGTGCAGCTCAAGGAGCCGGCCCAGGCGCCGTGGGTGTTCCGGGAGGCGTTCCGGGTCGCCCGCTCGGGGCGGCCCGGGCCCGTCCTCATCGACCTGCCGCTCGACGTGCAGCGCGGCACCTGCCGGTACGACCGGGAGCTGGACGCCCCGCTGCCGGTGGAGGTGCCGCGCCCGCTGCCCGGGGCGCTGCGCCGGGCGGCGGACCTGCTGGAGTCCGCCAGGAGGCCGCTGATCCTGGCGGGCGGCGGCGTCATCCTCGGCGAGGCGGCCGGGGAGCTGCGGGCGCTGGCCGAGCACCTTCAGGTGCCGGTGCAGGTGACGCTCATGGGCAAGGGGGCCTTCCCGGAGGACCATCCGCTGTTCGCGGGCATGGCCGGCATCCAGACGCAGACGCGGTGGGGCAACGCCGCGTTCCTGGGCAGCGACCTGGTGCTGGCGGTCGGGGCGCGCTTCGGCGACCGGCACACCGGCGACCTCGACGTCTACCGGCGGGGGCGCACGTTCGTCCACGTGGACATCGAGCCGACGCAGCTCGGCAAGGTCTTCGAGCCCGACCTCGGGATCGTCGGGCACGCCCGGCCGGTGCTGGCCGGGCTGCTGGAGGAGGCCCGCGGCCGGGGCGGCCCCCGCGAGCCGGGCACGTGGGTACGCAGGATCGCCGAACTTCGCAGGACGATGGGCCGGCGCGACGACTTCGACGACGTGCCGATCAAGCCGCCCCGGGTGTTCCGGGAGATCAACGACTTCTTCGGCCGGGACACCACGTTCGTCACCGCCATCGGGCTCTACCAGATCTGGTCGGGCCAGTTCCAGACGACGTACCTGCCGCGCCGCTACCTGGTGTGCGGGCAGGCCGGGCCGCTGGGCTGGGAGGTGCCGGCCGCGATGGGCGCCAAGTGCGCGCATCCGGAGCGGCAGGTGGTGGCCGTCGTGGGCGACTACTCCTTCCAGTTCCTCATGGAGGAGGTCGCGGTGGCGGCCCAGTACCGGATCCCGTTCGTCATCGTCATGATCAACAACGAGTACCTGGGGCTCATCCGGCAGGCCGAGCTGCCGTACGGCATGAACTACGCCGTGGACCTGCACTACGGCGAGGGCGGCATCGACCACGTCAAGGTCATGGAGGCGTTCGGCTGCCCGGCGCGCCGGGTGGAGCTGCCCGGCGACCTGCGCGACGCGCTGGCGTGGGCGAGCGCCGAGGCGGCGCGCGAGCGGCTGCCGGTCCTGGTGGAGGTGATGGTCGAGCGCGAGGCCAACGCCGCGATGGGGCCGTCCCTGGACACGATCGAGGAGTTCGAGCCGCTGCCCGAGCTCATCACCGCCGACTGGTCCGACTGAGGAGGGATCCGACATGCGGCTCAAACCGGGTACGGCCTGGCCCGACGCCTACGACCGCTGCCGCGCGGCGGCCCCCGAGGCGTTCCACGACGACCGGGTGCTCAACCACTGGGGCGGTATCTGGCACCGCGACGGGCGGCCGGTGCCCGGGTTCTCGCCGCTCGACGGCACCGCCATCGCCGGGCCGCCCCGGCTGGACCGGGCCGGCGCGGGCCGGGCGGTGGCCGGGGCCGTCGAGGAGCACCGGCGCTGGCGGCACGTCCCGCTCGCCGAGCGCAAGGCCATGGTCGCCGCGGCCGTGGACGCCCTGGCCGCCCACCGCGACCTGCTGGCCCTGCTGCTGGTGTGGGAGATCGGCAAGCCGTGGCGGACCGCCCGCGCCGACGTGGACCGCTGCCTGGACGGCGTGCGCTGGTACCTCGGCGAGATCGACCGCATGCTCGCCGGCCGCGCCCCGCTGCCCGGCCCGGTCAGCAACATCGCGAGCTGGAACTATCCGATGAGCGTGCTCATGCACGCGGTGCTCGTGCAGGCGCTGTCCGGCAACGCGGTCATCGCCAAGACCCCGACCGACGGCGGGCTGTGCTGCCTCACCCTGGCCTGCGCGCTGGCCGTCCGCGAGGGGCTGCCGATCACCCTGGTCAGCGGCGGCGGCGCGGAGCTGTCACCGGTGCTGGTCGGCGGGCGGGCGCTGGGCTGCGTGTCGTTCGTGGGCGGCAGGGACGCCGGGGCCAAGGTCGCCACCTCCCTGGCCGACCTCGGCCGGCGGCACGTGCTGGAGCAGGAGGGGCTCAACTGCTGGGGCGTGTGGGAGTACGGCGACTGGGCGCTGCTCGGCCGGCAGGTCCGCGCCTCCTTCGACTACGGCAAGCAGCGCTGCACCGCCTACCCGCGCTTCGTCGTGCAGCGCGCGCTCTTCCACGACTTCCTGCGGGCGTACCTGGAGGCGGTGGACGCGCTGCGCTTCGGCCACCCGCTGGCCGTGGCCGACCCCGGCGACCCGCTGCCCGAGCTGGACTTCGGGCCGCTCATCCACGCCTCCAAGGCCAAGGAGCTGGCCGACCAGGTGGACGAGGCGGTGGCGCGCGGGGGCGTGCCGATCCACCGGGCCGCGCTGGCTGACGGACATTTCCTGCCGGGGCAGGATATTTCGGCTTACTTCGCTCCGACCGCGATCCTCAACCCGCCCCGCTCCTCGCCCCTCCACCACGCCGAGCCCTTCGGCCCGGTCGACACGATCGTCCTGGTGGACACCGAGGCCGAGCTGCTGGCCGCCATGAACGCCGGCAACGGCGCCCTCGTCGCCACCCTCTCCTGCGACGAGGAGGAGACCTTCCGCCGCCTGGCCCCCGAGGTGCGCGCCTTCAAGGTCGGCCACAACCGGCCGCGCTCCCGGGGCGACCGCGAGGAGCTGTTCGGCGGCCTGGGCGCGTCCTGGCGCGGCGCGTTCGTCGGCGGCGAGCTGCTGGTCAGAGCCGTGACCGAGGGCCCGGCCGGCGAGCGCCCGCCGGGCAACTTCCCCCACTGCACGCTGCTGCCCTAGCCGGGGATCAGGCCGAAGCGGGTGGCCGCCAGCAGGGCGACGAACACCGCCACGGCGACCCGCAGCACCTTCCCGCCGGGGCGCAGCGACGGCCACGACAGGTAGGCCAGCCACACCAGGAACACCAGCACCACCAGCGCCGCCACGCCGCCCACCGGGCTCGCCACCGCGAGCCCGGTCAGCAGCAGCACCACCAGCACCACGGGCGGGACCCAGCGCGGCACCTGCGTGAAGAGATAGGCCATCGGCACCGCGCTGCGCCGCTCCACGGCCCTGCGCAGCCCGGTCGCGTCCGCCGTGAAGAACCGCTCGCCCTGGGGAAGCGGGCGCTTGCTGTTGGAAGCCACGCCCAGAGCCTACGGGAGACGGCACCCCTTGGGGCCGTGACGCCTCTAGGCTGTTCAGGTGCTCGCTGTGATCCGATACACCGTTCCAGAGTCGCAGTCCCAAGACTTCGCCAAGCAGGGCCAGACCATCCTCGCCACCTTCGCCGCCCAGCCCGGCTACCGGCGCGGCCGGCTGGCCCGCTCGGTGGACGAGCCCAATCTGTGGGCCCTGGTCACGGAGTGGGAGGGCGCCGGGTTCTACCGCCGGGCGCTGTCGGCCGCCCGGATGGTGATGTATCCGCTGATGATTCTCATGCTGAACGAGCCCAGCGCGTACGAGGACGTCCACCTCCAGGAGAGCGCCCCCGACGGCGCCGGGTCCGGTAACGTCACCTGACGTCACCGGCGAGCGGGAGCCAGCCACCGTCCCCTAAGCTGGGATCTCACCGTATTCACCCTCGCCGACCTCCAGCCGGAAAGAGAATCAACCAACATGGCACGACGCACCGACGTCATGGACACCATCGTCAGCCTCGCCAAGCGCCGCGGGCTCGTCTACCCGTCGAGCGAGATCTACGGCGGACTTCGCGCGTCGTGGGACTACGGTCCTCTGGGTGTCGAGCTGAAGAACAACGTCAAGCGGCAGTGGTGGCTGTCGATGGTCCAGGCCCGTGAAGACGTCGTGGGCCTCGACTCGTCGGTCATCCTGGCGCCCGAGGTGTGGCGGGCCAGCGGCCACGTCGAGACCTTCACCGACCCGCTCACCGAGTGCCTGTCCTGCCACAAGCGCTTCCGCGCCGATCACCTGATCGAGGCGTACGAGGAGAAGAACGGCACCGCGCCCGAGGGCGGCCTGGCCGGCCTCACCTGCCCCAACTGCGGCAACAAGGGCACCTTCACCGAGCCCCGCCAGTTCAGCGGCCTGCTCAAGACCTTCCTCGGCCCGGTCGAGGACGAATCGGGCCTGGCCTGGCTGCGCCCCGAGACCGCGCAGGGCATCTTCATCAACTACCTCAACGTGCAGCAGTCGGCGCGCAAGAAGATCCCGTTCGGCATCGGCCAGATCGGCAAGTCGTTCCGCAACGAGATCACGCCCGGCAACTTCATCTTCCGCACCCGCGAGTTCGAGCAGATGGAGATGGAGTTCTTCGTCAAGCCCGGCACCGACGAGGAGTGGCACCAGTACTGGATCGACGAGCGCTACCGCTGGTACAGCGACCTGGGCATCAGCAAGGACAACCTGCGCCTGTACGAGCACCCCCAGGACAAGCTGTCCCACTACTCCAAGCGCACCGTCGACATCGAATACCGCTTCAATTTCGCCGGCTCGGAGTGGGGCGAGCTGGAGGGCATCGCCAACCGCACCGACTTCGACCTGAGCGCCCACTCCAAGGCGTCCGGCGTCGACCTGAGCTTCTTCGAGCAGGACACCGGCGAGCGTTACGTCCCCTACGTCATCGAGCCGGCGGCCGGCGTCGACCGGGCCACGCTGACGTTCCTGCTCGACGCCTACACCGAGGACGAGGCGCCCAACGCCAAGGGCGTCATGGAGAAGCGCACGGTCATGCGGCTCGACCACCGGCTCGCGCCGGTCAAGGCCGCCGTGCTGCCGCTGTCGCGCAACGCCGACCTGTCGCCGAAGGCCCGCGACCTGGCCGCGCAGCTGCGCCGCCGCTGGAACGTCGAGTTCGACGACGCGGGCGCGATCGGCCGCCGCTACCGCCGCCAGGACGAGATCGGCACACCGTTCTGCATCACCGTCGACTTCGACACCCTGGAGGACCAGGCGGTGACGATCCGCGAGCGCGACAGCATGACCCAGGAGCGCATCGCGATCGACGGCGTCGAGTCCTACCTGCGCCACCACCTCAACGACTGACGGCACCCGTCCCGACAGGGCCGCCCGCCGCGCTCCGGCGGGCGGCCCTGTCGCGTGCCCGAAAGGATGATTCGCCCGGCGGGGCCGTCCGGATGACGTCCGGGCGAGCCGTGGCCGGATGAGGCCGTGGCGATTGACAACGCCCCGGCGCGCGCTGACATTGCGGGCAGATCCGTAGCAGTCATCGGGGGCCGATCCCGTTCGGAGGCGCGATGAAGCGCACGCTGATCCTGTTCGCCTGCACGTTCCTGTTACTCGGCTCGTTCACCGCCCCCGCCGCCTCGGCGCGCCCGAAGCCGGCGGCCGGGCCCGACGGCGTCTTCGTCTACACCGGCGACCTCACCTCCGCCCAGATGGCCAAGCTGGTCGCCGCGGGCGTGGACCGCGAGGAGATGCGGATCGCCAGCCGGGCCGACGGCAAGGTCACCGTCGAGGTGATCCTGTCCGCCACGCTCGCCGGCACGCTGGCCCGCCAGGGCGTGCCGCTCACCGCCCAGCGCGCCGGCCGGGCGCGCCTGGCCCAGCAGGGCGACGGCGTCTTCAAGCGCTACGCCGGCGCCGGAGGCATCCGCGAGGAGATCGTCGCCGCCGCGAACGCCAGGTCCGGCATCGCCAAGGTCGTCGACATCGGCACCACGCTCAACGGCGTGCCGATCACCGCCGTCAAGGTCACCAAGGACGCGCGGCGGCTGCGTGACGGCAGCCGCCCGGCCATGCTCTACATGGCCGCCCAGCACGCCCGCGAGTGGATCACGCCCGAGATGGTGCGCCGGCTGCTGCACCGCTTCCTCGACGGCTACGGCAGCGACGCCGAGCTGACGCGGCTGGTGGACACCACGGAGCTGTGGTTCCTGCCGGTGGCCAACCCCGACGGCTACGACTACACCTTCACGCCCGACAACCGCCTGTGGCGCAAGAACCTGCGCGACAACGACGGCGACGGCAGGCTCACCAGCAACGACGGCGTGGACCTCAACCGCAACTTCGCCTACAAGTGGCGCTACGACGACGAGGGCTCCTCCAGCGCCTTCGGCAGCCAGACCTACCGCGGCGCCGCGGCCCAGTCGGAGCCGGAGACCGTCGCGGTGGACAACCTCGCCAAGCGGGTGCGTTTCACGTACCTGCTGAACTACCACTCGGCGGCCATGCTGCTGCTGTACGGCATCGGCTGGCAGCAGGCCACGCCCTCGCCCGACGACCTGATCTTCGAGGCCATGCTCGGCGACGACGCCCACCCGGCCGTCCCCGGCTACGACCCCGACATCGGCGCCGAGCTGTACACGACCAACGGCGAGCTCGACGGCCACATGACGAACGTGCGCGGCGTCATGTCGATCACGCCTGAGATGTCCACCTGCGAGGACGCGGCCGCCCGCTTCCCCGACGACGAGTGGACCGAGGAGGACTGCGCCGGCGGCCTCGGCTTCACCTTCCCCGACAGCGAGCGGCTGATCCAGGACGAGTTCCTCAAGAACGTCCCGCTGGCCCTGGCCGCCGCGAAGACCGTGCACACGCCGGACCGGCCGGTCTCCGTCGTCGGGCGCACGGTGCCCGACTTCGCGCCGGACTCCTTCAGCGTCTCCTACGGCGACCCGCAGCCGGTGGCGGTCACCGCCCGCCGCTCGCTGCCGGCCAAGGTCATGCGCTTCCGGATCAACGGCGGCCCGGCGCAGATCCGCCCGCTGAGCGAGTGGCGGGGCGGCGAGCGGTACGGCGGCGAGAACGACCTGTACTTCGCCGAGTACCGGGCCACGGTGAGCGGCGCGAGACCGGGGGACAAGGTCGAGGTCTGGTTCCAGGGCCTCAAACCGGGCGCCGGGCTCGTGTCCAGCACGCACTTCACCTACACCCTCGCCAAGGACTCCGGCGCCAAGGTGCTGGTGCTCGCCAACGAGGACTACACGGGCCTCAACCACGGCTCCACCGGCACCGCGACCGCGCCCAAGCACACCGCGACGTACCAGCGGGCGCTCCAGTCCGCCGGCTACGGCTCGGAGGTCTGGGACGTGGACGCCCAGGGCGTGCCGCACCACCTCGGCGTGCTGTCGCACTTCAAGGGCGTGGTGTGGGAGCTGGGCGACAACCGGCTCTCGCAGGCCCAGCAGGACGTCGTCACCCAGACGCCGCTCGGCGACCTGCCCGACGCCGACGTCAAGCGCTCGCAGCAGGACCTGACGGTCGCCGTCCGCGACTACCTCAACGAGGGCGGCAAGCTGCTCTACACCGGCGAGACCGCCGCGTACTACGGCATCCTCGACACCATCATCGGCGGCATCTACTACGGCATCGACGGCGACCCGGACGGCGACTGCGTGGTCACCACCGTCCAGGGCCTGTTCGACGAGTGCCTGCTGCTGGCCGACGACTTCACCCAGTACTACATGGGCGTCGCCGGGCGCCTGCCGCGCGCGAACCCGGCCGGCTTCACCGGCAAGGGCCCGCTGGCCGGCACGTCCGGCACGTTCGGCGGCCCGGCGGCGGCGGCCAACCCGCTGAACGAGGCCGGGGTGCTGCTGCCGATGGGCACCGGCTTCCCGCTGTTCACCGGCACGGCCGCGGCCGACTACCAGCTCGGCGCGCCCGGTCCGTTCGACCCGGTCGAGGGCCGGTGGTACGTGCGGGGCCAGCACGCCGACGACTCGTACATGCGGCTGACCCGGACCGTGGACCTCGGCCAGGTGACGGCGGCGCAGGCCCCGAAGCTGTCCTTCCAGCTCTCCTACGACACCGAGCCCGGCTACGACAACGTCATCGTCGAGGCCCACACCGCCGGCCAGGACACCTGGACGACGCTGCCGGACCTCAACGGCGGCACCGGCACCGGCGTGCCCGCGGAGTGCGAGGCCGGGTTCCTCCTGGAGGAGCACCCCTGGCTGCTGCACTACCTGACGCCGGGCAACCCGTGCGCCGCCACCGGCACCACCGGCTCCTGGAACCGGTTCACCGGCGACTCGGGCGGCTGGCGGCAGGTGTCCTTCGACCTGTCCGCGTACGCGGGGCAGCAGGTCGAGGTGTCGATCAGCTACGTCACCGACCCCGGCACCGGCGGGGTGGGCGCGTTCGTGGACGACACCCGGGTCACCACCAGCGGCGGCACGCTGAGCGCCGAGGGCTTCGAGTCGGGGCTCGGGCCGTGGGCCGTCCCCGGGCCGCCGGCCGGCAGCCCGGCGGGCGGCGGCGACTTCGCCCGCGCCCCGGCCGACACCACGGCCGCCGTCACCACCAGGGACACCGTCCTGGTGGGCTTCGGCCTGGAGCAGCTGGCCGGCGACGCCGAGCGCACCGCGACGATCGGGAAGGCGATGAAGTACCTGATCGGCTGACCTGATCCGCGACCGGACGGCCACCCCTCTCCCCGGGGTGGCCGTTCCGCTGTCAGGCGGCCGCGCGCCTGCGGCAGACCGCCCGGGTCAGGAGGAAAGCCGGCACCGGCAGCACGAACACCGCCACCCGCAGCACGGCGACCACCACCTGGTACGCCTCCACCGGCACGGTCAGCAGCGCCGCCGGGGCGGGCGGCGTGCCCGGCACGGCGGGCGGCGCGGGGGAGACCCACGTCCCGGCCCACACCACGGTGAAGAAGGTGATGACCGCCACGCCCAGCGCCGTCCGGACCGGCGCCTCCGAGGGCCGGTCGAGGAGCTGGTGGACGCCGGTGTCGCCGGTGAGGCGCCGCTCCAGGAACGGGTAGCAGAGCAGCACCAGGAAGAACGCCGCCAGGACCGCCATCGGGATCCACAGCCCGACCTGGAGCACGTACCCGCCGACGGGAATCTCCCAGGCCGGCGTGAGGCGCAGCGCGCCGTCCAGCACCCCGAAGTACCAGAACGGCTGCGCCGACGGCGGCGGCGCGCCGGGCGTGTACGGCCCGTGCTCCCACACCGGGTTCACCCGCACCAGCGTGGCCAGCAGCGTGACGGCCCCCAGCGTGAACAGCGCGGTCGCCCCGTTCTTGACCGCGAAGTAGGGGAAGAACGGCCCGCCGGACACCTTGTCCTCGGCCGTCGCGCCGCCGTTCTTCAAGGGGGCCTTGCGTTCGGTGTGCTTCTGGCGCCAGGTGAGGATCAGCGCGTGCAGCGGCACCACGGCCAGCAGGATGCCCGGGATGAGCAGCACGTGCAGGGCGAACAGCCGCGGGATCGCGTCCCCGGGGAAGTCGCCGCCGAACGCGAACGCCGACAGGTACGTGCCCACCAGCGGCACCGACAGCAGCAGCCCCTGAGCCTCCCGCAACCCGCCGAACCCGAGCCGGTCGCCCAGCATCGACACGCCGAGGAAGCTGTTGAACAACACGAGCGCGAACAGCACGACGCCGAGCACCCAGGTCAGCTCGCGCGGCCGGCGGAAGGCCCCGGTGAAGAAGACCCGGCATAGGTGGGCCACGATCGCCAGCACGAACACGGTCGCCGACCAGTGGTGGAGCTGGCGCACCAGCAGCCCGCCGCGGATGTCGAGGCTCAGCTCGCGCGCCGAGGCGAACGCCACGTCCGGGTTCGGCTTGAAGAACAGCGTCAGGAACACGCCGGTCAGCAGCAGGAACACGAACGCGTAGAGCGCCAGCTCGCCCAGCAGGAACGACCAGTGGCTGGGGAACAGCTTGCGCAGCTGCGGCCGCAGCCAGCGGGCGAAGGGCAGCCGGTCGTCGAGGTAGAGCGCCGAGCCGCGGGCCGCGCGGGCGGCTCCGGCGACGGCGGGCCGTCGCCTCGGCTTGGTAGGAGTGGCCATGGGCGCCTCCTGGCGGGGGTGTGATCCGATTCTGCACCCCCTCTTCTCCTTTCACAAGAATTGGTGTAAACCAATTGGTCTAATCCAATTTTTCACCATCGTCCCGCAAAATTGGATTAGACCTCTTGCGGGGCCTTCACCTGCACAAATGGTGACTTAAGCAAGGAGTGCAGTTTCATCATCAATTTCGCCGGTAGAGTCCGGCTCAGAGGCGCGTTGGATTGGAGCTGTGGTGGCCAAGTACGTTTACGACTTCACCGAGGGCAACCGGAATCTTAAGGATCTTCTCGGCGGTAAAGGCGCGAACCTCGCGGAGATGACCAACCTCGGCCTGCCCGTCCCCCCCGGGTTCACGATCACCACCGAGGCGTGCCGCCACTACCTGGCGGAGGGCGCCGTGCACGACGGGCTCGACCGGGAGGTCGCCGAGCACCTCAAGGCCCTCGAAGGGCGCATGGGCAGGCGGCTCGGCCAGGCCGACGACCCGCTGCTGGTCAGCGTCCGCTCCGGCGCGAAGTTCTCCATGCCGGGCATGATGGAGACCGTCCTCAACATCGGCCTCAACGACGAGTCCGTGCACGGGCTGGCCAAGCAGGCCGGCGGCAACGAGCGCTTCGCCTGGGACTCCTACCGCCGGCTCATCCAGATGTTCGGCAAGACCGTGCTCGGCATCGACGGCGACCTGTTCGAGCACGCCCTCGACGCCGTCAAGGGCCGCCGCCAGGACACCGACCTGGACGCCGGCGAGCTGCAGGCGCTGGTGGAGACGTACAAGGGGATCGTCCGCGAGCAGACCGGCAAGGAGTTCCCCACCGACCCGCGCGAGCAGATGCGCCTGGCCATCAACGCGGTCTTCGACTCCTGGAACGCCCCCCGCGCCATCCTCTACCGCCGCCAGGAGCGCATCCCCGCCGACCTCGGCACCGCCGTCAACGTGATGGCGATGGTCTTCGGCAACTACGGCGACGACTCCGGCACCGGCGTGGCCTTCACCCGCGACCCCGGCACCGGCCGTCAGGGCATCTACGGCGACTACCTGCAGAACGCCCAGGGCGAGGACGTGGTGGCCGGGATCCGCAACACCATCCCCCTCGAAGAGCTCGAACGCCTCGACAAGACCTCCTACGACGAGCTCGTCCGCATCATGGAGACCCTGGAGACGCACTACAAGGACCTGTGCGACATCGAGTTCACCATCGAGCGCGGCAAGCTCTGGATGTTGCAGACCCGGGTCGGCAAGCGCACCGCCGCGGCCGCCTTCTGCATCGCCACCCAGCTCGTGGACCAGGGCCTCATCACCATGGACGAGGCCGTCACCCGGGTCACCGGCGACCAGCTCGCCCAGCTCATGTTCCCCCGCTTCGACGGCGGCGCCGAGAAGAAGAAGATAGCCAAGGGCATGAACGCCTCCCCGGGCGCGGCCGTCGGCAAGGCCGTCTTCTCCTCCGAGCGGGCCGTCGAGCTGAGCGGGCAGGGCGAGGACGTCATCCTCGTCCGCCGCGAGACCAACCCCGACGACCTGGCCGGCATGATCGCCGCCAGGGGCATCCTGACCAGCCGCGGCGGCAAGACCTCCCACGCCGCCGTGGTCGCGCGCGGCATGGGCAAGACGTGCGTGTGCGGCGCCGAGGAGCTGGACGTCTCGACCGCCGAGCGCAGGTTCACCGCGCCGGGCGGCGTGGTCGTCTCCGAGGGCGACGTGATCTCCATCGACGGCACCACCGGGGAGGTGTTCCTCGGCGAGGTGCCGGTCGTGGCCTCGGCCGTGGTCGAGTACTTCGAGGGCGCCGAGCCCGACGACGAGCTGGTCCGGGCCGTGGACCGGATCATGCGCCACGCCGACGCCGGGCGCCGGCTCGGGGTGCGGGCCAACGCCGACACCCCTGAGGACGCCGCCCGCGCCCGCCGCTTCGGCGCGCAGGGCATCGGCCTGTGCCGCACCGAGCACATGTTCCTCGGCGAGCGCCGGCAGCTCGTGGAGGACCTGGTGCTCGCCTCGACCGACGAGGAGCGCCAGGCGGCGCTGGACGCCCTGGAGCCGCTGCAGAAGTCCGACTTCATCGGCATCTTCCAGGCGATGGACGGCGCGCCGGTCACCATCCGGCTGATCGACCCGCCGCTGCACGAGTTCCTGCCCGACCTCACCGAGCTGTCGGTCAAGGTCGCGACCTCGGCGGAGGTCACCGACAAGGACCGCGCGCTGCTGGCCGCCGTCAAGCGCCTGCACGAGCAGAACCCCATGCTGGGCCTGCGCGGCGTCCGCCTCGGGCTGGTGATCCCCGGGCTGTTCGCGATGCAGGTGCGGGCCATCGCCCAGGCCGCCAGGGAGGTCCCCGGCGCGCGTCCGGAGATCATGATCCCGCTGGTCGCCGCCGTGCAGGAGCTGGAGTCGGTACGCGAGGAGGCCGCCGCGATCCTCGCCGAGACCGGCGTCGAGGCGCTCATCGGCACCATGATCGAGGTGCCGCGGGCGGCCCTGACCGCCGGGCAGATCGCCGAGGCCGCCGAGTTCTTCTCCTTCGGCACCAACGACCTCACCCAGATGGCCTGGGGCTTCTCCCGCGACGACGTCGAGGCCGCCTTCTTCTCCCGCTACCTGGACCTCGGGATCTTCGGCGTCTCGCCGTTCGAGACCCTGGACCGGGAGGGCGTCGGGCGGCTGGTGCGGATCGCCGTCGAGGAGGGCCGGGCCACCCGGCCCGACCTGCACATCGGCATCTGCGGCGAGCACGGCGGCGACCCGGACTCGGTGCACTTCTGCCACGAGGCCGGCCTCGACTACGTCTCCTGCTCGCCGTTCCGCATCCCGGTGGCGAGGCTGGAGGCGGGGCGGGCGGCGCTCAGCGACACCGACTCCGACACCCGCTGACCAGCGGGTTGTCCGGAACCGGACGGCCTCTTCCCAAGCGGTCCCGCGCGGCGCACCCTGGCGATGAGGGGGCCCGAGAGCCGAGAAGGCGGTAGCGGTGCCTAGATCGACCTTGGGAAAACTGATCGTCCTCGTGCTGGTCCTGGGATTCGTCGTCTACGCCGCCAAGAAGCCGGACAGCGCGGCGCTGACCGTGCAGAACGCGGTCACGGTGAGCACCGACGCGCTGCTGGACTTCGGTGACGGGGTCGGCACCTTCCTGGAGAGCCTGCGAGGCTGACCGGACGCCGCCGGGCGGCGTCCGGCGGCGGCTCCCGCCCGGTCAGCGGGCGGGAGCGGAATCCGCGCCGGACGCCGGGGCACCGGCGGGCGGCCCTGCCTGCGGTCCGGCCTGCGGCTCCTCGACGGGGACGTAGTCGTGGCGCATGCCGTGGTCGCCCAGCCAGCGCCGCAGCCCCGCCACCGCGTCCGGGTTCGCCGCGACCTGGGCGGCGTACTCCGACAGCGCCACCTCCTCGCCGTCGTCGTAGAGCAGCCGCGCGGGCCCCGACCACGACAGCGTCCAGCGGGCCTGGCCGAGCTGGATCAGCACCGCCTCCAGCGCCTGCCCCAGCACCCCGGCCAGCAGCGTCTCCGACGGGTTCCAGCCCAGCTCCAGCAGGCGCGCCTCCAGCTCGGCCTGCCGCCCCCGCGCGATGGCCTCGAAGGCCGCGTCCAGGTACGGCCGCGCCGCGCCCATCACCCGCTGCCCCGCCACCGCCAGGTCGTGCAGCGCCTCGGCGTTGCGGCCGGCGTACATGCCCTGCGCCACCAGCTCCTCCCAGTCCACCGGCCGCAGCCCGGCCAGCGCCTCGGGCGTCCACATGGAGCTCTCGACCGCCCGGGTGGCCACGTCGGGGTCCGCCAGCAGGCTCAGCGCCGGGCGCGGGTCGGGGACGTGCTCCGGCTCCGGCAGACGCTCGATGGCGGCCAGTCGCTCGGCCAGGCTCGGATGGGAGTCGTACGGCGAGACCTCCTCGGGCTCGGCCCCCAGCCTGGCCAGCTGCGCCTGCCGGCCGGGGTCGCCCATCATCCGCTGGAAGCCGCCGAACACCGAGGCGGGCCGCGCCCCGGCCGCGCCGGCCAGCGACAGGTAGGCGTTGACGTACACGTCCCAGCCCAGCGCGGTCGCGTGGATCTTGGTCAGCGCCCCGGACATGGCCTGCCGGCCGCCGATGGACACCGCGTGCTGGTCGGCCTCCAGCTCCTGGCGGCGCGAGACGGCCTGGGAGACGCGCAGGTAGAGCTTGGCGTACCAGGTGAACAGCTTCTGGATGAACGGGTGGTTGTCGAGCCCCCGCACGGTCGCGATCAGCGAGACCCGGCCCCGGTAGACCGGCGCGCCCAGCCGGGTGTGGGCGCCGCTGTAGTGGCCCAGCTCGTGGCCGAGCACCGCGCGCAGCTCGTCCACGGTGAGCTGATGGAGCAGCGGCAGCCCGATGAACATCCGCCGCCGCGTCGCCTTCAGCCCGAGCCAGCGGGTGTCCTCGGAGACGGCCGCGTTGACCTCCGGGACCAGGCGGATCTCGTCCGGCGGCGCGGTGCGCACCCGGCGGGCCAGGTCCTCGACCGTCTGCCAGAGCACCGGCTCGTGCTCGCGGCCCACGGCCACGCCCGGCTGCTCGCCGCCCTGGCGGCGGCTCACCATGAACAGGGCCCGCACCAGCGCGCCCGCCGCCAGCGTGAGCACGATGGCCGCCTTGAGGGTGCCGGCGTGGAAGTCGACGACGAGCATGACGTCGAGGAGGACCGCGGCCGCCAGGACCAGGCCGACCAGGACGTAGAAACCGGCGAGCAGGGTGAAGGCCAGCACCGCTCGGAACGCTGTGGTCATGGGGAAGGACTCCCGGGGAAGGGGTACTCGCGAGGCTTGACACTAGCGGAGACATGAAACTGGATAAAATCGCTGAACCAATGCCGTACTACGACGAGCACGACCAGGAACGATGGGTTCCGGAACCTCCCGGCAATCCTGAACGATCCGCGTTCGAACGCGACCGCGCCCGCGTCCTGCACAGCGCCGCCCTGCGCCGGCTGGCCGCCAAGACCCAGGTCGTCGGCCCCGGCGAGACGCTCGGCGGGGGCCAGCACATCCCCCGCACCCGGCTGACCCACTCGCTGGAGTGCGCCCAGGTCGGCAGGGAGATGGGCGCCACGCTCGGCGTGGACCCCGACCTGGTGGAGACCGCCTGCCTCGCCCACGACCTGGGGCATCCGCCGTTCGGCCACAACGGCGAGATGGCGCTCAACAGGCTCGCCGAGCCCTGCGGCGGCTTCGAGGGCAACGCGCAGAGCCTGCGCCTGCTCACCAGGCTGGAGGCCAAGGTCCTCACCGAGGACGGCCACAGCGCCGGGCTCAACCTCACCAGGGCGGCGCTCGACGCGGCCGTCAAGTACCCGTGGACCCGCGACAAGGGCGCCAAGTTCGGCGTGTACGACGACGACCTGCCGGTCTTCAAGTGGATCAGGGAGGGCGCCCTCGAGGGCCGGGTCAGCTTCGAGGCGCAGATCATGGACTGGGCCGACGACGTCGCCTACTCCGTCCACGACCTGGAGGACGCCCTGCACTCCGGGCACGTCGTCCCCGAGGCCCTGCGCTCGCCCGCCGAGCGCAGGCTGGTGTGCGAGACCACCCGCACCTGGTACACCCCGGGCGCCGACCTGGCCGAGCTGGAGGAGGTCTTCGCCGAGCTCGTCACCGACCCGCTCTGGCCGCGCCGCTTCACCGGCACCCTGCCCGAGCTGGCCGGGCTGAAGGCGCTGACCAGCGGCCTCATCGGCCGCTTCTGCCGCTCCGCGCAGGCCGCCACCGGGGAGGTGCACGGCGCGCGCCACCGCGCCGACCTGGTCGTGCCGCACACCACCCGGCTGGAGTGCGCGCTGCTCAAGGGCGTCACCGCCCACTACGTGATGACCACCGAGGACCACCACGCCAACCAGGCCCGCCAGCGCGACCTCATCACCGAGCTGGCCTCCCTGATCACGCTCGGCGCGCCCGGCACGCTGGAGCCCGCCTTCCGGCCCGCGTTCCTGTCGGCGCCCGACGACGCCGCCCGCGTCCGCGTGGTCATCGACCAGATCGCCTCGCTCACCGACACCTCGGCGGTCGCCTGGCACCGCCGGCTCTCCCGCTGACGCCCGCGCGAGCGGGCCCGATCCGCTTCCCCGCCGCGCGCCCGGGGCGGATACTGCGGCCATGGCCACATATGTGATCGTCGGCGGCGGGCTGGCCGGGGCCAAGGCCGCGCAGACGCTGCGCGAAGAGGGCTTCGACGGCGAGATCGTGCTGTTCGGGGCGGAGGACGAGCGGCCCTACGAGCGGCCGCCCCTGTCCAAGGACTACCTGAACGGCAGGAGCGAGCGCGACGCCATCTTCGTCCACGGCCCCGAGTGGTACGCGGACAACGCGGTGGACCTGCGCCTCGGCACGCGGGTCACCCGCGTCGAGCTGGAGCCCCACGTGGTCCGGCTCGCCAACGGCTCGCGCCAGCCGTTCGACAAGCTCCTCCTCGCCACCGGAGCCACCCCACGCCGCCTGCCGGGCCCCGCGGCCTACCTGCGCACCGTGGACGACTGCGAGGCCATCAGGGACCGTCTCGCGCGCGCGGAGAGCGTCCTGATCGTCGGTGCCTCGTGGATCGGCCTGGAGACCGCCGCCGCGGCCCGCGCGGCCGGCTGCGCGGTCACCGTCGTCGAGCCCGAGGCCACCGCGCTCAACCGGGTGCTCGGCCCCGAGGTGGGCGGCGTCTTCGCCCGCCTGCACGCCCACAACGGCGTGGACCTGCGCTTCGGCATCGCCGCGGCCGAGGTCACCGGGACCGGCGTGCGCCTCAGCTCGGGCGAGCGGCTGACCGCCGACCTCGTCGTGGCCGGCATCGGCGTCGTGCCGGAGGTCGAGCTGGCCCGCGAGGCCGGCCTGGAGGTCGGCCAGGGCGTGCGCACCGACGCCGCCCTGCGCACCTCGCACCCCGACGTGTACGCCGCCGGCGACGTGGCCGAGTCGTACCACCCCCTGTACGGCCGCCATCTGCGCGTCGAGCACTGGGCCAACGCCCTGCACGGCGGCCCCGCGGCCGCCCGCTCGATGCTCGGCCAGGAGGTCGTCCACGACCCGGTCCCGTACTTCTACACCGACCAGTACGACCTCGGCATGGAGTTCTCCGGCCACACCGAGGGCTACGACGAGGTCGTCTACCGCGGCGACGTGGACGCCCTGGAGTTCGTCGCCTACTGGCTGCGCGAGGGCCGGGTGGTGGCCGGCATGAACGTCAACGTGTGGGACGTCGTGGACGGCATCCAGGAGCTCATCCGCTCGGGCGCCGTCGTCGACCCTAAGGAATTGTCGTCGTCGGACTGAGCGTGACCACGTCGGGGATCTCCTCGCGCCTGGTCTTGCGGGGCGTGGGCCGCGGGCTCTTGCTGGGGGTGGAGGTCGTCGTCCTGTTGGCGGCGCACTGGACGGAGCAGGCCGGCGTCTCGCCGAGCTTGGCCCGCAGCTTCAGCGTCTCCTCGCGCGGCGACAGCGTGCGGTTGCCCTTCGCCCAGGCGTCGAGGTAGTCCCACGGCTCCACCATGCCGCGCCGGACCCACCAGTAGGCCGGGCCGGTCTTCCACGAGATCGCGAAGTACAGGTTGGGGCCGGTGTCGCGGGCGTTGCCGGTGCGGCCCACCCGTCCCAGCACGTGGCCGGCCTTCACCCGCAGGCCCGGCTTGATGTCGGCGGCCACCGAGTCCAGGTGGCCGCCGAGGTAGCGCACGCCGTCGTCGCCGACGATCGTGACGAACCTGCCCTCCCGCGTGGAGCCCTCGTCCGTGGACGACTTCCACCTGTTCTGGATGTTGACCTCGTCCACGACGCCGTCCACCGGCGCCACGAACGCGCAGCCCTGCCCGGCCCAGATCGTGGTCTTGGGCAGCACCAGCAGCCGCCGCTCGTAGGTCACCTCGCAGCCCTTGACCGGGAACGTGTAGGTGTACTTCGACAACTTCGGCGGCGGCACCCGCACCGGGTCCTCGCCGCGCGGCGGCTCCTCGGCGGCGGCCTGGTGCTCGGCCGACGGCGTGGGGTCGGGGATGGTCGCGGTGACCAGCGGCGTGCCCGACGGCGGGGCCGTGGCGGGCGACCTGGCGCTCACGCCGGCCAGCCCGGTGGCCTGCGAGCAGGCGCCGGTCAGCAGCCCGGTCAGCAGCACGGCGCCCGAGACGGCCGCCCATCGTCCGAGATGCCCCGCTCGCATGATCTCCACCCATGTCACCGTTTCCACGACCAACCTTTACCTTTGTAGCCGACCGGGGACCCCCGCCGAGCCGCTTTGCCACGATCGCCCCGGCGGGTGAGGCCATTCTGGCGCCGGGTGCGGGCAACTCCGGCAGGGCGGCATAGACTTCCCGGCGTGGCTGGCCGGATCCGTGATGTCGACATCGCTCTCGTACGCGAACGCTCTCCCATCGCCGACGTGATCGGCGAGCACATCCAGTTGCGCAACGCCGGTGGCGGCAACCTCAAGGGCCTGTGCCCCTTCCACGACGAGAAGACCCCGTCCTTCAACGTCACGCCCGAGCGCGGGATGTACTTCTGCTTCGGCTGCTCCGAGGGCGGCGACGTCATCACGTTCGTCGAGAAGATCGAGCACCTGTCGTTCGGCGAGGCGGTCGAGCGGCTGGCGCAGCGGGCCGGCATCCAGCTCCAGTACGAGCAGGGTGGTTACGTTCCCAGGCGCGACCACGGCGAGCGGGCCAGGCTCATCGAGGCCCACCGGGCGGCGGCCGAGTTCTACGCGGCCAAGCTGTTCGGGCCCGACGCGGCGGCCGGGCGGCGGTTCCTGTCCGAGCGCGGGTTCGAGCGGGCCGACGCCGAGACCTTCGGGGTGGGCTACGCGCCCAACGAGTGGGAGGCGCTCACCCGCCACCTGCTGGGCCGCGGGTTCACCGCCGAGGAACTGGTCAAGGGCGGGCTGGCCAAGGAGGGCCGGCGGGGGCCGATCGACCGGTTCCGCGGGCGGCTGATCTGGCCGATCAGGGACGCGACGGGCGATGTGATCGGTTTCGGCGCACGGAAGTTGCTTGATTCCGATGACGGGCCGAAATACCTCAATACGCCTGACACACCGCTTTACAAGAAGAGCCAGGTGCTTTATGGGATCGATCTCGCCAAACGGGAGATCTCCAAGCGCTCCCAGGCGGTGATCGTCGAGGGCTACACCGACGTGATGGCCTGCCACCTCGCGGGCGTGCCCACGGCCGTGGCCACCTGCGGCACCTCGTTCGGCGAGGAGCACATCAAGATCCTGCGCCGCTTCCTGCTCGACCAGGCCGAGTTCCGGGGCGAGGTGATCTTCACCTTCGACGGCGACGCGGCCGGGCAGAAGGCCGCGCTGCGGGCCTTCGCCGACGAGCAGAAGTTCGTGACGCAGACCTACGTCGCGGTGCAGCCCGACGGGCTCGACCCGTGCGACCTGCGGGTCAAGCAGGGCGACGCGGCCGTGCGCGACCTCGTGGCGAGCCGCGAGCCGCTGTTCCAGTTCGCGATCAGGAGCACGATCGCCCGCTACGACCTGCGCAGCAACGAGGGCAAGATCGCCGCCCTGGACGCCGCCGCGCCCATCGTGGCCGGCATCAAGGACGCCGGGCTGCGCAAGCGCTACGCCATCGACCTCGACCGGTGGCTCGGCTTCATGGACGAGCGCTTCGTCATGCAGCGCATCGCGACCGCCGCGGGGGCGCAGCAGGGCCGCCCGCAGCGCGTCCCCAGGGCCGCGCCCGTCGATCCCGGCGTGCGGGTGGAGGCCGAGCTGCTCAAGCTGGCCGTGCAGCGCCCGGCCCTGCTCGGGCCGCGCTTCGACGCCCTCGACCCGCAGGCGTTCACCGCGCCCGACCATGTGATGCTGCACGGCGTCGTCACGGCCGCGGGCGGCCTGGCGGCGGCCGGGCACGGCGGGCGGGAGTGGGTCGACCTCCTGCTGGAGCACGCCCACGAGGAGGGCGCGCGGGCGCTGGTCACCCGCTTCGCGGTGGAGCCGATCCAGGCCGACGCGCACGCCGAGGAGCGCTACGCCGGGGCGATGCTGGCCGCCATCGAGGCCATCGCGGTCGACCGCGCGATCGCCCAAGTGAAGTCGCGCATCCAGCGGCTCAACCCGGTGGAGGAGCAGCAGGAGTACAACCGGCTGTTCGGCGAGCTGGTGGCGCTGGAGCAGCAGCGCCGCGTGCTGCGCGAGCGCGCCGCCGGAAACTGATCCCGCGGGCCGGTCGATAACGGTTCGGTCGCGACTTCACCTGTCAAACCAGGGCGGTTGACCAGGGAATGTGGCACGGTCCATCGTGTGACAAAAGGGATGGGCGACGGGTTCGGGGCAGCGAAAGAGTTCCGCCCGGCCGGCCGGTCCCGCCGGGCGCGTGAATGGTGATCGCGTAATTGGCTTTACTTTCCTGATCAAACTCCGGCTAAACATTGTCCCGATCTCAATTCGGTAAGGACCAAGGTCTTACCTTCGGTGACAAAAATGGGTCTGCCATTTGATGGAACCAATACTGCAGACTGTGTCCCGTGGGTGCATCGGTGCTGCCAAGTGGACCGCCATCCGTTGATCAGGTGGCGGACCTCGTCGCGAAGGGAAGGGAGCGCGGGAGCGTAACCGTCGATGACGTCGCAGCCGCGCTTGACCGATCCGAGCTGCCGTCCGACGCGCTGGAGCGCGTCGTGCGGATGCTCGCCGAGAACGGCGTGGAGGTCCTCGAGCCCCAGGGCGACGAGGAATCCACCCGCGCCGATGAGGAAGACGTAGGCAAGCGGGCGCCGACCAGCGATCTGGTCCGTATCTACCTCAGGGAGATCGGCCGGGTGCCGCTGTTGACCGCCGAGGAGGAGGTGGAGCTCGCCAAGTCGATCGAAGCCGGCCTGTTCGCCGAGGACAAGCTGGCCAACGGGGTCTCGCGTCTGGCCTTCCCTGAGTTCAGGGAGCTCGTCTGGCAGGGGACGCGGGCCAAACAGCGGCTCATCGAAGCCAACCTCAGGCTCGTGGTGTCGATCGCCAAGAGGTACGTGGGCCGCGGCATGTTGTTCCTGGACCTGATCCAGGAGGGCAACCTCGGCCTCATCCGGGCCGTCGAGAAGTTCGACTACACGAAGGGTTACAAGTTCTCCACCTACGCGACCTGGTGGATCCGCCAGGCGATCACCCGGGCCATCGCCGACCAGGCGCGGACGATCCGCATCCCGGTCCACATGGTGGAGACCATCAACAAGCTCGTCAGGGTCCAGCGCCAGCTCCACCAGGACCTCGGGCGGGAGCCCATCCCCGAGGAGATCGCCAAGGAGATGGACCTCCCCGTCGACCGCGTCGTGGAGATCCAGCGCATCGCCCAGGAGCCCGTGTCGCTGCAGTCGCCCATCGGCGAGGAGGACTCCGACCTGGGGGACTTCATCGAGGACGCCGACGCCGTCGTGCCCATGGAGGCCGCGGCGTTCATCATGCTGCAGGACCAGCTCGACGACATCCTGGCGACCCTGTCGGACCGCGAGCAGCGCATCATCCAGCTCCGCTTCGGCCTGGCCGACGGGCACCCGCGCACGCTGGAGGAGGTGGGCAGGGAGTTCGGGGTCACGCGGGAGCGCATCCGCCAGATCGAGTCCAAGACCCTGGCCAAGCTCCGCCACCCGACGCGCGCGCAGATGTTGCGGGACTACCTGGACTGACGGGACGACTGTCTGAGCCGAGGAGAGACGGCAGTGGACGGGCCGGGGCCCACGCGCCCCGGCCCGCCGCCGTGCTCCCTGCCGCGTGCTCCCTGTCACGTGCTTCCTGTCGCCGGGCTAGGAGCAGCCCTCGAACTGCGGCACCGCGATCGTGGTCAGGTTCAGCCCCGACGAGCCGAACCACTTGTGCAGCAGCCTCGCCGCCGTCCCGTCCTGGTACATGTCGGTGATCGCCCGGTTGACCTCCTCGCAGCCGGGCACGTCGTCCTTGCGCAGCCCCACCCCGGTGCGCTGCTCGTTGAACTGGGCGTTGGCCAGCCGCAGCCCCGAGCCGTCCTGCTTGGCCAGGCCGGCCAGGATGACGTCGTTGGTGGTGACCGCGTCCACCTGCCGGCTCCTCAGCGCCGCCAGGCACGCCTTGTAGTCGGCGAACGGCGCCAGCCGCGCCGCCACCTTCCGCTCCTCGACCACCCGCTGGGCCGCGTTCGTCCCCTTCACCTGGCAGATCGTGTGCCCCTTGAGGTCGCGCACGTTCTTGAAGGTCTCGTCGGGCCGCATGAGGATGTCCTGGTAGGAGATGTGGTACGGCCCCGCGAACAACACCTTGGCCTTGCGGTCCTGGTCGATCGTGTACGTCGCCAGCACCAGGTCGGCCCGCCCGTCGAGCAGCACCTTCTCCCGGTCGGCCGCCAGCACCGGGATGAACGTGAACGGCTTGCCCAGCTTGCGGCCGACGTAGGAGGCCACGTCCACGTCGAAGCCCTCGAACGTCCCGTCGGGCCTGCGGAACCCGACCGAGGGCAGGTCCGGGCGCACCGCGATGACCAGCTTGTCCTTGTCGACGATGGACTCGTGCCCGTCGCCGCCGCAGCCACCCGCCGCCAGCACGGCCACCAGGGCCGCCACCACCGCCAGCACCCGCTTCACCGGTACTCCTTGAGTCGAGGCCACACCCCGGCGACCAGCAGCAGGCCGATCCCGCCGATCGCGAAGGGCAGCAGCCGCCACAGGTTGTCCAGGACGCCCTCGCCGTGGCCGATGGCCCGCTCGAAGGCGTTCTCGTGCTGGCCGGCCAGCGCCACCACGGCCCGGTCGTAGGCGTCGAACGCCCGCGTGGCCTGCCCGAGCCGCTGTGCCACCGCCTCGTTGGCCCGCCCGCTCAGCGCCAGCTCCCTGAAGCCGGCGTCGGCGGCCTGGAACCGCTCGTAGGCCGCCACGACGTCCTGGCCCCGCGGCCCGATCAGCTCCGGCCCGAGCAGCCCGAGGATGCGCTGGTCGCCTGCCGCCACCTTGGCCTGGTACGCCTCCAGGTTGCCGGCCGCCAGGTAGTAGACCGACTGCGACTTGTCCAGGAACGTGTGCTCGTAGGTGTCGGCGCGTTCCTTGTCCAGCAGGTAGCGGCTCTGGTCGCCCTGCATGCTGTTGCTGATCGCCCGCGTCCTGGCCAGCGTCAGCACCGAGTCGAAGCCGGACCTCTTGGCCTCCCGCAGCGCCTCCTGGTCCTGCCCCAGCACGCTCACCCCGGCCACCGTGGCGACCGCGGCCGCCACGGTCGCCACCAGCAGCGCCGGCCCGAACAGCCGGCGGAAGCGCCGGGCCAGGAAGACCTGCAGCCACAGCAGACAGCCCAGCGCCACCAGCCCGGCCACCGCCACCGCGGCCCGCAGCAGCGGGAGCACGAGCGCCTTGTCGTCGTAGGTGCGGCGCACGATGGTGCCGTTCTCCAGCGTCAGGTTGTACGCCTGCGGCAGCAGCACCATCCGCATGAGGTCGGTGGCCTGGCGGTAGGTCGCCACCACCTGCGCCGGAGGCGGCCCAGGCGCGTGCCCGGAGCGCTCGTCGAGCAGCAGGGCCTGCCCGGCCAGCCGCTCGTACCGGCCGAGCCCGTCCAGCACCGACTGCACGGTGCGCCGCTCGGCCGGGTCGTCGCCGGAGAGCTGGAACGCCTTCAGCAGCGCCTGGTTGGCCTCCGAGCGACGGCGCTCGTATTGGGCCAGGGCCTCGCGGCGCTGGGTGGCGTACCCGTCGCCCATCACCAGCGCGTTGGCGACCTGCGCGTCCATGTCGCTGAGCGCCAGGTAGAGGCCGGCGGTGGCGACGACCTGAGGCCCGGCGTCGCGGCCGATCACCCGCAGCCCGTCGCGGGCGCTGGAGCTGCCCACCGCCAGCGCGGTGAACAGCAGCGCCAGCGCGGCCGCGGTGACGCCGGTGATGACCCGGATCCGGCCGGGCACGCCGCGCCGGCGCGCCGGCGCGGGGGCGGGCGGGGCCTGGACCACGGTCACGGGGTGCCCTCCCTGATCGTGATGACGGTCCACGCGCCCAGGTGGATGCGGTCGCCGGGCCCGATCCTGACCGGCACGTTGACCTTGAGCGGCTTGCCGTTGACCTGGGTGCCGTTGGCGGAGCCGGGGTCCACGACCGTCCACGAGCCGTCCGGCTGGGCCAGCAGCACGGCGTGCAGGTGGGAGACGCCGGGGTCCTCCGGCGGGCCGGTCAGGTCGATCTCGGGGGCCAGGTTCCTGGCCCGGCTGCGGCGCCCGATGCGTACCTGCTCGCCGTGCAGGCCGAAGGAGCGCTCGGGACAGTACGGCGGGAAGGCCACGGCGTCGGCGTCCGGGCCGCCCTCGGCGATGACCTTCTCGTAGTAGGCGCGGTCGGCGGCGGTGACCGCCTCGTACCGCGCCCCGGTGACCGGCAGCGGCACGGCCGGGCCGGACCCGCTGTAGTCGTGGCCGCACACCTCGCAGAACTGGCCGGCGCGCGGCGTCCGGCAGATGGGGCAGCTCTCCTGCGCGGGCGCGCCCCCGGAGGCGTCTCCGGCGGGCTGTGCGGCGGGGGCGGCCGGGGGAGCGGCACCCATCTGGGAGCCGCACACGTCGCAGTAGTCGTCGGAGCCCGACGCGTGCCCCTGCGGGCAGGTCGCCATCAGTGTCCTTCCTTGCGCAGCCGGCTGGTGCGCACCGAGCCGGTGTCGAGCTCGATCTCGTCGGCCTTGTCCACGTTCCTGCGCAGGCGCGCGGTGCCGGTGGCCGGGTCCACCTCGACCACCCTCTCCAGCAGGCGGGCGGTGTCCTCGCGGCCCGACTCCACGGCGAGCTCGCGGGCCTTGGCCAGCCGGGCGGTCGCGGTGTCCACGTCGCCGGCGGCGCGGGCGCTGAGCCCGTCCTGGATGAGGTCGTGCAGCTCGGCCTGGCCGGTGTAGTGGGCGACCTTGCCGTTGATGCGGGTGGACTGCGCCAGGTCGTCGGTCCACTGCGCCAGTACGTTGCCGCTGGCCAGCACGTCGCCGGTGTCGGGCCGGACGAGCTTGACCCAGCCCGCCCTGATCTCCTGGCCGACCTGCCCCGGCGGCACCTCGACGCACACGTGGTACTCGCGCTCCTCCGCGCCCCACGACCCGGTCGGGTAGTCGCCGGTCAGCGGGTTGACGTCGGTGCGCTTGCCGGTCAGGTCCAGCAGCACGGGGGAGACCTGCTTGACGAACTTCAGCCGCGCCGTCTGCGGCACCCACACCCGCAGCGACAGCTCGGCGACGGTCTTGCTCATCGACTGCTGCGTGAGCCGCCGGAAGTACTCCGGCAGGTCGCCCTGGTCGCGGACGAAGTCGAACGTGCCCAGCATCGCCTCGGCCACCCTGCGCAGCTCGGCCGGCACCCAGTCGTCGCCGACGCCGAGGCAGTCCACCACGAACTTGCCGCTCCAGCCCGCCAGGACGGCGCCGAACACGTCGGCGCGCTCGTTGTTCTGGCCGTCGGTCATGAGCAGCGCGTGCCGGATCGCCGACGGGTGCGCGGTCAGCAGGTGGCCGGCCAGCTTCAGCCACTCGCCGATCGCGGTGCCGCCGTGGGCCAGCAGGCGCTCGACCGCCCGCGTCGCCTCGGCCCGCGTGGCCGGGGTGGCCTTCACCAGGTGCGGCTGGCCGCCCGGGTAGACCATCCTGGCGTGCTCCGTCCCGGCGATCACCGCGAAGTGCACGCCGTCGCGCAGCGTCCGCACGGCGGTCGCGGCGGCCTGCCGGGCCTCGCGGATCTTGCCGCCGCTCATCGACCCCGACGTGTCCACGATGATCACCTCGGCGGCCTCCGCCGGCCCGGACGCCTGCACGGCGACGCCGCCCGTGGCGCCGACGGTGAGGATGGCGTGCACCTCGCGGCCGTCGAGCGGGAGGTACTTGTTCTGGTCGATCGTCAACGTGAACGCGGGCTGGTCACTCACGGGCATCTCCTAGGGGGATCAAAGCGATCGTGATGTTGTCCTGGCCGCCGGAGTCCAGCGCGTGCCGCAGCAGCTCGCGGGCCAGCTCCAGCGGGTCGCCGGAGGCGGGGACGGCGTGGCCGTCCAGGTAGCGCCACAGGCCGTCGCTGCAGACCAGCAGCAGGCCGGGCGCGGGCGGCACGAAGTCGCGCACGTGCAGCCGCACGTCCTCGGCGTCGGCGCCGAGCCAGGCGGTGATCTCGCCGGTCTCCACCACGTCGTCGGTGGTCAGCAGGTCCGGCGTGCGCGGGGGCGCGGCCGGCAGCCAGTACGCCCGCGTGTCACCGGCCCAGGCCAGGCTCACCCGCCCGCCCCGGACGACGGCCGCCACGTAGGTGCAGGCGGGCGCGTCGTGCACCGAGGTCGCGAGCTTGGCCACCGCCCGGCCGGCCAGCTCGAACGCCTCCTCGTGCGACAGCCCCCTGATCAGCGCCGCGCTCGCCGCCTCGACGGCCACCGCCGACGCCTCGTCGGCCCGCGGGGAGCTGCCGACGCCGTCGCAGACCACGCTCACCACGGCCGGGCCCGCGCCCAGCAGCGCCACCGCGTCCTCGTTCCTGCTGCGCCGCAGGCCCTTGTCCGTGACCGCCGCCGCGCCGCCCTCCAGCACGATCTCGGCGTGGTCGCGGCCGGTCGGCTGGCGCAGCCCGCACCGCTCGCAGTAGCCCTCCGCGTCCACGGCGGCCGCCCCGCAGGAGGCGCACACCGGCGAGCCCAGCGTGTGGCCGCACCGCTCGCAGTAGAGGTCGCCCGCGAACACGGACGTCCCGCAGACCGGGCACGCCCCCGGCGCCGCGCCTGTCGCCGCGCCCGCCGCCGCGTCCACCGCCGGGTCCGGCGCCGCGTCCACCGCCGGGTCCGGCGCCGCGCCCGCCGCGGGGTCCGCCGCCGCGCTCACAGCCACGTCCTGGGACGCACGGCGTTGGCCCGGTCGATGAGGGCGTGGCGCTCCTGGCGGGTCGCGGCGGCCACGGCCAGCCGCCGGTAGATCGACTCCAGCCGCCTGCGCAGCCCGGGCTCGGTGAACGCCGCCTCCGCCAGGCGCAGGCCCGGGGGCGGCGCGTTGGACTCCAGCCAGGCCAGGCCGCCGTGCAGCAGCTCGGCGGTGAGCAGGTCGCGGCGGCGCGAGTCCAGGTCGGACAGCCGGGCCAGCCGGTCGGCGGCGGTCACCAGGTCGGCGGGGACGATCGCGGCCGGGTCCGGGCGGCGCGCCGCCGAGATGGCCAGCGCCACCTGCGCCGCCACCCGGTAGCTCGACGTGGCCGGCACCTCGTCCAGCACGCCCATCCGGCCCGTCCTGGCCAGGCCGAACGCCGCGCTCACGTACCCGTGGTCGGTGCGCCAGACGGTGTCGTACCAGGGGGCGGCGTGCTGGCCCGCGCACTCCAGCGCGAACGCCAGCGCCAGCTTGGGCGCCGGCTCGCCGGGCAGCAGCGACAGGCACGCGTCGAACAGCGGCACGGCCACGCCGGGCTGCCGGGTGGCCATCGCCAGCACGCCCCGGTACCAGGTGACCCGCCAGTCGCCGGGCAGCTCGGCCGCGAGCTGGTCGAGCACCATCGAGGTCCCGGCCGCGCCCTCCTCGGCCAGCAGCCTGGCCCGCATCAGCTTGGTCTCGGGCGTCTGCGGCATCGCGGCGAGCTGCTCGACCAGCTCCCTGCCGTCGCGGCCGAGCAGCCCGGCCAGCGCGCCGGCCGCCGGGTCGGCCGGGTCCACCAGCGGCACCGGCAGCTCGGCGGCGGCCGCCACCGGGTCGAGCGGCGCGAGCACCGCCTGGCCGTCCTCGGCCAGCGCCGTGCCCACCGCCCCCCGCTCCGGCCCGAACAACGTCGAGGGATGCGGGTACGGCACCCCGTCCTCCTGCGCGCAGACCTCGCGCAGCACCCCGACGAGCTGCTCCTCCATCTCCCAGGCGCTCTGGAAACGCTCGGCCGGGTCGGCGGCGGTGGCCCGGCGCAGCAGCCGGGTGAACGACGGGTGCCCGCAGTCCTGCGGCAGCGGCGCGGCCTTGCCGTTCTGCACCGGGCTGAACCCGGGGATCGCCAGCACGGCGAGGGTCCTGGCCACCGTGTAGAGGTCGGAGGCCACCGACGCCGGGTGGGTCTCCAGCTCGGGGGCGTGGTAGCCGACCGTGGCCCACGAGGTGCCCGGCGGCGAGCCGATGGGCTGGACCGCGCCCAGGTCGATGAGCTTGAGCTGCCGGCCCACCCGGATCACGTTGGCCGGCTTGAGGTCGCAGTAGACCATGCCGTTCTCGTGCAGGTAGCCGAAGGCGTGCAGGATCTCGCGGCCGTACATGAGGGCCTCGCGCAGCGGCAGCGGGCCCTGGCGGCGCAGCTCGTGCAGCGACTGGCCGCCGACGTACTCCATGACGATGTAGCCGAGCCCGGCCGAGCGCTGGAAGTTGAAGATCTTGACGATGTTGGGGTGGTCGACCGTGGTCAGGAAGCGCCGCTCGGCCTCGGCCGCGGCCAGCGCCTCGGCGTCGTTGGTGTTGAGCAGGCCCTTGAGCACCACCCAGCGGCCGTCCAGGTTCTCGTCGGAGGCCAGGTAGATCCAGCCGAGGCCGCCGTGCGCCAGGCAGCCCAGCACCCGGTACTGGCCCGCCACCAGGTCGTCCTTGTCCAGCTTCGGGGCGAAGGAGTACGGCGTGCGGCAGTGCGGGCAGAACCCGTCGGTCAGCCCAGGCCGCCCGTCGCGGGAGCGGCCGACGGGCCGGCCGCAGTCGGGGTTGGCGCAGAAGCGCTTCTCCTCCGGCACCTGCGGATCGGCCATGACGGCGTTCGCCGGATCGCGGTAGGGCACCGACGGCAGGTCGGCGAGCGTGGCCAGCACCCCCGCCCGCGACCGGCCGCTGCTGCCGGGACCCGACGTGGGGCGGCTCACCGGGTTGGTGGCGAAGGAGGAGGACGGCTGGGTGGCCAGCGGGAGCGAGGGCGGCGGGGCCGGCGCGGCGGTCGCGGCGTTGCCGCACAGGTCGCAGTAGCCCTCCTCGATCGTCCCGGTGCAGCCGGGTTGCGCGCAGCGGGTCATGCCTTACCTCCGTGGATGGCGCGCTGGTAGTTCTCGACGGCGGCCGCCGCCTTGGTCAGGTCGCAGGGGGCGCTCCACAGCAGGGCGCGGGCGCGTCCGAACAGCTCGGCGGCGTGCGGGTCCTCCGCCATGCCCTTGCGTACCGCCATCACCTGGCAGGCGTCGAGCCGGCCGCGCAGCTCGTCGCGCCGGCTCACCAGGCCGTACAGCGCCCTGGCGGTGACCTGGGCCTGCTCGGCGGCGGCGCGGGCCTCGTCCTCCAGCCCGGCCAGCCGCTTGGCGCGCAGCACCCACGGGTCGGCCGAGACGTCGAGCGCGTCCAGCGCGGCGGCCAGGGCGTCCACCCGGCTGCGCGGCCGCGCCTGGGGCGGTAACGCGATCTTGACGACGACCGCGCCGTGGGCCAGTCGGGCCTCGCTCTCGGCGGCCCGCACCCGGTCGAGGGCGGCGACCAGGTTCTCGCGGCGGCGGGCGTACTCCTGCTTGACCGTGACGGCCAGTTCCAGCTCGGTGACGGCGGCGGCCAGCAGCCGGGTCACGCGGTCGAGGTCCCGCTCGACGGCCGCCGCGCCGAGCGGGTCCTGGACCACGCCGGCGCGCAGCCGCTTCAGCTCGTCCTCCGGCGTGCCCAGCCCTGGCGCGGCCTCGCCCAGCCCGGTCTCCAGCTCGCGGACGCGGCGCAGCGCGGCGTCGGCGGCGTCCAGGCGGGGCAGCAGCTCGTTCCACCGCTCGTCGATGTCGGTGAGGGCGGAGGTGACCTCGCGGAAGGCGGCGTCCATCCTGGACACGGTCTGGTCGAGGGTCAGCCGCTCGTCGGCCTGCGGCAGCAGCGAGCGCTGCTCGACCGGCTTGGCCGCGGCCCGCAGCACGACGGACGGGCCGGCCAGCAGCTCGGTGAGCCGTTCGAGCTGCTCGCCGCTCAGCCGGGGGCGGGCGTCCCTGATCCGCTCCGCCTCGCGCAGCACCGCGCGGTAGGCGTCGTTCAGGCTCCAGAGCCTGGCCAGCGCCTCCTGCGCCGCCGCCCACCGGTGCCCGGTCGCCCCCCGTAAGCCGGCGCCCCTGAGCAGTTGGTAGGTCGTATGTGATTCGAGATCGAGCAGGTCGCCCGAGATGCGGTCGCGTTCGTCGGCGCGGGCGCGCAGCGCGTGCTCGACGCCTTCCCTGCTCATGGGTGGTCCCAGGCTCATCACGCTCCCCGCGAAGAGACCCCCTCTTGCCCCGTTTATACCGGCTCAACGGAGGGTCCGACCGCTTTAGTTCCTTTTGCTGTGAGAGGTCGGGGGGACCCCTGACTTGTCCCTGATTCAACCCTGTGTCGCCTGCAAACGGCTTAACGATCTCTTAGCGTTTCGGGCATGGGACGCATACTTCTCATCATCGCAGCCGTCGTCGCCGCCCTCGTACTGCTCGGCCCCCTGGTGGGGCTCGCGCTCACGCTCCTGAAGTGGGGCCTCATCATCGGCGCCGTCGCCTTCGGCGTCCTGCTCCTGTCGAAGTGGGCCAAGAGGACATAGCGTCCGAGAGGATCCGCAGTCATAGTTGGATGATGGAGGCGCGGCCCGCGGTCGACGATGCCGCGCTCGGGCGCGAGGCGTTGGCCGTGCTCGAGGCGAACTGGACGGGCTCTGGCACCGTGCCCGCACCGGGGCTCTATCCCCACCAGTGGAGCTGGGACTCCGCGTTCGTCGTCATCGGTCTGGCCCGGCGCCGGCCGGACCGGGCCCGCGACGAGCTGCTGAGCCTGCTGCGCGGGCAATGGGCGACCGGCATGGTGCCGCACATCGTCTTCCACACCAGGGAGGCGTACTTCCCGGGGCCGTCGGTGTGGCGCTCGCAGGACAACGAGGCCGCGCCGCACGTGCTCACCTCGGGCCTCACCGCGCCGCCCCTGCACGGGCTGGCGCTGTGGTGGCTCTACCGGCACACCGGCGACGAGGACTTCGTCAGGAAGGCCTACCCGGCGCTGGTGGCCCAGCACGACTACCTGGCCTCGGCCCGCGACCTCGGCGGCGCCGGGCTGGCCGCCATCGTGCACCCGTGGGAGTCGGGCATGGACGACAGCCCGGCCTGGGACGAGCCGCTCAACAACCTGCCCGCCATCCGGTACGGCTACCGCGGCGTCGAGCTGGCCGAGCGCCACCCCGACAGCGACCACGACCGCTACGTCTGGCTCGCCATGCGCTACCGCGACGCCGGCTACAGCGCCGCCTACCTGCGCGAGGAGCACCCCTTCGCGGTCGAGGACCCCATGTTCAACGGCATCTGGCTGGCCTCCTGCCAGGCCATGGCCGAGCTGGCCCCGCTCGCGCACGCCGACCCCGCCCCGCACGCCGAGCAGGCCGAGCGCATCAGGCGGGCCCTGCTGGACCGCCTCTGGGACGGCTGCTTCTACGCCCGCGACCTGCGGGCCGGGAAGCTGATCAGGGTGTCCACGGTGGGCGCGTTCGGGCCGCTGCTCGACCCCGGGCTGCCGGAGGAGCAGTTACGGGCGGCCGTCGAGCTGCTGGAGTCGGCCAGGTTCATGGGCGCGACCGGCTACCCGGTGCCGAGCTGCGAGATCCGCGCGAGCCAGTTCGACCGCACCCGCTACTGGCGCGGCCCCTCCTGGGTCAACACCAACTGGCTGCTGCGCCGGGCCGCCGCCGTGCACTCCCTGGACCACCTGGCCCAGCAGCTCACCAACGGCACCCTGCGGCTGGTCAGGCAGGCCGGCTTCCGCGAGTGCTTCGACCCGTTCGACGGCAGCGGGCGCGGGTGCAGGGACTTCTCCTGGAGCGCGGCGCTCACCCTCGACCTGCTCGCCGATACCGTGGTGGCATGAAAATCTTCCGCCGCCTGCCCGCCGACGTGCGCAGGTCCCTCGATCTCCAGCCGGGGGAGCGGGTCCTGACGTTCGCCGCCTCCGACGCCGGTCACGTGGTCGCCACCAACCTCGCGCTGCTGCTGACGGACGGGACGCGGGTGCCGTACGAGGAGATCGACAAGGCGTCCTGGGACGAGCAGGGGCTCGCGGTGGTCACCATGGACGGCGTGCGGCACACCGAGCGGATCGCCGAGCCCCGCATGCTGCCCGAGACGCTCAGGGAGCGGGTCAACTCCACGATCGTGGTCAACAAGCACGTGAGCCTGCCCGGCAGGGGCGGCGTGCGCCTGGTGGCCAGGCGCCGGCCCGGCGGCGAGGTGCTCGGCTGGACCCTCGTCTTCGACGACGGCCTCGACCCCACCGACCCCGGGCTGCGCGCCCAGGCCGAACAGGCCCTGGAGGGGCTGCGGCGCAGCATGGGCGTGTGAAAGCCCACACCCCCGTGCCGCGCCCGCTACCCTCCGGGCCTGACTCCGGACCTCGGCCATCACCGGCACCCGGCCGGCGCGGGACCTCACCCGTCACCGGCACCCGGCCGGCGCGGGACCTCACCCGTCACCGGCACCCGGCCGGCGCGGGACCCCGGGCGGCCCGGGATCCCGCGGGCGCGGATCCTGGTCTCCCGTCAGTACGGGATCCCCGTCTCCGTGGCCTTCGACTCCACGCCGTCGGCCTTGACGGCGTCCTCCTCCGGCCAGCCGGTGGCACCGTCGTGCTTGTGCCCCTCCCCGCCCAGGAACGGGATCCGCTGCTGCAGCGTCCCGCCCATCTTGGACTTGGCCGTCTCGGCGTACTTGGACGCCTGCGCGCCGACCACGCCCGCGACCTCCTGGACCCGGGGATTGTCGGCGACCCGCTGAGCCGCGCGCTTGATCTGCTCGTAGCGCTCGCGGCCCGCGCGGCTGCCCAGCACGTACCCGACTGCCAGTCCAACGGCGAATGTCATTCGATATCGCATTTCGCACCTCCGCTGTCACCGGGCCTACCCCAGTTACGATGCGACACGCACTCCAGGAGTGCGCTAATCTATTCATGCGCACCGCGGAGGGGCCACAAAGCCCCATCGAGCAGCGCAAACAGCACGATCCCGCGTAGCTCAACGGCAGAGCAGCCGGCTGTTAACCGGCAGGTTATAGGTTCGAGTCCTATCGCGGGAGCTTCGCTCGTAGCGCAGGCCCCCTTCCTGGAGACAGGTCAGGGGGCCTGAGTCGTTTCCGGGGCCGGTCGGGGCGCTGGGCGTTCGTGTGCTCTGTGGCATACTTCTCCCCCGTCCTGATCCACACCTCTTCGAGGAGCCGGATGTGCGGCCTGGTTCATGGCGGGCGGCCAGCGGTGTGCTGGCGTTGTCGCCGACGATGTACTCGCCGTGCGGCTGGGCCCGGACGGAGCCCGGTCTCTGCGAGATCGGAAGCTCCGGAGCCGGGGCCGGGCTCGGTGCGCTCGCGGGGATGGTGCCCGGCGCGGGGCATGTCTCGCTCTGACTGACGGTCGCCGAGAACACGCTGCTGATCTTCGCCGTTCCCGCGCTGCTGGTGGCGTTGACAGCCAGGTGGCCCGGAGGCCGGTTCCCGCGGGTCGTGGCCGCGGTGCTGGTCGCCGGCGGCGTGGCGGGCGTCATGGCGAACGCCCTCGGCAAGGTGCTCGACAGCGACGGCTTCTTCATGCTCCTCGTCGGCCGGGGGTTCGGGGATCACGAGGTGCCGTCCGTCTGGGCCGGGCTCGCGCTCCTGGCCGCCGGTTACGCCCTGCGCCGGGCCGCCGGCCGGTACGAGGAGGATCTGGCGTTTATGGGGACCGTAGGTCGCTGAAGATCGCTTCGGGTGCCTTAAGTTCCGGTTCAGGTGCGGTGGAGGACTCTCCTGGGTGTCAGGACATCCAGCAGAAGGAGATCCCCATGTTGCAGCGGCGCCTCGCGATCGTCGGGATCGCGACCGTGCTCGGGCTGGCCGGGCTGGCCGGGAGCGCGCTGGCCGACGACGGGCCCGCCGTCGTGCGCGAGCCGGGCGGGAAGGGGCCGGTCGCGGTGCGTGCCGAGCCCGGCGAGCCCGTCCGCGCCGGTGGGCGGATGACGTGCCGGGTCGAGGGCGGCAAGGCGGTGAGGCTCCCCAAGGGCGTGAAGCCCGCCAAGGGCGAGAAGGTCTCCGGGGTCGTCAAGCTCTCCAGGGCCAAGGTCGCCGAGCTGGTCGAGGAGAAGGTCATCGATCCGGCGCAGGCCTGGGAGCTCGCCCCGGACGGCGTCACCGTCGTTCCGGCCGAGCGGGTGGTGATCGCGCTCCCGGCCCGGGAGCTGCCTCGCAGGGTCGTCGGTGAGCACCGGCGCCCCGGCCGCGCCGTCCATCTCACCTGCGTCTGGACGGAATTCTCCGCCAGGTGATCGCGCGGCCCCCGATCCCGTCCCGGCAGGCTGGGGCGGGATCGAGGGTTATTTCACGCTTTGTGACGATGTCGTGGCAGGATTTTTGGAAACTCGGGACAAGAGCGGGCCCGGCGGCGAGGATGGGGACGCCGGTCCCCGCGGGGCCGGAGCCGCGGGAAGCTGTGAAGGTGGCGAGGAGAGGGCGCCGCCGGCAGGACGTGCCGCCGTGACCCGGAAATCCGGCGGGGCGATCCGATGACGGAGAAGTGCTGATTGCCGCGTGCGTACCTGGATCAGGTCCCTCAATCCCTTCGACGCGCCCACCGACCCGCGCGAGGCGGAGCGTTTCATCAGGCTCTACCATGCCGAGAACCCGGCGGCGGGCAGCCCGTACGCCCGGCTGCGCGACATCGGGCGCGAGATCGCCCGGACGGGCACCTACACCCACACCACCGACGAGCTGACCTTCGGCGCCCGCGTGGCCTGGCGCAACAGCAGCCGCTGCATCGGCCGCCTCTACTGGCGCTCGCTGCGGGTACGCGACCGCAGGGAGGTGGAGAGCGCCGAGGGCGTGGCCCTGGAGTGCGTCGCCCACCTGCGCGAGGCCACCGGCGGCGGCCGGATCAGGCCCACGGTGACCGTCCTGCCGCCCGACACGCCCGCCCGCCGGGGCCCGCGGATCCTCAACGACCAGCTCGTCCGCTACGCCGGGCACCGCGCCGGCGACGGCCGCGTCACCGGCGACCCCAAGAACCTCTGGCTCACCGACCTGGCCAGGACCCTGGGCTGGCACGGGGGCACCGGCGGGCCGTTCGACGTGCTGCCGGTGATCATCCAGCCGGGGGCCGGGGAGCCGCTGCTCTGCAACCTCCCCGGCGACGCCGTGCTGGAGGTGCCGCTGACGCACCCCGATTACCCGTGGTTCGCCGAGCTGGGGCTGCGCTGGCACGCGGTGCCCGCCATCTCGGACATGTGCCTGGAGATCGGCGGCGTCTGCTACCCGTGCGCGCCGTTCAACGGCTGGTACATGGGCACCGAGATCGGCGCCCGCAACCTCGCCGACCACGACCGCTACGACCGGCTCAGGGAGGTCGCCGGCCGGCTGGGGCTGGACACCACCAGCGAGCGCTCGCTCTGGCGCGACCACGCGCTGGTGGAGCTGAACGTGGCGGTGCTGCACTCGTTCGAGCGGGCCGGGGTACGGATGACCGACCACCACACCGAGTCCCGGCGCTTCCTCGCGCACCTGGAGCGGGAGGAGCGGGCCGGGCGGGTCTGCCCGGCCGACTGGTCATGGATCGTGCCGCCGCTGTCGGGCAGCGTCACCCCCGTCTTCCACCGCTACTACGACACCAGCGTCCTGACCCCGGCCTTCGTCCACCACCGTTAGCCGCCGCCGCAACGTGGCGGTCTCCCCTGCCGTCAGGCCGGCCCTGAGCGGGCGCGCGGCCGGCAGCCCGCCCAGGTCGCGGACGTTGTGGCAGCCGTCCCACGCGAGGTGCCGGGAGTCCATGACGGACACGGTACTTGCCGCCACGGGACAGAACATGGTTCTGTTATGGGCATGCCGGAACTCGTGCTCTCAGCCGCCGACCAGGGCGTGCTCACGCTGACCTTCAACCGTCCCGACACGCTCAACGCCTGGACGGACGCGATGGGGCGGCGCTACTTCGACCTGCTGGAGGAGGCCGAGCGGGACCCCGCGGTGCGGGCCGTGGTGGTCACCGGCGCCGGCAGGGGGTTCTGCTCGGGGGCGGACTTCAAGACCCTCAGCGCGATCACGACCGGCTCGTACGACGAGAAGCCCGACCCGCGGCCCAACACCTTCCCCACGAGCATCGGCAAGCCGGTCATCGCGGCCGTCAACGGCGCCTGCGCCGGGCTCGGCATGGTGCACGCCCTCGTCTGCGACCTGGTCTTCACCGCCGAGGACGCCAAGTGGACCACCGCCTTCCCCCGGCGGGGCCTGATCGCCGAGTACGGCCTGTCGTGGGTGCTGCCGCGCGTCATGGGGCAGCAGCGGGCCATGGACGTGCTGCTGTCGGGGCGGGTGTTCACCGGGCGGGAGGCGTACGAGCTGGGGCTGGCCAACCGGGTGGTGCCGGGGGACGGGGTGGTGGCCGAGGCGCAGGAGTACGCCCGGGAGCTGGCCCGCCACAGCTCGCCCGCGTCCATGGCCGTGATCAAGCGGCAGGTGTGGCGGGACTGGGACGTCACGCTGGAGGAGTCCGCCAGGACGGCCGCGCAGGAGATGATCGCCTCCTTCGGCCGTCCCGACTTCGCCGAGGGGGTGGCGAGCTTCCTCGAACGCCGCCCCCCGGAGTTCCCGTCCCTGTAGGGGAGGGGCGTCAGGCGACGCGGTGGGCGCCGCGCGCCGGGGTGGCCGGCAGGAAGCGCGGCGGCTGGAAGCCGCGCTCGGCGTAGGCGGCCGAGACGGAGTCCTGGACGGACTGGAGCCGGTTGTCGGCCACCAGCGCGATGGCCGAGCCGCCGAAGCCGCCGCCGGTCATCCTGGCGCCCCTGGCCCCGCCCTTGAACGCGGCCTCGACGGCGACGTCCAGCTCGGGGGAGGACACCTCGTACTGGTCGCGCAGCGACAGGTGGGAGGCGTTGAGCAGGGCGCCGATCTCGGTGACCGCGCCGGCGCGCAGCAGGCCGATCAGTGCCTCCACGCGGTGGTTCTCGGTGACGACGTGCATCGTGCGCTTGCGCTCGGCCCCGGACAGCCGCTCCAGGGCGGCGTTGAGGTCGGTGACGTCGCGCAGCGACGGGACGCCGAGCGTGCGGGCGGCCGACTCGCACTCGGCGCGCCGCTTGGCGTACTCGCCGCCCGCGTGCTCGTGGTGGACCTGGGTGTCGATGATGAGGATGCTGAGCCCGTGGGCGGCCAGGTCGAGCGGGATGGAGCGGGAGGCGAGCGAGCGGCAGTCGAGGAACAGGGCGTGGCCCTCCTCGCACAGCGCGGAGGCGGCCTGGTCCATGATGCCGCAGGGCATGCCGACGAAGTCGTTCTCCGCCTTCTGGCCGAGCAGGGCCAGCTCCATGGGCGTCAGGCCGAGCTGGTGGAGGTCGTTGAGCGCGGCGGCGACGGAGACCTCCAGCGCGGCGCTGGAGCTGAGCCCCGCGCCCTGCGGGACGTCGCCGTCGACGGCGATGTCGGCGCCGGCCACGCGGTCGCCGAGCATCTCCACGACGCCGACGACGTAGCGGGCCCAGCCCTTGGCCTCCTCGTGGGTGGCCAGCGTGAGCGGCTCGCCGGAGGACTGGAGGGACAGCAGGCGGATGGTGCCGTCGGCGCGCGGGCTGACCGCCGCGTTCACGCCCCAGGGCACCGCGAACGGCAGTACGAAGCCGTCGTTGTAGTCGGTGTGCTCGCCGATCAGGTTCACCCGGCCCGGCGCGTGCCAGACGGTCTGCGGATCCGCGCCGAAGGCGGCGCGGAAAGCTTCAACAACGCGCATAATCCAACACTCCTCAACAAAGGCCCGACCGTAGACTAGCGCCATGGAGGAGCTCCTGGACCCAGGGCTCGGCCGGGTCCGGGTGTTCCTGATGCACGACGACAACAAGCCGCGCAAGCTCAAGCACAACCTGGGCTCGCGCCGGATCCTCGCCTTCGGCGGCGCGTACTCCAATCTCATCAGGGCGGTGGCCGAGGCCGGACGGCGACACGGCATCGAGACCGTCGGCGTCATCCGGGGCGAGGAGCACCTGCCGCTCAACCCGGTGCTCGCCCGCGCCGCCGCCTGCGGCATGACGCTCACCTACCTCGACCGGGCGACCTACCGGCGCAAGCACACCGAGGAGGTGCGGGCGGCGCTGCGCGCGCGGTGGGGCGAGGACGTCACGATCCTGCCCGAGGGCGGCAGCAACGCGGCGGCCGTGCGCGGCTGCGCCGAGCTGCCGGGCGAGATCGGCGTCCCGTACGACGTGGTCTGCTGCCCGGTCGGCACCGGCGGGACGCTCGCCGGGATCGCGGCCGGGCTGCCCGAGGGCAGGCGGGCGCTGGGGTTCGCGGTGCTCAAGGGCGCCGGGTTCCTGGCCGGGGAGGTGGCCAGGCTGCAGCGGGAGGCGTACGGGCGGACGTGGGACAACTGGTCGATCGACCTCGACCACCACTTCGGCGGCTACGCGCGCACGACGCCGGAGCTGGAGGAGTTCGCCGCGCGGCACGGGGTCGAGCGGATCTACGTGGCCAAGATGCTCCTCGGCGTCGTCGGCCTGGCCCGGCGGGGGGCCTTCGAGCCGGGCACGCGCATCGTCGCCGTGGTGACCGGTCAGCCGCCGCCGTGGTGACCGGCCGGCCCGTCGCTCAGCTCTCGACGCCGGTGGCCGCGTGCGGGGCGCCGACCGGCTTGGACTCGGGCGAGCCCCGCTGGCGCAGGTAGATCGACAGCACCACCATCGACAACACGGCCAGCAGCTCGGACTGCCAGTTCTGCAGGCTGCGGTTCCAGAACTCCGGCGAGGTCACGTACGCGCCCCACGACACCGGGTCGCGCAGGTCGCCGAGGCGCTCGGAGTTGTAGGCGGCCTGCCCGGCGACCGACTGGGCCAGCCACGACAGCGCGAAGATGACGCCCATCACCAAGCCGAGGGAGTTGCTGAACAACCACAGCCGCAGCCCCCCGGTCCTGGCCCAGGCGGGCGAGGTGGCCTTGGCGTGCGGGCCGATCTGCTGCTGGGCGTCGGACTCGGCGCCGGCGTCGTCGAGGGCCTTGGACTCGGTGGAGCCCTTCTGGACCAGCCAGATGGTGAACATGATGTAGAGGAAGAACTGCAGGTACTCCGACTGCCAGTTCTCCGCCACGTTCACGGCGAACTCCGAGGAGGCCACGTACTGCCACACGGAGACCGTCGGCTCGCCCAGGACCCGCTGCTGGTCGTTGAAGTAGAGCGTCCCGGAGATCGCCTGCCCGGCGAGGGCCAGCAGGAACATCACCAGGAAGGCCAGAGAGAGGGAGTTCTCCTTGATCCACTTCATAGTCTCGACCACCCCATGGCGAAGAACCAGGCGAGCCCGACCACGATCAGCACCGTGGTGATCGCGAACATGACCCGCATCAGTCCTCCACCTCGCACTCGTAGGGCAGGTCGCGCACCGGCTCGCAGCCGGCCGCCCTGACCCGCCACCCGTTCTGGAAGCGGTGCAGGAAGAGGGTGTCGCCGGACAGCCGCACCTGGGCGTCCTCGCCCCAGACGCTCACGGCGGTGACGGCGCCGCCCGCGCCCAGCTTCAGCTCGTGCAGCGCCTGCGCGCACGTCTGGCCGGGGTGGGGCAGCTTGCCGGCGGTCTTCGGGGCGAGCATCCCGCACGCGGCATCGTCCTGGCCCGCGGCGAGCGCGGCGTGGAACCGCTCGGCCGCCCGCGCGGGGGCGGCCGTGTCCACGGCGCAGCCGGCCAGGGCCAGCGCTGTCGCCAGCGCCGGCACGATGAGCAGGATTCGCATGGGACGAGTGCTACCCCGTCGTTGATCGAAAATGCTGTCGCCGCCGGAACCGGTCATGGCCGTGACCGGTCAGGGCCCCAGCTGGTCCAGGACGGGGCTGACCAGTGCGTCGAGCTCGCGGGCGAGCACCGTGACCGCGCGGTCGGCGCGCTGCTCGACCTCGTCGTAGGGGCCCTCTGGCTCCGGCGGCAGGTCGTCGAGCGGCAGCGGCGCCTCCACCAGCAGCATGGCCCGCAGGAACGGGATGCGGGCGAGGTCCTGCTGGGACGGCTCGACGTACTGGCCGAAGGTGCGCTGCCAGCCCAGCCAGCCGCGGTCGCGCCACCAGGCCCGCGAGCGGGTCAGCTCCTCCGGCAGCGGCGAGGCCAGCCGCACCCGCGCGTACAGCGTTCCGTCCCAGGTGTTGCGGTGGCAGGTCGCCTCCAGCACGCGGTGGTCCCACCGCACGTAGCCGGGGGTGAGCGAGGGCGGCGTGGCCAGCTGCCACGCGGTGCACGCGAACCTGACGGGGGCGATGTCCCCCCACTCGAACTCGTCCAGGTTCTTGCGCACGTGGACGGCGTAACGCCCGTCGCGATCCCTGTCGAAGTCCTGGTCGATCCAGAACGCCTTGGCCATGGCATCCACGCTACGGCGCGCACGCCCGCCCGGAGGCGCGGACCGGGAATCTCGGTTTGCGCTGTGACGCATGGGACAGATGTGTAGCTTTTTCGCATCATTGAATGACCTTGGGGTGAGGAATGGCGTCAGAGCAGCTCGACGCGGCGATGAACTGCTGGAAAGCGGGAGAGCTCGACCAGGCCGCGACGCTGTTCAGGCAGATCGCGGCCACGGGCGACCCGGAGGCGTCCCACCTGCTGGCCGGACTGCTGCAGGAGCAGGGGGACCTCGACGGCGCCGAGGCCGCGCACCGGGCGGTCATCCTGTCCGGCGATCCGGTGTTCGGGCAGCGCTCGGCCATGGCCATGGGCATGATGCTGATCGCCGCCAAGGAGTGGCCGGCCGCCCACCGGGTGCTGACGATCGCCTCGGACGGCGCCGACTTCGAGGTGGCCGCCCTCGCCGACACGGCGCTGGTGCTGGTCTGCACGCAGCTCGGCGACGCGCCCGGCGCGGAGCGGGCGCTGGAACGGGCCCGCCGCTGCGACAGCGCCGCCGTGGCCGAGCTGGCCGCCCGGCTGGAGCTGCCCGACTTCGACCAGGACCCCGCCTCCGCCCGCGCCCGCTACGCCGCCGCCGAGGACGAGGACGACCTGCGTGCCCTGCTCACCTGCGGCGACCCCGAAGTGGTGGCGCTCGCGGCGTTCCGGCTCCACCGGCTGCACACCGAGGCGGGCGACCACGCCGCGGCCCGCGCCGTCTGCGAGCACGCCATCGCCGTCGGCCACCCCGACCACCTGGCCACCGCCCACCACCTGCTCGGCGCCGCCCTGGCGAGCCTGGGCGAGTACGCCGAGGCCGCCGCCGCGTACCGGATCGCCGCCGAGGACCCCCGCCCCGACGTGCGGCTGCCGTCGCTCATCGAGCTGGCCACGGTCACCGCCCAGCTCGGCGGCCAGGACGAGACCGAGGCGGTCCTGCGCCGGGTGGTCGCCAGCGGCCACCCCGAGTACGCCGTGCGGGCCCAGGCGTGCCTGGCCCGCACGCGCGCCGAGGCCGGCGACACCGCCGGCGCGCTGGCCGCCGCGCGGGCGGTGCTGGAGGCGGGGGAGAACGAGTGGGCCGCGTTCTGCGTCACGCTGCTCGGGACGCTGCTCGACCGGGGGCCCGGGGCGTACGCGGAGGTCATGGAGCTGGCGCGGCTCGCCGCCGGGCATCCCGACCCGGACGCCGCGTTCAAGGCGCGGCTGCTGCTCGACCGCGACGACCGGCGGCGTCCGCTCGCCGACCCGGTGGCCGAGCGGGCCGCCCAGGACGTGGACGCGGCGCTCGGCCTGCTGCGCGGCGGCGACCTGGCCGGCGCCAGGCGGCTGCTGCGCCGGGCCGCCGACTCCGGGGCCGGTCCGCAGGCCGTGCGGGCCATGGTGGCGCTGGCCGAGCTGGAGCTGGGCGAGGGCGACCGGGAGCAGGCCGACGAGCTGCTGGCGTACGTGGCCGAGGGCGACGACCTCGGCCAGGGCCTCACCGCCTGCCTCCTCCTGCACCTGCTGCGCGGCTGCGCCGGCCGCGAGCCGCACCCGGTGCTGCGGGCCGTGGCCGAGCACCGCCGGCTCGGGCGGGAGGAGGGGCCGGCCCGCCACCGCGCCGTCGCCGGGCACCCCGACCCGGCCGTGGCGGCGCTCGGCTCGGCCGTGCTCGCCCAGGTGCTGGCCGCCTCCGGGTTCCCGCCGGCGGAGACGTCCCGGCTGCTGGAGCGGGCGGCGGGGGCCGGGGAGCCGCTGGCCCTGTCGTACGCGGCGGCGCTGGCCAGGGAGCTGCTGCCGGAGCGGGAGCAGGCCGTGGCCCTGTTGCGGCGGGCCCGCGACGAGGGGCACCCGGTGCTCGCCCCGTGGGTGGGGTACCGGCTCGGCACGCTGGTGGAGGAGAGCGATCCGGGGGAGGCGCGGGCGGCGTACGCGATGGCCCTGGACAGCCCGCACCGCGGGCTGCGCGCCGAGGCGGCCGGGTCGCTGGGCGCGCTGTACGAGCGGCAGGGCGACCTGGTCGCCGCCGCCCGCCTGCACGAGCTGCGCCTGGCGCGGGAGGACGGCGAGGAGGCGGCCCGCGCCGCGTGGCTGCTGGGGCTGACCCGGATGCGGCTGGACGACCCGGACGGGGCGCGGGCGGCGTTCGGACGGGCGACCGGCGAGCCCGCGGCGCTCGGCCGCTTCGCCCGTACCCTGCTGGACGGCGACCTCGCCGGCGCCGCCACGGCCCTCGCCGAGGTGCCGGGGGACGGCAACGCGCTGCTGGCCGGGCTGCTCGCCCTGGAGAGCGCGCACTGCCGGTGGCGGCGCGGCGACCTCGGGGCCGCCGAGGACGTCCTGTCCCTGGCGGCCGGGTCGGGGCACCCGGCCTTCCGCCAGGAAGCCTGGCGGCACCTCGGCACGCTGCGCGAGGAGACCGGGGACCTGGAAGGCGCGCTCGCCGCCTGGGAACAGGCCGCCAAGGACACGAACGGGACGGAAACCGCCCCCACCCGGAACCGGCCGGGGACCGCGCCGGTTGGGGACGGGGCGGAGGCCGTGCTGGCGCTGGACGGTCTCGCTCGCGTCCTGCTGCGTCTCGGCCGGGCCGGCGAGGCCGCCGACGCCTGCCGGCGCGCGCTCGCCCTCGACGGCGACCCCCGCCCCGGCACGACGGCGCTGCTGGCCGAAGCCCTGGTGGAGGCCGGCGACCCGGACGCGGCCCGGAAGCTGCTGGAAGAGGCGCCCAGCGCGGAGCTCAGGCTCCGCCTGGCGACGGCCCTGCGCGACCACGGCGACCCTCACGCCGCCCTCGCCACCCTCACCGCCCTCGCCGGCAGCAAGGAGAGCGCCCACCCCCACCACCCCTCCGAGAACCCGGAGCCCGGCGAGGCGCCGCGCCGGCGCCGGCGTCCGGACGGGACGGGGAGCCGGGAGGCGCGGTTGCTCGGAGAGTTGCTGGCCGAGACCGGGGACATGGCCGGGGCGGAGGCGGCGTTCGAGCGGGCCGTGGCCGCCGATCCCGCGACGGCCGCCCGTACGCTGCTGACCGCCGCCCGGCTCGCCGCCCGGGCCGGGCACGCGGAGTACGCCCGCACCGCCTGGGAACGCGCCGCCACGCAGGACGACGACCCGTGGGCCGCCGCCGTGGCCAGAACCCAGCTCGGAACAGCAACAGCCGAGGACCAGACCCGGGCGACGCCCGAGAAGCGGGGCCGGGTGCCGGCCGCCGACGGCGGTCGCCTCACCGCGCTCGTCGAGGTCACCGGCTCGGCCACGGCGGCCGAGCTGGTGCTGGCGCTCGACGGCGGCGACGTGCCCGCCGCCCGCCGCCTGCTGGCCGCCCTCACCGGCGGCGACCGGCGTGACGGCCTGCTGCGGACCCTCGACGCGGCCGGGCGGGCGCCCGACGGGACGGCCGCCAGAAGGCTGTACCGGCTGGTGGTCGAGATGGGCGACCCGGAGACGGCCGCGCGGGCGTCCCTGGCGATGGGCGCGAGCTGGGCCCAGGACGGCCACCCCGGCCGCGCCGAGCTGTGCCTCCTGCCCGCCACCGGGCACCCGGCCACGGCCCCGGACGCCTGGCGCCACCTGGCGGTCGTCCGCCGCCGCCGCGGCGACCTGGACGGCTCGGTGGAGGCCCTGCGTGCCGGGATGCCCCGTACCGCCGCGATGCTCGCCGGAACGCTGGAGGAGCGTGGCGACGCGCCCGGAGCCCGGCGGGTGCTGGCGGACGGCGCGGCGGCCGGCGACCTGGAGTGCCTGCGCCTGCTGGTCGATCACCTCATCGGCGAGCGCGACCACGAGGCCGCCGCCGAGGCCGCCGACCACGCCGTGGCCACGGGCGATCCCGAGACGGTGGCCACCGGCTACCGGGGCTGGGGGGACGCCTGCCGGGACACGGGCGACCTGCGGGGCGCGGCCCTGATGTACCGGCGGGGCATCGACGGCGGCTTCGCCCCGCTCGTCCCCGGGCTGCGCGCCAGGCTGGCCGAGGTGCTGCGCGAGCTGGGCGACCGGGCGGGCGCGTACGAGCAGGCGCGGGCCGCGGCGGCGGCCGGGCAGCCGGAGGCCGCGGCGGTCGCCCACCTCCTGATCGGCCGCTGGCGGCGCGACGAGGGGGACGTGCTCGCCGCCGCCGAAGCGTTCGGGGCGGCACTCGCGGACGGCCTCGGGGACACGCCCGTCGGCGGGCTCATGAGTGGGCTCAGGGGCGGGCTCACGGGTGGGCTCACGGGTGGGGGCGCAGGGTCCGCGGCTCCGGTTGCCGAGGCGTTGGAGGGGCTGGGGGCACTGGCGCGGCAGGAGTTCGAGCGTGGTGCGCACGACGCCACGGCCCGCGTACTGGACCTGATGGGAGAGGCGGGGGCGGCGCTCGCCCGCGAGCTGGGTGAGGAGTGCGCCGACCCGGCGGCCGTGCGGGCGTACTTCGCCCGCTCCGGGCAGGGCCCGTTCGCCGAGCTGATGGCCGCTGACCGGCTGGCGGCCCTGGGGGAGCGGGCCGAGGCGCGGGCGATCCTCGACCGGCTCGGCGCGCACGACGACCCCGAGGTACGCTCCGCCGCCACGGCCCGCCTGCTGGACCTGCTGGACGGCGACCGCGACGGCGAGGGCGGGGCCGAGGCCGGGACCGGAACTCCGGCCATGGGCGTGCCCGGCAGATCGCGGGACGGCCGGGCGGAACGGGACGGTCGGGACGATCGGGACACCAGGGGCGCCCGGCGCCGCAGGGGTGGGCAAGGCGGTATGGGGGGTGAACGGGCCGAGTCGTTGCGGATGTTGCGGGAGGTGGCCGCGGACGGCACCCCCCTCGCCCTGTTCACCCTGGCCCAGACGCTGGCCGGCGCGGGCCTGCTGGAGGAGGGGCGGGCGGCGTACCTGCGGGTGGTGGAGGCGGGCGACCCGGACCTGGCCGCACGGGCGATGGTGGCGCTGGGCCGCACCTACCACGACGAGGACGCTGAGCTGGCCCGCGAGTGGTACCTGCGCGCCACCCGGGCCACGGCGGAGGCCACCGCCGCGCGGGGCGCGGGGAGCGCCGCCTGGACCGCCGACGGGCACACCGCCGCGCTGGCCGCGATGCACCTGGGGGCGCTGGCCAAGCGCGAGCGCGACTTCCCCGAGGCCCTGACCTGGTACCAGCGGGTCATCGACGCCGGCGACGCCGAGTCGGGCACGGCCGCCGCGCACCTGGGCGAGCTGTGCTACTGGCTCGGCGACCGCGACGGCGCGCTGCGCTTCTACGAGCTGACGCTCGGCCTGACCGAGCAGCCCGACCTCGTGGCCGAGGCCGCGTGCCGGCTCGGCGAGATCCGCTACGAGCGTGGCGAGGTCGCGGCGGCCCGCCGCCTGCTGCGCGCCGCCGCGGACTCCGGCGACCCGTCCTTCGCCCCGAGAGCCGGGAGCCTGCTCGCCAGACTCGGCTGAACTCTTGCTTACAATTAAATGACCAAATAGTTTCATCCAGTCAAACAAACGAGGGGTGAGACGATGGTCAGGGCCGGACGGCCACCGCAGGATCCGGCGCGCCAGCTCGAACGGGCGCACCGGATCCTCGACGCCGCCGCCGAGCTGGTCCTGCGCTGGGGCTACGGCAAGACCACGATCGACGACGTGGCCCGCGCCGCCGGGGTCGCCAAGGGCACGATCTACCTGCACTGGCGGACCCGCGACCAGCTCTTCGCCGCGCTGCTGCGCCGCGAGCGGGTGCGCCTGCTGGACGAGATCCGGGCGGCGGAGCCGGCCACGCCGCACGAGCTGTTCGGGCACTTCGTCCGCGCGACGCTGGACCGGCCGCTGCTGCGCGCGGCGCTGCTCGGCGACGACGAGGTGCTGGGCAAGCTCGTCCGCATGAAGCGGTCCAGCACGACCGGCCTGGAGCTGGGCGGGCACTTCGACGACTACATCGCCCGGCTGGTCGAGCACGGCGCGGTACGCGAGGAGCCCGGCGACCACCTGACGGTGATCAGCTCCATCGTGTACGGCTTCGTGGCCCTGCCGGACCTGCTGCCGGCGGAGGCGCGGCTGCCCGGCGACCGCATCGCCGAGCTGGTGACCGACACCGTCGAGCGGGTCATGAGCACCGGCCGCCCGCTGCCGGAGGAGGACAGGAGGGCCGTGGCGCAGGCGACCCTGGACATTCTGGACGCCATGCGGGAGGTCGCCCGCCGCAAGCTGGCGGCCGCCCTGGGCTCGGAGGAGCGTGGATGAGATGAGGGCCGTACTGCCGCTGGACGACGCGGCGGCCGATCTGGCGTCGGTGGGCGGCAAGGGGGAGTCGCTGGCGCGGCTGGTCCGGGCGGGGCTGCCGGTGCCGGGCGGGTTCTGCGTCACCACCGAGGCGTACCGGGAGTTCGTCGCGGCCTTCCGCGACGGGATCGACCCGCGCGACCCGGAGGGCACCGCCGCGCTGTTCGCCCGGCACGAGATGCCCGAGGCGATCGCCGCCGAGATCCGGCGGGCGCACGCGGCGCTGGGCGACGACGTCGCGGTGGCCGTGCGGTCCTCGGCCACCGCCGAGGACCTGCCCGGCATGTCGTTCGCGGGCCAGCAGGACACCTATCTCGACGTCCGCGCCGACACCCTCCTGGACGCGGTGCGGCGCTGCTGGGCCTCGCTGTGGAACGCCCGCGCCGTCGCCTACCGCGACCGGCAGGGCGTCCCGCACGACGACGTGGCGCTGGCCGTCGTGGTGCAGGAGCTGGTGGACGCGGACGCGGCCGGCATCCTGTTCACCGCCGACCCGGTGACCGGCGCGCTGGACGAGACCGTGATCAACGCCTCCTGGGGGCTCGGCGAGGCCGTGGTCGGCGGCCTGGTCACCCCGGACACCCTGGTGCTGCGCGACGGCGCGGTCGTCAGCGAGCGGATCGGCGACAAGACCGTCATGACCGTCCGCACCGGCGACGGCACCCGGGAGCGGCCGGTCCCGGACGAGCTGCGCCGCGCCCCCGTCCTGACCGCCGGGCAGGCGCAGGAGCTGGCCGCGCTCGGGGCGCGCGTGCGGGAGCTGTACGGCGTCCCGATGGACGTCGAGTGGGCCCGCCGCGCCGATGGCACCTTCGCCCTCCTCCAGGCCCGCCCGATCACCGGCCTCCCGCCGCGCCTGGAGGAGTGGAACGACAGCCTCAGGGGCGAGTACCTGTGGACCGCGGGCAACCTGGGCGAGGCCATCCCCGACGTGATGACCCCTCTCACCTGGACGTTCGTGCGGATGTTCATCCACGAGGCGATGTCGGCCTCGTCGCTGCCCGGCTTCGACATGGTGGGCAACATCGGCGGCCGGTTCTACATGAACCTCAGCGTCCTCCACACCATCGCCGCCGCCCTGGGCATGGGCAAGCGGGCCGCCGCGACGGAGAACGTCTTCGGCAGGCTGCCGCCCGGCCTGGTCGTGCCGAAGGTGCCCATCTCCCGGTGGGAGATCATCAGGCGGGTGGTGCCGATGGCGGTCGGCCTCCAGCGGCGGGTCCGGACCAACCTCAGGGCCATGCCCGCCTTCCTGGCCGGCTCCCGGCGGCGCTGCGAGGAGCTGCGCGCCAGGATCGCCGCCACGGAGTCGGGCCCCGAGCTGGCCGCCCTGTGGGAACGCGAGATCCGCCCCCACGTGATCACCGCCTGTCAGATGCTGGAGGCGGCCGGCCGCCAGGGCGGCGCCACCCTCGTCTGGACCCGCGACAAGCTGCGCAGGATGATGGGCGACCTCGACGCCGAGGCCATGCTGTCGGGCGTCAACGCCGGCGGCGAGCTGGCCAGCCTCGGCCCGGTCATGGGCCTGTCGCGGCTGGCCCGCGGCGAGATCACCCGCGAGGAGTTCGCCGCCGCCTACGGCCATCGCGGGCCGCACGAGTTCGAGGTGTCGATCCCGCGGCCCGGCGAGGACCCGGCCTGGATCGACGCCCAGCTCGCCGGCCTGCGCGAGCTGCGCCACGACACCGCGGCGCTGCTGGCCAGGCAGGAGCGCGCCAGGGAGGAGGCGTGGGCCCGCTTCGCCGCGCGCTACCCGCGCCAGGAGGCCAGGATGCGCGAGCGGGTGCGGCGCTGGGCGGCGGTCGTGCGCGACCGGGAGGACGCCAGGTCGGAGAACATCCGGGCCTTCTGGGTGCTGCGGGCTTTCGCGCTGCGCGCCGGGGAGCTGACCGGGCACGGCGACGACGTCTTCTTCCTCCACATGGACGAGCTGCCGGCCCTGCTGCGCGGGGACGCCGCCGCGCTGGAGCGGGTGCCGGTGCGGCGGGCCACCTACGAGCGGTACGCGGCGCTGCCGCCGTACCCGGTGCTGATCGTCGGGCACTTCGACCCGGTGCGCTGGGCCGCCGACCCCGAGCGGCGGGCCGACCTGTACGACGCGCGCGGCGGCATGGCGCCGGTCAGCGACACCGTGTCGGGCTTCCCCGGCGCGCCCGGCGTCGTGGAGGGCACCGCCCGGGTGATCGCCGCGCCCGAGCAGGGCGACCGGTTGCGGCCCGGCGAGATCCTGGTGACGACGCTGACCAACGTGGGCTGGACGCCGCTGTTCCCGCGGGCCGCCGCGGTCGTGACCGACCTGGGCGCGCCGCTGTCGCACGCCTCGATCGTCGCCCGGGAGCTGGGCATCCCGGCCGTGGTCGGCACCGGCAACGCCACCATGCGCATCCACGACGGCGACCGCCTCCGGGTGGACGGCGAGCGCGGGACGGTGGAGCTCCTGGGGTGACGGGCCTTGCGTGAAATTATCCATGCGGATAACTTTATCCGCATGGATAATAAATGGACGTCCGTGCGGGCGCTCTTCGTCGCCGTCCTCGTCATCTCGATCGCCACGCTCGGCGTGACCGCCGTCCTCGGCGGCAACTGGGTCATGTGGCTGCGCGGGGCGGCCGTGGCCGCCGCGTCGGTCTGGCTCATCGCCCTGACCGGGCAGGCCGCGCGCGGCCGGAGAGCCGCCTACGTCCGCATCCGGTTCGTCAGCATCGCCGCGCCCCTCGGGATCGTGCTCATCCTGCTCGCGCCCGACAACGGCTACCCGGCGTGGATGAAGGCCGAGCAGGCGGTGGTCGGCGTCCTGGTCGCCGCCGTCGCGCTGATCGTCAACCGGCGTGCGGTGCGGGAGGCGTACCCCAAGGGTGGCAAGCTGGGGTGACATGAGAAGCTCCGGGACCCGCCAGGCGGCCACCGAGGCGCGCAAGGCGCAGATCGCCTCGGCCGCGATCGCCGTGCTCGCCGAGCGCGGCTACGCGGAGACCACGTTCGAGGCCATCTGCGAGCACGCCGGGCTCAGCAGCAAGAGACTGATCACCTACCACTTCGCCGGCAAGGACCGCCTGCTGGAGGCCGTCGTCCAGCAGGTCGTCGCCGACGCCGCCGCCTTCATGCGCCCGGCGCTGGAGGCCGCGACCGGCCCCCGAGCCCAGCTGGAGGCGTTCATCAGGTCGAACCTCGCCTTCGTCGCCGCCCACCCCACGCACGTGCGCGCCGTGCAGCAGATCGCCTTCAACCAGGCCCCCGTCGGCGGGCCGGAGCGGGACGCCGCGCTCGCCAGGCTGGTGGCGCTGCTCGCGGACGGGCAGCGCACCGGGGCCTTCCGGGAGTTCGACCGCACCGTGATGGCGGCGGCCCTGCGCGCGTCCCTCGACACGATGGCCGAGCGGGTCGCCGACGGCCTCGACCCCGGCGCCTGCGCGGACGAGCTGGTCGAGCTGTTCGACCGCGCGACCCGCGCCGAGCCGCGCGGAACGCCCTAACCGCCCACGTGGATGCCGGGGCGGCGGGCCGGGTCGGGCTCGCTGGTGCGCAGGATCTCCCGGACGACCGGCGCCGTGTCGCCCCGCCCGAGGATCAGGTAGCGGAACAGGTGCATCAGCGGCGAGCCCTCCGCCCACTCGAAGTAGCAGTGCGGCCGCACCCCCGTCGCGTCACGCAGCGCGAGCAGGATGGCGGCGATCGCGTTGGGCGCCGCCGGGCTCTCCGCGCGCAGCACGCGGTGGCCGTCCACCTCGACGCCGCGCACCCGCAGCACGTCGCTGAAGCTGGACGGGTCGATGACGTCGATCTCCAGGAACAGCACGTCCGCCCGCCCCGGGACCGGGTTCATGCTGCGCTGCTCGGCCTCCTTGGCGGCGTACTCGGCCTTGTCGCCGCGCTGCCGGCGGTTGGCGATGAGGTCGAGCGCGCCGTCGTAGGCCAGCGAGTCGGTGACGAACCGGCGCGCGGGCTCGTCGAACTCGATGCGGTCGGCCCGCAGCTCGGTCGTCCGCGACACCCGCGAGACCAGCGAGATGGCGATGATGCCGAGGATGAACAGCGCGGAGATGGCGATGCCGTCCGGCTTCTCCCTGATGTTCTCCGCCAGCGCGTACACCAGCACCAGGGTCAGCACGGCGAACCCGGCGGCCGCGGCCCGCTGCCGCCGGCGGATCGCCGAGATGAGCACCGCGGCCGCGCCGGAGACCATCATCGCCAGGATGCCGGTGGCGTACGCGCCGGCCTGGGCGTCCACGTCGGCGCCGAACGCGATCGTGAGCACGACGCAGATGCCGGTGTAGACCAGCACCACGGGCCGCACCGCCCGGCCCCACTCGGGCGCCATGCCGTAGCCGGGCAGGTAGCGCGGCACGATGTTGATCAGCCCGGCCATCGCCGACGCCCCGGCGAACCAGAGGATGAGGATGGTGCTGACGTCGTAGACCGTGCCGAACACCTCGCCCAGCCGCGCGTGCGCGAGGTAGGCCAGCGCCCGCCCGTTGGCCTGGCCGCCGGGCCTGAACTGCTCGGCCGGGATGAGCACGGTGGTGACGAAGCTGGTGGCGATCAGGTAGACGCTCATGATGAGCGCCGCCGTGGTCAGCAGCTTGCGGGTGTTGGCGATGCGCGAGCCCAGCCGCTCGTCCGGGTCGGCGCCCCGGGCGGCCACCAGCGGCATCATGCTGACCCCCGTCTCGAACCCCGACAGGCCCAGCACCAGCAGCGGGAAGGCCAGCACCGCCGGGCCCAGCACGCCGCCGAGCCCGCCGTGCGCCCCGGCCAGCCCGTCGATCCAGCGCGACAGCGCGTCGGGCGTGGCGAGCACGTCGGCGATCCCGACGGCGACGACGACCGCGTTGAGACCGAGGAAGAGCGCCACCAGCGGGATCGCCACGCTCACCGCCTCGGTGAAGCCCAGCAGGAACACCCCGCCCAGCACCAGCAGCAGCGCGACGGTCAGCGCGACCGCGTGCCCGTGCAGGAAGGCCGGGAAGTACGGGTTCTCCAGCACGTGCACGGAGGCGTCGGCCGCCGACAGCGTGATGGTGATGATCCACGACGTGGCCACGAACCCCAGCAGCACCAGCACGAACAGCTTGCCCCGCCAGAACGGCAGCAGCCGCTCCAGCATCGCCACCGACCCCTGCCCGTTCGGGCTCTCCTGGGCCACCCGCCGGTACATCGGCAGCATGCCCAGCAGCGTCAGCGCCACGATGAGCAGCGTGGCCAGCGGCGACAGCGCCCCGGCCGCGAGCGCGGCGATGCCCGGCAGATAGGCCAGCGTCGAGAAGTAGTCGACGCCGGTCAGGCACATCACCTTCCACCAGGGCTGCGGCTTGGCGTGCCCCTCCTCCGTCTCGGGGCCGACGGGATGCACCTGGTGCTTCAGCAGCCAGCGCGCCGGCCCGCCCGACGGGGGCGCGGGCCGCGACGCACTCTCCACCACCGCTGGGATGGCCAGCTCACCGGTACCGCTCACCGGACTTCCTCTCTCGACGAGTGACGGACTCCACCCTAGGGCCGCGAGCGCGGGCGGAGCGTTAAACCGGTTGCCCCCTTACCCGGACTTCTGATCTCCTGACGGGGACATCCGGGAAAGGAGCGAAAAATGCGAGCGACTGCCGTGTCCATCAGCGTAAGAACGGTTCCCTTCGAAGGACATGACACTCGTTGCGTACGCTCAACCTCGGAATCCTGGCACATGTGGACGCCGGCAAGACGAGCCTGACCGAGCGGCTGCTGCTCGCCGCCGGGGCCATCGACGAACTCGGCAGCGTCGACGACGGCAGCACCCGGACCGACACCCTCGACCTCGAACGCCGGCGCGGCATCACCATCAAGTCCGCCGTGGTCTCCTTCGCCGTGGGCGACACCACGGTCAACCTCATCGACACCCCCGGCCACCCCGACTTCATCGCCGAGGTGGAGCGGGTGCTCAACGTGCTCGACGGCGTGGTGCTGGTGGTCTCCGCCGTGGAGGGCGTGCAGGCGCAGACCCGCGTGCTCATGCGGACGCTGCGCCGGCTCGGCATCCCCACGCTGTTCTTCGTCAACAAGATCGACCGGCGGGGCGCGCGGCCCCGGGGCGTGCTGGCGGAGCTGGCCGCCAGGCTCGCGCTGCCCGTCGCGGCGATGGGCGAGGTCACCGGCGCGGGCACCGCGCGGGCCGCCTTCAGACCCTTCGACGGCGGGTGCGGACCGGAGCTGATCGACGTGCTCGCGCTGCACGACGACGCGCTGCTGGCCGCGTACGTCGAGGGCGGGCCGCCGGTGCCGCCCGCCCGGCTGCGGGCCGCGCTCGCCGAACAGACCCGGCGGGCCCTGGTGCATCCGGTGTTCTTCGGCTCGGCCATCACCGGGGCCGGGGTGGCGGAGCTGATGGCGGGCCTGCGCGAGCTGCTGCCCGCCGCCGGAGGCGACCCGGAGGGGCCGGTCTCGGGCGCGGTGTTCAAGATCGAGCGCGGGCCGGCGGGGGAGAAGCTGGCCTACGCCCGCCTGTTCTCGGGGACACTGCGCGTCCGCGACCGCCTCCGCCTGCCGGGCGGCACCGAGGCCCGCGTCACCGCCATCGAGGTGCCCAGCGTCTCCGGCGCCCCCGGCGCCCCCGGCGCCCCCGGTGGCCCCGGCGGCCCCGCCCACCGCCGGCCAGGCCCCGCGCGCACCCCGCACCCGCCCGGTGCCGGGCGGCCCTCGCGCCCGTCCGACGCGGGGCGGCCCCCGGGGGCGGTCGCAGCCGGGCAGATCGCCCGGCTGCGCGGGCTGGACGCCGTCCGCGTCGGCGACCCGCTCGGCGAGCCGCCGCCCCGCGCCGGGACGGGCCACTTCGCCCCGCCCACCCTGGAGACCGTCGTGTCCCCGGCCCGCCCCGCCGACCGGGGCGCGCTGCTGCTCGCCCTGACCCGGCTCGCCGAGCAGGACCCGCTCATCGGCCTGCGCCAGGACGACGCGCGCGGCGAGATCTCGCTCACCCTCTACGGCGAGGTCCAGAAGGAGGTCATCCAGGCCACGCTCCTCGACGAGGCCGGCCTGGAGGTGACCTTCAGGGAGAGCACCACGATCTGCGTCGAGCGCCCGGCGGGCACCGGCGCCGCCGCCGAGCTGATCGGCAAGCCGCCCAACCCGTTCCTGGCCACCGTCGGCCTGCGGGTGGAGCCCGGCCCGCCGGGCGGCGGCGTGCGGTTCCGGCTGGAGGTGGAGCTGGGCTCGCTGCCGCACGCGTTCATGCGCACGATCGAGGAGACCGTGCACGACACCCTCCGCCAGGGCCTGCGCGGCTGGCAGGTGATCGACTGCGTGGTCACGCTGACCCACTCCGGCTACTGGGCCAGGCAGAGCCATTCCGGCGGCGTCTTCGACAAGAGCATGTCGAGCACGGCCGGCGACTTCCGCAACCTGACGCCGCTGGTCGTCCTGGAGGCGCTGCGGCGGGCCGGGACCGTGGTGTGCGAGCCGGTGCACCGCTTCACGCTGGAGCTGCCCGCGGACACGGCGGGCGAGGTGCTGCCCGTGCTGGCCCGGCTCGGCGCCGTCCCGCGCAGGCAGGACCGGGGCCTGATCGAGGGGGAGATCCCGGCGGCCAGGGTGCACGAGCTGGGGCAGCGCCTGCCGGGCCTGACCCGCGGCGAGGGCGTGCTGGAGACGGCCTTCGACCGCTACCGCCCGGTACGCGGCCCGGCCCCCGCCCGCCCGCGCCTCGGCCCCGACCCGCTGGACCGCAAGGAGTACCTGCTGCGCGTGCAGCGGCGGGTGTGAGCGGCGGTCTCAGGCCCCGTCCCTGTCGGAGTCGGCGGACAGGACGATGGCGCCCAGGTAGCCGTCGTCCTCCTCGGTGACCTTCATGAGCATCGAATCCCGGTAGATGGAGTCGCCGTCGTTGAACGTGTCGCGCCCGGTGTGCTTCGCGTACGGGGCCCTGGCCATGACCGCGCTGTTCAGCTTCTCGTCGAACATCAGCTGGGTGGTCAGCACGCGCTGGTCGCTGACGTGCACCATGACGTGGATGTGGATGGTCCGCCCCCGGTACCAGCCCGGCCAGATGGTGGTGAACCGGACGACGCCGTCGGCGTTGGCGACCTGGGCGCCGCGCAGATAGCGCTTGTCGTCGGTGGGGGTCAGGGCACAGGTGTTGGCCCCGGCGAACAGCGAGGCCGCGTCGGCGGGCGTGGCGCTGGTCGCCTGGGGCGTCACCGTCGCGCCGGTCGAGGTCGTGACGGCACGGGGGCCGTCTCCCGTGGCGCCGCACGCGGCCAGCAGGCCGCCGAGCCCGATGGAGCTCACGCCCGCGATGAGCCGCCGCCTGCTGACCCGCTCGCCTTCGTGGTCATGTCCCACGTCTGCTTCCTCTCCGGAGTCCGTGTCGTCCGGATTGTGAGGTTATGGGGGAGTTCTGGGCAACTCCCGTGAGCGGGATGAGAAGACGATGAATCTACGAAATCCTTTTCGGTGAGACGTAATTGTGACCATCCATCCGTTGGCTGATCAGCGCCCGCCCTCCTCATCAAAAGCCAGCTCACCCGCTGTGCATATGGTTGCAGAGCCGCATTGACAGCCCTCGGCCGCGCGTTCTACGTTCCCGAAAACCTTTTAGTTAAGGTTACGCGTGATGTTAGCGCTAACACAGCAAGGAGCACACCCCTCATGAGACGACGATGGGCGGCGGCCCTCGCCGCGGCACTCCTGCTCCTCCTCACCACCGCCCGCCCGGCGCTCGCGGGCGCGCCGATCACCACCGCGATCTACACGGCCGACCCGGCCGCGCTGGTCGCCGGCGACACCCTGTACCTGTACACCGGCCACGACGAGGCCCCGCCCGGCGGCACCAACTTCGTCATGCGCGACTGGCACGTCTTCACCTCCACCGACGCCGCCACCTTCACCGACCAGGGCGCCAAGCTGTCGATCTCCACCTTCTCCTGGGCGGGCGCCGACGCCTGGGCCGGCGAGGTCGAGCGGGGCGCGAACGGCAAGTACTACTGGTACGTCCCCGTCAACGGCAACGGCGCCGGCTGGATGGACATCGGCGTCGCCGTCGGCGACACCCCGCTCGGCCCCTTCCGCGACGCCAAGGGCGGCCCGCTGATCAGCGACAGCACGCCGAACTCCGCGCCGCTCAACATCGACCCGACCGTCTTCACCGACGACGACGGCCAGGTCTACATGTACTGGGGCTCCTACTACGGCCTGCGCGCCGTCCGCCTCAATCCCGACATGACCTCGACCAGCGGCCCGGTCATCACCCCGAGCGGCGTGACGAACTTCTGGGAGGCCCCCTGGATGTTCAAGCGCGACGGCGTCTACTACCTCGCCTACGCCGCCAACGACTCGGCCTGCTCCGCGCCCGGCCACGCCTGCGTCCGCTACGCCACGGCGAGCAACCCGCTCGGCCCGTGGACCCACCGCGGCGTCGTGCTGGACCAGGTCACCTCGACCACCAACCACCCGGCGATCATCGAGTTCAAGGGCCAGTGGTACATGGTCTACCACAACGCCTCCAGCCCCGGCGGCGGCGACTTCCGCCGCTCGGTGACGATCGACAAGCTCTTCTTCAACGCCGACGGCACCATGCGGAAGGTCGTCCAGACCGGGGGCGGCCCCACCACGCCGGGCAACCTGGCGGCGAGCGCCACCCCGTCCACCTCCTACGTCTCGCCCTGGGAGACCCTGGCCGCGATCAACGACGGCTACACCCCGACCGGCTCGGCCGACCACAGCCACGGCGCCTACGGCAACTGGGACCACCAGGGCACCGAGTGGATCGAGTACCGCTGGCCGGCCGCCCAGACCGTCTCCCGCTCCGAGGTCTACTGGTTCGACGACGACCAGGGCATCGACCTGCCCGCCTCCTGCCGGGTCCAGTACTGGACCGGCAGCGCCTACGCCGACATCCCCGGCCAGTCCGGCTGCGGCACGGCCGCCAACGGCTTCAACACCACCACCTTCCCCTCGCTCAGCACCACCCGGCTCCGCCTGAGCGTCACCTCGCGGACCGGCTACTCCACCGGCGTGCTCGAATGGAGGGCCTTCTCGTGAAACGTGTCCTGACCGCCCTGCTGCTGGTCGCGGCCCTGCTCGTGGCGGGCGCCCCGGCGCACGCCGACCAGACCATCGGCTACCCGTCCTTCAGCGGCCCGGCCGTCCCGTCGCCGCCCGGCTCGTACACGACCGGCGACATGATGCGGGCCATCTACGACGCCGAGAGCTCCGGCACCGACTTCTGGATGGACCGGCTGCTGGCCCGCCCCGGCAACGACCCCGCCGGCACCTGGCTGATGACCCGCGGCCGGGCGTTGTTCATGAAGACCCACACGCCCGGCACGCTCGGCTTCGCCGGGCAGGTCGCCTACTGGGAGAGCATCAGCGACAACAACGCCTTCACCGTCGCCGTCACCCCTGGCACCTTCACCGAGCAGGTCGGCTCCCGCCGGCAGGCGCCCAGCCACTGGAGGAGCCGGCACACCAGCGGCTCGGTGACGATCGACCAGACCAAGTTCATCACCGACAACAACGTCGCCGTGGCCGACCTGGCCATCACCAACGGCGGCTCCGCCGCGACGACGCTCCAGCTCAGGGCCACCTCCCCGTACGCGACCAGCGGCAGCGGCAGCGAGCTGACCGGCCAGGTCAGCGCCTACAACAACCTCACCACGATCTACCCGCGGCTCACCGGCGACGGTTTCACCGCCTCCGGCGGCGGCCTCAACCGCTCGGTCACCGTCGCCGCCGGCGCCACCGTGACCGTCAAGGTCGTCATGGGCTTCGTCACCAGCGAGATCCCGGCCTCCCGTACCGAGTACGACGCCTACGCCGGCTACTCGCCGGCCACGGCCTTCGCCACCCACGTGCGCGCCTACAACCGCTGGTGGGCCGAGAACGTCCCCTACATCGACGTGCCCGAGCCCGGCATCAAGAAGAACATCTACTACCGCTGGTGGCTGATGCGCTACAACCACCTCGACGCGGACATCCCCGGCCAGACCTTCCAGTTCCCGACGTCGATGGAGGGCGTGCTCGGCTACAACAACGCCATCGCGCTGACCCAGCCCATGCACATCGACGACCTCAAGTATCTGCGCAACCCGATCTACGCCTACGGCGACTGGCTCAGCGTCGGCCAGATCTCCAAGAACGGCCGCTTCCTCGACAACCCCGGCGACCCGGAGAACTGGTCCAACAGCTACACCCAGTACATCGCCGAGGCCGCCTGGAAGAGCTACCAGATCCACGGCGGGCAGCCCGCCATCGCCGCCAACCTCGCCCGCTACGCCGAGCAGGACGTCAAGGGCCAGCTCTCCTTCTACGACACCGACAACAACAAGCTCATCGAGTACGACTGGGGCGCCCTGACCGGCAACGACGCCGACGCCGTCTCCTTCCACTGGAAGCCCGGCCGCATGGACCGCGCCGAGGCCGCCTACCAGTACAGCGGCGCCCTGGCCGCCGCCCAGGCGTACGAGGCCGTCGGCAACACGGCCAAGGCCACCGAGATGCGCACCCTGGCCACCCAGATCCAGAACGCCATCGTCAACGTGCTCTGGAACCCCGGCAGGCAGCTCTTCGAGCACCGCCTGAAGTCCACCAACGAGTGGGTGCCGTGGAAGGAGATCAACAACTACTACCCGTTCGCGGTCGGCGCGATCCCGGACACGGCCACGTACAAGCAGGCGCTGCGCCTGTTCGACGACCCCGCGCAGTACCCGATCTTCCCCTTCTACACCGCCAACCAGGCCGACAAGGCCGCCTCCGGCACCGGCAGCAACAACTTCTCCACCATCAACTCCACCGTGCAGTTCCGCCTGCTCTCCTCGGTGCTGCGCACCTACCCCAACGAGTGGATCGACCCGACCTGGTACAAGAAGCTGCTCTACTGGAACGCCTGGGCGCAGTACGTGGGCGGCAACACCCAGTGGCCGGACGCCAACGAGTTCTGGGCCGACTGGAACGGCTCGTCCATCACCTACCGCTCCTGGATCCACCACAACATCCTGGGCAGCAGCAACTGGACCGTGATCGAGGACGTCGCCGGCCTGCGCCCGCGCAACGACGCCAAGGTCGAGCTGTCGCCGATCGACATCGGCTGGAGCCACTTCACCGTCAACAACCTGCGTTACCGCAACGCGGACCTGACCATCGTCTGGGACGACCCGGCCGACGGCGTGGTCCGCTACCCCGGCGTGCCCGAGGGCTACTCGATCTTCATCAACGGCAGCCGCGCCGCCACCGTGTCGTCGCTGGTGCCCTTCACCTGGGACCCCGCCACCGGCGCGGTCACCACCAGCGGCACGGTCACCCACCACGTCGCCGTCCCCGGCCTCCAGGCGCCCGCCCAGGTCGTCCAGAGCAGCGCCCGCATGGTGGACCTGCTCGCCAAGGCCGGCGTGGACCTGACCGCCGACCTCGCCAACCTGGCCGCCGGCGCCACCGCCACGGCCTCCACCACCGCCTCCGGCAGCTCCACCGCCGGCGCCGTGGACGGCTTCCCCATCAACGAGCCGTTCTGGGGCGGCACCACCGCCGGCCAGGACTGGTACGAGCTGAACTTCGGCACCGCCCGCACGATCGACGAGGTGCGGCTCTACTTCAAGGACAGCCGCCCGGCCGCCACCACCTACCGGGCACCGGCCTCCTACGACATCCAGTACCACAACGGCAGCTCCTGGGTCAGCGTGCCGAGCCAGGCCAAGACCCCGTCCGCGCCGCGCGCCAACTACAACCTCGTCCAGTTCCCGGCGGTCACCGCCCAGCGCATCCGGGTGCTGGCCACGGCCGCCTCCGGGGCCAGGACCGGGCTCACCGAGATCAAGGTCCACAACCGGGGCGGGGCCCAGCCGTCCGGCAACCTCGCGACCTCGGCCACGCCGACCGCCTCGTACACCTCGTCCTGGGAGAGCGTGGCGGCCGTCAACGACGGCATCGACCCGCCCGCGTCCAACGACACCGCCAACCCCCGCTGGGGTTGCTGGCCGGAGACCGGGCAGCAGTGGGTGGAGCTGACCTGGCCCTCGGCCCGCACGCTCGGCCGGGCCGAGGTGTACTTCTTCGACGACGAGCAGGGCATCGACATGCCGGCGTCGTGGAAGCTCCAGTACTGGAACGGCAGCGCGTACACGGACGTGCCCGGCGCCTCGGCGTACACGCTCACCAAGAACGGCTACAACTCCGTCACCTTCACCGCGACCAGCACCACGAAACTGAGGGTGCTGCTCACCGGCAACGGCACCAGCAGCGTCGGCCTCCTGGAGGTCAAGACCTACGCCCCCTGACGCCACCCCGTCCCACCGGCCGGCCCCGCCCGGGGCCGGCCCTCGCTTGCCCGTCCTCGCCTGGGGTGGAAGAGTAACTACTTTCTCACTAGTAGTGACGGACCCCCGGGAAGTCGGGCAAGCTGCTGTCACAACTTCATCTGATGGGTGGCGATCACGATGGCAGGTAAGTGGCAGGCGGGAAACCTTCCACCCGAGCTGACCAGCCTGGTCGGCCGTCGCGTCGAGCTCGACCAGATCCGCCGGGCGTGCCGCCGCTCGCGGCTGGTGACCCTCACCGGCGTGGGCGGCGTCGGCAAGTCCCGGCTCGCGCTGCGCGCCGCGACCGACCTGCGGCCGGGCTTCGGCGGCGGCGCCTGGCTGGTCGAGCTGTCGCCGCTGGACGACGGCACGCTGCTGCCGCACGCCATCGCCGAGGCGCTGCGGCTCACCGACCAGACCACCCGGCCGATGGCCGAGGTCCTGGCCGAGCACCTGTACGACCGCGAGGTCCTGATCGTCCTCGACACCTGCGAGCACCTCGTGGCCGCCTGCGCCGCGACCGCGCGGGTGCTGCTGGAGGCCGTGCCCGGCCTGCGCCTGCTGGCCACCAGCCGCCGCCCGCTGGAGGTGCCGGGCGAGCTGGTGCACCTCGTCGAGCCGCTGCCCGTGCCCGCCGAGGGCGCCACCGGCGTCGGCGCCCAGGACGCGGTCGCCCTGCTGGCCGAGCGCGCCGCCGAGGCCCTGCCCGGCTTCGAGGTGAACGAGCACAACGAGGCCGCCGTCGTGCGCCTGTGCCGCCGCCTGGAGGGCCTGCCGCTGGCCATCGAGCTGGCCGCCGCCCGGCTGCGCGACCACCCGGTCGAGCACCTGGCCGACCGGCTCGACGACCGCTTCGCCACCCTGCAGGGCGGCCCGGCCGACCCGCCCTGGCACCGGGCGCTGCGCACGGCGATCGGCTGGAGCCACGAGCTGTGCGAGCCCGCCGAGCGGCTGCTGTGGGCGCGCGTGTCGGTGTTCGCCGGCGACTTCGGCGCCGAGGCCGTCCGCGAGGTCTGCACCGACGAGCGGCTGCCCGAGGAGGAGGTCGGGCTGCTGCTCGACGCGCTGGCCGACGAGTCGATCCTCACCTGGCTGCCCACCGGCGCGGGCGAGCGCTACCGCATGCTCGACACGCTGCGCGAGTACGGCGCCGGCTGGCTGCGCGACCTCGGCGAGGAGGAGCGCTTCCGGCGCCGCCACCGCGACCACTACCTGAAGCTGGCCGTCCACGGCGCGGCCGGCTGGCTCGGGCCGGGCCAGATGTCCTGGTACGACCGGATGCTCGGCGAGCACGACAACCTGCGCGCCGCGCTGGACGCCGCGCTGTCGGCCGCCGACGGCCCGGCCGCGGTCGAGCTGGCCGGCACGCTGGCCTTCTTCTGGTACGGCTGCGGCTACGCCAAGGAGGGCCGCCACTACCTGGGCCAGGCGCTGTCCCTGCCCTGCCCGCCGGGCCCGGCGCTGCTGCGGGCGCTGTGGGCCGACGGCCTGCTGGCCGCCACCCAGGGCGACGCCGCCGGCGCCGAGGCCAGGGCCGTGCAGTGCGCGGCCATCGCCGCCGGCACGGGCGAGGCCGAGGCGCTGCGCTACGTCAGGGCGCTGCGGTCGGCGGCCGGCGTCATCCGCGGCGACCTCGTGCAGGCCATGGCCGAGTCGCAGGAGGCGTACACCACCCGCTGGGACGGCGCGGAGCCGACCATCGCCGGGCTGCTGGCGCTGCTGTGCCGGGCCCACGCGCTCACCGTGGACGGCCAGGTGGACGAGGCGATCTCCGTCCTCGACGACCTGCGCGCGCTGTGCGACCAGCGCGGCGAGCAGTCGATGCGTTCCCACGGCGACCTGCTGCGCGGCCAGGCCGAGCTGAGCCGGGGGCGGCTCGGCCCGGCGGTGCTCTACGGCCAGGAGGCGCTGCGCGTCAAGCGGCGGCTGCACGACAGCTTCGGCATCGGGCTGACCGTCGACCTGCTGGCGCTGGCGGCCGGCGCGGCGGGCCGGGCCCAGCGGGCGGCCCGGCTGCTCGGGCTGGCGCAGCGCATCTGGAGCATCCACGGCCAGGCGCAGGCCAACGTCCCCGCCTGGGTGGAGGCCCGGCGCGAGTGCGAGCGGCAGGCCCGCGACACGCTCGGCGACAACGCCTACCACGTGGCCTTCCGCACCGGCCACGACAGCGACATCGACGCCGGGATCGCCTACGCGCTGGAGCCGGAGGGGGAGGACCTGACGAACGGCGGCTCGCCGCTGTGACCCGCGCCGCGCCTACAGGCGCCGCCCGGCTCCGGCGCCCGCCGGCACCAGGGCCTTGAGCACCCTGGCCGGGTGGACGCGGGTCACCAGCGCCGGCGTCCAGCCGGCGTCGGCGCCGAGCGAGGCCCCGCCGGCCTCGTTGTAGGCGGCCACCAGGTCCACCGGGCGGCCGTCCACGAGGTTGTCCTTCGCGGTGATCGCCGTGCCGCCGAACACGGTCAGCACCTTCGCCGCCGGGATGCCGTCGAAGGCGTTGGACTCGGCGTAGACCTTGGAGCCGACGCCCACCCCGATGCTGTAGTTGTGGGCCGGTCCGCCGGTGAAGTAGTTGTCGTAGACGTGCACCTGCCCGAAGCGCACCCGGGGCGTGCGCTGCCCGAGGCCCTCGAAGTAGTTGTGGTGCAGCGTGACCTTGAGCTTGTCCTCCTCGGCGTAGCGCGCCGGGTTGTCGGTGTTGCCGATCAGCATGACCTTGTCGTGGTTGCCGAGGTGGTTCCAGGACAGGGTCACGTAGTTCGCGCCGCGCACGACGTCCAGCAGCCCGTCGTGCACCTGGTACGGCCGGCCGAAGTACAGCGGCTGGCCGGAGTCGGGGTTGGCGCCGTCGTTCAGCGTGTTGTGGTCGATCCAGACGTGGGTGGAGCCGGAGACCTCGACGTTGTCGAAGGAGGCGTTCCAGTTGCCCTCCGCGCCGTCGGTCGGGTCCCACTGCGGGAAGCAGTCGGCGGTGTCGGTGATGGTCAGGTTGCGGACGATCACGTTGTCGGCGTTGCTGATCCGCAGGCCGAAGCTCTTCAGCGCGGCGTCGCGGCCCAGGCCGATCAGGGTGACGTTGGAGCCGATCGTGACCGTGACGTGCTCGGCCATCTTCGCGTACGACGCCTTGCGGGCCTCTTCGAGCGGCCCTGACGGGACGCTGGTCCTGCCCCACACGGCCGGGTCGTACGCGGCCAGGTAGGCGGCAAGGCTGTAGCCGTTCACCGCGTAGTCGTCGCAGGTCAGCGGGTTGCCGGAGTCGTCGGTGTCGGCGTCGACGGCGCCCTTGACGTAGACGATCCGCGGCGTGTTGTCGGCCGGGTCGCCGAGCGCGGCCTTGAGCTGGGCGCGGGTGGTGACCACGTGCACGTTCTCGGGGCGGGCGGCCGAGCCGCCGGTGGTGCCCGTGGTGGCCGCGGCCCAGCCGTCGTTCGCGGGCAGGACCTGGCGGCCCGGCTCGTCGCGGCCGGGGCGGGGCGGCGTGCGGCGCAGCGGGTTCCAGCCGTCGGAGCCGGCCAGGTACCTCTGCGGGGTGAGGGCGGCGGCCTGACCGGGGGTGAGCTGGGGACGCTCGTCGTTGACCGACGCGCCGGGGCCCTCGTTGCGGTACTCCGACAGGCGGGCGTCGCGCCAGCTCAGCCCGGACATGTCGGTCCAGGGCGCGTCCTTGACGTGCTGGCCCAGCCACGACTCGCGCACCAGCACCTGGCCGCGCGCGGTGGCCGAGCCGCCCGCCGGCCACGGCCGGCCCAGGTGCACGCTGCGCGCCGGGGCGTCGCTGACCAGGTGGCTGCGGTAGATCAGGAAGCCGTAGGGGTTGGTGATCTCGGTGCTGGCCGCGGTGACGTAGCCGTTGTTGTCGGCGCTGCCGCGGGTCAGCGACTTGATCACGCAGTTGTCGAAGACGGCGGTGGCGCGGCCGAAGATGAAGTCCACGTCGCCCTCGACGTAGCAGTCGCGGAAGTACTGCCGGGCGGTCGTGGTGGCGGAGGCCGTGTTGGCGTACAGGGTGTCCTGGTTGCCGAGGAAGCGCACGTTCTCGTACACCTGGCGGTCGCCGGTGGTGCGTACGGCGACGGCCTGGCTGGGGCCGCCGGCGGCCTCGTCGTAGGAGTTCTCGAAGGTGAGATTGCGGGCGGTGAAGTCGGGGGCGCTGATGACGTACGAGGCGCTGCCCGAGGTGCCGTAGGTGCCGGAGCCGTCCGGCCTGGGCGTGGCGGCGGAGACGCCGAACGTCAGCACCACCTCGCGCGGGTCGCGCGTGTCGCCGACCAGCGAGATGTACGGCTTGTCGGCCGGGATGACGACCTGCTGCCGGTAGGTGCCCCTGCGGACCAGGATGGTGACCGGGCGGGTGTTGCCGGCGGGGACGGCGTCCACCGCGGCCTGCACGGTGGTGTGGTCGCCGCTGCCGTCCGCCGCGACGACGATCGTGCCGCGTACCTGGGCCCGGGCCTGGGGCTGGGCCTGGGGCTGGGCCTGGGCGGGGGTCGTGGCGAGGGGGAGCAGCAGCAGGGGGACGAGTAACAGAAGTCGCATGCGCAACCTCACAAGGGATGGTGCGGCAATCGGTTGCATGAAACGTTCGCGTAACCCTCCGGTCACGTCAATGGATGCAGTAAAACTGCATGTTTGCTGCAACAAGCGGTTGCAGCAGTGTTGACCCGCTGGCCACCCCGCTCTACAGTCCGCGTGCCAATTATCGGGAGATTTCTGAAACTTTCAGGAGCACCGTGCGCACCCTTCTCCGCGCCCTGCTGGCCGCCGCGTTGTTATGCCTGGCGCCGGCGCTGCCGGCACACGCCGCCGACCACGTCTACGACTTCGAGGACGGCACCACGCAGGGCTGGGCCCCGCGCGGCGACGGCGTCTCCGTCACGGTCACCGCCGGGGCCGCGCACGGCGGGACCGGCTCCCTGCTCACCACCGGCCGCACCGCCACCTGGCACGGCGCCACGCTCGCCGCGCCGTTCGTCAAGGGCGTCACCTACCGGGTGAGCGCCTACGCCCGGCTGGACACCGGGCAGCCGGACGCGACGATCGCGCTCACCGTGCAGCGCACCCCGGCGGGCGGCGAGACCACGTACGAGCGGGTGGCCGCCGCCACCGTCACCGACGGCGCCTGGGTACGGCTGGCCGGCACGTACCTGTTCACCGCCGACTCCACCGACCTCCAGCTCTACGCCGAGAGCAGCGACGCCACCGGCCGCTACCTCCTCGACGACGTGGTGCTCGCCCCGCAGGGCGACCCCACCCGCGAGCCGGTCACCACCGGCTTCGAGGACGGCACCGCCCAGGACTGGTCGCCGCGCGCCTCCGCCGTGCTGGCCGCCACCACCGACGCCGCCCACGAGGGCACCCGCAGTCTCGCCGTCACCGGCCGCTCGGCCTCCTGGGACGGCCCGGCGTTCAACGTCCTCGGCCGCATGGGCAAGGGCGACAAGTACGACCTGTCGGTATGGGTGCGGCTCGGCCCCGACACCCCCTCCGGCCGCCTCGGGCTCTCGATCGAGCGGCGCAGCGCCGGCACGCCCAGCTACGAGCGCGTGGTGCCGCCGACCGACGTGCCGGCGGGGGAGTGGGTGCGGCTCGCGGGCACGTACACGCTCTCCCGCGACGTCGACTTCCTCAGCCTCTACCTGGAGTCCGACACCGGCACCTTCCCCTTCTACCTGGACGATTTCGCGATGACCTACGTCGCGCCCAAGCCGATCCAGACCGACATCCCCGCACTGAAGGACCGCGTGCCCTTCACCCTCGGCTCCGCGCTCACCCTGCCCGACAGCCTCGGCGTCCACGGCGAGCTGCTGGCCCGGCACTTCAACGGCATCACCCCCGGCAACGAGATGAAGTGGGACGCCACCGAGCCGCGCGAGGGCGAGTTCGCCTTCGCCGACGCCGACGCCCTCGTGGGCTTCGGCGTGGAGCACGGCATGACGATCCGCGGCCACACCCTCGCCTGGCACAGCCAGACCCCGGCCTGGGTGTTCGAGAACGCCGACAAGGCGACGCTGCTGGCCCGCCTGGAGAACCACGTCCGCACGCTCGTCACCCGCTACAAGGGCAAGATCGCCGTCTGGGACGTGGTCAACGAGGTCGTGGACGAGAACCAGCCCGACGGCCTGCGCCGCTCGCCCTGGTACGAGATCACCGGCCTCGACTTCATCCGCACCGCCTTCCGCGTCGCCCACGAGGCCGACCCGGACGCCAAGCTGTTCATCAACGACTACAACACCGAGTACCCGCGCAAGCGCGAGGCCCTGTACGCGCTGGTCAAGAAGCTCAAGGCCGAGGGCGTGCCGATCGACGGCGTCGGCCACCAGCTCCACCTCAACATCGAGCAGCCGCCCGCCTCCAACGTCGAGGACACCATCGAGCGCTTCGCCACCCTCGGCGTCCGGCAGCAGGTCACCGAGCTGGACGTCAGCGTCTACACCGACTTCGTCTCCTCCTACGACACCATCGCGTCCGAGCTGCTGGCCGAGCAGGGCCACCGCTACAAGGAGCTGTTCGATGTCTTCCGCCGGCAGGCCGCGCGCCTCGACTCGGTCACCGTGTGGGGCGAGTCCGACGACGTGAGCTGGCTCAACACCTGGCCGATCACGCGGCTCGACGCGCCCCTGCTGTTCGACCGCGACCTTCAGGCCAAGCCCGCGTACTGGGCGGTCGCCGACCCGTCGAAGCTGTCGCCGCGGGTGCGCCGCCTGGAGGCCCCGGCCGCGGAGGTGGTGCTCGACGGCAAGCGCGACCTGCAGTGGGACCTGCTGCCCGACGCGCCGATCGCCCGCGTGGGCGCGGTGTCGGCCGGTCTCCAGGCCCGCACCGGCGCCGCCGGCACGTACGTGCTCGCCGAGGTCACCGACCCCACCGTCTCGGCCGCCGACCGGGTGACGATCACCGTGGGCGGCGTCACCCGCACCGTCACCCGCGCCGGCGGCCCCAGGGCCGCGGTCCGCCCGACCGCCGCCGGCTACCGCGTCGAGGCCCTGGTCCCCAAGGGCACCGACGTGGACGTCACCGTGCGGGACGGCGGCACCGCCATCTCCTGGACCGGGAAGGTCACCGCCGCGCCCGCCGTCAAGCTCACCACCGCCGCCCACCGCGCGCCCGTCCTCGACGGCGTGGTGGACGCCGCCTGGCGGGCCGCGCCGCAGGTCCGCACCGGCACCAGGATCCAGGGCACCTCCGGGGCGAGCGCCGCGGTCAGGTCGCTCTGGAACGGGTCCACGCTGTACGTGCTCGCCGAGGTCACCGACCCCGTCCTCAGCGAGGAGTCCGCCGACGCCTGGCAGCAGGACTCCGTCGAGATCTTCGTGGACCCCGGCAACGGCAAGACGAAGGGCTACACCGACGACGACGGGCAGTACCGGGTCAGCTTCTCCGGCCGGCTCACGGTCGGCGGCACCTTCGACGCCGCCGGCGTGAAGGACAACCTGACGGCCGTGGCCAAGGTCGTGCCCGGCGGCTACGTCGTCGAAGCCGCGATCAAGGTGCCCACCGTGCCCCTGAGGCCCGGCACGCTGCTGGGCTTCGACGTGCAGGTCAACGACGCGACGGGCGCCACCCGTACCGCCGCAGCGACCTGGAGCGACGCCACCGGCCGCAGCTACCTCGACACCAGCCACTGGGGAGTGCTGCGCCTGAGCTGACTACCGGCCTCCGCCGCCCCTGCCCGCCATCGGGGTCACGTCACCAGTTGGCGGGCAGGCCCGGCGTCGTGGCCGGCAGGGCGTGGCCCGGCGGGTGGATGACGTAGGCGATGCCGCCGCTGCTGGAGCTGCGCAGCCAGACGTTCTCGAAGGCGGCGCGCGGATAGACGTGCCGGACGGCGGCGTCGCTGGGCGAGGCCGGGTCGTTGGCGACGACGTCGCCGGTCGCGGTGAAACCGACCACCACCATGAGGTGGCCGTCGGTGCCGTACCCGGCGCCGGGCAGCTCGCTCTTCTTGAACGACTGCGAGGTGATGACCGGGACGCCCGCCTTGATGAGCTGCTCCAGCTCGGTCAGCGAGCGCAGCCGGGTGATGAACCCGTCCATGCCGTATCGGCCCGCGTAGGCAGTGTTGAACGGCCAGTTGCCGGTGCCCTGGTAGGCGTGGTCGTAGGTGTAGCGGGCGGCGTAGTCGACCTCGGGGTCCGGGTCGGACGGGCTCACCCAGGCGGTGTCCTGGGCGCTCGGCCACTTGCCCCAGTAGCCCAGCACCATCGTGGTGGAGGTCGGGCTGCACCACGCCTCGCCGCCGCCGTTCCACTCGGGGTAGTGGCCGACGTGGACGTTCTGGGAGCGGCGCGGCACGTCCAGCTCGACGCCCCACGCGCCGCCGCCCGGGCTGACCGGCACGGTCTTGCGCTGGGGCACGTTGGAGGCCATCGCGCCCGACGTGCGCACCCGGGGCGCGAGCGCCGAGCCCGGCGTCCGGTAGAGCGTCAGCCGGAGCTGGTAGGCGCTGATCTGCCTGCCCTCGGCCGCGACCAGCGTGTCCACGGCCACGGTGGCGTCGGCGTCGCCCTGGCTCGGCACCGAGGTGCGCCGGATGTCGCCCTCGGCGTAGGCCCAGCGGCCCAGCGAGTACCACTTGGTCAGCCCTCCGGTGTTCCTGGCCCGGGCCTCGACCTGCAGCCAGCTCCCGGGCGGCAGGTCGGCGGTCCAGGAGGCGACCAGCTCGGTGGCGGGGAAGCCGATGACCTGCTCGGGGCCGGTCCAGCGGGCGTACTCCCAGGTCTTGGTGCCGAGCGCGTCGGTGTAGGCGACCGTGCCGGCCGCCGAGCCGAACACCAGCCCGTCACCGGCGCTCGTCCCCTCCGCCGTGCCCGCCGTGAAGTCGGCCCGCTGGAAGACGACGTCGGCCGGCGCGGACGGGGCCGGTTTCGCCGCCGCGGGCTGGGAGAGGGACGTCACCACGAGGAGGGACGACAGGACCACGGTCAGCGCGCGCATGTACCCACCTTCTCGCAGGGGCGTCCAGTGGTCCCGACCCTAGGCGCCAGGGGCCCGGCCGGGCATCGGGAAATCTACGTATCGCCGGGCGGCGCCCGCCGTAGAGTGCTGAGGTATGCGCAAATACGTGATCATGGGGGTGCAGGGGAGCGGCAAAGGCACCCAGAGCAAGCTGCTCGCCGGTGACCTCGATCTGGTGCACATCAGCGTCGGCGACATCTTCCGCTGGCACGTCAAGAACCACACCAAGATCGGCGCCCAGGTCCGCCGCCTGGTCGCGGCGGGCGAGCTGGTGGGGGACGACCTGGTCGAGTCCGTCGTCCGCGACCGGCTGCAACTGCACGACTGGAACTACGGCTTCGTCATCGACGGCTTCCCGCGCAACCGCCGGCAGGCGGAGTTCTTCCTGGAGAGCTACGACATCGACGGCGTCATCCACCTCGAACTGCCCGACGACGAAGTACGCCGCCGCGTGCTGGCCCGCCGGCTGTGCTCGCGCTGCGGCATGGACTACAACCTCATCGCCCACCGCCCGGAGGCCGAGGGCCGCTGCGACGTGTGCGGCGGCGACCTGGTCACCCGCGAGGACGACGCCCCCGACGCGCTGGCCCGGCGGCTGCGCGATTACCACGACAAGATCGACCCGGTGATCGAGCTGTTCCGGCGCAAGGAGTACGTCATGACCGTGGACGCCCGCGCCGACAAGCTCACCGTCCAGCAGGCCATCCGCACCCGCTTCGCCCTCCCCCCGTACACCCCGCCGTCCCCCACCGCCGATCCCCTCCGCGCCACCGGCTGACACCCGCCCGGCGGGAAAGGTTCATCATCGATCTCCGGCCTTGATCGGCCATCGACATGCCCTCGGGAGGCAGCGGGTGACGACGGGTCGCGGAGCGACGAGGTACGCGGCGGCCCTCATGGCGGTCGTCACCGCGTCGGGCGCGGGCACGTCCGGATGCGGAACCCGCCCGCCCGGCACCACGACACGACCGTCCGCGTCCGCGTCCGCCCCCACCTCCGCGTCCGTATCTGCCTCCGCCTCCACCCCCACCTCCGCCTCGCCCAGTGCGTCCGCGTCGAGGTACCTGGACCTGAGAATCGTGAGACCGGGCCAGAAGGACGACACGCCCAACCCAGGCTCGGGCCCGGGCGACCCGCGACCGGCCGCGGCCCTGCTCACCGGCTTCCGGGACGTGCGGGAGTCGTCGTACGTGCCGGCCGCCGTCGTCGCGCTGCCGGTCGCCGACCGAGGGTCCGCCTTCATCCCCTGGCGCCAGATCAGCGGCCCCTTCACGGGCCCGGAGGAGTGCGACAAGTGGACCACCGGGATGTGGTTCACGGTGCTGCGCGAGCACAACACCCCCGGCGTGCACCTGGCCGTCACCATGATCAGTGACCTCTCCGGCCCCGAGACCCGGCCCCAGGGACGCCCCGAGGGCGCGGTCTTCAGCGAGGGGATCATCACCGGCCCCGCCGCGACGCTGAACCGCCTGGGTGACCCGAGCCTGCCCGCACGATGCCGCCACCTGACCGACCCCGACTTCGGCTCCGGCGAGATCCAGCCGCTGCCCGTCCCGCCCCTGGGCGAGCGATCCTGGGCCTACCGCGTCACCGGCAGCGGGAAGACCCCCGTCTGGCACTGGGCGGAGGTGATCCAGACCTCCCGCTACCTGCTGGAGATCCGCATCCCGAACCAGGAGCCACGCCCGCGCACCGACCCCGCCGCCCTGCTGCCGCAGATCGCCCAGGCGGCCTACGCGAAGGCGGAGGCGGCCTTCTCCTAGCCGTCCCGCGGGACGATCCGCGCCCGATGCCCGCGATCCGGCTCGCGGAACGGCCGCGTGAGGACCCGCGACCGTGGAAGCTTTCGGTATGAACAGCTCCAACGATGACGGCGCACCAGAACGGGCAGGCTATCGGCGATCGGCGGGCTCGCCACGGGGCGAGGCCAGGCGGCGGGAGTTGCTCGACCGCGTCACCGACGACCTCGCGGCGAACGGGCTCGTGGACTTCTCGCTGCGGCGCGCCGCCCGGGCGGCCGGCGCCACGCACAAGGTGCTGCTCTACCACTTCGACGGCGTCGACGACCTGCTCAAACAGGCCATATCGAAGCTGCGCGAGAGGCGTACCGTCAACGCGATGGCCGCGACCGCGGGACCCGGCCACCCGACGCTGGCCACCCGGGTGCGCGCCATGTGGCCGATGCTCAGCGGGGACGATCCAGGCCTGTGGGTGCTCGACCAGGCCATCGGCCTGGCGATGTACGACCCCGAGCGCTACGGCTGGCTCGGCCGGGAGGCGTCGCGGCTCTACCTCCCCTCGCTGGTGTCGCTCTGCCCGGCGGACTGGTCCGACCGGCGCAAGCACGAGGTCGCCGAGCTGGTGCTCGCGGCGCTGCGCGGCTTCCTGGTGGAGTGGCGGACCAGCGGGGACGCGGCAGGAATCGCCGCCGGCTTCGAGGCGTTGATCAGGGCCCTCGAACGCGAGGAGGCGGCCGGCGATCAGCCGTCCGTCCCGGGGTGACGGACGGCATGGACAGTTTGCGAACCACGTGGTTCACTCACAACATGGAACCAGGACCTTCGGACGCCGGCGTGCGCGCTCCCGCGGAACGCCGACAGGTTCACTTCACCAGCGGCGCCACCCGGTGCGCCGCCTGGCACTACCCGGGGACCAACGGCGCCTGCGTGATCATGGCCGGCGGTTTCGCGGTGCCCAAGGAACCGGCCACCGACCTGTTCGCCAAGCGCTTCAACGACGCCGGTTTCAGCGTCCTCGCCTTCGACTACCGCGGTCTCGGCCGGAGCGGCGGGCAGCCGCGCCTGGTCCTCCCCGTCAGGAACCAGCTGGCCGACTGGGAAGCCGCGATCGGGTTCGCCGCGACCCTGCCCGGAGTCGACGCCACCAGGCTCGCGCTGTGGGGCTTCTCCGCCTCGGGCGGCCACGTCATCCGCGTCGCGGCGCGCAACCCGCGACTCGCCGCGGTGATCGCCCAGACCCCGAACGTCGGAGGCCCGGCCGCCACCCGTCGCGTCACGGCACACCAGAAGCCGCTCGCCATGTTGCGCCTCACCGGCAGAGGCATCGCCGACGCCATCGGCGGGCTCGCCGGCCGCCCACCCCTTCTGGTGCCGCTCGCCGGCGAGCCGGGCAGCGTGGCGATGCTGACCACACCGGACGCCGGAGACGGCCCGGCCGCGCTCGACCCGGACGACCAGCACCCGGACTGGCGCCGGCAGGCCGCCGCCCGCTCCGCCCTCCGCCTCGCGTTCTACCACCCGGGGCGCGACACCCCCCGCGTCCGGTGCCCCCTGCTCGTCCTCACCTGCGACCAGGACCAGACCGCCCCACCCGGCCCCGCCGTCCGCGCCGCGCGCAGAGCACCCCACGCGGAGCTGGTCAGCCTGCCCGGCAGGCACTACGCACCGTTCATGGAGATGCACGACCAGGCCGCCGACGCCGAGCTGTCCTTCCTGCGCCGCCACCTGCTCGCTCACCCCTGAGCAGAACCGGACGCCGCCCCCGGCCAGGGAACCCGGCCTCCAGCGCCGGGGCGGCAGGCGACACCCGGCCGGCCGGGCAGGTCCAACGATCGAACCGTGCCGGAACGCCTTCAACACGGCAACTCCCAGCGCTCACCGGTCGGCAGGTCGGTCACGAGCAGGCCGGGGCCGGCCAGCCGTGCGGCGTCCGAGGCGGTGCCGCTGGTGCGGAACAGCCGCGAGAGCGGGTCGTGCCCGTGGGCGTCGTGCACCGGCACCAGGACCCGCGCGCCGAGGACGGACGACCCGGCGACGGCCTGCGCCGGTCCCATCACCAGGCGCGGGCCGAGCAGCGGGCGCAACCCGTTGACCGGCAGCAGGGCCAGGTCCACCGGTGGCTGCCCGGCGCGGTACCGCTCCACGAGCGCGACGTCGGCGATCTCGCCGCCGAAGAACACCCGGCCACCCGGGGTGTCGAACGCGTAGGCGTTGTTGGGCCACCTCAGGGTCCGTCCCGCGGGCACCACCCGCATGGACACCCCGGGAGCGATGTCGCGGGTCTGTCCCCAGCTCAGCCGCTGTGCCAGCGGGAAGCCGAGCGTGCGGGCGCGGCGTGCCATGCCGGCGGTGGGCACGTACAGGGGGGTGGTGTCCTTGGCGGGCAGGGCGCGCAACCCGCGCAGGTCCCAGTGGTTGGTGGCCGGGTTGGTGACGACGATGGCGGCCAGCGGCGGCAGGTCGCCGATCCCCAGGCCCAGCGGCTCTCCACGGCGCAGCCACCACCGTTCGGTGAACCACGGGTCGGTGAGCACGGCGTGCCCGTCCAGTTCCAGCAGCACGCAGGAGTTGACCACGCGGGTGACCGCGATCGATGGGTTGATCATGCCGTCAGCGTGCCGGTTAATGTACACATGAAGTCAAGCGGGAGGGTGGCCATCGGCGAGCTGGCCCAACGGTTCGGCTTGGCCCCGCACGTGCTGCGGCACTGGGAGAGCATGGGCCTGCTGGAGCCCGCGCGGCGTGCCGGTGGCCGGCGCTGCTACGGGCCGGCGGACCTGGAGCGCGTGGCGTTGATCCTGATGGGCAAGGAAGCCGGCTTCACCCTGGGAGAGCTGCGCACGCTGCTGACCGCGCCCAGCCCGATGGACCACCGGGACCTGCTGCGCCGCCACGTCCAGGAGCTCGAACAGCGCATCTCACAGGCGCGGGCGGCCAAGGAGCTGATCGAGCACGCGCTCGCCTGCCCGCACAGCTTCGCCGAGTGCCGGCATGCTCGCGACCAGATCACCTCACGGATTCCTCAACGGGATGACGGGCCCGGATCGCCGGCCGAGGAGATGCCAGACGCTACTTGGCCAGGTGCCTGCTGATCACCAGCCGCTGGATCTGGTTCGTCCCCTCGAAGATCTGCATGATCTTGGCTTCGCGCATGTAGCGTTCGACGCGGAACTCGCGCGTGTAGCCGTACCCGCCGAAGACCTGCACCGCGTCCGTCGTCACCTTCATCGCCGTGTCCGTGGCGACCAGCTTGGCCACGCTCGCCTGCCGGCTGTACGGCAGCCCGGCGTCGCGGCGGCGGGCCGCGTCCAGGTACGTCGCCCGCGCGCTGTCCACGCCGGCGGCCATGTCCGCCAGCAGGAACCCCAGCCCCTGGTGGTCGATGATCTTCTTGCCGAACGTCCGCCGCTCCTTGGCGTAGGCCACCGCCTCGTCCAGCGCGGCCTGGGCCAGGCCGGTCGCGCAGGCGGCGATGCCGAGCCGGCCGGAGTCGAGGGCGCTGAAGGCGATCTGCAACCCCTGCCCCTCCTCGCCGATGAGCCGGTCGGGCTCCAGGAGCACGCCGTCGTAGTGGGCGGCGGTGGTCGGGACGGCGTGCAGGCCCATCTTCTCCTCCGGCCGCCCGAACGTCAGGCCCTCGGCGCGGCCCGGCGCGAGGAAGCAGGAGACGCCGCGCGAGCCGGTGCCGGTGCGGGCGAACAGCGCGTAGAAGTCGGCGATGCCGCCGTGCGTGATCCACGCCTTGTTGCCGGTGATCCGGTAGCCGTCCGCGACCCGCTCGGCTCGGCAGGCCAGCGCTCCGGCGTCGGAGCCGGCCTGCGGCTCCGACAGGCTGTAGCCGCCGACGAGCCGCCCGGCCAGCAGGTCCGGCAGCCAGCGCGCCCGCTGCTCGTCCGTGCCGTACGCCGCCACCGGGAAGCAGGCCAGCGTGTGCACGCTGGTGGCGACCGCCACGGCCGCCCACCGCATCGCCAGCTCCTCGATGACCTGCAGGTACACCTCGTACGGCTGCCCGCCGCCGCCCTGCTCCTCCGGGTACGGCAGCCCGAGCAGCCCCGCCTCGCCCAGCGTGGCGAACAGCCCGTCGGGGTAGGTTTCGGCGCGCTCGTGCTCGTCGACCCGGCGCGCGAGCTCCTTGTCGGCGATCTCGCGGGTCAGCTCGATGAGGTCGTGGGCGTCCTGGGTGGGCAGCAGCCGCTCGACTGTCACGCTTCCTCCTGACTCATGGCGAGTTCGTCCAGCCGCGCCAGCACGGCCGCGGCGCGCTCGCGGAACTCGGCGACCCGGGCCAGCTTGATGTCCTCGTACCCGCGGATCAGCTCCGGCAGGCCGGCCAGCTCGGCGACCGCGCCGGCGGCGGCGGGGGTGAGCCGGTCCAGGGCGGCGCGCACCAGCGCGCGGTACTCGCCCACCAGCTCGCGCTCGACGCGCCGCACCCTGGCCAGGCCGAACACGTCGAACGACGTCCCGCGCAGCACCCGGGCCGCGCGCAGCCCGCGGAACAACACCGGCGCCGAGCGGCGCAGCTCGATCTTGCGCTTCATGCCCATCGCGCGCAGCACCGGCGGGTGCAGCAGCACCGACACGCGGGCGTCCGCGCCGAACTCGCGCTCGCGCCGGGCCCGCTCGACCGGGTCGAGGTGGAGGCGGGCGACCTCGTACTCGTCCTTGTAGGCCATGAGCTTGTGCAGGCCGCGGGCGTAGGCGAGGGCGATCGCCGCGCCGGCCTCCTCGCCGGCGCGCTCGGTCGCCAGGCCGCCGACGCGGCGCACCTCCTCCTCGTACGAGCGGGCGTAGGCCGCGTTCTGGTAGCCGGTCAGGTCGGCGACCCGGACGGCCACCACCTCGTCCAGCTTCTCGGCCGGCTCCTCGGACGGGGGCAGCGCCGCCCGGCGCACCGCCTCGGGGTCGGCGACGGCGGCCCGGCCCCAGCGGAAGGCGGCCAGGTTCTGCTCGACCGAGGCCCGGTTGAGCGTGATCGCCCGCTCGATCGCCGCGGCGGACACCGGCAGCAGCCCCTCCTGGTAGGCGGCGCCGAGCAGCAGCAGGTTGGCCGGCATGTGGTCGCCGAACAGCGCCTCGGACAGCTCGTGCGCGTCCAGGCAGAACACGCCGCGTACGGCCTGCTCGACGCGGGCGACCGCGGCGGCGTGGCCCGGCACCGGCGCGCGGCCGGTCACCATGGCGGCGGTGGGCACGACGGAGGTGTTGAGCACGGCGGCGGTACGGTCCGGCGCGGCCACCGCCAGGTTGGCGTCGGAGGCCGCGCCCAGCACGTCGAAGCCGATCAGCACGTCCGCCAGGCCCCGCGAGGCGCGTACCGACCCGGCCAGCGGGCTCGGCGAGACGCGCACGTCGCTCACCACCGGGCCGCCCTTCTGCGCCAGGCCCGTCTGCTCCAGGCCGGCCGCGTGCAGCCCGTCGAGGTGGGCGGCCATCTGCAGGATCTGCGAGACGGTCACCACGCCGGTGCCGCCGATGCCGGGCATCCTGATCAGCACCTCGCCCCGGGGCCTGGCCTCCGGCTCGGGCGGGGTCACCGGCAGCGGCGGCGTCCTCCGGCTGACCGTCCCCGGCTCGACCAGCAGGAACGACGGGCAGTCGCCCTTGAGGCAGCTCAGGTCGGAGTTGCAGGAGGGCTGGTGGATGTGCGTCTTGCGGCCGAACTCGGTCTCGACCGGCTGCACCGACAGGCAGGTCGAGACCTCGCCGCAGTCGCCGCAACCCTCGCAGACCCGCTCGTTCACCACGACCTTGCGCGTGGGGGCGGGCAGCTTGCCGCGCTTGCGCAGCCGCCGCTCCTCGGCCGCGCACCGGTCGTCGTGGATGAGCACCGTCACCCCGTCGAGCGCCGCCAGCTCCCTCTCCGCCGCGGCCAGCTCGTCGCGGTGCCGCACGCTCGCGTTGGCCGCCAGCCGCACGCCCTTGTACGCCTCCGGCTCCGGCGTGGTGACCACGATCCGGCGCACGCCCTCCAGAGCCAGCTCGTGCGTGAGCGCGGGCACGTCCAGCCGCCCCTCGGCGCGCTGGCCGCCGGTCATGGCGACGGCGTCGTTGTAGAGCAGCTTGTACGTCATCGTCACCCCGGCCGCCACCGCCGCCCTGATCGCCAGGGAGCCGGAGTGGTGGAAGGTGCCGTCGCCGAGGTTCTGCACGAAGTGCCGGTCGTCGGTGAACGGCGACAGCCCGATCCACTGCGCGCCCTCGCCGCCCATCTGGGTGAGGCCGACCTGGGTGCCGCGGCCGTGCCCGTCCAGCGCGATCATCGCGTGGCAGCCGATGCCGACGCCGACCAGGGTGCCGTCGTCGGTGCGGGTGGAGGTGTTGTGGGGGCAGCCCGAGCAGAAGTACGGCGTGCGGGCCGCGACCAGCGGCAGGGACCTCGTCCTCCTGCTGGTCAGGGTCACCGCCGGGCGCGGCAGCCGGTCCGCGCCGACGCAGGTCGCGACGGCCTTGGCGACGTCCTCGGCCGTCAGCGTGCCGCGGGCGGTCAGCAGGTCCCGGCCGGAGACCGCCGGGGGGCGCTCGGCGCCGTACAGTGCCTGCTTGACCTGGCCCTCCAGGAACGGCACCTTGTCCTCGACCACCAGCACCCGCTCCAGGTCGGCGGTCATGGCGGCCAGGTCGTCGTACGCGAGCGGGAACGGCATCGCCAGCCGGATCAGCCGCAGCCCCAGCTCGTCCCGGGCCCGCTCGTCCAGGCCGAGGTCGGCGAGGGCGCGCAGGAGCACCGCGTACGTGGTGCCGGAGGCCACGATGCCGAGCCTGGTGCCGTCCGCGCCGGACATGACCCGGTTGAGCCCGTGCTCGCGGGCGTAGGCGCGGGCCAGGTCGAGGCGGCGGGTGAACAGGTCGTGCTCGGCGTCCAGCGCGGCCGGGCCGAGCAGGACCGGGGCCGGCTTGGCCGGGACGCGCGCCGGCTCGGGGATGCCCGCGCGCAGCGGGCCGAGGTCCACGGTGGCCGAGGCGTCCGCGATGTCGGCGACGATCTTCAGCCCCGCCCACAGGCCGGTGGCGCGGGACAGGGCCACCGCGTGCAGGCCGAACTCGATGATCTCCGCGACCGAGCCCGGCGCCAGCAGCGGCAGCGACAGGCTCTGGCACATCGGCTCGCACGAGCTGGGCAGCGTGGAGGACTTGCAGCCGGGGTCGTCGCCGATCCAGGCCACGGCGCCGCCGAGCGGGGCGGCGCCGGAGACGTTGGCGTGCCGGATGGCGTCGGCGGCGCGGTCCAGGCCGGGGTTCTTGCCGTACCAGAAGCCGGTGACGCCCTCGTGGCGGCGGCCGGGCACCTGGCCCAGCAGCTGGGTGCCGGCCACCGCCGTGGCGGCCAGCTCCTCGTTCAGGCCGGGGCGGAACACCACGCCCGCCTCCTCCAGGAACCGCGCCGCCCGCCCCATCTCCAGGTCCACGCCGCCCAGCGGCGAGCCCTGGTAGCCGGAGACGAACGCCCGCGTGTCCAGCCCCCGCTCCCGGTCCAGCCGGCGCTGCTCCAGTGTCAGGCGGACCAGGGCCTGAACGCCCGAGATCAGCACCCTGCCGTCCCGTGCCGCGTACTTGTCGTCGAGCGACACGGGGGTGGGAGTCACGCTCGCGCCCACGCGTACCTCCTGGCTTCGTCCGTTGTGATTCCCAGCACAGCAATCCGGGCTGGTATGCGCAAGTATTAGATGAGAAGGTGCGCCGAAGACGCAAACAATATGAGGCGCCCGGCTCGACGGCCGGTCTTCTTTGCGCCTCACGTGCGCTCAAGTGCGCCTCAAGGAGGTGATCGGCGTGCCCGACGTGGACGACATCGACCATCACGTGCTGCGGCTGCTGCGGGAGGACGGCCGCAGGACGTTCTCCGAGATGGCGGAGCTGATCGGCCTGTCGGTGGCGGCGGTCAAGCGGCGGGTCGACCGGCTGCGCGACCTCGGCGTGATCAAGGGCTTCACCGTGCAGATCGACTACGCCAAGCTGGGGTGGGGCATCGAGGCGTTCACCGAGCTGCGCTATCCGGGGACGACGCCGGTCAGCGAGATCGTCCGCACCGCGACCGAGGTGCCCGAGGTGCAGGCGGTCTTCACCATCGCCGGCGACCCGGACGCGCTGATCCATGTACGGGTGCGCGACCTCGGCCACCTCCAGCAGGTCATCGACCGGCTGCGGCGGGCCGGGGACGTCACGGGCACCAAGACGCTGCTGGTGCTCGGGTCGTGGACGCGGGACTCGCTCGCGCCGCCACGTACCCGATGACGATCCCGGTGACGGTCCCGGTGACGGCCGCCGTGACGGTTCCCGTGACGGACCCGGCGCGGTCCTCAGGAGGTCCTTCCCGCGCGGTCGCGCCGGCCGAGGGCGCGGATCAGCAGGCCGACCGCGACCAGGACCGGGATGCCGAGCGCCATCATCCACAACGAGACGCCCGTCACCGGCAGGCCGCCCAGGGCGGCGGCGCCCCGTGCCGCGCCGCCCCCCTGCGGGGACTCCGGCCCGCCGGCCGCCGCGGGTTCGGGGGCGGGACCGGGGTCGGGGCCGGGCAGCGCGACGGCCGGACGGCGGGGCTCGTCGTGCGGGGCCTCCATGGGCATGGCGGGGGCGGCGGCGGGCAGCCCGCCCCCGGACAGCTCGCCCCCGGGTAGCCCGCCGGGCAGCCCCCCGGCCGGCGCGCCGCCGGGCGCCGGTGGGGCCTCGGCGGGCTCCGGCGCGGGCTCGATTCTGGTGGAGGCGCAGGAGCGGTTGTCGGTGAGGTCGCGGTCGTGGCCGGACGCGCGGACGACGGCGCAGTTCTCGAACGGGGCGCCGCGGCCCGGCGCGATGGCGAGGGCGAGCGTCCTGGCCTCGCCCGGGGCCAGGGCGCCGAGCTCACAGACGACGACCGGGCCGCTGCCCGGGCACTCGGCGGCGGGACGGTCGGTGACCGTGCCGCCGGGGCCGCGGTCGCGGCTGCGGACCCTGACGCCGGTGGCCTGGGAAGGGCCGTGGTTGGTGACCGTGAGCGTGTAGCCGATGACGTCACCGGCGTTCACGGCGGGCGGGGCGGCCATGACCAGCTCCACGTCGGTGACCGCGCGGGCCGGGACGGCGAGCAGCGAGGCGTCGCCCGGGGCGCGGGCGGCGACGGCCTCGGCGCGCGCGATGACGTCCGAGCCGTCGGGCAGCGACGGGTCCACGGTGACCGGGATCTCGTAGGTCACGTCCTGGCCGGCGGGGAGCGTCGTGCCGAGGCCGCCGCAGGTGACCGTCCGGCCGGCGCGGCCGCAGTCGCGGGGGAGGCGGGGGACCGGGGTGAGGGCCGGGTCCAGGACGTCGGTGACGGTGACGTCCTGGGCGTCCGCGTCGCCGGTGTTCGTGACGGTTATCCTGAGGGTGGCGCCCTCGCCGGCCACCAGGGGTTGCGGCGCGAAGGACTGGACCACGCGGAGCCGGGGCCCGTCACCGGCCGGCTGGCCACCCGGCGGCGGCTCCTCCGTCCCCGGGCCACCCGCCCCCGTGCCGTTGAGCCGCGAGTTGTCGAGCCGCGAGCCGTCGAGGCGGGAGCCGTCGAGGCGGGAGCCGTCCGGTCGCGAGCCGTCCAGACGTGGGCCGTCCAGACGCGGGCCGCCGGAGCGCGGGCCGCCCGGCCGCGAGCGATCCGGCCACGGGAACGGCTCCACCGGCAACGTGCCAGGCGACCGTCCCGGCGATCGGCTCGATGACTGTCCCGACCCGAGGCTCCCGGCCTTCGCCAGGCTCCCGCTCCGCGCCGCTCCCGAAGCCGGCCTCTCCGACGACTCCGGCGTTCCCGCCCTGCGTGCCATCTCGGGACGCCCGCTCCGCGCGGGTTGGTCCACCACCAGCCCGCCGGCCGCACCGGTCGCGCCGACCGCACCGGCCGCGCCCCCGCTCCCCAGCGCTGCGAACGCGACGACCGCCGCGATCCCCGGCATGCCCATTCCGCCCCGTCCCCTCGCGCGAACGCGCCGTAGTGCCCGGCCCGGCCCGGCCCCGATCCTCCTCCCTCCGCCTCCCGCCCGCCTCCGACATGACCCACTCTTTGCCCGGCGACCCCGCCAGGGCGACCACGCCAAGGAGAGCACCCATGAAGCGCTACATCCTCACCGGCGCCCCCGGCTCCGGCAAGACGGCGATCCTCCGCGCGCTGGAGCGCGACGGCTATCCGGTCGTCGAGGAAGCCGCCACCGACGTCATCGCCCTGCGCCAGGCCCTGGGCGATCCCGAGCCCTGGACGGTCCCGTCCTTCCTGGAGGAGATCGTCGCCCTCCAGCGCCACCGCCAGGAACGCGCGGCAGCCGTCCCGGGGACCGTCCACGTCCACGACCGCTCGCCCGTCTGCACCTACGCCCTCGCCGTGTACCTCGGCCACCCCGTCCCCCCGGCCCTGTCCCGGGAGCTGGACCGCGTCCGCGCCCACCGCGTCTACGAGCGGACAGTCCTCTTCGTCGAGAACCTCGGCTTCGTCACCCCGACCGAAGCCCGCCGCATCACCTTCGAGGACGCGCTCCGCTTCGAGCGCGTCCACCGCGACGCCTACACCTCGCTCGGCTACGACTGCGTCCCGATCGCCCCAGGCCCGCTGCCGGCCCGCGTCGCGGAGGTCGAGACCCGGCTGGGCCCCTGGGCGTAGTGTCGATCACATGACGGTCACCGCCCGCTACGACGCCGTCGCCGACTTCTACGCCGACGGCTGGACCGGCACCGACGACCCCGCCACCACCGGCCTGCTCACCCTCCTGGGCCCGGTCCGGGGCACCCGCGTCCTGGAGATCGCCTGCGGCCACGGCAGGGTGACCCGCGAGCTGGCCCGCCGTGGCGCCACGGTCGTCGGCGTCGACGTCTCCGCCCCGCTCATCGAGAAGGCCCGAGCCGCGGAACGCGAGAGCCCGCTCGGCATCGACTACCTCCACGCCGACATCACGGCGCCGCCGCGGCCGTGGTCCACCGCCGCCCCCTACGACGCGGTGGTGTGCGCCTTCGGCTTGTCCGACATCGATGACCTGGACGCCGCGGTCACCGCCGCCGCCGACGTCCTCCGCCCCGGCGGCACGTTCACCTGCGCGATCCTCCATCCGTGCTTCCCCGGCGGACGCGACGTCTCCGGCTCCTGGCCCCCGGACGGCCGCTACCACGACGAAGGCTGGTGGCGGGCCGGCGCCGAGCTCAGCTCCCTCCGCCGCCAGGTCGGCGCCAACCACCGCACCCTGTCCACCTACCTCAACACCCTCCGCCGTCACGACCTGTGGCTGGACGTCCTCTCCGAGCCCGAGCCGCCCGCCGCCTGGTCCACGACCCGCCCGGACGCCGCCTGCCATCCCGCGTTCCTCGTCCTGCGCTGCGTGAGGAGAGCGGGCGACGGCGCCGCTCAGGAAGCGCCGGGGGCCGGCGGGTCCGGTGGCCGCACGGCTCCCGTGGCGGAGAGGTAAGCGGCGAAGCCCATGAGGGCGGCCATGAAGGATCCCCCCGCGGCCGCCAGGGCGGCAAGCGGCTCCGCGCCGAGCTCCCTGGTCAAGGAGAACGTGAGCAGTCCGGCGATGAGGGCCGTCTCGAGGGCGTGGGCGAGCCAGTGCAGGACGTGTCTACTGTGGATCATGATGAAGAACATCTCTCCTTCGGTGACGTGAAGCGCGGGCGGGCCGCACGGCCAGGTCCTGCTCTCACGTCGTTGTCGAGTGGCGAAGGACGTGCTGCTCCATCGGAGAGCGTCCAGGGACGGCCATGACCGGTGAGTCGTGCCCGCCGTTGCGCGAACGGGAATCTCCTCTTCGAGAGGTTCATCCGTGCTCCCGAGGGTATGCTGTGCAATGCACGGCGGGAATCCCGCCGGGAAGAATCCAGGTACATCTATCGAGATAGTGACATACCGTCGCTACGCACATACCAGTGCAGGTGACCGCTAGGGAGACGTCGTATGGCTCACGGAAGCCCCACTGTCTTTCGGCGCCGCCTGGTGACGGAGCTCCGGCGGAGACGCGATGCGCTCGGGCTGAGCGGGCCTCGCGTCGCCCAGGAGCTGGGCTGGTCCACCTCCAAGATCTCCAGGTTGGAGAAAGGGCAGATCGTCCCGGGCGCCAAGGACGTGCAAGCTCTGCTGGATCTCTACGAGATGCCGGAGCCGGGCCGGTCGCGACTTCTCGGCCTGGTGCCATTGGCTTCGGCCCCCGAATGGTGGGAGAAGTATTCGGATGCCATTGCCGAGAGTTACGCGAGTCTTCTCGGATTCGAAAGCGGGGCCGAGGAGCGGTGGGAGTGGCAGTCGCTGGTGCTGCCGGGGAGGCTGCAGACCGAGGAATACGCCCGGGCGATCATCGGTAATGGCGTCTTCGGTGAGCTCTCGCCCCGACAGGTCAAACGTCTCGTCGAGCTGCGAATGGAGCGGAAGAACAGGCTCAGAAACGACGCCCTGTTGACCTCAAGGGTGATCGTCGACGAGTCCGTCCTGTCCAGGAGAATCGGGGACGGGGCGGTTATGCGGGAGCAGATGCGGCATCTGCGGGAATTGGCCGGCGAGAACGGGCTGGATCTGCAGGTCCTCCTCCACAGCCGGGGCCTGCCGGCGCCGGTCCCCTGCTTCGTCCTGCTGAGGTTCCCCGTGGTCGAGGGTCTGGGGGAGCTCTATCCCGACGTCCTGTACGTGGAGGATGAGGTGGGAGGGAGGCTCGACGAGGACGAGATGCGGGCGCATCGCTACCTCGTCGTCTTCGAGAAGTTCTCCAAAGTGGCCCTGGACCCGCGGGAATCCGTTCGTCTCATCGAGGAGTGGGAAAGGAAATGGGCCGTCTGAACGCAGGCTCCCGGACCTGCCGCGGCGCTGTCGGTGCGAATGAATCCGCAAAAGCGTCCATCGGCGTGCCGCAGTCCCGGCCATAACTCGCGGCCGGGCCGCGCGCGATTCGATGTCCTCCGCCTGCGAGGACGCCGGGTGAGGGCCCGACCGGTATAAACGGACCTTGTCCTTTTGGGTCCCCGGAAGTCCGGCAAGTGTATCCTTGATACAACTCGACACCTCGCGCCCCTTGCGAAACAAGGTAAGAAATGGGCGTCCTCGGATGCCTCTGCCTCAAAATGAGAGAGGTGGAGAAATGCAACAGATGATCGACCCTGCCGCTGGCCGCTGGCGCAAGAGCAGCCACAGCATGGTGAACGGCGACTGTGTCGAGGTCGCGCTGTTCGCCGACGGCCACGTGGGGCTTCGTGACTCCAAGAACCCGTCAGGTGGCGTCATCGTCCTGTCCGCCGGAGATTACGCGGGTTTCCTCGAAGCCATCAAGCAGGGGAACGTATAGCGAGCGAGGGCGGCGGCCGCGATGGAGCGGCCGCCGCCCTCTCAGGTGGTCAGCCGTTCGGGCAGGTGTCGCGGTACTCGGAGATGGCGATGCTTCGGGGGGCGGGGCAGAGGAACTGGTCGTAGCGGGTGTCGTCGTCCACCCAGCGCTTCAGCCAGGCCACCATCGACTTGGCCATCGTGGTGTTCGTGATGTTCGGGAAGAAGTGGCTGGCGCCGGCCAGCTCCAGGTACGCCTTCTCCGACGAGGCCGGGATGCTGGAGTAGAAGGGCTCCGAGTGGGTGGCGACCGGGGCGACGGTGTCGGCCTGGCCGCCGATGATCATGGTGGGGACGCGGATGCCGGACCAGGTCTTGTCGGTGTTCCACGGCGCGAGCGGGACGGCGGCCTGCAGGGACGGGCGGGAGTTGGCGGCTTCCAGCGTGCCGCCGCCGCCCATCGAGTGTCCGGCCACCGCCAGCCGCGAGGCGTCGATGCGGCTGCGGATCGTGGTCGAGCTCCGCTCCGTCAGGTAGTCGAGGGCGGCCAGGAGCTGGCGGCCGCGGCTGGCGGGCTGGTCGTAGATGGTGTTGGTCTCGATGCCGATGACCACGAAGCCGTGCGAGGCGATCCGCGGGCCGAGCCAGGCCAGGCTGGACCAGGTGGCGGTGTAGCCGGGCGAGATCGCGATCGCGCCGAACGTCCCCTGGCTGGTGTCGGTCGGGTAGTAGATCACGCCGCCGCCGAACCCGCTGACGCTGATGGAGGAGACGCTCTGCTGCGCGGTGGCGAACGGGCCGCGGCTCGCCTCCAGCAGGGCGTCCGTGGGGTTCGGGCCGCGCTCGTACGGGCTGGCGGCCTGGGCCGGCGAGGCGGTCGCGAGGCCGCCGGCGACGAGGGCGGCCGCGAGGGCGAGCTTGGTCAACGTTCGCGCGCCGAGGCGGGGGGTGGAGAGCTGCACGTCGTCATACTCCCTGCTCATTGGGGGGTTACTGCTGTACTCCGCCATTGTTGGGACGGGCAGTCAGACGTGCATCGGTGAAATCACCGGTTCGCGTTCAGGAAATGAACAGGCGGGTCAGCTCCACGCGGGAGCGGACGCCGAGGCGGCTGAAGATGTTGCGCAGGTGGTGCTCGACGGTGCGGCGGCTCAGGAAGAGCTGCTCGGCGATCTCCTTGTTGGTGGCGCCGCCGGCCACCATGCGGGCGATCTGGAGCTGCTGGGCGGTGAGGGCGTCGGCCGTCACCGAGGCGGCGGCGGGGCGGGTCACGTCGCCGGAGGCACGCAGCTCGGTCCTGGCCTGGTCGGTCCACAGGCGGGCGCCGTACCGCTCGAAGGTCTCCAGCGCCGCGTGGAGGTGGTCGCGCGCCGCGCCCGGGCGGCGCTCGCGGCGCAGGAAGCTGCCGTAGAGGAGGCGGGTGCGGGCCGCCTCGAACTCGCACAGGCCCCGCGCGTGCAGGTCCAGCGCCTCGCGGAACAGCTCCTCGCCCTCGCCGGGCGGGGCGAGCAGCGCGCGGCAGCGGGTCGTGAGCGCGCGCAGGTCGGGGCTGCGGGTGCTGCCGACCCAGCGTTCGAGCACGCGCAGCGCGGACGCCGCCCGCTCGTGGTCACCGGTACGGGCGCACGCCTCGATCAGGTGCGGCGTGGCCATGACCCGGACGACGACGTGGTTGTTGCGCCGCCGGGCCCGCAGGCGCCGGGCGGCGTCGGCCGGGCGGCCCGCGGCCAGGTCGAGGCAGGCCAGCGCCCAGTTGCCGAGGGCGCCGGCCAGGCCGAGGTCGTGGGCGTCGGCCAGGTCGATGACGGAGCCGGCGCGTACCCGGCAGGTCTCCTGGTCGCCCTCGACGGCCGCGGTGATCGCCAGCCAGGCCAGGTGCAGGGCCGCGGTGTTGAGCTGGCCGGTCTCCTGCGCCAGGCGCAGCCCGCGGGTGGCCGTCTCGGTGACCGCCGCGTAGCGGCCCGTCCAGTAGTCCGGGTAGATCATGTACTCCAGGAGCTGCGGGACGGCGGAGGCGGCCCCGCGGATGCGGGCGAACTCGACGGCGCGCGCCGACAGGCGGTGGGCTATGGCGTCCTCGCCGAGCACCATGCTGGCCACGCACGCCCAGACCAGCACGGACGGGTCCCGTACCGGCCCGGCCAGCTCGACCACCCGCCGCAGCGGGCCGACGGCCTCCTGGTGCAGGCCGCTGAAGGTGGCGGCCATCCCGGTCAGGTACTCGAACATCAGCTCCGCCGGGGCCGTCTCGTCCGGGCGGCGCAGGGCGGCGGCCCGGCGGGCGATCGCGATGAACGCCTTGTTGTCGCCGGCGCGGTAGCTGGCGTCGGCCGCCCGGACGAGGGCCCGGATGCCGAGCACGCGGTGGTCGCCGTCCAGCAGCCGGCCGGCGGCGGCCAGCAGCTCCTCGCGCGCGCTGCCCGGCTCGCCGCGCAGCAGCTCCAGGTTGCCGTGCAGGAGCTGGACGTGGCCGCGCAGCTCCTCCGGAGTGGCGAGGTCGGGGGAGATGAGGGAGGGGAGCCGGGCCAGGAGGGAACGGGCGGCCTGCGGGCGGCCCGAGGTCCAGGCGTGGCGGGCCGCGGCGGCCAGGCGCTCGGCCTTGACGATGGGGTGGCGGGCCAGGTCGGCGGCGCGTTCCATGGCCAGGTACGGCTCCGGATGGTCCTCCAGCGGGCGGGCGCCCAGGGCGGCGGCGGCCAGCTCGTCGGCCAGGCGCTCGGCGGGGCCGTCGAGGGCCCAGGCGCGGTGCCAGGCCAGGCGCAGCCGCTTGGCGGGCTCGCCGGCCGGCGTGGGGCCGTCCTGGCGGAGGAGGGTCGCGAGGACGCGGTGGGCCTGCCGGCGCTCGGACAGGGAGGCGCCGTGGTAGGCGACCGCCCTCATGGCCGGGTCGCGGAAGGCGTAGCGGTCGCCGGTGGAGCGCAGGACGCCGGCGCGCTCGGCCGGCTCCAGGGCGGTCAGGGCGCAGGCGGGGCTGGCGGCGCGGAGCAGGGTGGCCACGTCCAGGGCGGGGTCGGCGGCGACCAGGAGCAGGAGGTGGCGGGTCTCCTCGGGGAGGGCCGCGAGGAGGGCGGCGTGCTCGCGCCACAGACGGCCGGAGCGGGGCAGGGTCGCGGGCGGGGCGGCGATGCCGGCGAGCTGGTCGGGGGTGAGGGAGGTGATCAGCTCGGTGAGGGCCAGGGGGTTGCCCTGGGCGATGGCGTGGAGCGCGGCGAGCAGGTCCTCGGGCGGGCGGTGCTCGGGCGTCAGGTCCGCTGCCAGCTCCCGGGCGGCCTCCATGCCGAGGCCCTGGAGCACGCGCACCGGCACCCCTTCGAGCAGGGCGGGCCCGGAGCCGGGCGGGCCGGGGTCGCGGGCGGTGAACAGCAGGGCGACGCGGGTGCCGGACAGCCGGCGGGCCGCGAACGCGAGGGCGTCCCGGCTGGCCGGGTCCAGGCGGTCCACGTCGTCCACGCACGCCAGCACGGGGCGTTCGGCGGTGGCGACCGCCGACAGCAGGCCGAGCACGGCGGCGGGCAGGGCCAGGCCGGGAGCCACCGCACCGGACTCCAGCGCCGCGCGCAGGGCGAGGGCCTGCGGGCCGGGCAGCTCGGCCGCCGCCTCGGCCACCGGTCCCAGCAGGCCGTGCAGGCCCGCGTACGGCAGCCGCGACTCCGCCGCCACGCCCGACACCCGCAACACGTGGAAACCGTCCGCCGCCGCACGGGTGGCGGCGGCGTCGAGCAGCGCCGTCTTGCCGATCCCCGCCGCGCCCACCAGTAACAACGCCCCGCCCCGCCCGTCGCGGGCGTCGTCGAGCAGGCGCAGCAGCACGTTCTCCTCGTCGTCGCGCCCGCGGAGCAGGGGCGAGCGGGCGGAGTCCGGACCCGGTGACACGCCACCAGTGTTACGTGCATGTGTCATCACTGAAAGAGGCGGAGTCAAGAGACCGGTGATTTCCCCGATATCCGTGGGTTTGGGCCGCCTGAGGTGCGATTTCCGCAGGTCCGCGCCGTTCCGGGCCGCGTGCCGTTCTGGGCCCCGTGACGGGGGCGGGGCCTTCGACGCGGGGCTTCGGCGCGGGGCTTCGGCGCGGGGTGGGCGCGCTCAGTCGCCGGCCAGGGCCTCGCCCAGAGGAGTGCGCTCGTAGCGTACGGATCGGCCGGTACGCGTCCGCGTGACCAGGCCGGATGCGCGCAGCACGGCCAGGTGGCCGCCGACCGCGCCCAGGCTGAGCCCAAGCCGGCGGACCAGTTGCGTGGTCGTCGCCGGCACCGCGAGCGCCCGCAGCACCTGCGCGCGGTGCGGGCCGACCAGCCGCGCCAGCGCCGCCGCACCGCCCTGCGGGGGCGGCGGCCCGAGCAGGTCCGCGACGCCACGGGCCGGATACACCAGGGCGTACGGCCAGGGCGGCTCGACGTAGCTGATGAGGGTGCCGAAGACGGTCGGCATCAGCAGCAGCCCCTTGCCGCCCAGCCGGTGCCGCTCCCACGCGTCGCGCGGGCCGGTACGCACCTCGATCACGCCGTCGGCCCCCTCGGCGCGCCAGCTCACCCGGGGATCCAGGTCGGACAGCGCCGCGGCCCAGCCGTACATGGCCAGGTGACCGGCCCGGTGCACCAGGTCGCGCTCCAGCACCGTACGCAGCCGCGGCCAGTCGGGCTCGACCAGCGCGTGCCAGGTCGCCTCCATCGCGTCCGAGAGCCGGGTGAGCACGTCCGGGGCGGCCAGGATCCGCTGGACGTGGCGCGGCGGCGTACGCAGCCCGACCAGGTTGCGGGCGATCTCCGCGCGGACCTGGCGCAGCGGGGTCGCCCGCACCGCGGCGAGCTCGGCGGCGAGGTCACCACCGGGGCCCGGAGGCGGGGGCTGGATGAAGTCGGCGTTGTAGCCGCCGCGGCGCAGCAGCGTCGCCAGCGCCGCGACCGCGGGCGTCTCGTGGAGCAGCCGCGCGTACCGCGGCGCGATGCGCGCCGCCCAGGGCCGCAGCGGCCCGGCCGGCTGCTTGCCCGCCGCGACCCGCAGCGCGTTCATCGCTTCGCCCAGCGGCGAGATCGCGTAGCGGGTGTGCGCCACGTCGAGCGGCCCCACTTCGATGGCCAGCATCTTTCGCCTCCACACGAAAGCCTAACGGTCCTGCCCGCACCGCCCCGAGACTGGCCGGCATGACGACACCCCAGGCCGCACCGGCGCGGGCCGCCTACCGCGAGGTGTTCGCGGTGGGCGAGTTCCGCGTGCTGTTCGCCGGCTACACGCTCTTCCTCGGTGGCGAGACGGTGAAGATGCTCGCGCTCTCGGTGACCGTCTACGCCGGCACCGGCTCGTCCCTGCTGGCCGCGCTGGCCTACGTCGCCGGCTTCCTCCCCTACGCCCTCGGCGGCACGCTGCTGCTGGCGTACGCCGACCGGTGGCCGCCGCGGGCCGTGATGGCCGGCTACGACCTGGTCCGCGCCGCGGTCGCCGCGGTGCTCGCCGCCGGGCTGCTCCCTCCGGCCGCCACGCTCGTGCTGGTGCTCGTCGCCGGCGTCCCCGGCGCGGTCGCCGCGGCGGCACGCAGCGCGCTGCTGCCCGACCTGCTCGACGGCGACCGGTACGTGCTCGGCCGGGCCGTGTTCTCCATGGCCGCCGGCGGCACGCAGGTGCTCGGCTTCGCCGCGGGCGGGCTGCTGATCGCGGCGCTCGGCCCGTACGGCGCGCTCTGGATCACCGTGGCGAGCTGCCTGCTGTCGGCCGCGCTGCTGCGCCTGCGGCTGGCCGGGCGGCCGGGCCGCGGTGCGGCCACAGGGCACGCGGTACGCCAGACCTGGCGCGTCAACCGCGCGCTGCTGCGCCGGCCGGCGGTCCGCTCGCTGCTGCTGGCCCAATGGCTGCCGCCCGCGCTCGTGGTCGGCGCCGAGGGCGTGCTCGTCCCGTACGCCGCCCGGATCGGCATGCCGGACTCGGCCGGGCTGCTGTTCGCCGCCGTGGCGCTCGGCATGCTCGCCGGCGACCTCACGATCGGCCGGCTGGTCACCCCGGAACGACGGGAACGGCTGGCCGGGCCGCTGGCACTGCTGCTCGGCGCGCCGCTGCTCGGGTTCGTGCTCTCACCCGGGCCGGTCACCGCGGCGCTGCTGCTCGCCGTGTCCGGATTCGGGGTGGCGTACCAGCTGGGACTGGCCCGGCGCTTCCTGGAGGCGGTGCCGGAGGCGCACCGGGGCCAGGCCTTCGGGCTGGCGCTGACCGGGACCATGACGTCACAGGGCCTGTTCGCGGCCGGTGGCGGGGCCCTGGGCGAGGTGACAGCGCCCGGCCTGGCCGTCGGCGCGGCGGGCGCGGCGTCCCTGCTGGCCGTCCTGGGCCTCTGGCGTGTGCTGGCGCCGCTGGCGGCGTGGGAGGGCACCGCCTCCTGCGCCCAGGCAGGCGGGCGATGACCGCGCGGTGACAGGAAAGTCGCCGTTGACCTGCTGTGCTGCGGAGGTCGTGCCGGGGTGAAGGCTTTAGGCTGTGGGAAGTCGCGTTGTTCCCGGACAGGAAGAGCCGCCTGGGTATGAGAAACCGTACGTTGCGCCTTCCCGCCACCGCGGCCGCGGTCCAGGAGGCTGTCGAGCGAGCGGTTACGGGAGAGGTCGTTCTCCTGGAGACCGGCCGTGAGGTGGTGGCCGCCGTGGTCCCCTACGAGGTGGCCGCCGCCGGGATGAGCGCGCTGGCCGCGACGGAGGACGCCGCTGACCGGTTGCGGGGAGCGAGGCTGATCGCGGAGCTTCGCGCGGGAATGGAGACGATGCGGCTCGGTGACCTGCGGCGTGAGATCGCGCTGTGAAGGGTTACTACGAGATCCTGCTCGCCGCGCCCGCCGTAGGGGAGATCAGAGCGATCCACGCGCATGACCCGGTGGCCGCCAAGCACGTCATCGACTCGCTGGAATATCTCTCCACCGATCTGGAGTCCGGCGCGCTGCGGGCGATCGACGAGGGCGCGGGGCTGTTCAAGGCGGCGGTGGGCGACGTCGAGGTGTTGTGCTGGGTCCGGCCCGAGGAGATGAACGTGGTGGTACTGACCGTTTCACGGCACCGTCAGCCAGCGTGAGGCCGCGTCCTGGTTGACCCGCTCCGCGAATTCGCGGAATTCCCGCCGGCGGCCGGTGCTTTCCGGCTCGGCGTAAATGTACGGGCACATGTCCGATTGCGTCATTTTGGAGCGCTGGTAGAGGGAGAACTCACACCACAGGTAGCCGTGGTGTGACAGGTGCCGCATCACGTCCTGTTTGATCTGTTCTCCGTACATCGAGTCGTGCATCTCGATCAGGATCGCCGGCTGGTGGCGCCGGATCGTCTCGCTCGCGCCCGCCAGCGCCCTGCCCTCGTGCCCCTCGACATCGATCTTGATCAGCCGGACCGTCTCCCCGGACCGGGACGTGATGAGATCGATCGGGAGCGCGTTCACCTCGCCCAGGAAGGCGCCGTACCCGTCCGGTCCGCGGTGGAGCAGGGAGGGCTCGCAGTCCGCGGGCACGGTGACCGGCTCGTCGAGGCCCAGGGTGCGCGTGCAGGGGCCGGCGACCACGTTGTAGGGGTCCCAGAGCCGGAGCCGCGCCGTACGGTCGTGCGCCGCGACGGGCTGGACATCGACGTTGCCGATGCCGTTGAGCCGGAGGTTCGCCCGCAGCGTGTGCAGGGCGGCCGGATTCGGGTCGATGGCGATGACCGTCGCGAACGTCGCGGCCAGCCGGAGGGTGTAGTGCCCGACGTGCGCCCCGACGTCGACGAACGCCGCCCCCGGCCCGCCGAACGACCGGGCGAGCCGCCAGAGGTCCTGCTCGTGCGGGCCGGGGCCGACGCGGTCGCCGCTGCCGGCCCTGACGGACCAGGTCAGCCCGTCGCGTTCGGCGAGAGGAGCTGCCGTGGGCATCAGAACCCCCAGAAGAATGCGGCCCTCATCGGCCCGTGATCGCTCTCATGTCGGAGGAGATCCAGCCTCGGCGCGGATAGAAGTCCCGCAACTCGCGCATCCGCGCGGACTCCGTGAAGAACACGAACTCCAGGTTGGCCTGCCGCAGCAGGCCGCGCTTCGACTCCTCGCTCACCATGCCCCCGATGAGGGGCACGGCGTTGATGGCCACTTCGGTGAGCGTGGACAGGCCGGTCGTGGCGAACCGTTCGGCCGCCCTGGCGAACTTCGGCATCCTCCTGCGCAGGAAAATGCCGATCTTGGACGGTTTCACCGTCAGGTGCGGGCGCGTCGCTCGGATGTGGTCGCAGATGTGCTGCCAGTAGTCGGCCGCGCAGTCGGCCAGGGCGGTGGACAGCGCGTCGTCGGGGTCGCGGGCGTCGGGCAGTTCGAAGTACGACTGGATCTCGAACAGCTCCCTGGCCCGCCCGCGCAGCTCCAGGATCTCTTCGAAGCGCAGCATGGCGAGCAGGTCGGGTGACGGCCCTTCGACCATCCGGTAGGCCACCTCGACGAGCTCTTCCGCCCGCAGCCGTGGGGTGGCGTCCCTCTGCTCGAACGGCCCGTCGGCGAGGACGGCTTCGGCGAGGCCCGTGCCAGGGCCGGAGCCCCAGTCGGACCCCAGGAGCCGGGCGTTGAACGCGTGCGCGTGCGCGATCTCGTCGAAGAGGCCGTGGATCTGGATCAACTGGTCGTTCACCGGCAAACCGGAATCGTGCAGCAACGCGAAGATCGGCGTGTGCGAGAAACGCGGTCTCGCGAGGATGCCGTCGTACCGCCTGCGCAGCTCGGCGGGCTGCTGGGACAACAGGCCCGCGAGCACCGAGTCCGGCGAGTTCGCGGCGTCGCGGACCTGCCGCATGAATCCGTCCTTCGTCCGCGCGTAGTCATAGCGGACGACGACGGAATCGTCGCCGGCGAGAACGCCGTCGAGCTCGGCGACCATCCGGTCGCGTGCCTGCGAGATCGGCGAGATGACCCAGCCCTTGCCGTCCGGGCTGTTCTTCCTCCAGCTCGCCAGCACGTCGGCCAGGGAGTCACAGGGATCGAGCCGGTCCTCGCGGTAGAGGTAGTTGTGCTCCCGGAGCCCGACCGCGACGACGCCCGCCGCGACGAGCTCTCTCAGGAGCCGGTAGAAACTGCTCTCCCGCAGGTCCGACCTGCTGAAGTCGCCCACCACGCGGGGATTGTCGACGAGCTGCGTGTCGTGCACGTAAACGCGCTCGTTGAAGAGCGCTCCGAAGACGAGCAGCGACCGCAATTGGATGGTCGAGCTGATGCCGGCCCATATCGGTTCCAGAGCGGCAAATTGCGACGTGGCACGCAGGGCGTTGATGGGGCGGTCGTCGCCGCGCTTCATCGAACCAGCCTCACCTCTCAAGAGAAGCACAAGCGAGCGCCCCAGGGAAAGGATTCGGGCCGGTCAGGTCAGCGCAGGTGTCCCGTCACGGCCCCTAGCCTGCTGTCCTCGATTCGCTCGTTCCCCTGCCGGTCCCGGCGGGCGCGGCGGATGAACCGCAGGCCGCCCGCCTGGCGCAGCTCGTAGGTGATCGGGTCGCAAGCGCAGGTCCAGGCGAGGACGCGACCGCCCGGAGCCGAGCGTTCTGGAACAGTCCATTCCAGTGGTTCGCAATGGGAGGCGGGCGGGCTGACGTGCGGGCTGAAGCAGGCGGGCGGCCTGTCGCCCCGGCTGATCCGGCCGCCGGGGGTCCCGGGCCGCCGCTCCGGCGTCGTCACGCTTCCGCCGCCGCGCGATCCGGCGGCTTCGGGACGGTGACCGGCTCGTCCTCCGTGGTGCGGACCTCGGCCCAGGTCACCCGCCCGCCGAGGGCGTTGTCGCCGACGCCCCAGCGCAGTGCCGTCTCGGCGACCAGGTGCAGGCCGCGTCCCGAGCAGTCCAGGGCATCGGGACGGCGGACGTGGGGGACGGTCAGGCCACCGTCGTCCATGACGTCGAGGCGGGCCAGGGTGTCGCCCACGGCCCGGACGTCCAGGGTGATCAGGCCGCCCGCCAGGCCGGAGATGGAGTGGAGCACGGCGTTGGCGACCAGCTCACCGACCACGAGCTGCACTCCGGTGACGTCCCGGTGCCCCGCGGCCGTCAGGACGGTCTTGACGCAGTGGCGGGCCACCCGCACCGAGCCCAGTTCGCCCGGCAGCACCAGCTCGGCGAGGAAGAGGAAGGGGAAGGGGAAGGGGAAGGGGAAGTGGCCGGTTGTCGTGCCGCTGCTCCCGGCGCGTTCTCGGGAAGGTCGAGGGCTCATGGTGAAGGCACCTCGGGAAGCTCGCACCACATGACGTGACTGCCTTCCGCGGTCGCTCCTGCGCCGAAGTTCCTGGCGATACAGGAGATTCGCGCCCAGTCGCCCGGGTGCGGACCGACGGGGACGTTCGGATCCGTGACCTTGATGACGAGTCCGCCGCTCCGTGCCGGAAACAGGTGGACCTCGATGAGACCTCCTTCGGGGGTGTGCACCAGGGCGGCGGTCACCATCTCGGCGGTGATGTACGCGGCATCGGTGACGGAGATCCGGGGATGTCCGGCGCTGATGGCGGTTCTGATCCACGTACGGGCGGTTTCGGCCGCCTCGGCGGTGGCGGCGAGGTTTCGACGTAGCACGGGCATCATCCGATCTAATGAGCTAGCTCAGTAGGCTTACTCCATAGGTTGAAGCTAGGGAGTAAGCCTGTCAAGCTGCTTCGGTGAACGAAGGCGATGTGCGACCCCGTTACGTGCGGATCGCCGACCAGTTGCGGGCTCGCATCACGAGCGGCGAGCTCGCCGAAGGAGACCGGCTTCCCTCGATACCCGAGCTCGTCCGCGAGCACGGCATCGCCTCCAACACCGCCCAGCGGGCCCTGGGAATCCTCGTGACCGAAGGGCTCGCCGAAGCCCGATCGGGGTCGGGCACCTACGTACGGGCCCGCCCGGCGGTGCGGCGGCTCATCCGGAGCTGGAACAGGAACGCCCGGGGCGGCAGCCCGTTCGCCGCCGACATGGCGAACCAGGGGCAGAGCGGTTCGTGGGACTACGACAGCCGTACGGCCTTCGCCCCCGAGGAGGTCAGGCGGCGCCTGGCACTCGGGGAGGCGACCGGTGACGATCCCGACGTCATCCGCACTCATTACGTCTTCCGGGCGGACGGCCGGCCGGTCATGTTGTCGACGGCGTGGGAGCCGCTGGAGCTGACGCGGGGGACTCCCGTGGTGCTGCCGGAGGACGGGCCGCACGCGGGCAAGGGCGTCGTCGAGCGCATGCGGCAGATCGGCGTCCAGGTGACGCACGCGGCCGAGGTGGTCTCCGCCCGGAACGCGACGGTGGACGAGGCGGGGCGGCTCGACATCCGTCCGCCGGCGATCGTCCTGACGATCGAGCGCACCTACTACGCCGATGGCCGCCCGGTCGAGACCGCGGACATCGTCATCCCCGTCGATCGCTACCAGGTGTTGTACGGTACGTCCATCTGGGACGAGGCCGCGGCGGAAGAGCCCGCCGAGCGGCCCAGCCGGCGATGATCTCGGAGAACGGCCGTGGCGGAACGGGTGCGCGCTTCTGGGCGGACGGTCGTCCGCCGGATCTCGACGGACCGCTACCTCGCTGACCAGGGACCCCAGGAAGAGCCGGGGACGTCCTTCACCAGGGACCAGGGCATCGGGTGGTCGTAGTACAGGCTGGACAGGGCGTTCGACTGGATGCGGGCGGACGGGCGCTTGGCCGGGCTGTTCGGCGTGCCGGTGGGCACGCGGGTGCTGGAGCGGCGCTTCGTGTTCTACGCCTCGGGAGTGCCGAGCCGGCTGAGCTGTTCGTGCCTGCTCGCCGCCGACGTCGAGGGGACGCCCGTGGCCGACCCGGGCAACGAGCCCTGGCCCGGCGGCAACATCGGCCAGCTCCGCTCGCTCGGCATCGAGGTGGACGGCGACATCGTCGAGGAGACGGCCGTGCGCATGCCGACACCGGAGGAGGCGGGGCTGCTCGGCATCGGGGCCGGGGTGCCGGTGTTCGCCATCACCCGGCAGATGTTCGCCGGTGGCCGGGTGGTGGAGGTGGCCGATCCGATCGTGATCCCGGGTGATCGTGCGGTCCGCGTGGACCGGATCCCCGTCCGGGCTCCTCGTCATGGGAAGGACGGACGTGATGATCGATCTCTCGCGGGCCGAGTCCCGCAAGAGCGGCTACAACGGCAGCGGTGACAACTGCGTCGAGGTGGCGACGAACCTTGTCGCGCCTGCGGCTGGCCGAGCCGCTGGGACCGGCCCGGCGCTTCCTGGAGGCGGTGCCGGAGGCGCACCGGGGCCAGGCCCTCGGGCCGGCGCGGGTCGGGCGCGGATCAGCCCAGGTCGGAGATCTCGACCAGTTCGACCCGCCACGGCAGGTGGGCCTTGATGGTGTCCCAGCGGCCGGCGTCGGTGGTGAGGACGGGCCAGTCCAGGTGCTGGGAGACCGCGACCGCATGGGCGGCGGCCATGTCGGCCGGTTGTTCCATGCGTGCCGTCACCTCGGCCAGCCGGACGGCCTCCGTGTGCGCCGCGACCGGCTCCAGGGACAGGTGCTCCAGGACGTCGGTCAGGCCGCGCAGGACCAGCCGCTGGTCGGGCGAGAGCGCCGCCTCGGCGGTGGCCAGGGTGATGACCGGCACGCTGACGCGTACGTGGGCGCGGTCGAAGGAGACGATGAGCCGGTGCAGGGCGAGGTCCCGGCGGCCCAGCTCGATCAGCACGGTGTCGTCCAGCACGTAGCCGAACGGGATCACCGGCCGGCCTCGCGGGCATGCAGGATCCGGATCGCCTGCTCGGTCTGCCGCTGGGCGCGGGCCATGGCCTCGGTGTCCTCCTCGGCCTGGGCGAGCACTTCGTGATAGGCGAGCCGGGCCCGCGTCTTCTCGGTTTCGTGCTGGTCGAGCAGGTCGGTCAGCACGGCGGCCAGGGTGGTGCCCCGGCCGCGCTCGTCGGCGATGGCGTTGAGCCGGTCGCGCACCGCCTTGGGGACCTTGATGGTGGTCATATCCGAAGTCATACCAAGAGACTATTGGGTAGTCGCGCGGTATGACGAGAAGTGTGGAGTTCCAGGTCAGCGGGGCTGTGCCGGGTGTTCGCGGGAGAGGAGTCTTCTGAGGGCCGGTAGGAGGCCGTTCGGGAGGAAGAGCACCACGACGATGAGGACGAGGGCGTACGCCGCGTACGACAGCACGCTGGGCGCGTACGACGGCAGCCCCGGCAGGTTGGCGAGCCGGTCCAGGCCCTGGACGAGCAGGGTGATGGCCGCGGCGCCCACCACGGCGCCCCAGATCGTGCCGAGTCCGCCCACCACCGCCATGACGATGTACTGGATGGAGATGAGCACGGGGAACGAGCCCGGCGCCACGTACCCGGTGTAGAAGCAGTAGATGCCGCCGGCCAGCCCGGCGAAGGCGGCCGACAGGGCGAAGACGACCAGCTTGTAGCGGCCGACCGGGATGCCGGAGGAGGCGGCGGCGGTCTCGCTGGTGGCCAGGGCGCGCAGGGCGCGGCCCGGGCGCGAGGTGATGACGTTGCGGGTGACCAGCATGACCAGCGCCAGCCCTGCCCAGGTCAGGTACGCGTACGCCGAGGCGCCGCCCGCCTCCCACGACCCCGCCGAGAGCTGCGGGATGGCCTGGAGGCCGATGTCGCCGCCGGTGATCTCCAGTTGCCCGGCCAGGGAGAGCAGGATGAGCTGCGTGGCGAGCGTCGCGAAGGCCAGGTGGTGGCCGCGCAGCCGCAGCAGCGGCAGGCCGACGACGAGGGCGGCCACGGCGGCCGCGACCGGCGCGGCGAGCAGGCCGAGCAGCGGCGGGAGGCCGCCCAGGGCGAGCAGGGCGGCGGTGTACGCGCCCACCCCGTAGAAGGCGCCCTGGCCGAGGGAGACCTGCCCGGCGTACCCCATGAGCAGCGACACCCCGACCGTGACCATGGCGGCCAGGCCGAGCAGGACGTACACGGCGAGCGCGCTGTCGTCCAGCACGGCCGGGAGGGCGAGGGTGACGGCGGCCACCAGCAGCCCGGCCGCCCGCCTGGCGCCCGCCCACCTGGCGAGCGTGAGCGCGCCGGCGCCCCGGCGACCGGGCCGTTCCGGCGTGCTCACGCGGACTCCTGGGAGAGCGCCGAGCGGCGCCCGGCCTGCACGATCATGACGACGAGCATCAGCCCGAGGGCGATCTCCAGCTGGTGGGAGCCGTAGCCGTAGCCGGCGGCCATGGTCTCGGCCACGCCCAGCAGCAGCGCGCCCGCCAGCGTGACCACCGGCCGGGTCAGCGCGCCGAACACGGCCGCGGCGAAGCCGTTGACGATGAGCGTGACGTCGGTGTCGAACGAGATCGGCCGCAGCGGCGTCACCAGCACCCCGGCGATGCCGCCGAGCAGCCCGCCGAGCGCGAACGCCAGCAGCCCCATCCGCCGCACGTCGATGCCGACGACGCGGGCGGCGTACGGGTTGGAGGCGCACGCGGTGAGGGCCTTGCCCAGGTACGTCCGGCCGAAGAACAGCGCGAGCGCCGCGAACGCCAGCGCGGTCACCGCGATCACCAGCAGGTGCTGGGTCTGGATCCGCGCCCCGGCCACGGTGACCGACCCGGCCAGGCCGGGCGCCGAGCGCGGCTGGTCGCCCCAGAGCACGATCTCCACGGCGTACGCCAGCACGCCGACCCCGAGCGTGACGATCAGCGACGACAGCGGCGTGGTCCCGGGCCGCCCGACGGCGGCCAGGCCGGTCAGCAGCCCGGTGACCGCCGCCGCCAGCACCGCCGCGACCTCGCTCGCCCCGTGCGGGAGGCCGAGCCCGAGCAGCGAGGACGTGCACAACCCCGCCACGACGGCGAACGTCCCCTGCGCGAAGTTCACCACGCCGGTCACCCGGTGGATGACGACCAGGCCGCTGGCGATGAGCGCGATCGCGCAGCCGACCGCCAGCCCGTTCAGCAGGTACGTCAGGAACGCGCTCATGCGACCGACCCGCCCAGGTAGGCGCCCGCCACCCGCGGGTCGCCGGCCAGCTCCGCCGACTCGCCCTCGGCCACCACCCGCCCGGCCTCCAGCACGTACGCCCGGGGGCACAGCTCGAAGGCCAGCCGGGCGTTCTGCTCGATGAGCAGCACCGTCAGGCCCCGCGACCGGTTCAGCCCGGCCAGGTGCGCGGCCAGGTCGGCGGTCACGCCGGGGGCCAGGCCGAGCGACAGCTCGTCCACGACGAGCACCGACGGCCGGGACATCAGCGCCCGCCCGAACGCGACCATCTGCTGCTCGCCGCCCGACAGCACGCCCGCCCGCCGGCCGGCCAGCTCCGCCAGCCGGGGCAGCACGTCGTAGACGGCGGACGGGTCGCGCTCGCCGGAGCGCCAGCCGCCCAGCGCCAGGTTGTCGGCGACCGACAGGTCCGGGAAGAGCTGGCGGCCCTCGGGGATCAGCGCCGCCCGGCCGCCCACCCGGACCGTGCCGGAGGCGGGCTCGACCAGCCCGGCGAGGGCGTTGGCGAGGGTGGACTTGCCGGCGCCGTTGGGGCCGAGCAGGGCGACCATCTCGCCCGCGCCGACCTGGAGGGTGACGTGGTCGAGGGCGACGGCGGTGCCGTACGCGACCACCAGGTCCTCGACGACGATCACGCGCCCGTCCCTGAGGGAGGTCATGTGCTCTGCCCGAGGTAGGCGGCCAGGACGAGCGGGTCGGCGCGCACCTCGGCGGGCGGGCCGTCGGCGATGACCTGGCCGAGGTCGAGCACCACGATCCGGTCGGCGAGCCGGGTCACGAACGCCACGTCGTGCTCGACGAGCAGGATCGTCAACCCGCCGGCGCGCAGCTCCTCCACCAGCGCCGCCAGGTGCTCGCGCTCGGCGCCGCGCAGCCCGGAGGCGGGCTCGTCGAGCAGCAGCAGCCGGGGGCGGGCGCACAGCGCGCGGGCGAGCTGGAGCGCCCGCTGCTGGCCGATCGGCAGCCGGTCGGCGGGCCGGTCGGCCCAGTCGGCCAGGCCCACCCGGGCCAGCGCGGCGCCGGCCTCGGCGGCGACGGCGCGCTCGTCACGCCGGTGCCGGGGCAGCCGCAGCGCCGCCGAGACGAACCCGGCCGAGGTGCGGCCGTGCATCCCGACCATGACGTTCTCCCGCACGGTCATGCCGCGGAAGACGCGGGCGGCCTGGAAGACGATCGACATGCCGAGCCGGGCCCGCCGGTGCGGGGGGAGCCGGTCCACCCGGTGGCCGCGGAAGGAGATCTCGCCCCGGTCGGGGCTCAGGTGGCCGGTGATGAGGTTGAACAGGGTGGACTTGCCGGCGCCGTTCGGGCCGATGACGCCGCAGACCTCGCCGTCCGCGACGTCGAGGGTGACGTCGCGGACGGCGTAGACGCCCCCGAAGGAGCGCGTGATCCCGTGGACGGCCAGCACCCGCTACCCCAGCGCGCTGACGGTCTTGGTGAGCTGCTGCATGGCCCACTCAGTCGGCACGAACGTGCCGTTCTTGACGGTGTTGACCGAGATGTACTCGGGGGACAGGCCGGAGTGGTCGGTGGCGGAGTAGCGGAAGCGGCCGTTCGGCGTGACGAGGTCCATGCTCTCCAGCGCCTGCTGCACCTTGGCCTTGTCGGTGCTGCCCGCCTTCCTGATCGCCTCGAACAGCAGCAGGCTCGCGCTGTAGCCGTCCTGGGCGAACTGCGGCGGCGGGTAGCCGTGCTTCTGCTGGTACGGCCCCGCCATCTGCTCGATGACCTGCTTCTGCTTGCCGGCCGGCAGGGCGTCGCCGATGACGCCGATCGCGCTCTGCACGGTCATGCCCTCGGCCGCGGCGCCCATCGGCTCCAGCCACAGCTTGCTGGCCTGGGACGCGGTCAGGAACAGCGGCGTCTTGAGCCCGGAGGCGACGTACTGCTTGGCGGCCGTCACGCCGGGCGCGCCGGAGCCCCAGAACACCAGCGCCTGCGCGGAGGAGTCACGCACGTGCTGGAACAGGGCACTGAAGTCGGAGTTCGTGGTCTCGTACGGCTCGTCCACGGCGATCGTGACGCCGTACTTGGCGGCGAGGGCGGTCATCGCCTTGTGGCCGGAGACCGAGTACGCGCTCTTGGAGTCCCACGCGACGGCGATCGTCCTGATGCCCTCGGCCTGGATGTACTGCAGGTAGCGCTCGGCGTACATGCTGGACAGGGCGGGCGTGACGAACACGTACGACTTGATCGGCTCGACCTGCTCCTGGGCGGGGGCCAGCGACAGGTACGGCATCTTGTCGCGCTGCGCGAGCGGCTCGACCGCCAGCGCCGAGTTGGAGAACACCGGGCCGATCAGCGCGTCGATGTCGCCCTTGATCTGGTTGTAGGCCACGATGCCCTGGTCGGGGGCGGTCTTGTCGTCGCGGGTGACCAGCTCCACCTTGCGGCCCAGCAGCCCGCCCTGGGCGTTGACCTGCTCGACCGCCAGCTCGACGGCCTTCTTGTCCTCGCTGCCGAGCGGCGTGTAGTTGCCGGTGAGCGAGACGATCAGCCCCACCTTGATCGGGCCCTGGTCGCCGGAGCCGGATCCGGAGCCGCCGGAGCCGGCGTTCCCGCCGCACGCGGCCACGGCCACGGCCAGCACCAGGCCCATCAGGGGGGCCAGCAACTTGCGCATTCAGGACCTCCTGACTGCGGTGAGGCCCTGAATGTAGGCAGGTACATTACGGCTGTCAATAGAGTGCCGAACATCCGGGGAGGCATCCGGGGAGGGAGGGGCCGTGCGGCCTCAATCGGTGATTCTGACCTTTCTCGGAGATCACGTATACGGGCGCGGGATCTGCGTCTCCTCGCGCAGCTTCATCGAGGCGTTCGCCAGGGTCGGCGTCTCGGAGGAGGCCACCCGCTCGACGCTGACCCGCATGGTCGGGCGCGGCCTGCTGCGCCGCCGCCGCGCCGGCCGGCGCATGTACTTCGGCCTCACCCCCACCAGCGCCGAGGTGCTCAGGGACGGCGAGCGGCGCATCTGGCACACCGGCGTGGTCAACGACGCCGCCGAGGACCGCTGGACGCTCATCGGCTTCTCGCTGCCCGAGTCGTGGCAGCGTCAGCGGCACGAGCTGCGCTCGCGGCTGGCCTGGGCCGGTTTCGGCCCGCTGCGCAACGGCCTGTGGATCGCCCCCGGCGAGGTGGACGTGACCGAGGTGATCGACGGCCTCGGCGGGAACGTCAAGGTGTTCGCCGCCGAGCCCCGCCACCCCACCGACATGCAGGCGCTGGTGCGCGACGCCTACGACCTGGAGGGACTGGGCCGGCGTTACCGGGAGTTCCTGCACCGCTGGGACCGGGCCGACCCCGCGCCCGAGGCCCCCGACGACCTGGCCCGCTCGCTGACCCTGCTCACCGGCTGGTTGCAGATCATCAGGACCGATCCCCGGTTGCCGCTGCGCCACCTGCCGGACGACTGGCCGGCGGAGAAGGCCCAGCAGGTCTGCCGGACGCTGCACGAGCGTTTCCGCCCGGAGGCGGCGGCGGTGGCCGAACGGCTCCTCGACACCATCCCCGACGAACCTTGAGCAGCGACGAACCTTGAGCAGCGACGAATCTTGGGCAGAAAGGTGACAGCAGTCACATAGTGGCCTAATTTGGGGGCTGAGGAGGCCCGATGCGGAACCAGGGGATTGGCTCGTGGCCGGCGCGCAGGGCCCGCATGACGCCCGACCGGGTGGCCCTGTCGGCCCGCGGGCGCGACCACACCTATCGTGACCTGCGCGATCGGGCGTACCGGCTGGCCTCGGCGCTCGGGGTGCGGCGCGGCGACCGGATCGCCTACCTCGGGCCCAACGAGCCGGCGATGGTCGAGACGTTCTTCGCCGCGGGGCTGCTGGGGGCGGTGTTCGTCCCGCTCAACACCCGCCTGGCCACCCCCGAGCTGCGCTTCATCCTGGAGGACGCCGACCCGGCCGTGCTGCTGCTGGGCACCGGCCACGACGGCGGCGGCCTGCCCGGCCGGCACGTCCCGGCCGAGGCGTACGAGGACCTGCTCGCCGCCGGCTCCCCGGACCCGATCGACGAGCCGGTGAGCCTGGACGACGTCTGCCTGATCATGTACACCTCGGGCACCACCGGCCGTCCCAAGGGCGCCATGCTCACCCACGGCAACCTCACCTGGAACGCCGTCAACCTGCTGGTGGACGTGCCGCTCGCGCACGACGAGGTGACGCTGGTCAGCGCGCCGCTGTTCCACATCGCCGCCCTGGCGCAGACGCTGGTCCCGACCGTGCTCAAGGGCGGCCGGTGCGTCCTGGAGCCGTCGTTCGACGTGGATCGCACGTTCGAGCTGATCGAGCGCGAGCGGGTGACGGTGATGTTCGGCGTGCCGTCGATGTTCGGCTTCCTGGCGCGCTCGCCGCGCTGGGCGGGCGCCGACCTGTCGAGCCTGCGCCACCTGCTGTGCGGCGGCGCGCCGGTGCCGCTGCCGCTGATCCGCGCCTACCAGGAGCGCGGGCTGACGTTCCTGCAGGGCTACGGCATGACCGAGACCGCGCCGGGCGCGCTGTTCCTGGGGGCCGAGCGCTCGGTGGACAAGGCCGGCTCGGCCGGGGTGCCGTGCTTCTTCTCCGACGTGCGCCTGGTCGCGCCGGACGGCTCCGACGCGGCCCCCGGCGAGCCCGGCGAGGTGTACGTCCAGGGCCCCAACGTCATGCCCGGCTACTGGCGCCGCCCGGAGGAGAGCGCGAAGGTGCTCGACGGCGACGGCTGGTTCCGCTCCGGCGACGTCGGCACCGCCGACGAGGACGGCTACGTGCGCATCTCCGACCGCATCAAGGACGTCATCATCTCCGGCGGCGAGAACGTCTACCCCGCCGAGGTCGAGAGCGTCCTGTACGGCCATCCGGCGGTCGCCGAGTGCGCGGTGATCGGCGTGCCCGACGAGCGGTGGGGCGAGGTGGGCAAGGCCCTGGTGGTGCTGCGGCCGGATGCCGCCGCCGAGCCGGAGGAGCTGCTCAAGCACCTGGACGGCCGGCTGGCCCGCTTCAAGATCCCGAAGTACGTCCAGCTCGTCCCCGAGCTGCCCAAGAACGCGGCGGGGAAGCTGCTCAAGGCCCCGCTGCGCACGATGTACGGATAAAGACGACATATGTACGGATAGGAGCTGATCCGCATGCGTACCGCACCGCCCTTTCGCGCCGACCACGTCGGCAGCCTGCTGCGCCCCGCCGAGCTGCTGGGCGCCCGCGAGAGCCTGAAAGGCGACGAGCTGCGCGCGGCCGAGGACGCGGCCGTCAGGGAGGTCGTGCGCCGGCAGGAGGAGATCGGCCTGCGTGCCGCCACGGACGGCGAGTTCCGCCGCGCGTCCTGGCACATGGACTTCATCTACCGCCTCGGCGGCGTCGGGCAGGCCGACGGCGAGCGGATCACGGTCCGCTTCCACAACGCCGCGGGCGACCTGGAGTTCACCCCGGCCGCGCTGCGCGTCACCGACCGGATCCGGCTCAGCGAGACGATCTTCGCCGACGACTTCGCGTTCCTGCGCGACACGGTGACGACCGCCGTGCCGAAGCTGACCATCCCCTCGCCCAGCATGGTCCACTACCGGGGCGGGCCGGCCGCCATCGACCCGCGGGTCTACCCGGACGTCGAGGAGTTCTGGCACGACCTCAGCGCCGCCTACGCCGAGCAGGTACGCCGGATCGGCGCGCTCGGGTGCACGTACCTGCAGTTCGACGACACGAGCCTGGCGTACCTGAACGATCCGGCGCAGCGCGCGGAGCTGGCCGCGCGCGGCGACGACGCCGAGCACATGCACCTGCGCTACATCAAGCAGATCAACGCCGCGCTGGCCGGCAAGCCCGCCGGGATGACGGTCACCACGCACATGTGCCGCGGCAACTTCCGCTCCTCCTGGGCCGCCTCCGGCGGCTACGACCACGTGGCGGAGGCGCTGTTCGGCGAGCTGAAGGTGGACGGGTTCTTCCTGGAGTACGACGACGAGCGCTCGGGCGGCTTCGAGCCGCTGCGGTACGTGCCCCCCGGCAAGATGGTCGTCCTCGGCCTGGTCACCACCAAGCGCGGCGAGCTGGAGTCCAAGGACACGCTCAAGCGGCGCATCGACGAGGCCGCCAAGTTCGTCGACCTCGACCAGCTCTGCCTGTCGCCGCAGTGCGGGTTCTCCTCGACGGTCGAGGGCAACGAGCTGACGGCCGAGCAGCAGTTCGCCAAGCTCCGCCTGATCGTGGAGACCGCCGAGGAGGTCTGGGGCGCCATCTAGGCCGGAGGTCCGCCGGTCCTCGTACCGGTGTCCGGATCCCGCGCACAGTGGCCGCCGCCGCGACTCGGCGGCGGTTCCTACCCGCGCGGTAGACGTGGGCCGGTCTACCGCGCAGGTTTACCCCGCGCTACCGCGGAGGTATGGCACGGGCCCGGAGAAATCCAACTGGCGGGTTGACGCGGCGAAGTCAGATTTGTCCGCAGGATTGTGGCGTTCTGGATCACCTCTCTGGAGGTCTCATGCGCCGCCGCATCCTCCGCGGTCTGCTCGCCGTCGTCCTGTCCTTACCGGCCGTCGCCGTGATCGCCGCCCCGCAGGCGCGGGCCGCGGGCGAGCCGCCGCCGCAGACCGAGCGGCAGGCTCTGGAGCGGGCCCGCGACACGAAACAACGCGTCGAGGCGCTGGCCCTGCGGACGGAGACCCGCCAGGTGTTCGCCAACCCCGACGGCACCTTCACCTCCGAGACCTCCTCGCTGCCCGAGCGGGTCCGGCGCGGCACCGGCTGGGCGGACGTCGACCCGAGCCTGGTGTTCGCGGCGGACGGCAGCGTGCGGACCGTCGCCACCCCTCTCGACCTGACGTTCTCCGGCGGCGGCACGGCCCCGCTGGCCGCGCTCGGCTCCGCCGGCCGCTCGGTCGCGATGACCTGGGACAGGAGCCTGCCCAAGCCGACGCTGGAGGGCGGCACCGCCACCTACGCCGAGGTGCTGCCGGGCGTGGACCTGAAGGTGACCGCGTCGGTGCTCGGCTTCTCCGAGGTGCTGGTGGTCAAGGACAAGGCCGCCGCCGCCAACCCCGAGCTGGGCAGGCTCGCCTTCGGGCTGCGCGCGGAGGGCCTGTCGGTCCGCAGGACGGCCGAGGGCGGCCTGAGCGCCGTGACCGCGACGGGTGAGGAGATCTTCCACGCGCCACCGCCCCGCATGTGGGACTCCTCGCCGACGGGAGCCACGGCGCTCAGGGCCGGCCGGCAGCGGGAGGCGGTCATGGGGGTCGAGGTCAGCGGCGGCCGCGTGCTGCTCACGCCGGACAAGGAGCTGCTGACCGGCGCCGGCACGACGTACCCGGTCTATCTCGACCCGCAGTGGTCGGGCTCCAAGCTGGCCTGGACGTACGTGGACAGGTCCTACCCCGACCAGGAGTACTGGAACTCCAGCCACATGCCCGAGGCCGGCGACTACGGCCCCGGCGTCAAGCGGAGCTTCTTCCGCATGGACTCCAACAACGTCAACGGCAAGCACATCCTGAAGGCCACCTTCCGCATCACCCAGATCAAGTCGTGGGGCTGCACCTCCGACCCGCAGGCGGTGCAGCTCTGGCTGACCGGCGGCATCTCCAAGTCCACGAACTGGAACCACCAGCCGTCCTGGATCGACTGGCAGGACAGCGTCTCCTCCGACGCCGGCTACAGCTCCTCCTGCCCGGACAAGGGCATCGAGTTCAACGTGACCGGCGCGGTCGTCAGGGCCGCCAAGGGCGGCTGGGCGAACACGACGTTCGGCCTGCGGGACTACGACGACGGCGCGGGCAGCGTGTGGGGCTGGAAGGGTTTCAGCAACGCGCCGAAGCTGGTCATCGACTACAACACGCCGCCCGCCGCGCCGTCGGGGGTGGGCACCTACCCGGCCACGCCGTGCGTGACCGGGGCCGCGCGGCCGGCCGTCAACGCCGGGGACGCGGTCAGCCCGTTGCAGCTCAAGGCCCGTATCTACGACCCGGACAAGGCCAACGACGGCGTGCGGGCCGAGTTCGTCATGCACCAGTACAACACCGCCACCGGCGCGTGGGACGACATCACCGCATCGCTGCCGGGCGGCGGAAAGACCGCTTACAAGTACACGACCTCGGCCACCGACCACTCGCTCAAGCTGGCCAAGCTGGTCACCGGGCAGATCTACTCTTTCCGGGTCAAGGCCTACGACGGCACCGACTCCAGCGCGTGGAGCAAGTGGTGCGAGTTCGTCGTGGACACCGTCGATCCCGCGACCTTGCCGAAGGTCAGCTCGACCGACTACCCGGCCGACACCCCCGACGACTGGAAGGGCGGCGTGGGCTGGGCGGGCGGCTTCACGCTGGCCCCCGGCGACGGCGAGACGGACGTGACCGGCTTCCGGTTCGCGCTGGACGACCCCGCGCTGGCCACCGCGGCCACCCAGGTGACGATCCCGGCCGGGCAGACCTCGGTCACCGTGCGGGTCGCGCCGCGCCACGACTGGCTCAACGCCCTGTACGTCTATCCGGTGGACCGGGCGGGCAACGTCGGCAAGACCCCGGCCGTCCACGGCTTCTACGTCAGGGCCGGCGCCGGCCCGGTGGGCCACTGGCGCCTGGACGAGACCTCCGGCACCACCGCCGCCGACGCCGCCGCGAGCCCGCACCCGGTGACGCTGGCCGGCGGCGCGACCTGGACGCCGTCCCGGGTGGCCGGCGGGGTGCGGCTCGACGGCACCACCGGTTACGGCAGCACGTCCGCCCCGGTCGTGCACACCGACCGGAGCCTGACCGTCGCGGCGTGGGTGCTGCTGTCCGACAAGAGCAGGAACTCGACCGTGGTCAGCCAGTCCGGCAGCCGCGCCTCGGGCTTCCAGCTCTACTACTCCTCCGGCTACAAGCGCTGGATCTTCAACAAGTACGACGCCGACACCGACAACGAGACCATCGTGCGGGCGGTGAGCGACGCCGAGCCGGTGGCCGGCATCTGGACGCACCTGGTCGGCGTGTACGACGGCCCGCACCGGCAGCTGCGCCTGTACGTCAACGGCATCGCGCAGTCGGCCCCCGCCACCTACACCTACACGCCCTGGGACGCCACCGGGCCGCTGCAGCTCGGCCGCATGAAGTGGCGCGGCCAGTTCGTCGAGAACTTCGCCGGCGACATCGACGAGCTGAAGGTCTGGGACCGGGAGCTGTCGGACGACCCGCGCACCGTCAACGACCCGGCGCTGGGCAACGAGATCGCCGCCATGGCCAAGCAGCCGCCCATCCAGCGCGGCTGGTGGAAGCTGGACGAGGGCACCGGCACCACCGCGGTCGACACGGTGGACAGCCGCTGGCCCGCCACCCTGACCGGCGGCGCCACCTGGGACGACGACGGTTTCGACGGCAGCGGCACGCTGCACCTGGACGGCGTCACCGGTCACGCGCTCACCCCGTCGGCGCCGATCCGCACCGACCACAGCTACGCGGTGGCGGCGTGGGTCCGCCTGGCGGGCGACGAGACGTGCGTGCTGCCCGACCACGTGATGACCGCGCTCAGCCAGGACGGCTCCCGCCACAGCGGCTTCTACCTCGGCTACCGCACCGTCACCGAGAACGGCGTGAAGGTGCCCCGCTGGTCGTTCTCGACGATCAGCGCCGACGCCGACAGCGGCGCCACCATGACACACGCCACCTCGGCCGAGCCGATCGACTGCTCGGTGCTCAACACCTGGACGCACCTGGCCGGCGTGTACGACGAGCCCGCGAAGGTCATCAGGCTCTACGTCAACGGCCAGCTCACCGACCAGCGTCCGGTCACGGCCGCCTGGGCCGCGGGCGCGATGGCGATCGGCCGGGCCAAGTACAAGGGCGCCGCCGTGGACTACTTCGGCGGCGACATCGACGACGTGCGCGCCTATACCGGCACGCTGACCGACCGCCAGGTGATCAACATCGCCATGAACCTGCCGATCGACAGCTGATCCGCATGCTGACGAACCCTCGGAGGAGAGCCGTGCCCGGTTCCAGGCCAGGCCTGATCAAGATCGCCGCGGCCCTGGCCGTCGTGGTGCCCGCCACGCTGCTCGGCCCGCTCGACGTCGCCCAGGCGACCGACGACCCCGCCTGGGCCAAGGTCCAGGACGAACGACCCGTTCCCGGGCACGACGTCAAGGCGCGTGCGCCGCTGGCGGACCCGGGCGCGCGCTACGACCTGAAGGACGCCCCGCCGGTGACCTGGCCGCAGCCGGGCACGGCGGCGGTGCGCCTGGACACGGCGCCGTCCACCCCCTCGGCGCCGTCCACCCCCTCCACGCCGTCCACCCCCTCGGCGGCGGCCGCGGCGCCGGGGGCGGGCAAGGTCCGTGCCGGGAACCTGCCGGTCTGGCTCGGGCTCGGGCTCGCCGCCCGCGCGAAACCGGCCGCGCCGCCCTCCGTCCAGGTGCGCACCCTGGACGCGGCCACCGCCGCGCGGTCGCGGGTGGCCGGGCTCGCCCTCCAGCTCACCCCGCAGGCCCCCACCCGGACCGCGGTCGAGGTCGACTACTCCGGCTTCCGCTACGCCTACGGCGGCGACTGGGCCTCCCGCCTGCGCCTGGTCAAGCTGCCCGCCTGCGCCGCCACCACCCCCGACCGCCCCGAGTGCCAGACCCGCACCCCGCTGCCCACCCGCAACGACGTCAAGGCGGGCCGCCTGTCGGCCGACGTCGAGCTGGCCGCGGGCGCGACCACGCTGGCGGCCGAGGCGGCACCGTCCGGCCCGGCGGGCACGTACGAGGCGACCTCCCTGTCGCCGTCGGCGACCTGGGGCGTCAGCAACCAGAGCGGCGCGTTCGCCTGGTCCTACCCCCTGCGCCTGCCGCCGGCGCCCGGCGGCCCGGTGCCGAACATCTCCTTCGCCTACAACTCGGGCAGCATCGACGGCCGCACGGTCGCCACCAACAACCAGGCGTCGTGGATCGGCGAGGGCTTCGACTACTGGCCCGGCTTCGTCGAACGCCGCTACAAGTCGTGCACCGACGACGGCGTCACCCCCAAGCGCAACGACCAGTGCTGGGGCAACCACAACGCCATCCTGTCGCTCAACGGCGAGGCCACCGAGCTGATCCTGGACGACGCCACCAACACCTGGCAGCCGAAGGACGACGACGGCTCCAAGATCGAGAAGCTCACCGGCGCCGCCAACGGCGACAACGACGGCGAGTACTGGCGCGTCACCACCCCCGACGGCACCCAGTACTACTTCGGCCGCAACCACCTGCCCGGCTGGGCCGACGACAAGGCCGAGACGGACTCGACGTGGACCGTCCCGGTGTTCGGCGACGACGACAACGAGCCCTGCCACGCCGGCTCCTTCTCCGACTCCTGGTGCCGGCAGGCCTGGCGGTGGAACCTGGACTACGTCGTGGACCCGCACGGCACGGTCAGCACCTTCTGGTACGGCAAGGAGACCAACTACTACCGCCGCGACGTCACCACCCTGACCGACGGCGTCCCCAACGGCACCCCCACCTCCTACGACCGCGGCGGCTACCTCAAGCGCATCGACTACGGCCAGCGCTCGGACGCGATCTTCTCCTCCTCCGCCCCGGCGCGGGTGGTGTTCGACGTCAAGGAACGCTGCATCCCCACGTCGTCGTTCGACTGCGCGGCCGACAAGTTCGGCAAGGACAACGCCAGGTACTGGCCGGACGTCCCCTACGACCAGAACTGCGACTCCGGCGACAAGTGCCTGGACCGGTACGCGCCGACGTTCTGGACGCGCAAGCGGCTGGCGTCCGTGACCACGCAGGTGTTGTCGGGCAGCGCGTACAAGGACGTCGACACCTGGACCCTCGACCAGCAGTTGCGCGCGCCCGGCGACGGCACGGCGCCCGCGCTGTGGCTGGCCGGCATCACGCACACCGGCAAGGTCGGCGGGAGCGCGTCGCTGCCGCCGGTCAGGTTCGCCGGCGTGCAGCGCCCCAACCGGGTGGACGCCCTGGAGGGGCGGCCGCCGCTGACCAAGTGGCGCGTCTCGGCGATCGACAACGAGACCGGTGGCGCCCTGTCGATCACCTACTCCGACGAGGACTGCACCGCCGGCAACACCCCCGACCCCGACTCCAACACCCGCCGCTGCTACCCGCAGTTCTGGTCACCGGAGGGCGCGACCTCGCCCAAGCTCGACTGGTTCCACAAGTACGTCGTCACGCAGGTGCAGCAGATCGACCGCACCGGCGGCGCGCCGGACGCGCTGGAGACCTACGAGTACCTGGGCGGCGGCGCCTGGCACCACGATGACGACGACGGGCTGACCAAGGAGAAGTACAAGACCTGGTCGCAGTGGCGCGGCTACGGCAAGGTCCGGGTGATCCGCGGCGCGCCTGGCGAGCAGCGGTCCAAGGCGGAGTTCACCTACTTCCGCGGCATGGACGGCGACGAGCTGTCCGGCGGCGGCACCCGCGACGTCAAGGTCACCGACTCCGAGGGCACGGCCGTCACCGACGCCGACGCCCTGCAGGGCCAGGTCCGCGAGGAGATCCAGTACGACGGCCCGTCGGGCCCGGCGACGTCCGGCACGATCACCGGCTACTGGAGCAAGCAGACCGCCAAGCGGGTGCGCTCGTGGGCGACGACGACGGCGCACATGGTGCGTCCCGGCTCCGAGCGCACGCGTACCGCGCTGGCCTCGGGCGGCTGGCGGCGCACGACGGCCGAGACCTCGTACAACACCGACGGGCTGGCCACGCAGGTCAGCGACCTGGGCGACGACGCCACAGCCGAGGACGACCAGTGCACGCGCACCACGTACGCGCGCGACGCCTCCCGCTGGATGCTGTCCTACGCCACCCGCGTCGAGACCGTCACCAAGGCGTGCTCGGCCACCCCGGAGCGGCCTGCCGACGTGCTGTCCGACGTGCGCAAGTACTACGACGGCAAGGCGTTCGGCGCGGCCCCGTCCAAGGGCGACGTCACTAGGACCGAGAGGCTCGGCTCGTGGGACGGCGGCCCGCAGTACGTGCTGGCCGGCGCGACCACCTTCGACGCCTACGGCCGCCCGCTGGTGGTCACCGACCCCAACGGCACCACCACGAAGACGGCCTACACCCCGGCCACCGGCCCGCTGACCGCCAAGCAGGAGACCAACGCCCTCGGCCACGTCACCAAGACCGAGATCGAGCCCGCGTGGGGCCTGGCCACCGCGACCACCGACGTCAACGGCAGGCGCGCCGACCTGGCCTACGACCCGCTCGGCCGGCTGACCGGCGTCTGGCTGCCCGGCCACGCCAAGGGCAGCTACGCCTCCACACCGAGCATGAAGTTCGGCTACCAGATCCGCGCCGACGGCCCGACCACCGTCACCACCTCGACGCTGCGCAACGACGGCGCCACCTACACCACCGGCTACGCCCTCTACGACGGCCTGCTGCGCTCGCGGCAGAAGCAGGAGCCCGCGCCGGGCGGCGGCCGCATCGTCAACGACACCTTCTACGACACCCGCGGCCTGGCGTACAAGACGAACCAGGACTACTACGCCGAGGGCGACCCCGGCAGCACGCTGTGGGTGCCGGGCAGCGACGACGACGTGCCCGGCCAGAACCTCACCGTCTACGACGGCATGGAACGGCCGGTCGCCGACATCTTCCGCAAGCGCGGCACCGAGCAGTGGCGCACCACCACGACGTACGGCGGCGACCGCGTCAGCGTCGACCCGCCCGCCGGCTCCACCCCCACCACCACGTTCGTCGACGCCGAGGGCCGGACCACGGAGGTGCGCCAGTACAAGGGCGACGGCCCGAGCGGCGACTACGACGCCACGACCTACACCTACACGCGCGCCGGACAGCCCGCCACGATCACCGACGCGGCGGGCACCTCGTGGAGGTACCACTACGACCTGCGCGGCCGGCTGATCAAACTCGACGACCCCGACAAGGGCGTCGCCAAGCTGACCTACGACGACCGCAACGACCAGCTCACCACGATCACCGACGCGCGCGGCCAGAGCCTGTTCTTCACCTACGACGCGCTCGGGCGCAAGACCGCCGAGTACGCGGGCACGTCCGCGTCCGGCACGAAGCTCGCCGAGTGGACCTTCGACACGCTGCCCGACGGCACCGCCGCCAAGGGCCAGCCGATCTCCTCCACCCGCTACGTCAAGAACGCCACGACCGGCGCGATGGACGCCTACACCACCTCCGTCACCGGCTTCGACGTCGCCTACCGCCCGACCGGCGCGCAGATCGTCATCCCGGCGGCCGAGGGCGGGCTGGCGGGCACGTACAAGACCACGACCGACTACAACCCGGACGGCACCGTCCACCGCGTCGTCCTGCCCGCCGCCGGCGGCCTGCTCGGCGAGACCCTGCTGTACGACTACGACGAGCTCGGCAACCCCACCACCCTGCGGGGCCTGACGAACTACGTCACCTCCACCACCTACGGCAAGCTCGGCCAGATCCTCGACCTGACGATGAGCACCGGCCTGAAGCGGGTCAAGCAGACCAACTTCTACGAGGAGGGCACCGGCCGCCTCACCCGCTCCCTCTTCGAACGCGAGACGGCCCCCATCTCGGTCTCCGACGTCAACTACACCTATGACGTCTCGGGCAACATCACCAGGACCGCCGACACGCCGTCCGGCCAGGCCCCGGACGTCCAGTGCTTCCAGCAGGACCACTTACAACGCCTCACCGAGGCCTGGACCCCCACGAGCGGCGACTGCGCTGCGGCTCCCGCGCAGAGCCTCGTCGGCGGACCGGCCCCGTACTGGCAGTCCTTCACCTACGACAAGGTCGGCAACCGCACCAAGGAGACCGACCACCAGGCGTCGGGCGACATCACCAAGACCTACACCTACGCCGGCCCCGGCAAGCCCCAGCCCCACACCCTGACCTCCGTCTCCTACTCCGGCGGCACGCGGGACGGCGCCATCGACACCTACGCCTACGACCAGGCCGGCAACACCACCGAACGCGGCTCCGGCCGCCTCCTGGAATGGGACGTCGAAGGCCACCTCGCGAAGTCCACCGACCCGGCCGGCGTCAGCACCTTCGTCTACGACGCCTCCGGCGACCGCCTCATCCGCCGCGACCCCGACTCCGCCACCCTGTACGTCGCCGGCATGGAGCTCCGGCTCGACCTCAAGACCAGCGCCAAGACCGCCACCCGCTACTACGACTTCGCCGGCGGCACCATCGCCGCCCGCACCGGCAGCGGCCTGACCTGGCTCGGCGACGACCCGCACGGCACCGCCGACGTCTCGGTCGCCGACACCGACGCCCAGCCGGTCACCCGCCGCCGCTTCACCCCCTTCGGGCAGCAACGCGGCCTGGCCCCGTCGTCCTGGCCGGGCCAGCGCGGCTTCGTCGGCGGCGTCATCGACGAGGCCACGGCCCTGACCCACCTGGGGGCCCGCGAGTACGACGCGGAAACGGGCCGCTTCATCTCGGTGGACCCCGTCTTCGACGCCGGAGACCCGCAGAGCTGGAACGGCTACGCCTACGCCGACAACAACCCGGTCAACGGCTCCGACGCCACCGGCACGATGTTCGACACCCCGTCCTGTGGCTGGTCCTGCAGCGGCGGCGGAGGAGGCGGTCACCACGGCGGTGGGGGCAGGAGCGGCGGCGGCAGCAGCGCGATCAGCGCCGGCGCGGCCGACCCTGCTCCGAACACCCCCATCGCCAAGCCCCGCTCGTCGAACTGCGGATGGAAGTGCAAGGCCGGCAACTTCTGGAACAAGCACAAGAAGACCATCGTCACCGTGACCGTCTCGGTCGTCGTCACGGTCGGCTGCGAGGCCGCGACCGGCGGCGTCGGCAGCGTCGGCTGCGCCGCCGCGGGCGGAGCCGTCGGCAACCTCGCCGGCTACCTGGTCTCCACGCCACGCGACGAGTGGCGCGTCGGCGCCGCCGTGAAGACCATGGCCGTCGGCGCCGTCTCCGGTGCGGCAGGCTGGGGCCTGGGCAAGGGCGCAGGCCTGCTGCTCGGCAAGCTCGCCACCACAGCAGCCGGTCGGTCCGCGGCGGGAGCGATGAGCAGGGCTGCGGGCGCGGTCAAGAACGCTCTTGGGCGCGGCGGCAGTGCGGCAGGCGCGGAGGGCGCGGCGTCGGGGACCGCCGCCGCGGCAGGGGGGACCGCAGCCAACGGCCTCACGATGACGGGCAGAGCCGCAGTGGCCAGGTCGGCGGCACGCGCCGCCGCCGACGGGGCCACGACGCTCTCCAATAGAGAGCGGGGAAGCGTGGCGGAGTCGCTCGTCCTTCCCGGCGGAAAGGTCTACAGCGCTCTCAGCGCTCGGGGTGAAGCGCCCGAACTGTCCGGGAAGGTGCTGGCGATGTTGCACAGAATTCCACCGTGGCTGCGGGGGTCGGGACACGGTCATTGTGGCTTGGCCATCTGCGTCTCCGACGCGCTCGCCAATGGCGAGGAGGTCGCGGGAGCGGACGCCACCGCGGTACTGGTTAGATCAACCCCGAACAATCCCGAGCACGGGAGGCCGATCGACCCCTGCGGAAGTTGCAAGGTGATGATAGATGAACTCGACATAAACTTTTTCCTGGGAGTGCCAGGCCGCCCGCGCCTGAAGTTCAAGCCGGGTATGCGAATTTTCTGAGAAATACGTTCGGACTATGGGCGCCCTTTCCCGCCTGGAAAGGGGCTCGGGCCGCTCTGAAAAGCAGCTGGATCGAAATCCACGTCGGCCCGCCATACGCGCGACATGCGCATCGGGAGGAACCAAGGGTGGCACGATTCACATCATCCATGGCGTTACGCAGCATCGCGGCGGTGGCGTTGCCGGGCATTTTGCTGACGAGCCTTACGCTGGCCGTCGGTGAAACGGCGTCGGCGGCCGGGCTTATCAAGGACACCGACTATCCGATCCCGGCCGGGGCCGTGTTCGTCTCTCCCGGCGGGAGTGACACCGCCGCGGGCACCGAGGCGCAGCCGTTGCGGACGCTGGCCGCCGGCATCGCCAGGATCTCGTCGGGCGGGACCGTGGTGATGCGGGCCGGGAACTACCGGGAGAGCATCGCGGGGGTCAACAAGAGGATCACCGTGCAGCCGTACCCGCACGAGAAGGTGTGGATCAAGGGCACGGACGTGGTGTCCGGCTGGACGGCGGACGGTGCGGCCTGGCGGACGACGACGTGGCGGTCGCCGTTCTGCCAGGACTGTTATCCGGCGCAGGCGATCAATCCCGCGTATCCGCTGGCCGGCAAGCCGGATCAGGCGTTCCGTGACGGGCGGCCGCTCAGGCAGGTCGCCACGCGGGCGGAGGTCGGCGCCGGGACGTTCTACGTGGATCCGTCGAGCAAGGTCCTGTACGTCGGGGACGATCCGGCCGGGGCGACGATGGAGTTGTCCACCCGGTGGCGGGCCATGTTGCTGAACGCCGGGGCGGCCGGGAGCGTGATCCGGGGGCTCGGGTTCAGCGAGTACTCGCCGCACTGGAACGAGGACCAGCTCGCCATGCTGGTCGACGCCGCGCCCAACAGCGTGATCGAGAACAACGTGTTCGTGCGCAGCGCCACGCGGGCCCTCGGGATCTACGCGGCCGGGATCCGGGTCGAGGGCAACACGGTGGACGACAACGGCGGTTCCGGCGGGGCGGTGAACAGGGCCGACGGGGCGGTCTTCCGCGGCAACACGTTCGACCGCAACAACAACCAGCACTTCGCGGTGACGACCTGCGGCTCGTACTGCACGATGGCCGGGATGAAGGTCGCGCACACCAAGGACGTCGTGGTGGAGCAGAACTCGTTCGCCGGCAATGACGGCACCGGGTTCTGGTGTGATCTGGGCTGTACGAACGGGCAGATCACCGGCAACACGGTGACCGGTAACACCAACAACGGGATCTTCTGGGAGGTCTCGTCGGTCGCGACCATCCAGGGCAACACCATCAGCGGCAACACGCGCGGCGTGAAGATCGCCGGGTCGGACCGCACCACGGTGACCGGCAACACCTTCACCGGCAACGCCACCCACCTCGGCGTCTACGACGACGCGCGGCTGCCCTCCAGCGACTCCTACTCCGCCGGGCTCGGCCTGACCTGGGACACCGCGCAGACCGTCCTGACGGGCAACGACTTCGCCGGGGCCACGTCGCTGCTGATGGACACCAACCGGACCACGCAGGTGGCCGCGCCGGCGATGTTCGGGACGGTCGGCGGCAACCGGGTGACGGGTGTCCAGACCGTCAACTGGTGCCCGTCGGGCTGCACCTCGTACGCGACGCTCGCGGCGTTCAGGGCCGCCACCGGGATCGACTTCGGCACGGTCGGCTGAGGACGGCGGGCCGGCGACGGCGCGGCGACGGCGCGGCGATGGCCCCTGAGCTCGACTCCGTCGGGGATCTCGGGCGCGCCTGTGTCAGTCGCTGGCCGCAAGCCAGGCAGTGCCTGCCCCTGCCGGCCGGGTGCGGCGAGAGCCCGGGGGACCCTGTCCGGGCTCTCGCCAGCCCGGTCAGCGGACGACGACCGTGGTCAGCGTCCGCGGCTGGAGGGTCACCGTGCGGCCGGTCACCGGTGACGGGGTGAGGTCGTTGTCGGTGTTCGTCACGTACGCGGTGGCCCGGCCGGCCACGCCCTTCCAGGTGACCGCTGCCGTGCCCGTGTTGAGCACCTCGATCACCCGGGAGCCGTCCGGGTTGCGGAAGGCCGACACCTTCAGCGCCGGATCGGCCGCCGTGGCCTCCAGCCGGACCGCGCCCGGCCGGATGAAGCGGCTGTAGGCGGCCAGGGCCCACAGGCGCTTGGACACGCTGTAGGTCTTCGCCACGTCGTCGATCTGCAGCAGCGCCCGGGTGGCGCCGCGCGAGGCGCCCAGCCAGTAGACGTAGCCGCTGACCTCGCCCAGCGTGAGCGCGTCGTGGATGGCCGAGGCGATGGTGAAGCCGTCGAAGCCGCTGCCGTCGTCCCAGGCGGTGTTCCAGCGGTCGCCGTTCGGGTTCCACTCCGACATCCAGGTCCTGCGCTCGGTCGGCAGCGGGCCGTTCACCGGGCTGGCGTAGGTGTGGCCGGTGTGCGTCCTGACCCAGCGGCGGGCCTCGGGGTCGGCCTCGATGGCCGCCGTGTACGCCTTGGCCTCGTTCCAGCCGAAGGAGTCGCAGCAGGCCAGCTTCACCCCGGCGCGCGCGGCGACCGGCCCCAGCACCTTGACGAACTGGGCGGCCTGCTCGGGGGTGAAGCGCATGGAGGCGTAACTGGCCGTCCAGTCGGGCTCGTTGGTGAAGCCCAGGTCGGTGATCCTGATGCCTTCCTTGGCGTAGAACTTCGTGTACGCCACCAGGTAGTTCGCGTAGGCGCGCTGCCACTCCGGCAGCAGGGTGCCGCCGTTCTTGTCGTCGCCGTTGTCCTTCATGTAGCCCGGGGCGCTCCAGGCGTCGGCGTAGAAGCGCTTCACGCCGTAGCGCTTGGCCTCCTTGGCCACCCAGACCTGGCTGTTGTCGTCGCCGTCCCACACGTACGTGGGCGGGGCGTCCGGGCCGCCGGGGTTGTCGGGCTGGATGGAGACCATCTGGTCGTACGGGCTGCCGGTGGGGGAGGAGCCGATGCCGAGGCGCAGGATGCTCATCCCGGCGCCCTTCTGCCGGTCGAACCACAGGTCGAGGATCTCCCGCTGCTGCGCCGGCGTCAGGGCCTCCAGCAGCTCGTTGCGGCGGAACGCCTGGGAGACGCCGAAGCCGTCGATCTCCTGGTGCCGGACGCGCTCGTCGACCGCGACGGCCGGGGGCGGGCCGGGGTGCGCCGAGGCGCCTGCCGGGGTGCCCGAGGGCGTGAGCGCCGGGAGGCCGAGCAAGGTGATCGCGACAATCCCTCGTAACATGGCGCCTCCGAAAGTTTCGGCAACATGGCGATATGTTTCGCCGATCGCCGGAACGTTAAATGCCGGAAACGTTCCCCGTCAACACCGAGCGGCGCCGTTCCCGGAGTTTTCTCCGGAACGGCGCCGCAGGGGGTCGCGGGGCCGGGGGCCCGCAGAGGGAGCGCTCGCTCAGCGGGTGGACTCGGCGCGCTCCTTCACGGTCAGCAGCTGCCGCCGCATCGCCAGGAAGTCGGTCAGGTCCATCCGGGCCAGGTAGGCGACGCCGCCCAGGCCGGGCTCGGCCCGGATGCGGACGCGGAACACCAGCCTGGTCCGGCCGTCCGGGATCTCGCGCAGCGCGATCGAGCAGGTGGCGGTGGCGTCCGTGCCGCGCTGGACCAGCACGAGCGTGTGCGGCGGCTCGGACTGCTCCACCACCGTGTCCTGGGTGCCGTGGAGCAGGTCACCGGCCTTGAAGTCCGGCTGCTGCTCGGCCCCTTCCCCAGGTGCGGCACCGGCGCCGGGCAGGCCGCCGGGGACGTAGCCGCCGAGCCGCACCAGCCACGGCCAGACCGCGGCCGGGGGCGCCTCGACGGTGACGGCGCGGGTCGCCTGGTACTGGGGGACACTGACCAGGTCGTCCCCGGGCATCTCGCCGTGGACCTCGCTGTCGTCGGCACCCCAGCGCAGATGCCACGGGCGCACGGCGAGCACGTAGCCCGCCGCCGCCCCCGCCGCGAGCCTGAACATCGAGCGTGGCAGTAATCGCGGGAGGAACAACATCGTGTACTCCTTCGCATCGCCGATCGTTCGGGACTGCCCAGTCTCCCGGCCGGACGGCCCCTTGAACAGGGGGCCCGGCCGGCGGGCGGGCGCGCGGCGTCGTGTCGATCAGATCTGGTCCGGCCGCCAGGCCGGGAGGTCGTGGGCCCGCGCGACCGGGCGCCACGCCGCCGCGAAACGGGCCTTCGCCTCCCGGGCGTCCTTGGAGCGGGCCAGGCCGCGCCGGTAGTCGCGGTCCCCGGTCACCGGGCCTGAGCAGCCGCCCTCGACGTGGCGGCGGGCCCAGGACAGGAACGCCGCGTCGGCGTCGAAGGAGGCGTCCAGCGCGGTCACCAGGGACCGCTTCAGCGCGGGCCCGTGCGGCAGGGCGTCCACGGCGAGCCTGCGGGCGGCGGCCAGTTGGTCGCGGCGGGCGGCGGTGATCTCCTGGATCCTGATCAGGCCGCGCCGGCGGCAGAGGACCACGTTGTCGATGGCCTTGGACAGGCCCTCGTGCGAGGTGCTGCTGCTGGCGAGGAGGGCGTTCAGGCCACGCGCCTGACGCGCGCCGGGCTCGCCGGACGCGCCCGGCGCGGGAACCGCCGACGGCGACACAGCCGACGACACAGCCGACGACACAGCCGGCGACACAGCCGACGACACAGCCGACGACACAGCCGACGACACAGCCGGCGACGGGGCCGGCGACGGGGCCGTGGCGGGGGGCGCCTGCGGGCCGGGAGCGCCGTTCCCCTGGTGGGAGGTGGAGGTCGGGGCGGGCGGCCGGGCCTGCTCCGCGCCGGTCGGCCCGGGCTGGACGGGCCCGCGCCCGGTGACCAGCCACCAGCCCAGCCCGGCCCCGAGAAGCGCCACCACCAGACCGGCCACCACCGGCAACCGCCACCCCGCCCACCCCTCCCCGCCCGCATCCCGCCCCTCGCTCGCGTGCCGCTCCCCACCCGCGTGCCGATCTTCGGCCGTTCGCCGTTCCCCGCCCTCGTGGCGCCCCTCGGCCGTTCGCCGTTCCCCGCCCGCGTACCGCCCCTCGGCCGTTCGCCGCTCTCCGGGCGCGTGCCGTTCTCCGGGTGGCCGGTGCTTCTCGGATGCCCCTCGTTCTTCGGGCATGTGCCGTTCCTGGGGCGTACGCGCCTCCGGCTCGGCCGATCGTCGGGGTGGTTGGTTTGCGGGGGGTTGCCAGGTCTGTGATGGGTCGGCGTCCTGAGGGCTCGGACGGGGCTGGAGCGGGCCGGGATGGGGTTGGAAGGGGCCGCGCTGGGGCTGGGAGAGGTCGGGGCGCGGGTGGGAGGGGGTGGGGTACGGGTGACGGGGCTGGGCGGGGTACGGGTGGCCGGGTTGAGTGGGGTACGGGTGGTGGCGGGGCTGGGTGGGTGGTGGGGAAGGGGGTTCGGGAGGGGGCTGGGGGGTGTGGCAGTGGGGGCAGCGGGGGAGGGCGCCGATGAAGGAGCCGCAGTGGTCGCAGGAGCGGCCGGTGTCCGGCTGGTGTGCCATGTCCGTCCTCCCCGGTGCCGAGGGTCAGCGGCCGAAGCAGATCGTCCGTCCCGGGCGGATCTGCCCGGCCTTGTACGTCACCTGGTCGATGGTGCCGCCCGCCGCGTCCACCAGCACGACGGCACCGCCCCGGTTGCCGAGCCGCAGCGCCCCGCCGACCATCACCCGCAGCGTCGCGCCGCCCGCGATGGAGCCGCTGAGCCGCATCCGCCCGGCCCCGGACGACGAGCCCGCCAGCGTCCATCCGTTGAGGTCCACGGCCTCCGGGGTGAGGTTGAGCAGCGTGACCGACTCCGCGCCCCGGTCGGCGCCGGCCGGGTCGGGCAGGGCGGCCACGATCAGCAGGTCGCCCGCGGTGACGAGCGGTGGCCTGACCGGCGCGCCGGGCGGCGCGGGGTCGGGGTCGATGACGAACCGCTCCGGCCAGGCCGTGAGCTGGATCTGCCGCCCGGAGGCGCGGACGACGTCGTGCAGGTTGCCGCGTTCGAGCGTGTCGAGCAGGAAGAGCTGGTCGTCGCGGTTCACCGGGTCGGCGCGCAGCCAGGCGTCGAAGTGCGTGAGGTCGCCGAACCCCTCGGCGAGGTAGGGCACGAGGCGCCGGAAGAGCTTCGGCCACATCACGAGCTGCTCGGCCGCCCGCAGATCGGTGATCGTGGCGGGGCCGTCGGGGTCGCCGGTCGAGCGCGGCCAGAGGCCGCTCGCCAGCGCCTTCTCCCGGGCCTGCGCCGACACACCGGCCAGGTGCGTACGCAGCCCGGCGGGCAGCGTCGCGTAGAAGGCGGGGTAGGCCAGCCCGGCGGCCAGCAGCAGGGCGTTGACCGAGCCGTCCGCCAGCGGGCCGTCCAGGAACACGGCGGCGCCGTCGGGCCCGGGGTGGTCGCCGGCGTAGGCGAAGGCGATGAGCCGGCCGTTGGCGTCGATGCCGTTGCTGAGCACGTGGCCGCGCAGCTCGTCCTGGTCGGCGGAGCGGACAAGGTTGGGCAGGTCATCCCAGAAGGTCACATTGGTGAAGCCGAGCAGGCGCAGCAGCTCGTCCCGGGCCGCCAGGGCGCCGGCCGGCTCCTGGTGGGTCTCGGAGAAGTGGGTCTCCAGCGCGTCGATGGCCTCCAGGCGCACCGAGACGCCGCGGTGGTTGAGGTCCGGCGGCCGGCCCGAGTGCCGCGCCAGCCGCTCGACCAGCGCCGGATTGTCCGGCCGGAACTTGACGGTGTCGCCGTCCGGCTGCGGCCCTCCGCGCGGGAGGTCCGGGTAGCGGATGACGAAGGAGCCGCGTAACAGGGTGTAGCTCATGAGGATCGCCCCCCTCGGACCGGCGAGCGGAGCGTAGCTCTCATAAGGGGCAACGTCTATGGGTTCAGATCAATCACCGATAAATGGCGACAGCCGCTTCCCCGACCAGCGCCTCCACGACCCCCACCAGCTCGGCCACCTCACGGGAGCTGTCGCGGGCGATCTCGCGCAGCCGGCCGAGCAGATGGGCGGACGGCTGGTCGAGGTAGAGCTCCTCCTCCAGCCGCAGCACCGCGACCAGCCCGCACAGCGCGGCGCAGCGCGCGTCCGGCTGCCGCCAGCCCTCGACCGCCGAGCGCGCCCCGGACGAGGCGCGTACCACCGAGGCGATGTCCGCGAGCAGGTAGCGGGTGGTGGGCAGCAGGCCCATCATCCGCTTGGTGGTGCGTACCAGCACCCCGGAGGCGAGCAGGGCCTCGCGGGTGCGCTCGTAGGCGTTCCCGGCCGCCTTCTTGATCGGCGCCCGCACGTCGCCCGGCTCTCCCGCGACGAGCGCCAGCAGGTCGTCGGTGAAGGCGTCACCCGAGCGCCGGGCCGTGGCGGAGGCCGCCACCCGGCCCCGGGCGACCGCGACGCGGCCGTCCAGCGCCAGCTCCAGCAGCGCCGCCCCGGCCAGCCCGAGCGCCATCGACGACGGGTGGACGAGGAGCTTGCCGGACTGGTCGTGCGCGAGGAGGTACAGGTCCTGGTAGAGCGGCAGGGAATCCACGGCGCACCCGCTACAGCCGGTCGGCGCCGGCCCGGACGCCGCCCAGGGTCGGACGGCGGCCGAGCGCGTACAGGGCGAGCAGCACCAGCGCCCCGACGCCGAGCCACACCAGGCCGACGACCTGCGCCATGACGTTGGCGTTGATCACCACGAAGATCAGGATGGCCATGCCGGCGAGCGGCGCGACCAGGTGCGGCCACCACGCCCCCGAGCCGTTGCGCAGCACGTAGTGCACGATGACCGACACGTGCAGGACCACGAAGGCGACCATCGCCCCCATGTTGATGAGGCTGCTGAGCAGGTCCACGCCGTCGTCCCGGGTGGCCATCCAGACGCCGAGCCCGACCGACAGCGCCGAGACCAGCACGATCGCGTTGGCCGGCACCGAGTGCCGGACCGACACCCTGGCCAGGAACGACGGGAGCTGCCGGTCGCGGGCCATCGCGTACAGCAGGCGCGAGACGGCGACCTGCGCCACCAGCGTGTTGGCCAGCCCCCAGGAGAGCGCGGTGGCGGCCGAGGTGATGTGGCGCAGCCAGTCGCCGCCGGCGACCGCGGCGGCGTCGTAGAAGGCGGTGCCGGTGTCGCCGCCCTTCAGCAGGCCGCCGGCGTCGGGCACCAGCAGGGCGGCCACCCAGACCTGAGCGATGAACAGCACCCCGGCCAGCACCAGCGCCAGCCGCATGGCCCGGCCGACCTGCTCGGAGCCGCCGGTGGACTCCTCCACCAGCATGCTGATGCCGTCGAAGCCGAGGAACGACAGCACCGCCACCGAGACCGCGGCGAAGACCACCGGCCAGGAGAACGTGTCGGGGTTGAACAGCGGTGCCAGGCTGAACCCCTGCCCCTTGCCCTGCAGCAGCGCCCAGATGCCGACGAGCAGGAACAGCGCCAGCACGACCAGCTCGGCGATGATCATCACGCGGGTGAGCCGGACCGTCATGCGGATGCCGCGCAGGTTGATCGCCATGTTGACGGCCACGAAGCCGACCAGCCACGCCCACACGGGCAGGGCCGGCACGATGTCGTGCATGGCGATGGCGGCCACCAGGTAGAGCAGGCCCGGCACGAGGATGTAGTCGAGCAGCACCATCCATCCGGTCAGGAACCCGACCGGCGGCGCGATGCCGCGCCCGGCGTAGTTGTAGACCGAGCCGGACAGCGGGAACGCCTTGACCATCTGCGCGTACGAGGACGCGGTGAACAGCAGGGCGACCATCCCGACGAGGTAGGCCAGCACCGGCATGCCGCCGGACCGCGCGTAGACGAGTCCGAAGATCGCGAACGGCGCGATCGGGACCATGAACACCAGGCCGTAGAAGACGAGGTCGGCGAGCCCGACCCCGCGGCGTAACTCCTGGCGGTAGCCGAACTGCTCGATGCTCTCCTGTGGGCGCACGACAGCCTCTCCATGTCGTCATGCGGCAAGCGCGGGGGTTTCCCCCGCCGGGCGGAGGCGGGGTCGGGGCCGACTCCGGTGATCCTTCCGCAGCGTGGGGTCACGTCGCAAGAGGCGGGGAGGCTCACCGCGCCGGGACCCGGGGAGTGAGACCGGTCACCCGGCGCCGCCGCGCCCGGCCGGCTCCTCCGGAGCGGGGCCGGCCGGCGCGGGCGCCCTAGTGGTGCATGGGCCGCCTGCCGGGCGGGCGGCCGTAGCCGAAGGTGCCCATCATGCCCTGCTCCTGGTGGTACAGGTTGTGGCAGTGGAACATCCACTCGCCGGGATTGGCGGCCTGCACGTCGAACTCGACGCGCTCGCGCGGCTTGACGTTCACGGTGTCCTTGTGCGGGCCGCCCCCGCCCGGTACGCGTACCTGGAACGTGTGCCCGTGCAGGTGCATCGGGTGCCACATGGGCGACTGGTTGTCCAGCACCACCCGGAGGGTCTCCCCGCGCTCCACCCGCAGCCGGTACGGGTCGCCGGCCAGCTTGCCGTTCATCGTCCACTCGTTGCCCGACGGGCGCATGCCGAGCGTCACGGTCACCGTCCGCTCGGGCCTGGGCAGGTCGGGACGGGTGCGCGCCTTGAGGTCCCGGTACGCCAGCCGCCGCCCGTCGAGCTGCGGCACCCGGATGTCCTGGCGCGGCGCCCGCCCGCGCGCGGTGCGTACCAGGGCGAACGCCCGCGCCCGCTTCCCCTCGGCCATCGCCACCAGCGGGAACACCCCGTCCTTCAGCCGGACCAGGAAGTCGTAGCGCTCGCCCATCCCGACGAGGAAGGTGTCCACGGTGACCGGCTGGACCCCGCACCCGTCGGCGTGCGTGACCGTCATGCGGTGCCCGCCGAGCGCGACCCGGAAGGCGGTGTCGGCGGCGGCGTTGATCACCCGGAACCTGACCCGCCGGCCCGGCCGCCCGGTGAACGTCTCGGGCGTCTCCGGCGGGCGGCCGTTGACCAGGTAGAGCGGATGGCGGACCTCGGCGGTGACGCCGCCGAGGACGTCGCTGCGCAGGGTGTCGTCGTGGTCGGTGCTGGCGTTGAGCCGGCGCAGCACGTCGTCAGGGGTGCCGAGGATGCCGTCGAGCCAGTCGTCGAGCACCACGACGTACTCCTCGTCGTAGCTCAGCGGCTCGCGCGGGTCCTGCACCACGAGCGGCCCGTACAGGCCGCGGTCGGCCTGGGTGCCGACGTGCGAGTGGTAGAAGTACGTCCCCGGGATCGGCACCCGGAAGACGTAGTCGAACGTCCCGCCCGGCCGGGTGGCCTCCTGGGAGTACCCCGGCGCGCCGTCCATCCGGTGCGCGATCTGGATGCCGTGCCAGTGCACGGTGGTCGCCTCCGGCAGGTTGTTGATCAGCGGTGCGCGGATCACGTCGCCGGTCGAGGCGCTGATCATGGGACCCGGCAGCTCCCCGTTGTACGTCCAGGTGCGGACCCGGCGGCGGCCCAGGCCGACCGTCGTGGGACGGGCCCGCAGCACGGTCGCCCGGGGCCGGGCGGCCGCCGGGGCCGCGAGCCCGCCGGCCGACCCGGTCGCCGGCCCGGTCGTGAGTGCCGTGCCCGCCGCGAACGCGCCCGTGACCAGCAGACCCCTGCGTGAGATGGTCCCCCCGGACCACCACGTTTGTGTCACAACCATTCTCCCCCCGTTCACCTGGCAAGCTAACGGAGGGTAACGGCGGAAATCCGTTAGCCACGCGGGTCCCAGGACGACGGTTGAACCGGAGCGAGGTGGAGGGGTACGGTCGAAGGACCCGCTGATGTTAATCGTTTAACACACCAAGGGCACCACCGCCCCCGGCCATCCGCTTCCCTCGCCCCTGTCCCACTACCGGAGGAGAGAATTACCTTGTATACCTGTCGGAAATGCTATGTTATTCGACTAGCATGAGACCCACAGCACGTCAGGTCGCCGAGCTCGCCGGCGTCTCCGTCGCGACCGTCAGCTACGTCCTCAGCGGCCGCGACCGCCCGGTCGCCGCCGAGACCCGGCAACGGGTGCTCGACGCCGCCAGGCGGCTCGGCTACACCCCCAACCAGGCCGCCAGGAGCCTGCGCAAGCGCCGCACCCAGCGCGTCTGCCTGGTGCTCAGCTCGCTCGGCGGCGTGCCGAGCGACGAGCGGCTGGCCACCGACCTGCACGAGATGGCCGACGCGCGCGGCTACTCCGTCGTCACGCTGGCCGTCTACTCCGAGGCCCGCGCGAAGGCGGCCGCCGACGTGCTGCGCGGCGGCATCGCCGACGGCGCCCTGGTCAACGTGGCCGCCGACCACCTGACCCGCGCGCTCCTCGGCGACCTGGCCGGCACCGGCCTGCCGACGGTGGTGCTGAGCAACGAGGACGGGCCGGCGGGCTGCGACGTCGTCAGGACGCCGGAGACCGAGGCGTGCCAGGAGGCCGTCGAGCACCTGCTGGCGGAGGGCAGGCGGCGCATCGCGTTCCTGGCGCACCGCCACGAGCTCTACCGGGACCGCCCGGTGGGCCGCATCCTCGGCTACACCAGGGCACTCGACCGGCACGGCGTCCCGGAGTCGGAGCGGATCGTCCTCACCGGGGCCGACGACCGCGTGGCCGCCTACCAGACGGCCACCGAGCTGCTGCGCTCCGCCACCCGTCCCGACGCGATCTTCGCCTCCTCCGACCGGGCCGCGATCAGCGCGATCTGGGCGGCCAGGGACGCGGGGCTGCGCGTGCCCGACGACGTCGCGATCGTCGGCGTCGGCAACATCGACGAAGGTCTCATCACCCGCCCGCAGCTCAGCACCGTCGGGCCGCTCAGGCACGACTACACCGACGTGGTGCGGCTGCTGTTCGACCGCCTCCAGGCCGAGGAGGCCCTGCCCGACCGCGAGGTCGTCCGCCCCTGGACCTTCCTGCGGCGCGGCTCCTCCTAAGAAGGGAAACGCGAGATGTCCCCCACCCTCTCCCGCCGCGACCTGCTCCGCCTGGCCGGGACGGCCGCCGCGGCCACCGCCGTGCCGGCCCTGTCCGCCTGCGCGGGCGCGCCCCCCGCGCCGCCCGCCGCCGCGCCCGGCACGTTCACCGTCTACTGGAACGCCGGCCACGACTACCGGGCCTACCGGGCGGTCGTCGCCGCGTTCGAGCAGGCCCACAAGGTCAAGGTCAACCTGCAGAAGTACCAGTGGCCCGACCTGCGCACCCGGCTGCTGGCCGACTTCGCCTCCGGCACCGTGCCCGACCTGGTGGAGGAGCCGGGCGGATGGGTGCAGGAGTTCGCCGTCTCCGGCAACGCCCGCCCGCTGCAGGACTTCGTGGACCGCGACGGCCAGGCCATGGGCTTCCCCGCCGACTGGCAGCCGGTGACCGTCGAGCGCAACTCCTACCAGGGCAAGGTGTACGGGGTGCAGCTGCACCTAACCTGCAACACGCTGCTCTACAACAGGGCCATGCTGCGCGAGGCCGGGCTGGAGGCGCCCGCGACCTGGGAGGAGTTCCTGGCCGCCGCCCGCCGGCTCACCAAGGACGGCGTGTACGGCGTCGCGCTCAACCAGGACCCCGGCTACGTGTGGCCGTGGCTGGTCCAGGCCGGCGTCACCCCGTACGACCCGGGAAGCGGCCGGATCATGGAGCCCAGGCAGGCCGCCGTGGAGGCCATGCAGTTCCAGGCCGACCTGATCCACAAGCACAAGGTCGCGCCGGTGCCGGTGTCGAGCACCGACTACTCGGGGCCGCAGAAGTTGTTCTCGGCCGGGCGGGCCGCCATGATCCTCACCGGCCCGTGGGACCTCGACCCCATCAGGAAGACCAGCCCCGACCTGGAGCTGGGCGTGGCGCCGCCGCTGAGGCACCGGGCGCGGGGCACGCAGGCGGCCGGAGTGAGCATGTTCGTGCCCGCCAGGGCCGCGCGGCCGGAGCTGTCCTGGGACTTCATCAAGCGCGTCACCACCCTGGAGGTCGAGCGGGCCGCCACCAAGGAGACCGGCATGCTCATGCCCCGCAGGTCCTGGGCCGAGCTGCCCGAGGTGCGGGGCGACGCGGGCATCAAGGTCTTCGCCGACGCGCTGCCCACCGCCCAGGACTCCTCCCAGCAGGTGCGGCTCACCGGCCGGCTCGGCGAGTGGGAGGAGCAGCTCAAGGTCATGTACCAGCAGGTGCTGATCCAGAACCAGCCGGCCGCCGAGGCCCTGGACGCCTTCGCCAAGGCGGCGGAGGGCTTCCTCAGGTGAGGCCGCGCACGCCGGCGGGCCGCCAGGCGCGGACGGCCTATCTGTTCCTCCTCCCGGCGGTCCTGTTCTTCGCGGCCTTCTTCTACCTGCCGATCGGCAACGTGATCGCCACCGGCTTCCGCACCGGCCCGCAGGCCGACCAGTGGACCGGGCTCGGCAACTACGCCCGCGCCCTGGGCGATCCGGCCGTGCGGCACTCGTTCTGGGTCACCGTGGTCTTCGCGGTCCTGGTGGTGATCGGGTCGATCGTGCTCGGGCTGGCCCTGGCGCTCGCCCTGGACCAGCCGCTCAAGGGGCGGGTGGTGTTCCGGGTGCTGCTGCTGGTGCCGTACCTGACGTCGGTGGCGATCGTCGGGCTGCTGTGGCGCAACATCCTCGACCCCGAGCTGGGCGTGCTCAACCGGGTGCTGGGCGCGCTCGGCCTGCCCGGGCAGCAGTGGCTCAACACCGCGCCGCTGCTCACCATCGCCCTCGTCACGCTCTGGCAGAGCGTCGGCTACACGATGGTGTTGTTCCTGGCCGGGCTGCAGGGCATCCCCGAGACCTACCACGAGGCCGCCAGGATCGACGGCGCGGACGCCTGGCGGCGGTTCTGGCGGATCACGCTGCCGCTGCTGGCGCCGACGACGCTGTTCGTCTCCGTCATGGCGGTGATCTCGGGCCTGCAGGCGTTCGGGCAGGCGTACATCATCACCAACGGCGGGCCGGGCGACGCCACCGACCTGTCGGTCTTCCACATCTTCAACGTCGCCTTCCGCTCCCGCGACTTCGGTTACTCCTCGGCGCAGTCGGTGCTGCTGCTCGTCGTGATCGTCGCCTTCACGCTGGTGCAACTGCGGGCCGGGCGGCGCGGGGAGGTCACGTACTGATGCGCAGGGCCCTGCTCCACCTCGTGCTCGGGGCGGCCGCGCTGGTCACCGTGCTGCCGCTGCTCTACATGGTGTCGCTGTCGTTGCAGACCGAGGCCGAGACGCTCGCGGCCGGCGCGGTGCTCGTGCCGGACTCGCCCCAGTGGGGCAACTACGCCGAGCTGTTCGCGCGGGCGCCGTTCGGCGGGTTCATCGTCAACAGCCTCGTCGTGGCGGGCGCGATCACGCTGGCGCACCTGGTGTTCGACCCGCTCGTCGGGTACGTCTTCGCCAAGTTCCGCTTCCCGCTGCGCAACACCCTGTTCGTGGCGCTGCTGGCCACGCTGATGGTGCCGTTCTTCGTGCGGATGATCCCGCTGTACGTGCTCATGGCCAACCTGGGGTGGCTGAACACGTACCAGGGGCTGATCACGCCGTTCCTCATGGACGCGTTCGGGATCTTCCTCATGCGGCAGTTCATCCAGCCCGTCCCGGACGACCTGCTCCACGCCGCCCGCATCGACGGCGCCTCGGAGCTGCGCGTCTACCGCAGCGTCATCCTGCCGCAGACCCGGCCGGCGCTGGCGGTGCTCGCGCTGTTCACCTTCGTCTTCCAGTGGAACGAGTTCCTCTGGCCGCTGGTCGCCACCACCACGCCCGAGATGCGGACCATCCCGGTCGGGCTCACCCTGTTCAACCAGGAGTACTTCACCCTGTGGCACCTGACGGCCGCGGGCTCGGTGATCCTCTTCGTGCCCACCGCCCTGCTGTTCGTCCTCACCCAGCGTCACTTCGTCCGGGGCATCGCCCTGACCGGCCTCAAATAGGAGCTTCTCCGTGCGTCGTCCGAACGTGATCGTCGTCCTCACCGACCAGCAGCGGTGGGACACCGTCGGCCCGCTCACCCCCAACCTCGACCGGATGGCCAGGTACGGCACGCAGGCCACGGTCGCGCTCACCCCGCAGCCGGTGTGCGCGCCCGCCCGCGCCGCGCTGCAGACCGGCCGCTACCCGACCACGACCGGCGTCCACCGCAACGGCCGCGTCCTGCCGCCCGGGGAGCGCACGCTGGCCCACCACTTCGGCGCGGCCGGCTACGCCACCGGCTACATCGGCAAGTGGCACCTGGCGGGCAGCGAGCCGGTGCCGGAGGAACAGCGCGGCGGCTACCGGTCGTGGCTGGGCGCGAACGCCCTGGAGCACACCTCCGACGCCTACCGCACGATCGTCTACGACGAGGCGAACGAGCCCGTCCTGCTGCCCGGCTACCGCTCCGACGCGCTGCTGGACGCCGCCATCCGCTTCGCCGCCGACCACCACGACGAGCCGTTCTACCTGTTCGTCTCGCTGCTGGAACCGCACCACCAGAACGAGGTGGACACCTACCCGGCGCCCGACGGCTACGAGGAGCGCTACCAGGGCCGCTGGATGCCCGGCGACCTGGCCGCGCTCGGCGGCACCGCCCACCGGCACATGGGCGGCTACCTGGGCCAGGTCAAGCGCCTGGACGAGGGCCTGGGCCGGCTGCTCGACGCGCTGCGCAGCCTCGGCCTGCTGGACGACACGATCGTGGCCTACACCTCCGACCACGGCAACCACTTCAAGACCCGCAACGGCGAGTACAAGCGCTCCTGCCACGACGCCTCGCTGCGGGTGCCGCTGGCGCTGCGCGGCCCCGGCTTCGACGGCGGCGGCGCGATCGCCCGCCCGGTCAGCACCCTCGACCTGCCGCCGACGCTGCTGGAGGCCGCCGGGCTGCCGGTGCCGGCGCGGATGCAGGGCCGCTCGTTCCTGCCGTTGCTGCGCGACGCCCGCGCCGACTGGCCGGAGGAGGTGTTCTTCCAGGTCAGCGAGTCGGAGGTGGGGCGGGGCATCCGTACGTCCCGGTGGAAGTACTACGCGGTCGCCGAGGACGCCCACCCCTGGGACGACCCCGCCGCCGCCCGCTACCGTGAGCAGGCGCTCTACGACGTGGTCAACGACCCGCACGAGCTGGTGAACCTGGCGGGCCACCCGTCGCACGCCGGGGTCGCCGGGGAGCTGCGGGCGCGGCTCGTGCGCCGGATCGCCGAGGCCGAGGGCGCCGAGCCGGAGATCGAGCCGGCCGCCGGGCGCCCGGCCAGGAACCAGGCGATGACCGACCCGGAGGTGCGGCTGCGCGGGCCGCGGCCGGTCAGGTTTGGCCACCAGCGCAGGTGACGGCCGGCCGGCGGGTCTGCGGGCCGGTACACGGGGTACGGGAGGGGCGGCTCGGGGGGCGGGGGCTTCCTGAGAAGTGGTGACCAGCCAGGTCACGAGGAAGATCGGAGATGTCTCTGGTGCAGCACGGAACGTTCACCCTCGGCGGCAGGGCCGTGCGCCGCCTGGGGTTCGGCGCCATGAGCCTCACCGGGCCCGGCGTGTGGGGCCCGCCCGAGGACCGCGCGGAGTGCGTCCGGGTGCTGCGGCGGGCCGTCGAGCTGGGGGCCGACTTCATCGACACCGCCGACTCCTACGGCCCCTACGTCAACGAGGAGATCATCCGCGAGGCGCTGCACCCGTACCCGGAGCAGGTCGTGATCGCGACCAAGGCCGGGTTCGTACGCACCGGGCCGGGGGAGTGGCATCCCGTCGGGCGGCCGGCGTACCTGCGGCAGGAGGTCGAGATGAGCCTGCGCCGGCTCGGCGTGGACCGGCTCGACCTGCTCCAGCTGCACCGCGTCGATCCCGAGGTGCCCCTGGAGGACCAGGTCGGCGAGCTGAAGGCGCTCAGGGACGAGGGCAAGATCGCCGAGATCGGCCTGTCCGAGGTGACCGTCGAGCAACTGGAGCGGGCCCGCCGCGTGACCGGCATCGCCACCGTCCAGAACCGCTACAACCTCACCCTGCGCGCCTCGGACGCCGTGCTGGAGCACTGCGAGGCGCGGGGCATCGGCTTCATCGCCTACAGCCCCGTCGCCAAGGGCCGGCTGGCCGCCCCCGGCGGGCCCGTCGGCCGCGTCGCCGAGGCCACCGGCGCCACGCCCGCCCAGGTCAGCCTGGCCTGGCTGCTGGCCCGCTCGCCGGTCCTGATCGCGATCCCCGGCACCTCGTCGATCGCCCACCTGGAGGAGAACATGGGCGCCGCGGCGGTGCCGCTGACCGAGGAGCAGGTGGCCGAGCTGACGGCCGCGGCGTGAGATCGGGGGCCGGCCCCGGGGGATCTCCCCGGAGCCGGCCCCCCGTCCAGCTCGGCCCGGCCCGGTCAGCCCAGGCCGTTCCGCATCGCGGTGAGCAGCTCGGCGTTGGCGGTGTCGCCGCTGAGCTCCCAGAAGAACGCGCCGCCGAGGCCCTGGCTCTTCGAGTAGCTCATCTTGCCGCCGATCGTGGCGGGCGTGTCGTAGCTCCACCACTGGTTGCCGCAGAAGGCGTACGCGGTGCCGGCGACCGTGCCGGTGGCCGGGCAGCGGGTCTTGAGGACCTTGTAGTCCTCGATGCCCTGCTCGTACGTGCCCGGCGCCGGCCCGGTGGCGGTGCCGCCCGGCGCGGCCTGCGTGACGCCGGTCCAGCCGCGCCCGTAGAAGCCGATGCCGAGCAGCAGCTTGCTCGCCGGCACGCCCTTGCTCTTGAGCTTCTGGATCGCCGCGTCGGAGTGGAAGCCGGCGATCGGGATGCCCGGGTAGGAGGTGAGCGGCGAGTGCGGGGCGGTCGGGCCCTGCGCGTCCCACGCGCCGAAGAAGTCGTAGGTCATGACGTTGTACCAGTCGACGTACTGGGCGGCGCCCCCGTAGTCGGCCGCGTCGATCTTGCCGCCGTCGGTGCCGTCGGCGGTGATGGCGGCGGTGACGAGGTTGCCGGAGCCGAAGCGGGAGCGCAGCGCCGACATGACGTTCCTGAACGCGGCCGGGCCGCTGCTGTCGCAGGTCAGGCCGCAGGCGTTCGGGTACTCCCAGTCGATGTCGATGCCGTCGAAGACGTCCGCCCAGCGCGGGTCCTCCACCAGCTTGTAGCAGGAGTCGGCGAACGCGGCCGGGTTCTGCGCGGCCTGGGTGAAGCCGCCGGACCAGGTCCAGCCGCCGAAGGAGAACAGCACCTTCAGGTTGGGGTACTTCTTCTTCAGCTTGCGCAGCTGGTTGAAGCTGCCGCGCAGCGCGCCGGCGTCCCAGGTGTCGGCGACGCCGTCCACGCTCTCGCCCGCCTGGTAGAAGCGGTCGTAGTCGGCGTAGGAGTCGCCGATCGTGCACTGGCCGTTCTGGACGTTGCCGAAGGCGTAGTTGATGTGCGTCAGCTTGGCCGCCGAGCCGCTGGTGTCGATGTTCTTGACGTGGTAGCCGCGCTGGTAGACGCCCCACTGGACGAAGTAGCCGAGAACCTTGTTCCCGCCGCCCCCGCCGCCGCCCGTGGTGGTCGCGGTGGTGGCGGCGCCGGCGGCCGAGCGGTTGCCGGCGGCGTCGCGGGCGCGGACGGTGTAGGTGTAGGCGGTCTCGGGGGTCAGGCCGGTGTCGATGTAGGAGGTCTCGGTGACGGTGGCGATCAGGGTGGTGCCGCGGTAGACCTCGTAGCCGGTGACGGCGACGTTGTCGGTAGAGGCGTTCCAGGCGAGGGAGACGCTGGTGCTGGTGACGCCGGTCGAGCGCAGGTTGCCGGGCACCGACGGAGCGGTGGTGTCCGTGCCGCCGCCGCCCGTGGTGGTGGCGGTGGTGGCGGTGCTGGCGGCCGAGCGGTTGCCGGCGGCGTCGCGGGCGCGGACGGTGTAGGTGTAGGCGGTCTCGGGGGTCAGGCCGGTGTCGGTGTAGGAGGTGCCGGTGACGGTGGTGACCAGGGTGGTGCCGCGGTAGACCTCGTAGCCGGTGACGGCGACGTTGTCGGTGGAGGCGTTCCAGGCGAGGGAGACGCTGGTGCTGGTGACGCCGGTCGAGCGCAGGTTGCCGGGCACCGAGGGGGCCGTGGTGTCCGTGCCGCCGCCCGAGGCGACCTTCCACAGGGCCGGGACGTTCGACGGCTCCCAGCCGGGCTGCGAGGTGTGGCTCTGGACGCACTCGTACTCGACGCCGTTGTACGTCACCCGGGTGCCCGCCGAGTACGCCGTCCACGGCGCCCAGTCGGCGGCGAGGACGACGCCGTAGGCGGCGGGGGGAGCCACGGCGACGGCGGTGAGGGGCAGCGCGAGCGCCGCCAGGCAAGCGAGGATCTTGTGTCTCATGACGCTCCGACATCCGTTGGGGGGTTTGTGGGGGTGGGATGCCAGGAAACTATTAGGAAAGTTTCCTTTTAGTTATGAGACGACGGTAGTCCCAACCTGCGGGGGCGTCAACACGTTCGGCGCGCGAAATCGGGAGGCGGCGAGCGCGCGCCGCCCGCTAGCCTGACCGGCATGACGAAAGCCGCCCGATTGATCCGCAGCGCCGAGCTGGCCTCCGTGGAGTACGCCTACGCGGCCGTCGCCGACGTGCCGGTGCGCGCGGTCTGGGCGGCGGGCGCCTGTCCCCTGGACCCCGCCGGCGCCACCGTCTGCCCCGGCGACGTCGCCGGCCAGACCCACCAGGTGATGCGCAACCTCGCCACCGCGCTCGCCGAGGCCGGCGCCGCGCTGACCGACCTCGTCAAGACCACCGTGTACGTCGCCTCGTCCGACCGGGCCGACCTGGGAGCGGCCTGGCAGGTCTACCGCGAGCACATGGACGGCCACGACGTGCCGAGCACGCTGCTGGGCGTCACCGTGCTCGGCTACCCCGACCAGCTCGTCGAGGTCGAGGCCGTCGCCGTCCTCCCGCCGCGCTAGCCCCGCTCCGCGCGTCAGCTCGGACGGGAGTCTCCGGCTTCGCCGCCCGGGCCCGCCGGGTGCCGATCGACGATCACGCCTCCGATCGCGGTGCGGCCGGCCGGGGTGGCGACGAGCTCGACGGCGATGGCGTCGCGCAGGTGTGCCCCGAGGACGCCGGCCGCCGCGTCGGTGACGTTCCGCACGAGCTCGTCGGCGAGCTTGTCGCTGTCGGGACGGGTGAACGCCGCCTCGCGGATCCCGAACGTGATCGCGGGCGCCGGCTCGGCGACCGGCTTGCCCCCCAGGCCCCAGCGCCCGGCGGGTACGCCGTCGAGGTGGACGACCGCGACGTCGCGTGCCCACTCGCCGTACACGTCGGCCACCGCGTCGGTCAGCGCGGCGATGAGGGCTGTTTCGTTGCCCTGGAGCTGCGGCTCCAGGGCCCGGACCGTCAGATGTGGCATGGTGGACTCCTGTTTGCAGTCAAATTACCTTTGTTCTTAAAGATAATTGACGAGGTGTCAGATGGCCAACGACGCGGACGGCATGACCACCGACCAGGCGGTCCGGTCCATGCTGCTGCTGATGCCCAGGCTCGTCGGGCGCGCCAAGCGGCTGCCCGTCCCGGAAGCGCTGCGGACGCTCGATCTCGCACCCCGCCACCTGTCGCTGCTGGCCTACCTGCAGTACGACGGCTCCCTCACGGTGAGCCGGCTGGCGGAGCGCCTGGAGATCGCTCCGACGACCGTCAGCCTCATGGTGGGCGACCTGTCCCGCCGTGGTGTCCTGACGAGGGAGGAGGACGATGCCGACCGGCGGCGGCGGGTCGTCGCGATCGCGCCGCGGTACGTCGAGCCGATCCGCGAGTGGCTGGCGGGCAGCGCGCTGGCGTGGGCCGAGGTCCTGGACGGCCTCACGCCGGCCGAGCGCGCCACGATCGTGCGGACGATGCGCGCCTACGAGGCCGCCCTGGGCAAGCGGACGCACGGCTGAGCCGAGGCGGGGCGGAGGAGGTCGAGCTGGACCTGACCGCCGACCCGCCCACGGCGGTGCGGGCCGCGAGCGTCCGCACCGCGCGCAAGCTCTTCGACGGGACGGTCTTCCCCCGCCCGCGACCGGACGGAGGAACGCCATGAACGCCCTGCTGCACGACGTCGCCCACCTCGGCTACACCGAACTGCTCACCCCCGAGCCGGAGCGGAGCCTGTGGTTCTTCACCCGGATCCTCGGCATGACCCGCGACGGCGAGGACGGCGACTCGGCCTACCTGCGCACCTACGACGACTACGAGCACCACAGCCTCAAGCTGACCGCCCACCGCACCTCCGGCCTGCGCGCGACGGGCCTGCGCGCGTCCAGTCAGGAGGCGCTGGAACGCCGGGTGTCGGCGATCGAGGACGCCGGGCTCGGCATCGGCTGGCGCGACGGCGACGCCGGGCGCGACCCCACGTACGCCTTCCGCGACCCCGACGGCCACGAGCTGCACCTGTACTGGGAGTCGCAGTGGTACGAGGCGCCCGGGTCACCGAGCAGATCATGCTGGACAGCGGCCGCGTCTCGGCCCAGTGGCTGCACTTCGCGAGCAAGTCGTACGACCTCGTCTACACCGACGACTGGTCGGGCTCGTCCGGGCGGCTGCACCACGTCGCGTTCGCCACCAACGGCCGCGAGGACATCCTGCGCGCCGCCGACATCCACCTGGAGAACGGCGTCTTCATCGAGACCGGCCCGCACAAGCACGCCATCCAGCAGACCTTCTTCCTCTACGTCCACGAGCCCGGCGGGAACCGGATCGAGCTGTGCAACCCCCTCACCCGGCTCATCCTGGCGCCGGACTGGCGCACCGTGACCTGGACCGAGGCCGAGCGGGCCAAGGGCCAGGCGTGGGGGCTGAAGACCATCGCCTCCTTCCACACGCACGGCACGCCGCCCGTCTGACGCCATCCCGCCGGCCTCGTCCCTCTGGCCTCACCTCTCTCGCCTCACCCCACGAACCGGGCCACCGCCCGCACGCGGCGCAGCACCAGCCGGTCCAGCAGCAGCACCGCCGCCATCGTGATCCCGGCCAGCGGGAACACCAGCCCGAGCAGCGCCATGATGGCGATCACCCCGTACGCGGTGCGCCGGTCCGTCGGGCGGGCGGGCGCGCCGGCCCGGCCGCGCGGGCGGCGCTTCCACCACATCCACACGCCGGTGACCACGAGCGTGATCAGCGCCAGGCAGGCGGTGAGCATGACGGCGACGTTGGCGGGACCGTACCGGCGGCCCTCGTGCAGCGCGATGCCCTGCTCGACGAGCTTGGCCATCGTGCCGTACTCGGCCCAGCCGTAGGAGGTCAGGACCCTGCCCGTGTACTGGTCGACGTGGAGGGTGCGCGCGGCCGACGGGTCGCGGCGCGGCTCGGCCACGACCGTGTAGACCCCGGTCGGGCCGTCCGGCAGGAGCACCTTGACGTCGCACTCCGCGCACGCGGCGACGGCCGGTCGGGCGGCGGCCAGCGCGGCCTCCACGGGCAGCGCGCCGGGTCGCAGCACCCCGCCGCCGCCTCCGTGCCCGGCGTGCTCGCCACCGGAGCCGGGGTCGCCCGACCCGGGATCGCCGGAGCCGTGGGCGGCCGTGCCGGACTGCGGGACGGGCAGCCGCTCGGCCGCCCACGGCACCTTCGCGTCGGGGTGCGTGGAAAGCTCGCCGGACAGCGGCGGCGTCGAGGTGTGCGGGAAGTCGGCGGCGCTGGGCGCGGTCGAGCCCGTACGCTCCTGGAGGCGCTGCAACCCGTCCCCCCACACCCCCGACCACGGCAGTCCAGAGACGACCAGGAAGACCACGACCGCGCCGGCGCCGACCCCGGCCAGCACGTGCAGGCGGCGCAGCCGGCCGCGCGGCGACCGGGCGGCCCTCCCGCGCCGGCCGCGGCGGCCGGTCCACCACAGGTACGTGCCGGAGGCCACGAGGATCAGCGCCCAGCAGGCGGCCACCTCCACCACCCGGTCGCCCACCGTGCCGGACATCAGCTCGCCGTGGATCGTGCGGACGACGCGCATGAACGTGGTCGCGTCGTCGATCTGCCCGACCACCCGGGCCGTGCCGGGATGGACGTAGACCGAGACGCCCTGCGCTCCCGGGTCGGCGTCCGCGCCCTGGAGGATGACCCGCGTGGTGCGGTCGGGGGCGGCGGGCGGGATGACGGACACGACGGGCGCGCCGGGCCGGGCCCGCCGGGCGGCCTCGATCTGCTCCGACAGCGGGCGCGGCGCGGCGACCGGCCCGGCGAGCGTGCGGACGTCCTGGTAGCGCCACGCCTCGAACGGCTCCTTGAACAGGTAGATCGAGCCGGTGACGGCGAGCACGAGCAGGACGGGGGCCACGAACAGGCCCGCGTAGAAGTGCCAGCGCCAGACGGCGCGGTAACGCTGCGAGGACGGGACGGCGGCGGAGGCGGGGGAGGGCGAGGGGGAGGGGAAGGAGGAGGGGGGACGGCCGGCGGGGCGGGCCTCGACAGAGGTCATGCGGACTCCGTTCCGGTACGGAGGAGAGGCAGGGGGGCACGGCCGGGCCCGGCGTCCGGGCACGGCGAAACGGTCGCGCGGCGGCGCTCGGACGGCGCTCGGGCGCCTTCGAAGCGGCGTCCGATTCGGAGCGGCGTCCGATCCAGGGCGGCATCCGGTTCGGAGCGGCGTCCGATCCAGGGCGGCATCCGGTTCGGAGCGGCGTCCGATCCAGGGCGGCATCCGGTTCGGAGCGGCGTCCGGTTCAGGGTGGCGTCCGGTTCAGGGTGGCGTCCGGCGCGATCGCGCGGGCTCGTGGAGGGATCCTGGTCAGGTCGTCATTCGGCGAGGGCGGCCGGCGGGCCGCGCCGGCACAACGCCCCCGCCAGGACCTGCGGCGCCCGGACGCCCGCCCCGGGGGACGTGACGGGCCCGCGGCCGACGGCCTCGGGGAGCGGGAGGCGGGTGGCCAGGCCGTGCCACAGGCCGCGCACCGCGCCGGCCAGCAGCAGCAGGAACGTGCCGAGCGCCGTCTCCCCCCGGTCCAGCCACCAGGCGGACAGCACCGCGACGGCCAGGTGCGCGGCCACCATGCCGAGCCCCGCCGACAGCCCCCCGTGCTCATGGTGGAGGACGTGCTCATGGAGGGCGGGCTGGTGGAGGGCGTGCTCGTGGGCGGCCGGGGCCCCGGCGGCGCCCGCGCTGAAGAGCCGGTGCATCCCGTACTGGGCGGCGAACGCGGCCACGGCCAGCGTCGCGGGCGATCGGCGGCGGCGGGCCAGGAGGAAGGCTCCGGCGCCGGTCGCGGCGGTGGCGGCGGCGACGTGCTCCAAGCGGGCGCCGGGGCCGCCGGCCAGCAGGTGCATCCCGAGGGCGGCGTACACGCAGACGACGGCGAACACCGCCGCGCGGGGGCCGCGCAGGCCGGTCGAGCCGGCCTGCGCGCCGTCCCTGCTGTCGGTGCCGCTCAGGCGTCGTCCCTCCTGTCCGGGTTTCATGCGCGACCACCGCTCACACAGACAGGTACGGGGGCGTGTCTGGAAAAGTTCAGACATCCGCCCCCGAAGTCACGGCCATCAGAGGGCCGTCAGGAGGCTCCTCCCTGATCCGCCGCCGCCACCGGAGCCGGGCCGGGGCCGCCGCTCGCGCTGTAGATCCGGTACGTGGCCAGGACGTTGAGCCGGTGCAGATTCCGGCAGAGGGTGAGCATGCCCTGCCGGGCGAGGTCCTGGGGCACCGGGTAGCCGGCGAGGGCGGCCGACAGCCCGGGGTCGAGGTGTCCGGCCCAGGGGTCGGTGCAGGCCGCGAGCGTCTCCTCCAGGCTGTGCCCCGCCCGCACGCTCGACCACACCTCGTCGCGGAGCCGTTCGAGGTAGCCGATGAGGGTGTCCACCGCCGCCGGCCCGTTCCCCATCGGGCCGTGCCCGGGGACGATGGTCTCCAGCTCCGGCAGGGCCTCGCGCATCCGGCGCAGCGAGTCCACGTACGGCTCGGGGGCGCCCTGGAGCAGCATGTGGGCGGTGCCGGCGTGGCAGAGGAAGTTGCCCGTCCAGGCGGTGCGCGCGTCCGGGACGTAGACGATCGTGTCGCCGGGCCCGTTGCCGGGGCCGAAGTGGTGGAGCTGGACCACCCGCCCGCCCAGGTCGATCTCGGCGTAGGAGTCGAACGTCAGGTCCGGCGTACGCCAGCGGGTGACCTCGTCCAGCAGGGCGGCGTCGCCGTACATGTTGCCGGACCGGACCCGCTTCTCGTAGGCCAGGTCGCTCATGTTCGCCTTGTTGGCGGTGGAGGAGACGATCACGACGTCCTCGGGGAACGCGGCGTTGCCGAAGGTGTGGTCACCGTGGTACGTCGTGTTGACCAGGTAGCGGAGCGGCCGGTCGCCGAGCGCGGCGGCGGCCGTCTGGATCCTGGCCGAGACCTCCGGGGTGATGCCGGCGTCGATCACCAGCGCGGCGTCCCGCCCCCAGACCACCCCGTTGTTGTCCTTGGGCGGCAGGTTGGCCATGAGCGCCCACACCCCCTGGGTGAGCTCGCGCGGCACCAGCTCCAGCCCCACGGGCGACAGGTTGGGCCCGCTGTAGCCGCCGGGCCGTTCGGCGATCTCGCGGTCGGGAACGAATGGCGTTCGCATGAGAGGTCCTTCCGTGCGGGGTGATCGGTCAGAGCTGGGCGGAGGCGGCCGCGGGCCGGGGGAGCGGCGTGCCGGACGGCTGGGGGAGCGCGGCGGTCCAGAGCCGGTACACGAGGACGGGGCCGATGACCCAGTAGCCGAGCGAGGTGACGATGCCGGGGAAGGCCAGGTCGCCGGAGACCAGGTCGTAGATCGGGTGGCCGATCGCGTTCCCCATCGCGCCCATGATCGCGAAGAACCAGGCGATGAGCAGCGGCACCCGCCAGCCCCGGTAGATCGCGAGCGCGCCCATGGCGAAGGCCGCGTAGCTGACCATGTTGATCCAGACGAACATCGGCAGCGACATGGCCTGCGCGCCGAACACCTCCGTCGGCCAGCGCGTGTTGAACCCGTTCATGAACTCCTCGCCGAAGTGCAGGAACTGCCAGGCAAGGCCGACGAGGTAGATCGGCAGCACCCGGGAGGGGTCGGGGGGCCTGCGGTCGGTGGTGGCGAGGTGGCAACCGTAGGCGATCACCATGGCGGGGATGAAGGTCAGCCACAGGGCCAGGCCGGGCGACAGGTAGGCGAACAGCGCGATCAGGGCCGCGGCCAGCACGCCTGCGGCCACGGAGGATCGGGGACGGGTCATCGGATGCTCCTCGTGAAAGGGAGGGCGGAGGAAGGGGGGTGATTACCATCCGTGACGCTACGGCGGGACCGTCCGCGCGGCATCTGTCACCTGACCGGTCATCCCTCTGCGGGCATACGTCACGGTCTGAATAGGATCGTCCGGTGTTGTACGGGCGTGAGGCCGAGACCGATCGGATCGACCGGCTCCTGGCGGAGGCCAGGCAGGGCCGCAGTGGCGTGCTGGTGCTGCGGGGACCGGCGGGCATCGGCAAGTCGGCGCTGCTGGAGCTCGCGGCGCGCGAGGCGGCGGCCACCGGCATGCGGACGTTGCGCGGAGTGGGCATCGAGAGCGAGACCGAGCTGGTGTTCGCCGCCCTCCACCAGCTCCTGCGTCCCGGGCTCGACCGGCTCGGCCGGTTGCCGGCCCCGCAGGCGGACGCGCTCGCCGGCGCCTTCGGGCTGGCCGGCGCCACCGCGGCCGACCGCTTCCTGGTGGGACTCGGCGCCCTGACCCTGCTGTCCGAGCTGGCCGGCGACGGGCCGCTGCTGTGCCTGGTGGACGACGCCCAATGGCTGGACCGGTCGTCGGCCGACGCCCTGATGTTCGCCGCGCGGCGGCTGGAGGCCGAAGGGGTGGCGCTGATCCTGGCGACGCGGGACGGCGGTCACGCGTTCCGGCCGGCCGGGCTGCCCGAGCTCCCGCTCGGCGGGCTCGGCCCCGCCGACGCGGCCACGCTGCTGAGCGAGACCGCCGGCGCGCTGGCGCCGCACGTCAGGGACCGGGTCCTGGCCGAGAGCGAGGGCAACCCCCTGGCGCTCATCGAGCTGCCCGCGGCGCTCACCCCCGAGCAGCGGATCGGCCACATCGCCCCGCTGGCCTACCATCCGGGCCCGCTGCCGCTCACCGAGCGGATGCAGGAGGTCTTCCAGGCGCAGATCCAGGCCCTGCCGGAGCCCACCCGGACCCTGCTGCTCGTGGCAGCCGCCGAGAGCACCGGCGATCCCGGCGTCGTCCTCGCCGCCGCGCGGCGGCTGGGCGTCGGCACCGAGGCCGTCGAGCCGGCGGAGCGGGCCGGGCTCATCCGGGTCGACGGGCAGCTCGCCTTCCGCCACCCGCTGATCAGGGCGGCCGCCTACCAGGGGGAGCCGTTCACCACGCGCCTCGCCGCGCACCGGGCCCTGGCCGCCACACTCACCGAGGCCACCACCGGCCTGGACGCCGGTCCGGGAGCCGGGCCGCGGGCTGACGCGCGGGCCTGGCATCTCGCCGCCGCCTGCACCGGCCCCGACGAGGCCGTCGCCGCTGAGCTGGAGCGGGCGGCCGAACGGGCCAGGCGCAGGAGCGGCTTGGCCGCCACGGCCGCCGCCTACCAGCGGGCCGCGCAGCTCAGCCCCGGCCAGCGCGACCAGGTGCGCCGGTTGATCAGCGCGGCCGAGGCGGCGATGGACGCCGGCCAGCTCCAGCGCTCCCGTACGCTGGCCGACAGCTCGGCCCTGCTCACCGGCGATCCGCGCGAGCGGGCCAGGCTGGCCGGGGTCCGCGCGGCCATCGAGTTCGAGCAGGGCTCGCCGCGGGCCGCGCACGGCATCCTCGTGACCGCCGCCGAGCCGGTCGCCGCCACGGACCCGGTCATGGCCGCGTCCCTGCTGACCGAGGCCGTCCGCGACGCGTGGTTCGCGGGCGCGCCCGACCTGGCCGGGCAGGCCGTCGAGCGCCTGCACGCCCTCGACCTGCCCGCCGGCCACCCCCTCCGGCCGGTCATCTCCGCCCTGACCGGGCTGGCCGCCCTGCTGGCGGGCGACCCGGAGCGCGGCCTGCCGCCCATCCACGCGGCACTCGCCGCCGCCCGGCGCTTCCCGCCCACCGCGCCCGGCGAGCGGCTCATCATCGCGTCGATGGCCTTCATGGTGGGGGACGACGAGACCTCCCTGGACCTGGCCGCCCGCCTGGCCGACGACTGCCGGAACCAGGGGCTGGTCGGCTGGCTGCCGCACGCGCTGCAGAACCTCGCCAGCAGCCAGCTCTACCTGGGCCGCTTCCAGGAGGCCGGGGTGTCGGCCACCGAGGCCGTGCGCATCGCCGAGGACACCGGGCAGGACCACCGCGTCGATCACCTCCAGGGCGTGCTCGCCTGGCTCGCCGCGGTCTCGGGCGACGAGGAGACCTGCGAGCGGCTGACCGGCGCCGTCCGCGCCCACGCCATCGATCACGGCAACGTGTCGAGCCTGGCCTGGGCGGTGTGGGCGCAGGGCCTGCTGGCGCTCGGGCAGGGCCGGACGCGGGCGGCCCTGGACCATCTGGAGACGGGCCTGGACGGCGCCGTCCGCCACCAGCTCTCGACCACCCTGTTCGTGCCGGACCTGGTGGAGGCGGCGGTCCGGTCCGGGGAGCCGGAACGGGCGGAGGCGCCGCTGGCCAGGTTCGGCCGGTGGGCCGCCGCGAGCGGGCAGCCCTGGGCCCGCGCGGTCGCCCTGCGCTGCCGGGCGCTGACCGCCGCGAGCGAGGAGGAGGCGGAAGCCCGCTACGCCGAGGCCGTCGGGCTGCACCTCAGCGGCGGGCGGCCGTTCGAGGAGGCCCGTACCCGGCTGCTGTTCGGGGAACGGCTGCGCAGGAACCGGCGCAAGGCCGAGGCCAGGATCCATCTCCGGCAGGCGCTGGACGTGTTCGAACGGGCCGGCGCCACCCCGTGGGCCGCCCGTGCCCGCGCCGAGCTGCGTGCCTCGGGGGAGACGGCCCCCGGCGCCCGGCTGCCGGGCGCGGCCGGGCTGCTCACCGCGCAGGAGTTGCAGATCGTCCGGCTGGCCGCCCGGGGCGACACCAACCGCGACATCGGCGCGCGGCTCTTCCTGAGCCCGCGCACGGTGGGCTACCACCTGCACAAGGCGTTCCCCAAGCTCGGCGTGGCGTCCAGGACCGAGCTGGCCCGGCTGGACCTGGGCGGCTGACCGCCACGGACCCGGAGCGGGGGCGGCTCCGGGTCAGAGCTGGTGCGGGGCGCCGTAGACCAGGCGGGGCGGGTGGCCGCCGAACAGCCGGCTGACGGTGACGAACGTGTAGCCCTCGCGGGACAGCGCCTTCAGCACCTTGGGGATGGCGCGCACGGTCGTCGGGTGGATGTCGTGGAAGAGGATGACGGCACCCGGGCGGGCCCCCTTGATCGCGACTCTGGCGACCCTGGCGCTGTCGCGGTGCAGCCAGTCCAGGGTGTCCACGCTCCACAACACCAGGGGACGCCGGACGGCGGCGCGCACGGTGGTGTCGAGGGCCCCGTACGGCGGCCGGACCAGCGCGGGCGAGATGCCCGCCGCGCTCCTGACCGCCCGGTCGCAGCGGGCCACCTGGGCCCGGACGGCGGCCATCGGCAGCTTCGTCAGGTCGGGGTGCGACCAGGTGTGGTTGCCGATCTCGTGCCCGGCGGCGGCGATCCCGCGCAGGACGGAGGGGCGGGCGGCGACGTTCTGGCCGACGACGAAGAACGTGGCGTGCGCGTGGTGGGCCGCCAGGTGGCGCAGCAGCGTGCCGGTGTAAGGACCGGGGCCGTCGTCGAAGGTCAGGGCAACGCACTTGGCGCGGCGGCAGTCCACGGGACGGCCGCCGGTGGTGGCGTCGGCGCCGCTGGAGGCGTCCCGGGACGCGGTCGGCCGCGCCTCGGGAGTCGCGGGGCCGGTCGGCGGCGCCGGGGTCGCGGGCGGGGCCGGAGGGTCCGTACGCGGGTCCTGCCGGGCCGCCGCCTGGACCGTACCCGTCCCCGGAGCGTGGTGAGCCGCCCCGTACGCCGCCACGACCAGGATGATCGAGGCGACCACCCGTCCCGTACCAGTGTTCATGTGATTCCCCCTCCGCGCACCGCCCCTGAGCGCGGTTCCCCGTCGAACCAAGGCCCGGCCTGTACCGGACCGCCCCACCTTGATTCGACACCAGCGGGTCGCGTCTGGTTCGCCAGAGACGGTTTGCCGGATGACACACTTTTGTCCTGCCGGGGCCAGGCACCGGCGCGGCTGACGTACGATGCACTCCGTCTGCCGCGGGGAGCCGCGATCAGGCTGACCGCGATCGCCCAGCGCCGGCGTCGACCGGCTCGACGCGCTGCTCAGCCTGCGCGCCCGCGGCGGACCCCGCCCCCCGGACCGGGGCCTGACCGCACCCGGACCGCACCCGGACCGCACCCGGACCGCGCACCGGGCCGCGCACCGGGCACGCACGGCGCGGAGGCTTGCTCCGGCGATCCGGAGCCCGGGATCATGCGGGGAATGGACTACTACCTGATCTCCACCTCGGCACATGACCGGTCCCCGGCGGGAGTTCTCGTGGAGGAGTTCGTCCTCTGCGAGGACTTCACCGCGGCCGGCATCGACAGCGCCGAGTGGGGATCGGAGACCGGGGAGTGGCTGGCCGCGCCGGAGGTGAGCCGGCTCATCCGCGCCGACGGCGCGCTGCGCTCCCGGGTGACGCCGGCGGGCCGGTCCGAGGCGCGCGACGCCTACGCCCGGCTCGGCGGGGGCGAGCTGCCGGAGGAGGAGGAGCTGCGTGGCCACTTCCGCCGCCGGCAGCCGTTGCCGGCCGCGCCGCCGCTGCGGCTGGGCTCCTCCGACGCGGCCCGGGCGCGCCGCTACCGCATCCTGTTCGCCGGGGAGCTGGGCGCGGACGGCCTGGCCGCCGCGCAGGCGGCCCTGCGGCTGGAGCCGACCGGCGACCCTCGGGTGGTCGGCAAGGCGTCCGGCAGCGCGGGCGGGCACGGCTTCACCTGGGAGCTGCGCCGGATCGGGGCCGGCATCGCCTGGTGCGTGGACGTGACCGCGCGGCTCGGCGCCGGCTCCCTGGACACCCTGGGCGCGCTGCTCCACCACCACCGGCAGGCCGTGCGCGAGCAGGGGCTGATCCCGGTCACGGTCGAGCGCTTCGCGTAGGAGGACCGCCCGGCGCCGGTGACCGGCCGGGCGGAGCGGGTGGGAGACCGGAGCGGGTGCCGGTCGGGACGGTCAGGGCGCGGGCGGGGCGGGTGCCGGTCGGCTCCAGCCGCAGCGCCGCCTGCGCGCCGGTCAGGGGACGGTGACGGCGGGGAGCGTGACCGGGCCGGCGAGAGGGTTCAGGACGTCCTCCTGGGAGCGGCCGGGCGGGACGATCACGTCCATCGCCCTGGGCACCGTGGCCGGGTCGGCCGCGCACAGCGGCCCCGTCCCGCCCTCGGCGCACACCCCGAACAGGTACGGCTGCGGCGTCGCCGCGAACCCCCTGGCCTGGTCGGGGCTGAACCCGTCCTGCCCGTGCAGCACGACGGCGAAGCGCCAGCCCGGCCCCGGCGTCCCGAAGACGTCCCTGGGCAGGGCGACGGTGACCGTCCTGGTGGCGCCGGAGGCGCGGACCGCCGCGCCCGCCCGCGCCGCGCCGTCCGCCGCCACCCACACCGGCGCGGCGAACCCCTGCGCCTCCACCCGCTGCGTCCAGGCGTCGGCCTCGGCGACGCGGTAGCCGCGCAGCGGGGAGGCCGCCTCCGTCGAGCGATCCGCGACGGCCGGGTCCTGGACGTACACGTCGAGGAGCTGGGCGCCCAGCGGATTGCCGAACGTCGGCGTCAGGTCCCGCAGCTCGGCCCGCAGGTACACGGTGGTGTCGTCGGTGATCACCTGGAACCGGCGCAGGTCGAAGGCCCCGTCGTGGAAGTCGGCGGCGGTGGGGTAGGCGTAGCCGCCCGGCCCGTGGTCGTCGCCCTCCGGGTCGGTCACGTCGAGCACGGCCGTCGCGCCGGTGATGTCGCCGACCACCGAGCGGCGGGCGTACCCGGTGCGGCCGTCGGCCGTGGTGGCCGTGACGGTCAGCACGACCTCGCCGAACGAGACCGGCGCGGACGCCGAGAACGTCCCGTCCGCGCGCGCCCGCACCGACACGACCCGGGCGGGCGCGCCGGTGTCCACGGGCGCGGCGGCGACGTCCACCCGCGCGCCGGGCTCCGCCGTGCCCTCGACCGCGACCGACGTGCCGGGCGCCGTGCTCCCGTCGGCGGGGGCGGTCACGGTGAGCGGGGCGGCCCGCGGCGCGCCGCCCCGCGCGGCGTAGCGCTCGCGGACGAGGGCGGGCTGCTCGACCGGCCGGGTGCCGCCGAGCGACAGGATCAGCCGCAACGCCTGGGCCTGCGCCCAGGTGAGCGGCGAGGCCGAGCCGGCCGGGCCGCCGTCGCGGAAGCCGATCGAGGCGGTGGCCGGGTCGCTCCCGTACGGCGAGGCGGGCAGGTCCGGGTTCTCCCACGCCTGCTCGGGCACCAGCCCGGTGCCGGACGACATGCCGCGCATCGCCCCCAGCAGGGCGGCCGCCGTGGCCCGGCCGCCGGTCTGGAGCGCCTGCTCGGCCCGCTCGCCGGCGAGGACCGGCCACAGGTGCCCGGAGCCGGTGTTGGCGCCGGGCCACGGCCGGCCGGACGGCGCGCAGGAGGTCGGGTCGGGCTCGTAGCAGTCGCCGTAGCCGTCCTCGGTGCCCTGGAGGTCGCTGCCGTAGCGGTACCAGCCGGGCCCGGCCGCCGTGTCCCGCCGGATGACCCGGTCCACCACGGGCAGGCCGGCCAGCACGTCGGGATCGCCGGGCGGCAGCACGCCGAGCCTGGTCAGCTCCAGGAAGCCGGCGTCCACGACGCGCCGCTGGTCCTCGGTGGGGCCGCCGTTGCCCAGGTTGTACGGCACCGCCGCGTCCGGATCGCCGTCCCGCGACAGCCGCAGGAAGTAGCGGGGCGCGTACGGGCCGGTCGTGGTGACCGTCCACCGCTTGACCGACCGCGCGAAGTGGTCGGCGGTGGCCCGGTAGAGCCGGGCCCGCGCGGCGTCGCCCTGCCGGGCCGCGATCTCCCCGGCCGCCGCCAGCCCGGCGATCTCGGCCGCGATCGTGGACGGCGAGTACCCCGACTGCTCCTCCCACCGCTCCACGCCGAACGCCGGGCCGCGCGCGAGCAGGAAGTCGGCCGCCGCCCGCACGTCGTCCCACAGCCCGCGCTCGCCCGCCAGCCCCGCCTGGTACGCCATGAGCAGCGGGTACGCCGTCTCGTCGAGCTGGTCGCCGCCCGAGTCGGGCGCGAGCCGCCCGTTGAGCAGCGAGTTGCGCGGCAGCCGCCCGTCCGGCAGTTGCTGGCGCTCCAGCAGGAAACGTACCGTGGCGCGGGCGGTCGCCAGGTCGCCGGCGGCGAGGAAGCCGGTGAACGCCTCGTACAGGTCGCGGGCGAACACCTCCCGGTAGGAGCCGAAGTACACCGCCCTGCCGCCGGCGAGGTCGCCCGCGGGCACCGCCTGCCCCCACGGACTGGCCAGCGAGGCCACGACCGCGCCGGGGAACGTCTTGTCCTCGCTCGCCTTCAGCACGTTCGCCGACAGCCGGTAGAGGTCGGCGTGGGCGGCCGGCGGGCGGCGCAGGCCGGCGTCGTAGGCGGCCCAGCCGCTCTCGTAGCGGGCCCGGGTGAGCGCGAACGGCCGGGCCGCGGCCTCGCCCGCGACCCGCAGCGCCGCGGCCCGGTCGCGGCCGAACCCGAGCGCGAAGGTCACCTCGCCGCCCGCGTCGAGCGGCAGCCGCGCGGTGGCCACCACGTTGCCGTCCGGCGCCTCGGTGTAGGGGGTGAGCGCGCGGGCCGTGTCGAGCTGGGCCGCGCCGTCGCCGGGCGTGCCCGCGTACGCGACGCTCGCCTCCGGCAGCCGCCGCTCGGCCCGCAGCGCCAGGTGGGTGGGGACGGCGTAGTCGCGGGCGGTGGCGTTGGTCGCGGTGCCGTCGTCGGACAGGACCGGGGCGCCGGTCGGGCCGTCCAGCACGGCGTCGTCGGCGCCGCCGTTCGCGGGCGCGCCGCCGCCGTTGCCGTTCACGGTCGCGTCGAGGCGCGCGTACAGCCGCAGCCCCGGCGGCTGGATCCGGGTGCGCACCACGACGGCGTCGCGATCGGGGTCGGTGACGTAGGTGGTGGTCAGCCGGTAGCGGCCGGCCCTGCTGGCGGAGGTGACGGTGCAGGTCATGCCGGAGCGGTCGGTGGCCACCTGATAGGTGGTGTCGCGCGCCTGGATCTCGGTGAACGTGCGGCCGTCGGTCACGATGAACTGCATCGTCTCGACGTTCGTATTGTCGATCGTGGGCTCGTACACGTCCGACAGGACGCCACCCGCGACCGTGTACCAGACCTTCGAGGTCCGGTTCGCGGCCGTGCCCACGCAGTCCTTGCGGGCCAGGCCGAAGTGCGAGGCGGCCCCCGGCCCCGCCGGGGCGGGCGCGGCGGCGGCCCGCGCCGCGCCGAGGGGCACGAGCGACAGCGCGGCGGCGCACAGCGCGGCGAGGACGGCCGGAACCACGGGCGGGTGGATCATGGGCGGGCGGATCGCGGACATGGCTGCTCCCCTTCGGACCCCCGTACCGTCGAGGGAAGACCCGCCCCCGCCGCCTGTCAACCCCGTGATCCGCATGCCCGCCGCCATCGGGGGCATGAGTTCCCAAGGCGCAAGTGACCTGGACATCAGCCTGCACGTCAGGCGCGGGAGGCATCGACGATGCGGAACGCTCGGACCGGCACGACGATCGCGGGCGCCCTCGCCGCGGCGCTCATGACCACCGGGCTCCTGGCCGCCGGTTGCAGCTCCGGCGGCGGCACGGCGCCGCCGGGCGGCCCCGGCGGAGCGGACACCCCGGCGCGGCGGGAACCGGCGGCCAAGCTGTCGATCACACCCGCCGACGGGACGGAGAAGGTGCCGCCGGACACCGGCGTAGGCGTCCGGGCCGACGGCGGCAAGGTCACCGGGGTGAGCGTGGCCGACGCCAAGGGCCGCGCGGTGGACGGCGCGCTCGGCTCCGACGGCACGTGGCGGCCCCGGTGGCCGTTACGGCCCTCGACGTCGTACACCGTCACCGCGAAGGCCACCGGCACCGACGGCCGGCCGGTCACGGCGACGGCCACCTTCACCACCCTCAAGCCGAAGCGGGCGCTGGAGAGCGGCATGTCGCCGCTGGACGGGGAGAAGGTCGGCGTCGGCATGCCCGTGCAGCTCCTGCTGTCGCGGCCGGTGACCGCCGAGGCCGACCGGGCCAGGATCGAGCGGGCGCTGGCGGTGCGCATGTCCGAGCCGGTCGAGGGCGCCTGGAGCTGGGTGAGCGACCGGGAGGTGCAGTTCAGGCCGCGCGAGTACTGGCCGGTGGGGGAGAGGGTCACGGTCGTGGCGCACCTGGCGGGGCTGCGCGTCGGGCGCGACGTGTGGGGTACCAAGGACCGCAGCCTGACCTTCACCGTCGGGCCCTCGCACATCACGAAGGTCGACGCCAGGGCCCACGAGGCCGTGGTGCGGGCGGGCGGCAAGGTCGTCAGGACCATCCCGGTCAGCCTCGGCAAGCCCGGCGACGACAGCTACTCCGGCGTCATGATCGCCCAGGAGAAGGCCGCGGAGACCGTCATGGACTCCGCGACCGTCGGCAAGCCCGGCGAGTACCGCATCCGCACCAAGTGGAACGTCCGGATGACCTACAGCGGCACCTTCTTCCACGCCGCCCCGTGGTCCACCGGCGCGCAGGGCAACCGCAACGTCAGCCACGGCTGCGTCAACGCGAGCCCGGACGACGCCCGCTGGTTCTACGAGTTCACCCAGCGCGGCGACATCATCGAGGTCACCGGGACCTCCAGGAAGCTGCAGTTCGGCAACGGCCCCACACCGTGGGCCAGGTCGTGGAAGGACTGGCTGGCGGGCAGCGCGCTCGGCAAGCCGGTCAACGGGTGAGGCAGGGATCTGCCGGGGAGCGAGGCGATGAGATGAACGGGGTAAGGGCGGCCGACGGCCGGCACGCCGCCGTCCTGGTGTGGACGCTGATCTGGGGGCTCAACGCCTACCAGCTGCTGTTCGGCTTCTAGGCGTGCCCGGCCGCGCGTGCCCGGCTTCGAGGCCGTTCTAGCCGGGGCAGGCCGGCAGGCCGGGGATGGGGTGCGGGGAGGTGATGTAGGCCTGGGCGACGTAGCCCCATCCGTTGTTGGCGTCGTCGGTGTCGGCCACGGTGCGGTACCAGTAGCCGTCGCGCCTGCTGACAGTGCACAGGAAGATGCTGCGCGTGGTCTTGAGCAGCCCGGCCCGCGCGGTCGTGACGTCCGGGCCGAGGTGCACCGGAGCCGGGTGGTTGGGGCAGACGTAGCCGTCGGCCCAGGTGCGGCCGAGGTCCGGGTCGTCCGGCCGGATGATCTTCGGGCGGACGGGCTCCCGCAGGCAGGGCGCCGGCGTCGCCCGGCCGGTGGCCCGCGCGTCCGGCTCCGGGGCGGGCGGCGGCGGCCCGGCGGGCAGGGCCAGCACCAGGCCGACGGTCACCGCGACCGCCAGCGCCGACGCGAGCGCCGCCGGCAGCGGCTCGCGCGCCCACCGCGCGGGCACCACGGCCAGCAGCGCCGCGTGCGCCACCAGCACCAGCGCGACGGCGCCCCACGCCCGCCAGTTGCCGGTGTTGCTCGTGGCCAGGTTGACCACCACGCCGGTCGCGGCGGGCAGCAGCACGCCGGCCGCGATCGCGGTGACCCGCCCGTTCCCGGCGGGCCGCGCCGGGCGGCGCGTGGCCGTGAGCACGCCGTCCCAGGCCGCCCGCCACACCCGCTGCTCGGCCGCGATCTCGTCCTCGGGCCGCTCGCGCAGCAGCAGGCACGCGCGCACGATCAGCTCGGCCGCCCGCCGGTCCGGCACCGCCCGGCGGTGGTCGCCGAGCACGCCGCGCACGGCCGCCACGGTCAGGCCCGGCGCGGCCGCGGCCAGCTCGGCGTCGCCGCGGGCGCCCGCCCACAGGCGCAGGGTGCGCAGGGCGGCGACGTACTCGTCCCAGGTGGTGACGCCGTCCGGCCGGGGAGGGGTGTCGAGGCGCACGGGGGTCACCGCCAGAGGGGGATCGTCGCTGAGTGTACGCGTCCGATTACACCAAGGCGCGGGCCGCGCCGTCAGGCGATCGCGGCGACAGGGCTCGCCCCGCGCGGCGGCATATCACGACATAAGGGAGACTTTCCCTCGATGACACGCCTCATCAGATCAAGCGAGGAGCAGGCATGCACATCGTACGCTTCGTCAGCCCCCTGACCGGCGCGGACGCGGTCGGCGTGGACGACGGCGAGCACGTGGTGGAGCTGTCCGGGATCACCACCGTCGGCGAGCTGCTGCGGCTGCCCGCCGGGGAGCTGCGCGAGCGGGTCACCGCCGCCGACGGCGCCCGGCACCCCTCCGCGGGGACGCGCAGGCTGGCGCCGGTGGACGGGCGGATGGAGGTCTGGGCGGCGGGCGTCACCTACCGGCGCTCGCGGGAGGCGCGGGTGCTGGAGAGCGAGCGGGCCGCCGACGTGTACGAGCTGGTGTACGACGCCGAGCGGCCCGAGTTGTTCTTCAAGTCCGTGGCCTGGAAGGTGAGCGGCGACGGCGGGCGCATCGCGGTGCGCGCCGACTCCGGGATCGACGTGCCGGAGCCGGAGCTGGGCCTCGTGCTCAACGCCGCCGGCGAGATCGTCGGCTACACGGTCGTGGACGACGTCAGCTCCCGCACCATCGAGGGCGTCAACCCGCTCTACCTGCCGCAGGCCAAGATCTACCTGGGCGCGTGCGCGGTCGGCCCGGCGATCCGCCCCGCCTGGGAGGTCGCCGACCCGTACGCGCTGGACATCGCGCTCACCATCGCCCGCGGCGGCGAGACCGTGTGGGACGGCAAGTCGTCCACCTCCGAGCTGAACCGCCGCCTCGACGAGCTGGCCGGCTACCTGTTCCGCGCGGACGCCTTCCCCGACGGGGCCGTGCTGGCCACCGGCACCAGCCTGGTGCCGGACCTGCCGTTCACCCTCCAGGACGGGGACGTCGTCACCATCGGCATCGGCGAGGTCGGCACCCTGACCACCACCGTGGTCAAGGGCCTGGACGCGATGCGCGGATAGCCCGCCGGTCGCCGTCCCCGGGGGTCACCACGGGGACGGCGGCGGAGGCGGCACCACCGGCGGGCGGTCGTCGCAGGTGATGGTGTTCGGCACCATCCAGGGCGCGAGCCAGCCGCCGTCGTTGCCGCCGAGGTCGGTCAGGGAGAACTCCGAGCCGGTGGGCGGGAAGCCGAAGGAGCCGCAGTTGTTCACGCCGACCGCGCCGACGTTGCGCGCGTCGACGTTCTCGAACGTGGCCGAGCCCTTGGCGCGGGCGCTCACCACCGAGGTCCCGGTGCCGTCCACGCGGGTGTCCTGGACGTGCACGTCGGTGATCGCGTAGAGGTCCCGCACCGACCACTCGCTCACCAGCATGATCGCGTTGTAGGTGTTGTCGAGGAAGTGGTTGCCGCTCACCCGCACGTCGGCGGCGATGTCGCGCTCCAGCGCGTAGAACCAGAGGGCGCCGAGCCCGATGTTCCAGTTCAGCTCGTACGTCCCCGCCCGCACGGTGGTGTTGCCGTCGAGGGTCAGCCGCCCCTCGAACGGCTCGGCCCCGAAGCGGGAGCCGACCTGGAGGGCGCTGCCCTCGCGCACCGGGTCGGCCACCAGGTTCCCGGAGACCGTGTTGTCCCGGCCGCCGTAGATCGCGATGCCGTTGGCCAGCACGGGCGACTGCACGGTGTTGCGCTCGAACCGGTTGCCCGCGTCGGCCGCCTTCTCCGACCACATGGCCAGGCCGTCGTCGCCGGTGTTGCGGATGAAGTTGCCGGCCACGACCGAGTTCGTGACGCCGGTGTGGAAGTTGACGGCGTCGGCGACCTGATCGACGATCATGTTGTTGGTGACGCGCAGGTTCGTCATCGGCCCGTCGAACCACATGCCGACCTTGGTGTGGCGGATGTGCAGGCCGTCGACGGTGGAGTCGCTGAGCGCGCCGCCGATGCCGTTGACCTGGTCGGTGTCGATGCGCTCGCGCACGTCGCCCTCGATCGCGAACCCCGACAGGTGCACGTTGCGGCTGCCGCCCTCGGCCGCGGGCCTGCCGTAGAAGCCGACGCCGGTGTGGGTGGAGCCGTCGGGCGCGGGGGTGGCGAGCGGGACCTCGCGGCCCTTGATGATCGTGTACCAGTCGCCGGCGCCGGCGATGGTGACGTCGTCCACGACGATGTGCCGGTTCACCTGGTAGGTGCCGGGCGGGATGTACACCTTGAGCCGGGCCCGCTTGGCGAAGGCGATCGCCCGGTCGAACGCCCCCGCCGAGTCGCGCCGGCCGGACGGGTCGGCGCCGAAGGCCAGCACACTGGCCGCGCCCGGCTCCACCCGCGGCGGGCCGACGAGCTGGGAGTCCAGCAGGTCGATGACCGTCCAGGCCGCGGCGCGGCCGGCGGGGGCGGTCAGGCGTACCCGGTCGCCGGCGCGGTAGGTCCGGCCGAGCAGCAGCCGCTGCTCGTCGTAGAAGTGGCCGGGGCGGAACGGCCTGGCGACGACCGGCGGGGGCGTGGTGGCGGCCGGCACGCAGGCGCACTCGGTGATCCACCAGTCGGGGTGCAGCAGGTCCGCGCCGGGGTCGTTGCTGAACGGGTACTGGTTGTAGAGCCAGGCGTACTGCGAGGTCAGCGTCATGGTCCTGCGGTGGCCGCCGTTGACCGTGACCTCCAGCGGCGCGGTGATCCCGCCGCCGCCGGGCGCGTCCGGGATGCTGTAGCGCACGGTGACGGCGTCGGCCGCGGCCGGGAGCGTGAACTCGACGTGCCGGCCGGGCGCCAGCTTGACGGCCCGGCGGCCGGAGGCCTCGGCGGGCAGCGTGTACGCGGTGCGGTCCGGGCCGATGACCGTGCCGTCGGTGGCGGCGTTCTCCGCCTCCTGCTCGGCGAAGGGCACGGCCGCGCCCCGTCCGGCGACCAGCGCCGGGTCGAGGGCCGCCCGGGTGACGACGGGGGCCTGGCTCGTGACGGGGGCCGCGCCGGCCGGAGCCGGCGTGCCGGTGGTGACGAGTAACGCCAGCACGGCGGGCAGGAGGAGGCGGCGCATCCGGTGCTCTTTCTCTCGGGGGGTGACGTGACAGTAGGTCCCCCGCGCACCGGTCCACAAGGAGCTGTGCAGAACTTTCGTCTTTTCGCCGACTTGTTGCGTGGTAGCGCAAGCGCTTGCGGGCCGTTGCGTACGGACGCCGCCCTACCCGGCCCAGCCGTTGCCGTCGGGCCCAGTACCGTCGGGCCCGGTACCGTCGGACGCGGCGGCGGCGTCCGCGCGGAGCCGGCGGGCGCGGCGGCGCAGGTTCTCGGCGGTGGCCAGGCAGGAGTCCTCCAGCTCGGCCAGCTCGCGCCGCAGCCGGGCGGCCCGGACCGCGAACCGCTCGGCGGCCGGGCCGGTCCAGAACGCCTCGCACTCCTGCCACCGCGTGGGAACGCCGTCGAACGCGCCGGTCAGGCGCTTGGCGTAACGGGTGAAGGCGCCGGCCAGGGCCTCCTTCTCGGCGGCCTGCCGCAGGAGCTGGTGCCGGGTGCTCATGGGTGCCTCCCCGCGGGCGGGACGTTCTCCAGGGCGGGCCAGAGGCGGTGCTCGCCGCCGAGGGCGCCGGCCAGGCCGAGCCAGGCCCGCTCGCGCAGCCCGTCGGCGCCCGCGCCCGGCGCCAGCGCGTGCCGCAGGGCCTCGGTCAGGACCCGCTCGTAGGCGGGGTGGGTGCCGAGGGCGTAGGCGTCCAGCAGGACGCCGGTCTCCTTCGGGTGCTCGGCCAGCAGCTCCTGCAACGCCTCCGGGCGGGTGCGGTAGGCGTGCGCGAGGTGGTGCAGGTTCCAGTCGGGGCCGGCGTCGGGGCGGCGGTTCAGCAGCTCGGCCGCGACCACGTTGAGGAACGCTCCCGACGGGCGGGCCAGCGCGATCAGCGTGGTCAGCACGTCGGCCGGGGCCGTGGCGGGCAGCTCGCGCCACTCCTCGCCGAGCCGGGCGGTGCGCTCGGCGGCGGCGAAGGCCCGCGCCAGCAGGCCGGGGGCGGCGCCGGCGGCCCGGGCGAGCACGGCGGGCGGCAGGCCGTCACGCTCGCCACCGGCTTCGGCCGCCACCCACCCGCGCAGAACGAGAACGAGCCCACCCGGCCCGAGCCCGGCCAGCAACGCCGCCGCACAGGCCGGATCCCCGACCACCTCACCACACCCCCCCAGCACCCGCTCAACCACAGCAACCCACCCGCCCGAAGCGGCCCACTGATCCGGGCCAACACCTTCGACCGTGCCGGCCTGCTCGGTCGGGATGGACTGCTCGGTAGGGGTGGCCCGCTCGGTCGGGTTGGCTCGTTTGGCTGTGGTGGGGGCCTCGGTTGGGGTGGGGGTCCTGGTCGCGGGGGGTTGGTGGGGGGTGGGCGCGTCGCCGGAGCGGCTGGTTCCGGCGGCGCGCCCGGTTGGGGGCCCGGTTGGGGACTCGGTTGGGGGCTCGGTCGCGGGCCCGGTCGGGGGCCCGGTGGTGCGGGTGGAGGGCAGGGCCGCGAGGACGGCGGTGGCCGCCGAGCGGCCCGTGCGGGCCGCCTCCGCCTCGCCGCCGAACGGGAACGTGACCGTGAGCAGGCCGCGCTCGCGCACCGGCACCAGTTGCTCGGCGGTGTCGATGCGCCACCTGAGCTCCCGCCGGGCCTCGCGCAGGAACCGGCGGGCCCGCCGCACGGCGGCGCAGCCGCGCCGGCCGGCCCAGTCCGCGCCGGCCTCCGCCACGGCCGCCTCCAGCAGGGGACGCACGCCGTCCAGGAGCCCTTCGCCCGCCTCCATCCGGCGGATGAGGCGATGTGCCGCGCTGGGGTCGATCCCCACGAACTCCCCCATGATGAAACCCTCCCAGAGGGTGTGATTACAGGGCGGGAGTCAAGCACACCAGCCGCCGGGCCGCAGGGCTTTGGCCGTTCCATGCGGAACGGGAATCATCCGGATGCCGGCCGCGACAGGCCCGCACGCGGTCGAACCCGGCCACCGCCCCCGCCCGGCCCATCGACACCAGCCCGATCCATCGAGCCGTTCGCCTACGGCGACGTGCGCACGGGCTGAGCGGGCCGGGCTGAGCGAGCCGGACGGGCCGGCCGGGCCGGCCGGGCTGAGCAGGTCAGTCCCGGACGGCCATCTCGCCGAGCTCGGACCAGCCGTCCTGGGCGAGGGTGGCGTTGACGATGCGCGGCGTCTCGGCCAGGTGCCGCGGCAGTGCCTCCTGGGCCTGCTTGAAGTGCGGCGACTGCACGTGCGCCGCGCCGGCCGCGTCGTCGCGGAACGCCTCGACCAGGACGTACTCGGCCGGGTCGTCGAGGCTGCGCGACCAGTCGAACCACAGGCAGCCGGGCTCGGCGCGGGTCGCCTCGGTGAACTCCCTGGTGATCTCGGGCCAGCGGTCGGCGTGCTCCGGCTTGACGCGGAACTTGGCGGTGATGAAGATCATCGGGCCTCCCTGTCGGATCGTCGTTACCTGTCGAGCCTAATTTCATGCATGTCCAGTAGGAAAAGTTGACTTTAGGCGGGCGTGGCCGTAGCTTCGTACGCATGAGCCAGGGCCTCTACCTGACCCGGCGCCCGCACGTGGACTTCGGCCACGTCGCCAGCGCGCAGTGTCACTGATCACGCACCGAAGACCCCCCTCTCCCTCCTCCCCGAGGACACCAACGTGATCAAGACCAGACATGCCCTCATGGCCGCCCTCCTGCCCGTCGTCCTGGCAGGCTGCGGCGGCGCCGAGGCGACCACCGGTGAGTCGGAGGTGAAGGTGCTGCGCTACCAGGGCAACGCCGGCACCGTCACCTTCGCCGAGCTGGCCGAGGAGCTCGGCTATCTCGGCGACCTCAAGCTCAAGTGGGTGGGCAACACCACCTCAGGACCCCAGGACATCCAGTCCGCCGCCACCGGCCAGACCGACTTCGGCGGCGCCTTCAACGGCGCGATCATCAAGCTCAAGGCCGCCCGGGCGCCGATCAGGGCGGTCATCGGCTACTACGGCTCCGACAAGGACACCTTCAACGGCTACTACGTCAAGCAGGACAGCCCCATCAGGACCGCCCGCGACCTCATCGGCAAGAAGATCGGCGTCAACACGCTCGGCGCGCACCACGAGGCGGTCATCAAGGAGTACCTCAGGCGCCAGGGCCTGACCCCGGAGGAGGTCAAGCAGGTCCAGCTCGTGGTGATCCCGCCGGTCAACACCGAGCAGGCCCTCCGGCAGGGCCAGCTCGACGTCGGCACCCTCGGCGGCGTGCTCAGGGACAAGGCCCTCGAACGGGGCGGGCTGCGGCCGCTGTTCACCGACGTGGACCTGTTCGGCCCGTTCACCGCCGGCTCGATCGTGCTGCGCGAGGACTTCATCGCCGACAACCCCACCACCACGAAGACGTTCGTCACCGGCTTCGCCAAGGCCGTCGCGTGGGCGCAGGAGCACTCCCGCGCCGAGGTCGTCGCCAAGTTCGAGCAGATCATCGCCAAGCGCGGCCGCAACGAGAGCGCCGACACCGTCCGCTTCTGGAAGAGCACCGGCATCGCCGGCAAGGGCGGCGTCATCGCCCCCAAGGAGTTCGAGACCTGGATCGGCTGGCTGCAGCGCGAGGGCGAGATCCGCCCCGGCCAGGTCAAGGCCGCCGACGTCTACACCAACGAGTTCAACCCCTACGCCGCCGGGAGCACGTCATGACCGAGATCGGCATCCGCAACGTCACCAAGACCTTCCACGTCAGGGACGCCGCCGAGCCGTTCACTGCCCTGTCCGGCGTGGACCTCGACGTGCGGGCGGGCGAGTTCCTCGCGCTCGTCGGCCCCAGCGGCTGCGGCAAGTCCACCCTGCTCGACCTGGTCGCCGGGCTCACGCAGCCGACCTCCGGGCAGGTCCTCATCAACGGCGAACCGGTCACCGGCCCCGGCCTCGACCGCGGCGTGGTCTTCCAGCAGTACGCGCTGTTCCCGTGGCGCACGGCGCAGGGCAACGTCGAGTTCGGGCTGGAGGCCAAGGCCGTGCCGCGCCGGGAGCGGGCGGCGCGGGCGCGCGAGCACCTGGCGCTGGTGGGCCTGACCGGGTTCGAGGACCGCTACCCGCACGAGCTGTCCGGCGGCATGCGCCAGCGCGTGGCCATCGCCCGCAGCCTCGCCTTCGACCCCGACGTGCTGCTCATGGACGAGCCGTTCGCCGCCCTCGACGCGCAGACCCGCGAGTCGCTGCAGGAGGAGCTGGTCCGCGTCTGGCAGCACACCGGCAAGACGGTCATCTTCATCACGCACGGCATCGACGAGGCCGTCTACCTGGGGCAGCGGGTCGCCGTCATGACCAGCAGGCCCGGCCGGATCAAGGAGGTCGTCGAGGTGGCGTTCGACTCGCGCGAGGGCGACCTGCGGGCCGACCCGGCCTTCGGCGCGTACCGCCACCACATCTGGGAGCTGCTGCGCGACGAGGTCGCGGCCGCGCAGGTGCAGGAGCGGGAGGTGGCGGTCTCCCATGGCTGACACCCGCGCCCTGCCCGGCGACGTCCACTGGTACGACCTCCCCGACGACGAGACCGAAACCGGAGCCGGGACCGGGACCGAAACCGGGACCCGGGAGGCGGCGGTTTCCACCGGGCGGCCCCGCCGGCGGCGGCTGCTCGGCTGGACCCGGCGGGCGGCCGTGAACACGGCCGCCGTCCTCGCCCTGCTGGCCGTCTGGGAGCTGCTGCCCAGGACCGGCCTGGTGGACCCGGTCTTCGTCCCCCCGCTCTCGACCGACCTCGCCGCCTGGTACGACCTGCTCGTCAGCGGCCAGCTCCCGGAGCACCTGGAGGCGTCCCTGGGCCGCTCCCTCGCCGGTTTCGGCCTGGCCGTCGTGCTGGCCATCCCGCTCGGCCTGCTGATCGGCTGGTACCGGCCGGTCGCCGACTTCCTGACCCCGGTGCTGGAGCTGTTCCGCAACACCTCGGCCGTGGCGCTGCTGCCGGTGTTCACGCTGCTGCTCGGCATCGGCGAGCCCGCCAAGATCACCTTCGTGCTGTACGCCTGCGCGTGGCCGATCGTGCTCAACACCATCAGCGGCGTGAAGACCGTCGAGCCCCTGCTCGTCAAGTCGGCCCGCTCCATGGGCCTCGGCCCGGTCCGGCTGTTCCAGAAGGTGATCCTGCCCGCCGCCGTGCCCGCGATCTTCACCGGCGTGCGGCTGGCGGGGGCGACCTCCATCCTCGTGCTGCTGTTCGCCGAGATGATCGGCGCCAAGGCCGGCCTCGGCTACCTCATCCTCGACACCCAGTCCAGCTTCCGCATCCCCGACATGTACGCCGGCATCATCACCATCTCCGCCCTCGGCCTGCTGCTCAACCTGCTCCTGGTCGCCGCCGAGCGCCGCTTCTCCACCTGGAGGACCACGTGACGAGAAAGCTCCACCTGAACGCCTTCCTCATGGGCGTCGGCCATCACGAGGCCGCCTGGCGGCACCCGCGCACCGAGCCCGCCCGCCTCACCGACGTGCGCCACTACCAGGAGCTGGCCAGGATCGCCGAGCGCGGCACGCTCGACTCGGTGTTCCTGGCCGACGGGGTGGCCCTGCAGGGCGACGTCGCGCACAACGCGCTCGGCGGCCTCGAACCCCTCACCCTGCTGTCCGCCCTGGCCGCCGTCACCGACCACATCGGCCTCATCGCCACCGTGTCCACGACGTACAACGAGCCCTTCCACGTGGCGCGCAAGTTCGCCTCCCTCGACCACATCAGCGGCGGCCGGGCCGGCTGGAACATCGTCACCTCCGCCGGCGAGGCCGAGGCCCGCAACTTCGGCGTCGACCGGCCCGCGCACGCCGCCCGCTACGCCCGCGCGCAGGAGTTCCTGGAGGTCGTGCTCAAGCTGTGGGACAGCTGGGAGGACGACGCCGTGCTGCGCGACCGGACCGCCGGCCGCTACGCCGACACCGGCAAGATCCACCCCATCGAGCACGCGGGCGAGCACTTCGCCGTCCACGGCCCGCTCAACACCCAGCGCCCGCCCCAGGGCCACCCGCTGCTGGTGCAGGCCGGATCCTCGGAGGACGGCAAGGACTTCGCCGCCACCTACGCCGAGGCCGTCTTCACCGCCCAGCAGACCCTCGCCGAGGGCCGGGAGTTCTACACCGACCTCAAGCGCCGGGTGGCCGCCCGGGGGCGGCGGCCCGAGGAGGTGCTGGTGCTGCCCGGCATCTCGCCGATCATCGGCTCGACCGAGCGGGAGGCGCTGCGGCTGGAGAAGGAGCTGGAGGAGCTGATCATCCCGGCGTACGGGCTGGCGCAGCTACGCCAGATGACCGGCATCGAGCTGACCGAGGACGACCTGGACCGGCCGCTGCCCGACATCCCGGTCGAGACCGAGGGCGCGCAGAGCCGCCGCAAGCTCGTCGTGGACCTGGCCAGGCGCGAGCACCTGACCGTGCGGCAGCTCCTCGCCCGCCTGGCCGGGGGCCGCGGCCACCGCGTCGTCGCCGGCACGCCCGAGCGGATCGCCGACGAGATCCAGGAGTGGTTCGAGGGCGGTGCGGCCGACGGCTTCAACGTGATGCCGCCGATCCTGCCCGACGGCCTGTCCGACTTCGTCGACCACGTCGTGCCGGAGCTGCGGGCCAGAGGGCTGTTCCGGCACGCCTACGAGGGGCGCACCCTGCGCGAGAACTACGGCCTGCCCCGCCCCGCCTCCCGCTACACCACTCCAGAACTGGCGGTCATCGGATGAGCATCCTCACCATCGTCGGCAACCCGCGAGCCGGCTCCCGCACCCAGACCGTGGCGATCGCGGCCGGCGAGGCGCTGGCCGCCCGGCTCGGCGGCCCCGTCGCCCACGAGCTGGCCGACCTGTCGGCCCTCGCCCCCCACCTGCTCGCCCCCACCGCCTCCCCGGGGGTGGAGGCGGCGCTGGGCCTGGTGGCCGAGGCGAGCGTGCTCGTCGTCGCCAGCCCCACCTACAAGGGCACCTACACCGGCCTGCTGAAGGCGTTCCTGGACCGGCTGCCCCCGGCCGCGCTGGCCGGCAAGACCGCCGTCCCGCTGCTGGTCATGGGCGACCCGAAGCACGCGCTGGCGGTCGAGGTCCACCTGCGCCCGCTCCTGGTGGAGCTGGGCGCCACGGTCCCGACCCCCGGCCTGGCCTTCCTGGAGTCCCAGCTACCGGACCTGAACGCGGTCATCTCCGCCTGGGCCGACCGCCTGGCCCCCCAGATCCCGCTGCGCGTGGCGACGTAGCGGCCCGCGCCGGGATCTTGTCAGGCAGTCAGCGCGGTGTTACCTCTTGCGGAGGCGCGCGTGATCCGCGCGCCCTCCGGCACGCAGAGAGGATCATCGTGTCGTCACAGTCCTGGTTACGCAGCAGCACCCTCCTCGCCGTCGCGCTGGCCGCGGCGGCCCTGTCGCCCGTCGGGCCGGCCCGGGGCGAACCCGGCGGGCAGGCTCCCGTCCACGACTTCCAGGCCGAGCAGCACGGCAAGCCCGACGTGGACAACCGGCAGGGCCGGGTGGCGCCGCCGTCCGGCGCCGACGCCCGCAGGGCGGGGCCCGAGGCGCGGATCCGCTGGAACGCCCTCGGCACCCCCGCCGCCGTGGTCAGCGCCGAGCCCCTGGCCGAAGGGCTGGGGAACGATCCCGAGCGGGCCGCGCGCGCCTACCTCAAGGCCAACGAGAACGTCTTCGGGCTGTCCGCCGAGGCGGTGGACGCGCTGGAGCGGGTCGCGGTCAACCCCATCGGCCCCGGCCACGCCGTGCTCCTGCGGCAGCGCTTCGGCGGCCTGCCCGCCGGGGTGGACGGGCTGGTCGCCGTCGGCGTGGTGGACGGCGCCGTCCGGTCCGTCACCTCCTCCCTGTCGCGCGCCACGCAGGCGCCCCCGGCCGCCGCGATCAGCGACCGGCAGGCCCTGGAGATCGCGGCCAGGGACGGCGGCGTCGACCTGGCCACGGCCGCCACCAAGCAGGTCACGCCGGTGGCGGTGCCCGCGCCCGACGGGGTGCACCGCGCGTACCAGGTCGTGCTGATCGGCGGGGGGAACGGCGAGCCGGCGGCGTACACGACGCACGTGGACGCGGTCAGCGGCGCCGTCCTGACCCGCGAGAACCTGGTCGACCACTTCGACCCCGACAACCCGCGGTGGGCGGCGTTCCCGGCGAGCCCGCGCGGCGACTACTCCTCCGCCGACACCCGCGAGACCTGGTGCCACACCGCGGCGCCCGGCTGCGACCGCGTCGTCGGCGGCGACCCGGCGACCGGCAGGGCCTGGGACGTGGACCACACCACCGGCGAGCCGACGTACACCAGCCTCGGCAACGCCGCCCGCACGTACGAGAACCGCGCCAACGGCGACCCCTTCAGCGTCGGCACCCGTACCAACGTGCTCACCCCCAGCAGGAACTACGTCTACCCGTGGCGCAACGCCTGGTACGAGGCCAAGTGCGACCCCGCCGCGCTCGACCGGCCGGGCGAGGCCGACCTGGAGGCGGCGATCGCCAACCTCCACGTCATGCACAACCGCATGCACGACTGGTCCTACCGGCTCGGCTTCACCGAGACCGCCTGGAACATGCAGGCCGACAACGGCGACCGCGGCGGCCTCGGCGGCGACCCCGAGCAGGGCAACGCCCAGGCGGGCGCGCGGGTGGCGTCCGTGCGCGACAACGCCAACCAGATCACCGGGCCCGACGGGGTCGCGCCGATCACCAACATGTACCTGTGGCAGCCGATCGCCGGCGCCTTCTACGCCCCCTGCGTGGATGGTGACTACGACATGTCGGTCATCGGCCACGAGTACACGCACGCCATCTCCGGCCGCATGATCGGCGGCCCGAACGCCGGATGGAGCGGCGCGCAGGCCGGCGCGATGAACGAGAGCACCTCCGACCTGTTCGCGATGGAGTACCTCTTCGAGTACGGCTTCCGCCCGCCGGGCGCGACCCCGTACGTGACCGGCGGCTACGTCACCGGCGACAAGCGGCGCGGCATCCGCAACTACGACATGTCCAGGTCGCCGCTCAACTACAGCGACCTCAACTACGACCTGGTGGGCCAGCAGCCGCACGCCGACGGCGAGATCTGGTCGGCCACCCAGTTCGACGTGCGCGACGCCTTCGTCAAGCGCTACGGCCTGGGCACGGCCAAGCTCCAGCGCTCCTGCGCCGACGGCAAGACACCGGTCGAGCGGTGCCCCGGCAACCGGCGCTGGGTGCAGCTCTCCTACGACGCGCTGTTGCTGATGGCCTCCGGCGCGGTCACCTACGTCGACCACCGCGACGCCCTGCTGGCGGCCGACGCCATCCGCTTCGGCGGCAGGAACCACGACATCATGTGGCGCGCGTTCGCCGAGCACGGCCTGGGCCGGGACGCCGCCAGCACCGGCCCGAACGACGGCCAGGCGACGCCGAGCTTCGTCGACCCGGCCGGCCGCAACGGCTCCCTGCAGCTCAAGCCCCTCGGCGAGGCCAAGGGCGCGGCGCTGCGCCTGTACGTCGGCGACTACGAGGCCCGGGCGGTCCCGGTCGCCGACACCGACCCCGCCACCCCGCTCGGCGACACCGTGGAGATGACGCCCGGCGTCCACGACTTCGTGGTGGCCGGCAGCGGGTTCGGGCACCGCCGGCTGACGTTCGCGGTGCTGCCGGGCGTGAAGCTGCCGCTGCCCCTGCCACTGACCCGCAACCACGCCGCGGCGGCGGGCGGCGCGACGGCGAGCGGCGACGGCGTCAACCAGGCCAGGCTCATCGACGAGACCGAGGCCACGAACTGGGCCTCGCTCACCGGCGCCCCGGCCGGCAAGTCGGTGGTCGTGGACCTGGCGGGCGACGCCCCGGTCACGATCCGGCGGGTCCAGGTCAGCGCGATGCTGCGGCCCGACGCGGGCGATCCGGCCGACCCCGGCGGGCAGAACCGCTTCTCGGCGCTGCGCTCGTTCGAGGTGCTGGCCTGCGCCGCGAACTGCGCCGACCCGGCGAGCTTCACCAGGATCTACACCAGCCCGCAGGACGCGTTCGCCACGACGCTGCCGCGCCCGCGCGGCGCGGACCTGCTGATCAGGTCCTTCACCGTGCGGCCGACCAGCGCGACGCACCTGATGCTGCGCGCGGTCACCACCCAGTGCACCGGCAACCCGCTGTACGCGGGCGAGCAGGACGCCGATCCGACCTCCTCGACGGACTGCGCCACCGCCAGCCCGCAGCGGGAGCAGGTGAGGGCGGCCGAGTTCCAGGCGTTCTCGTCCTGACCCGGCCTCCGCACGCCGGAAGGCCCGGCGCGACCGTGCGCGCCGGGCCTTCCGCCCTGTCAGTAGATGCGGTACTTCTTGCCGCAGTTGTCGAACTTGCCGGCCCAGCAGGTGAAGGTGTAGATCTTCCTGATCCCCCGGCCGCTCCACGCGCCGGCGACCTTGCCGTCGAAGGAGTGGTTGAAGCGGTGCCAGGAGCCGTTCCTGTAGTACTCGAACCAGACCCAGCCCTTCTTGCCGCCGCGCCTGTCCACGCCGTACCACTTCGTGAACACCTTGCCGCCCTGCTTCCAGGTCCGGCCGAAGGTGTAGGCCTTGTGGTCGCTGGAGAAGAACCTGCCCCAGTCGTTGACGTGGCCGCTCGCGGTGGCGGCGTGCCGGGTGGTGGCGGTCGTGGCCTGGGCGGCGGCCGGGGCGACAGCGAGGCCGGTCAGGGCCATCGAGCCGGCGGCGGCCGCCAGGGCGAGAGTCTTGCGCATGTGGGTTCCTCCCCGTGTGGGTGCTGCTACTGCCGGGCTCTGTCGTCCGGCAGCAGGGACATTACGGAGACCCGGGGAAAGTCTCTGTGCACAAATCCACAGGTACGGGGTGACCGATGACACACCGGCGTCACGAGTCGCCGAACGGCCCCCGGTCGGCCGGGAACGGCAGGACCGCGGGCCCGGCCGTCCTCGCCGTGGCGGTGCCCGCTCCGCACAGCGCCGTCAGCAGGTGCTCGGCCTGGGCGTAGTCGATCGCGTGGGGCACGACGGCGCCGTTCTCGACCTGCTGGTACTTGGTGCGGTTGACGCCGAACGAGATCTGCCGGTCGCCGTCCTCGCTGGACAACGACTGCGTGGCCATGCCGAACACGCCGCCGTCGTGCCCCCAGAACCGGCCGCACGGCAGGTCGAGGGCGTAGATGCCGAGGCCGTAGTCGATCAGGGCGCCGCCGACCGCCACCGGCACCGTGGTGCGCATCTCGGCGAGCCGCGCCCCGCTCACCAGCTCGCCGCGCAGCAGCGCCCGGTAGAACCGGTTGAGGTCGTCCATGGTGGCGGTGAGCGCGCCCGCCGTGCCCGCCCACGACATGTCGTAGACGCTGTAGTCGCGCGGCGGGTCGATCAGGCCGTACCAGGACTCGTACGCGCCGGAGTGCGCGCCCGGGATGCGCGGCGTGCGCGGGAACGACGTGTGCCGCAGGCCCGCCTTCCTGATCACGTTGCGGGTGATGTAGGTCTCGGCGTCCGTGCCGGTCACCCGCTCCAGCAGCAGGCCGGCGAGCACGTAGTTGGTGTTCGAGTACGACCCCGGGGCCGCGCCCGGCTCCCCGGTCGGCGGGCCCGCCAGGCCCATCCGGACCAGCTCCTCAGGGGCCAGGCGCCGGAAGCGGTTGTCGTCCAGGCTCCGGGTCGAGCCCTCCAGCAGCGAGGGGAAGGCCGCCACCACGTAGTCGGCGATGTGGCTGGTGTGGTTGAGCACCATCCGCACCGTGATGCGCGCGCCGCGCTCGCCGGGGACGAGGTCCGGCAGGTAGCGGCCCACCGGCGCGTCCAGCTCGACGGTGCCCCGCTCGACCTGCTGCAGGATCGCCACCGCCGTGAAGGTCTTGGTGATGCTGCCGATCCGGTGCACCATGTCCGGCCGCACGGGCCGGCCGTTGCCCACGTCGGCCACGCCGGCCGCGCCCCGCCACGCCCGGTTCCCGTCGCGGACGTCGGAGTAGATGCCGTACATGCCGGCGTCACGGACGGCGTCCAGCGTCTGCTGAAGCGCCCGCCGGTCCGGCCCGCCGGGAGCCGTGGCCCCGGCGGGAGCGGCCGGAACGCCTGCCGCGAGCAGCGCGCCCAGCGCGGCGGCGACGGCCGCCCGCCGGGCGATGGAGGGGAGTCGGCGAGAAGTCATGGCCCACAGCATGGGCCGGGAAGGGGCCCGCGGTTAAGTCGGCGATGTCACCGGCCGCACATGACAGCGGTCATCCGGAGAAGATGACACACCGGCCCGCCCCGCCCGGGGAGCCGGCCGGAAAAGCACGCGCGTCACCGCCCGGCCGCCCGCCATGATCGCGTACATGGACTACGAGGAGCTGATCCGCGAGGCCGCCGCCACCCCCTTCGAGGGCTGGGACTTCGACGTCCTCCAGGGACGGATGACCGCCCGCGAGTGCCTGCCCTGGAGCTACGCGGGGCTGGTCCGCGACCGCCTGGCGGGGGTGGGCTCGCTGCTCGACCTCGGGACGGGAGGGGGCGAGTTCCTGGCGTCCCTCGCGCCGCTGCCGCCGCGCGCCGTCGCCACCGAGAGGTACCCGCCGAACGTCCCGGTCGCCCGGCGCCGCCTGGAACCCCTGGGCGTGGAGGTCGTCGGGGGCGGGACGGCGTCGCTGCCCGGCGGGGCGTTCGAGCTGATCGTCGACCGGCACGAGGCGTACGACCCGCGCGAGGTCCGCCGGTTGCTGGCCCCCGGGGGCACGTTCGTCACCCAGCAGGTCTGCGGGCGCGACCTGGAGGAGGTCAACCGGGCTCTCGGCGGGCCGCCGCACGGAAGCCGTGACTGGAGCCTCGCCACGGCGGTGGCCGGGCTGGCCGCCGCCGGGCTGAAGGTGACCTGGCGTGCGGAGGCGGCCTTCCCGGTCGTCTTCCACGACGTGGGAGCGCTCGTGTTGTTCCTGCGGGTCGTCCCCTGGCAGGTGCCCGGCTTCGACGCCGCCGCCCGCGACGCCCGGCTGCGGGCCCTGCACGCGGACATGGAACGCGGCCTGCCGCTGCGCGCCACCGCCCGGCGCTTCGTGGTGGTCGCCCGGGATGCGGAGGTCTGACGGGTGGGGATTCTTGCTCCGGGGACAAAGGCGCCGAACTCCAGGTGGTGGATTTGTCACCCTGCGTGCCGGCGGAAGCGGTGGAAGAGGCGCCGGGTGGGATGGGAGGCTGCCGGCAACCGCCCCGGTCCTCCCGCGAACGGCGGGCCGGGGCGGAACCTCCGTAGTGTTCACGGAAAGAAGGAATGCGGCATGACTCATGACGCCGGCCGCGTCGCGGCCAAGCGGATCAACGACCACGTGGAGCTCGTGCACGTCGACAACCCCGACCTCGTGCTAGAGGTGCCCCGGCGTGACTGGGAGGCGTTCGTCACGGCGGTCAAGTCGGGCGCCTTCGATCTCAGGACGCTGGAGCGCGAGGCGGAGGAGAACGTGGCCTGACCACTTCCTCCAGCCGTACGGCGGCGCCCGTGCCCGCGCAGGGGGGCGGGCGCCGCTTCTCGTGGAAGCCGGAGCCCTCGCGGGCCGTTCGCGGAATCGTCGCGGGGCCCTCGCGGGCCGTTCGGGGAGTCGTCGCGGGCCGTCAGCGGGGCCGCCAGGGGGCGCCGTCAGGGGAGCTGGAGTTCGGCGAAGACGCCCCGGTGGTCGGTGCCGGGCACGTCGGCCACCTCCACCCGGCGCACCGCCACCCGCTCGTCGGCCACCACGTGGTCGATGGCGATGACGGACGGCACCGGCCGGGAGGCGGGCCAGGTCGGCACCAGGCCCTTGCCCGCCTGGGCGGCGGCGTCCACGTAGCCGCGTTCCAGCAGCGCGCGGAAGGCACGGTGGTCGAGGCTGGCGTTGAAGTCGCCGGCCAGCACCCGGATCGCGTCCGCCGCGCCCGTCTCGCCACCCGCCGCGCCTGCCGTGTCGCCCGCCGCGCCTGCCGTGTCGCCCGGCGCGTCCTCCGCGTCGCCCGGCGTGTCCTCCGCGTCGCCCGGCGTGTCGTTCGTGGTGGCGGGGGGCAGGGCGGCCAGGGCGGCCTTCCACCCCGCCTCCTTGCGGCCGAGCGGCGGGTCGGGATGCACGGCGACGACCTCCACCACCGGCCCGCCGGGCGGTGTCAGGGTGGCGGCGGGCATGTTGTGGCCGGCCGGCGCGACCAGGCCCTTCAGCTCGGTCAGCGGATGGCGGGAGTAGATGCCGCTGCCGGTCGAGCCCGGGGCGGCCTGCAGCACCCGGTGGGGCAGCAGCTCCTTCAGCCCGGCCGCGTCCAGCCGCTCGACCGCCTCCGGGCGCAGCTCCAACGCGGTGAAGACGTCCACCTGGCGGGTACGCACCAGGTCCACCACGGTCCGCGCGTCACCCCGGCCGAACAGGTTGATCGTCAGCACCCGCAGCGGCGGGCCGGCCACCGCCGGCTGGTCCTCGGCGGTCAGCCGCGGCGCGACGCAGGCGGCCAGCACCACGCAGGCCGTCGCCGCGACCAGCGCGGCCGGGCGGTTGCGGCGGACCAGCAGCAGCGCGGTCAGCGCCGCCAGCGCCGCCCCGTACGGCGTCACGGTCATCAGCTGGGTCAGCAACGACCCCTGCTCCAGCCCGCCGGCCCTGATCAGGGCCCACACGGCCAGCAGCGTGACGAGTGTCCAGGACATCCACCGCCTGCGCCGCCGCCGCTTCGCCGGGCGCTCCGTACGCGCGGCCTGACCGGCTCCGACCGTTGTGCTCACTCCGCCGTCCCGTCCCGAAATGCGATCACAGGTTGCACCTTAAACGGCGTCCCAGGGCGTTGGTGCACGGGCCGCCGTTCCCGTTCCGGGGGTTCCAGGGGTGTTCCGGGGTCAGGCGCTCCGGGCCTTCCGGCCGTCGTCGCGGTGTCGCGGCGGGCGGCTCTCGGGCGAGCGCCCGAGCGGCGACGGGCGGTCGAAGAGCGTGGTGCGGCCGGACAACGACGACGCCATCCCGTTGGGCGGTCGCCGTGAGCAGCGCCCGCTGTAGCGCCTGCCCGGCCCGCAGCCGGTCCCGCGGGCCGTCGTGCCGCGTGAACAGGGCCGCCAGCCGGGGCCCGGCGCCGTGGGCCTGGCCGTCCGGGGTGTGGGGCCGGTCGGGGGCGTGCGTCGGGAGGCCGTTCCGTGTGGCCCGGTCGAGCAGTCGCCGTGCCGGTGCGTGATCGTCCCGTGCAGCAGCCGCTCGTCCGCGTCGGGCAGGCCGCCGGGAACGGCGTGCACGGTGGCCAGCAGGCCGGCGCCGGCCGGGAGCCGGTCAGCGCTTGCGGCCCACCCCGCCGTACATCCAGGGCGTCTCGTCGGGGAACAGCGGCGTGTCCCGCCACTCGGAGACCGGGACGAGCCCCGGCTCGACCAGGTCGAAGCCGTCGAAGTAGCGGGCTATCCGCGCGCCGGTGCGCGGGGTGCGGTGCATCGCCTGGTGCGCGGTGGCCGCCAGGTAGTCCTCGGCCACCTTCGGCGGGACGAGGTCGAGCGTCAGGTGGCTGAGCACCAGGTAACTTCCCGGCGGAAGGGCGTCGGCGTACGTCCTGACCAGCCTTTCCGGGTCGTCGGCGTCCGGGATGTGCATGAGGATGGCGACCATCATGAGCGCGACCGGCCGCGTGAAGTCGATGATCTCGCCTACCTCGGGATGCTCCAGGACGGCGCGCGGGTCGCGCACGTCGGCCTCCAGGTACGCGGTCCGCCCTTCCTCCGTGCTGGTCAGCAGCGCCCTGGCGTGGGTCATCACGATGGGGTCGTTGTCGACGTAGACCACCCGCGACTCCGGCGCCTCCTCCTGGGCGACCTCGTGGGTGTTGCCCTGGCTGGGGATGCCCGTCCCCAGGTCGAGGAACTGCCGCACGCCCTGCCGCGTGAGGTGGCGTACCGCGCGGCCGAGGAAGGCCCGGTTGTTCCTGGCGCTCTCGCGGATGCCGGGGACCGCCGCCATCGTCGCCTCGGCCACCCGCCGGTCGGCCTCGAAGTTGTCCTTGCCGCCCAGCCAGTAGTCGTAGACGCGGGCCGAGTGCGGGATGTTCGGGTTGATCACCGACGGTGCACTCATGACCGAAATACTAGATCATCTGGCCTTTTGGCGGGTCCTAATTACGGGACGGCCTGCCGCGTCACACGGTCACGAAGTCGGCGATGACGACCGTCGCGTCCTCCTTCGGCTCGACCGCGGCGAGCTCGTCGTACAGCCGGTCCAGGCAGGCGGCGGGGGAGACGCCCTCGGCCAGCAGCTCCGTCAGGCGCTGCGCGCCGAGCGCCCGCAGCACGCCGTCCGTCACGACGACGACCCGGTCGCCCGGCCCGACGGCCACCGAGCCGATCTCGGGGTTGAGCGCCGTGGCCCGGCCGAGCGCGCGCAGCGGCGGCCCGTCGTCGAAGCAGTGGGACGTGGTGAGCGGCACGGGCCGGCCGCCGCGCGGGCAGTGCCAGATGCCGCCGCCGCCGACGTGGGCGAAGCGCAGGCGCGGACTCTCGCCGGGGTCGAGGACGATCAGGTCCAGCGTGCTGGACAGCCCCGGTGTGGCCGGGTCACGCAGGGCGGCGTTGCGCACCGCGCGATGCGCGGCCTGGGCGCACTCGTCCAGGTCCTGCTCGCGCGTGCCCCCGTGCTGCGGGCGTGCCGCGACCACGGCCGCGAGCGCCAGGGCGGCGGCCACGTGCCCCAGCTCCGAACCGGCCCCGCCGCCGATCCCGCCGCCGGCCCCGCTGCCGGCCCCGCCGCCCGTGCCCCTGCCCGTCGCCTGGCCGGCCGTGCCGTCGGCCGTCGCGATCAGCCGCTCCTGGATGACGTACCCGTCGGACTGCCGGGCCTGCGACCCCTCGTACGTGCCGCCCACCGCCACCAGCCGCGGCCGCGTCACCGGCATCCCCGGCGGCCACTTCCCGCGCCTGCCCTGTACGGTCATCACGGACAGGCAGCCGATCAGGATCGAGATCACGAAGATCGTCATGAGGTCCCCTCCCAGCCCGGGCGTCGCGGCATCGCACCAGTAGACGTCAGGGCGGCGCGGGACGGCTGACGGCCGTTCGACCGTCGTGCCGCGCGAAACGGCCCGGACCAGGGTGTGAAGGGGCGGTGCACGCCGCACGGAACCGGCCCTGAGGACGAGACAGCCATGCGACCCATGACCACGACCACCGTCACGGCAGGGAGAACCCCGCGCCGATCACGAGGGAAAACCCATCCCGTTTCCTTTTTGCCCGTCCTGAACTGCGTTATCGTGAAACCCGTCTTGTGCTCCCACCGTGTGCGGACGGCCCATGTCTCACCCCCGCCCCACGAGGTACGACTCGGCGACCCGGCAACTGGAGAAGGCCACTGCCCGAACCGCCGCGGGCGCGCGCAGCGCGGTGGGTGCGGTGGCGGCGGTCGCGGCCTCCTTCGGCGCCGTCGCGCCGGTCTCGCTCGCCTGGCTGGTGCCGTTCCTGGCGGTCCAGCTCGGCCTGACGGCGGCGTTCGCGCGGGTGTGGTGGCGCAAGGACCTGGTGCCGCGCCGGCTGGCGGCCGCTGATGTGGCGGTCACGCTCACGTTGTGCCTCCTCCAGCGCCGCCTGGTCGCCGAGGAGACGCTCGACAGCGGGGCGAGCTGGGTGTCGGGGCTGGTCACCATGACGATCATCCTCGCCGGGGTCTCCTGGCGGCCCGTGGTGAGCGTGGCGGCCGGGCTGGCCGTGGCGGCGGCGTTCGCGGCCGGGGTGCGCCTGGCCTCCCCCGCCGCCGACGTCGTCGTCCCCACGGGCGTCCACCTCGTCCAGCTGCTCGCCATCGTGATGCTGATGACGCTGCTGCGCCGCTCGTCCGCCAAGACCGACGCCTTCCTGGAGCGCAGCGTGCGCGCCGAGATCTCGCTCATGGTCGAGCGGCTGCGCCGCGAGGACCAGCTCAAGCAGGTCGGCAGCATCCACGAGACCGCGCTGCACACGCTGACCATGGTCGGCCTCGGCACCTACGACCGGCCCTCGCCCACGCTGGCCGCCCAGGTGCGCACCGACCTCGCGGCGCTGGAGAGGCTGCGCGACACCCCGGGCGCCGATCTCGCCCCGATCGCCCTCGACGCCCTGCTGGACGAGGTCGCCGGCCGCGCCGCCGGCCTGGACGTGCGCACCGACCTCACCCCGGAGACCGTCCCCGGCGACGTCGCCGAGCACTTCGCCCGCGCCGTCACCGAGGCGCTGGCCAACGTCGCCCAGCACGCCGGCGTGCACGAGGCCGAGATCGTCTCCACCCGGCGCGACGGCGGGATCGTGGTGGAGATCGCCGACAGCGGGCGCGGCTTCGACCAGGAGCGGCTGCCGCCGGACCGGTTCGGCGTGCGCGGCTCCATCCTCGACATGATGCGCTCGCTGCCCAACGGCGGCGCCGAGATCTCCTCCGGCGCGCAGGGCACCCGCGTCAGCCTGTGGTGGCGGCCATGACGGAGGAGATCGAGCAGGTAGCCCGCCGCTACGCCCGCTACACCGCCCTCGGGGCCGCCGTCATCGCGGCCGTCTGGCACCTCGGCTACGACCTGACCGTCACCGTCACCGGCTGGCAGTCCTTCCGCCTGCCCTGGCTGAACGTCGCCGCCTGGCTCGCCTACACCGCCGTCTTCGCGGTCGCGCTGCGCTCGCTGGCCCGCCACTCGCGCGGACCGGCCAGGATCCGCGAGCTGGCCGCCGTCACCCTCGCCGTGGACGTCGCCACCATCGCCGCGATCGAGCCCGGCGAGCTGCTGGGCATCAGCGACTGGGCGTGGGGCTCGATCGGCTGGATCGGCGTCATGCTGGTGTGGGGACGGCCGCGCTGGCGCGCCGAGCTGATCGCGATCCTGGCCGGCAACGCCGCCATCATGCTGGCCGCGATGGCGGTCACCGGCATGTTCGACCGGGTGTCCATCTCCAAGTACCTGGTGGTCATCGTCGGCGGCATCACCATGCAGCTCGGTTACGCGTGGGGCTGCCACCTGCTGCGCGCCCGCGCCGAGGACGCCGTCGTGCTGGCCCGCAGGCTCGCCGCCGACGACGCGCTGCGCGAGTCCGCCCAGCGCATCCACACCGACCGGCTGCGCAGGTACGCCGCCATCCGCGACGCCGCCGAGGAGCTGCTGGAGCAGCTCGCCCACGGCGCCGACCCCGGCGACGCCCGGGTCCGCGACGACTGCACGGCCGGCGCCATGCGGCTGCGCCGGCTCATCACCGAACGCGAGGACGTCCCCGACGCGCTGGTCTCAGCGCTGCGCGAGCGCATCGAGGCGGCCGAGCGGCGGCGAGTCATGGTGACGGTGCCGCCGTTCGGCGACTTCCTGCCCTGCCTGCCGGACGGCGTGCGCGAGGACCTGCTGCGCGCCCCGGTCCGGGCGCTCGACGGGGCCAGGACGCGGGCCCGCGTAACGGTGTCGGCCATGTCCACGATGGTGAGCGTGGCCGTCGTGGCCGACAACGACGACCTGCCGATCAGCGTCACCCCGGTGCGCGAGCCGAGCGGCGTGGTCGTCACCTACCAGCGGCAGGGAGGGGAGGTATGGGTCAACAGCATCTGGCAGAGCGCGGTGCCGGGCCCGTGACGGTGGCGCTCGTGGAGGACCACCAGGTGGTGGTGGACGGGGTGCGCTCCTGGTTCGGCCCGCCGCCGAGCCCGGTGGAGCTGGTCGCCCAGGGGCCCAGCATCGAGGCGGTGCTCGGCGTCGAGGCCGACGTGCTGCTGCTGGACCTCAACCTCAACGGCACGATGGTCATCGACCGGGTGTCCGAGCTGTGCCAGGGCGGGCAGCGGGTCATCGTCTTCTCCGAGCACGAGGAGCCGGAGACGGTGCGGGCGGTCCTGGACGCGGGCGCCTCCGCCTTCATCGGCAAGGGCCGCGCCACCCGCGAGTCGTGCCTGGAGACCATCATGGAGGTCGCCGCCGACCGGCCCAGCGTCACGCCCCCGATGGCCCAGGCCATCGCCACCGACGAGCGCCCGCACCGGCCCCAGCTGTCCGACAAGGAGCGGGAGGCGCTGCTGTTCTGGTTCCAGTCGATGTCGAAGGCGTCGGTGGCGGCCCGGATGGGCATCAAGGAGCGCACCGTCCGCCAGTACATCGACCGGGCCCGCGTCAAGTACGCCGCCGCCGGCCGCCCCGCGCCGACCAAGGAGAAACTGCTGATCTGCGCCATCCAGGACGGGCTCATCCGTCCCGACGAGGTGACCATCTACACGTCGCTGGCCGCCCGCACCCCGCCCGACCCCCGGTGAAGCCCCTGGCCTCGGTCCTTCCGGCAGGAGGGGGCCGGCAGGGCCGAGGTCCAGGTCAACGCCGCGGCGCCGCCGTCCTGCGGCCGGGGTCCGGTGCCCGGTCCGGTCGTCGCCACGGCGGCCGCCCACCCGGTGTCGGGAACCCGGCCCTCGCTCACGTGCTCCTTCTCAAGGTCGCTCACCACGGGTGGCGACCACGGCACGTTGAAAGTTTCACCTTCTCGGAAAGCCCTTTCCCCTGCTCATCCCGACCCGCCTCCCTCCTGACAAGGCCGCTCACTTGGCCCGGACCGATGTGGTCAGATACCGTCCCGCTGCGGGAGCGCTCCTCGATACCGGCAACCCCCGACCGGAACACGGAGACCGCACTATGCCCCATGTCGCCCCGAACCGCTGGGCGCTGCGCGCCCTGGCCCTGCTGATGTCCATGGCGATGATCTTCGCCGTCCCGCTGGCCGAGTCGGCCTCGGCGCACGGCTCGGTCGTCGACCCGGCCTCGCGCAACTACGGCTGCTGGCTGCGCTGGGGCAACCAGTTCCAGAACCCCGTCATGCAGCAGCAGGACCCGATGTGCTGGCAGGCGTGGCAGGACAACCCCAACGCCATGTGGAACTGGAACGGCCTCTACCGCGACAACGTCGGCGGCAACCACCAGGCCGCCATCCCCGACGGGCAACTGTGCAGCGCCGGCCGCACCCAGGACGGCCGCTACCGCTCCATGGACACCCCCGGCGCCTGGACGATGGCGAACCTGGGCAGCACGTTCGACATCCGCCTCACCGACCAGGCCCGGCACGGCGCGGACTACATCCGGGTCTACATCACGCGCCAGGGCTACAACGCCGTGACCACGCCCCTCGCCTGGGGGCACCTGGAACTGATCCGCGAGACGGGCAAGTACGCGCCGAGCGACACGTACATGATCAACGGCATCAACAAGGGCTCGCGCACCGGCCGCCACGTCGTCTACACGATCTGGAAGGCCTCGCACATGGACCAGACGTACTACTTCTGCAGCGACGTCAACTTCGGCTGACCACTCTGCCCCGGGCCCCCTGCCGTGCGAGGCCGGGGGCCCGGGGTAATGTGGGGGACGGGCGCGAGGCGTTCACCATCGGCCGGCGCCGACCAGCACGACCACCCGCCGACCAGCGCCGCCGCCCCTCCGGCCCGCCGACCCGATGGACCGTCCATGACCTTCCCCGCGCTCGTCTCCACCCGCCTCGGCCCGCACGCCCGCGGCAAGGAGCTCGGCGCGGCCCGGCGCGCGGCTGTCGCCGCCAACGTCGCGGGCTACGACGACCTGTTCGCCGCCGCCGGCGCGTCCCCGGAACGGGTGCGCGCGTGGAGCGAGCGGGCGCTCGACCGCGCCGCCGCCTGGGCGCCGGCGCTGGCCGAGGAGATCGACGGGATCGCCGCGGGCGCCGGGCTGGAGCCCTGGCAGGTGGCCTCGGTCAACGCCCGCACCGAGATCCTGGCCGCCGTGCACGCGAGCGGCGAGGGGGAGTGCTCGACCTCCGTCGTGCTGCCCGGCTCCGGACGGGCGCCGCGCACCGTGCAGACCTGGGACTGGCACGACCACCTGCGGCAGTCGCCCATGTTGTGGGAGCTGGAGCCGCGTCCGGGCCACGTGGTGCGCACGTTCACCGAGACCGGGGCGCTGGCCAAGATCGGGGTGAGCACGGCCGGGCTCGGCCTGCACTTCAACCTCCTGCGCCACCACTCCGACCACGCCGACCCCGGCGTGCCGGTGCACCTGATCGCCCGCCGGATCCTGGACGAGGCCGCCACCGTCGAGGAGGCCGCCGACCTCGCCCGCTCCGCCACGGTCTCGGCCTCGACCGTCCTCACCGTCGTCACCGGGGAGGCCGCCGCCTCGATCGAGATCTCCCCGGCCGGGGTCGCCGTCGTCCCGAACGGACCGGACGGCGTCCTGCAGCACTGCAACCACTTCCTGGACGCGGCCCTCGCGAAGGGGGAGCGGCACGCCACCGACCGGCCCAGCACCTACGAGCGGCTGCACCACCTCGGCGAGCACGTCGCGGAGCTGAGCGCCGCGGACCCGACCGCCCGCGCCCGCGCCATGCTCAGCCACGGCCCCGAGCACGCGCCGGTCTGCGCCCACCCCGACCTGACCCAGCCGATCGACCAGCGCTGGGAGACGCTCGCCACGATCGCCCTCGACCTGCCCGCCGCCCGCCTCCTGGTGCACCGGGGCGGCCCCTGCCAGGTCACCGGGGCGACCTGGCAGGTCTTCTGACGGCAGGCGGGCCCTGTCCGTCAGCGGGACGCGGCGAGCCTCCCGACGGCGGCCGTCCGCTCGGCCGACAGCCGGCGGAGCGGGACGGCGCACGGGGCCACGCGCTGGAGCGGCTGTCCGGTACGAGGGCCGGAGCCGGCTGAGCGCGCGTGCCGGTGTCATGGGCAGGCGGTGCGGCAGCCGCCGAAGCGGTCCGCGTCGGGTGCGGTGAAGGGGGTCGCGGGCAGGCCGGCCAGGGCCGCCGTCATCGACTGCTTCCAGATGGGGCCGGGCACGGCGTGGCCGTCCACGCTGTCGTAGTGGCGGCCGGCCAGGGTGACGTCGCGCAGCCGGTGCCGGTGGGCCTGGGTGCCCGGCAGGCCGAGGGCGACCGCGGCGGCCAGGCCGGGGGTGTAGCCGGCGTACCCGGCCGAGACGAAGGAGTCGGCGGTGCCCTGCATGCCCGCCGCGTCGCGGCCGTCGAGACCCTTGAGCGGGCCGTTCTCCAGAGCACCGGCCAGGACGTGGGTCACCGCGTCGGCGACCTCCGGGGCCAGCGCCTGCTCGCACCTCGGCGGGAAGGCGGCCAGGGCCCGGTCGCCGGAGACCACCTCGGTGACCGCGCGCGGCTCGCACCGCCGGCCGCGGGCGGCCAGGGTGGCGTACGTGGTGGCGACCGACACCGGCTCGACCTCGTTGACGCCCAGGACGAAGGTCTCGTACTCCCTCAGCGGCTTGCCGTCGGCGCGCGCCAGGCCGAGGCGGCGGGCCATCGTCACGGTCTCGCACAGCCCGGTCCGCTCGGTCAGCCGCAGGAAGAAGACGTTCTCCGCGGCCAGGGTGCCGCCGCGGAGGGTCGTGAAGCGACCGTGGTCGCGCGGCGGCTGGTTGACGATCGTGACGGCGGGGTCGGCGACCGGGTGACCGTCGCAGTTCTTGAACGCCGCGTAGCCGGGCGCCCGGTAGGAGCCCGCGTAGGGGTAGCCGTCCTCGAAGCGCAGGCCCTTCTCCAGCGCGGCGGCCAGCGGGTAGACCATGGCCGTGCTGCCCTGCTGGTAGGCGTACCCGTCGGAGGACGGGCGGCTCGCGGCCAGCGCGCGGATCTCGCCGGTGCCCGGCACGATCATGGCCTCGGCGGCGACGTGCCGGTCGTCGTGGCCGACGCGCCGCTCGACGGCCTCCTGCGCGGCCCGCTGGACGGCGGGGTCGATCGCCGTCCTGATCGTCAGGCCGCCGAGCGTGAGCAGCCGCTCGTCGGCCGCCCGCAGCTCGTCCCGGACCCGCGCGCAGAGGTACGGGTACCGGCTGCCCGCGCAGTCGCCGGCGAGCTCCTCCAGCACGGCGCCCCGCGCGTCCACCAGCACGCTCGGCCGCGTGGGGGAGAGGGGCAACCGCTCGCGCGCGGCCCGCCGCGGCCCGTCGTCGTCGCCGGGGAGCAGCAGGAACCCCGCGACCAGCGCGGCCGCCGCCACCACCCCGGCGGCCACCGGTAATTTGCTCATGGACAGGCGATTGTAGGGGCCGCGGGACCGCGCGCCATCGGCGGCACGCGGTCCATCAGGCACACGGTCCATCGGGCACACGGTCCATCAAGGCACGCGGTCCATCAAGGCACGCGGATCAGCTCGCGCCGCCCAGCGACTCCCAGAACGCGCAGTTGCTCGCCCGCGCCGTGTCCACCGTGTGGATGCCGTCCGGGCCGGGGGCCAGGCTCAGCACGTCGGCCGGGGAGTGGAAGCGCGGCCAGCGCGGCGCCTGGGCCGCCGCCGGGCGGCCGGTCCTGGCGAACGACGTCCAGTAGTCCACCATGACGTCCGACAGCCGCGACTGCTCGGCGTTCAGCGGCGCGCCGTAGAGGCCGGGGAACAGGTACGGCAGCTCCGACGCGTGCGCCGCGCCCAGCTCGAAGCCCGGGATGTCCTGGAACGGCGGCGCGGTCCTGTCGGCGAACTGGTAGCCGTAGACCGGCACGCCGGAGCGGGCGAACAGGCCGAGCGCGTCCAGGTGCCCGCAGGTGGACAGCGGCCCGCCGAAGTCGGTCAGGATGGTCGCGATCGCGACGCGCAGGTCGGGGTAGTCCGCGACCGGGTAGCGGGCCAGGACCGCGTCGGCGGCCGGGCCGTACGTCCCGCGCACGTACCCCTCGTACTGCTCCGGCGTGATCGGCTGCGGGTACTGGAGGATCAGGAACAGCCGCATCTCGTCCAGGGTGTTGCCGTGGATCACCGGCACCCGGTTGTAGCGGCCGCTCGCGAACGCCTCGCGCGGCTGGACCGGCAGCACCTGGTCGCCGCCGGCCACCGGGTAGGGGTTCGGCTCCTGGTAGGCCTCCTGGAGCGTCCTGACCGGCAGCGCGCGCAGGCAGGCGGCGTCGGCGCAGCCCAGCGAGGAGGCGAACGCGGCCCCGCTCGTCTCCGCCTCCTGCTCGGTCCGGGCCGGCCAGGCGCAGCTGTAGCTCTGGGCGATGGCCCGGTGGAACAGCCCGGCCGCTGTCGGCGAGGCCAGGCCGGCGCAGGTGTCGGCGGAGCCGGCCGACTCGCCGAACAGCGTCACGTTGCCCGGGTCGCCGCCGAAGGCCGCGATGTTGCGCCGCACCCAGCGCAGCGCGGCCTGCTGGTCGAGCAGCCCGTAGTTGCCCGACTGGTAGCGCTCGCCGGCCTCCAGCGCGGGATGCGCCAGCCAGCCCAGCACGCCGAGCCGGTAGTTGAGGGTGACCACCACGACGCCGCCGCGCACCGCGAGCTTGGTGCCGTCGTAGGGCGCGCCGGCGCCGTTGAGGTTGCCGCCGCCGTGCACCCACACCATGACGGGCAGCTTGTGGCCGTGTGCCGGGGTGGTGACGTTGAGGTAGAGGCAGTCCTCGTTGTAGACGGGCTGGGGGCTGCCGAAGGGGCTGGCGGGCTGCGCGCACGGCTCGCCGGGCGCCGTCGCGTCGCGCACGCCCTGCCACGCCGCGGCCGGTCGCGGCGCCTTCCAACGCAGCTCGCCGACGGGCGGCGCGGCGTACGGGATGCCGCGGAAGGCCCGGTGGTCCTGGAGCACCTCCCCCCGGACCACGCCCTTGTCGGTACGCACCAGCGCTCCCGCCCCCTGCGCAGAGGCGGCGGCCGGGGCGGCCGGAACGGTGGTGAGGAGCAGGATCGCCGCTGCTGCGGTGACGGCACGCACGGAGTCTCCTTCCGGCGGGGGCCCTGACCTTGCTTGGCGGGCGTCCTGACCGTACACGTCAGGACCGCTCCACGACCAGGGCCCGTCCTGCCCGGACCGGGTGGCACCCGCACGCGGGAGGTCCTAGGCGGCCACCTCGCCCGCCTGCACCACGTGCCGCAGGCGCTCGCCGGGCTCGGCCAGCACGCCGACGTCCTCCAGCGGGTCCGCGCCGAGGACGAGCAGGTCGGCGTGCGCGCCCACGGCCGTGGTGCCGATCTCGCCGGCCATGCCGACCAGCTCGGCCGCGCCCGCGGTGGCCGCGCGCAGCACGTCGAGCGGGCTCTGCACCTCGCGCCGCAGCCGGAACTCGTGGCCCTGGTGCCGGTGCATGCCGCCGAGCAGGTCCGTGCCGTACGCCAGCCTCACCCCGGCCCTCGCGGCGCGCTCCAGCGCGACCAGCCCGGCCTCCAGCACCTCGTCCACCTTGCGCCAGCTCGCCTCCGGCAGGCCGAACGCCCGGCCCTCCTCCTTCAGCGCCCAGTACGTCACCAGCGTCGGCACCAGGAACGCCTGCCGCTCCAGGAACAGCTCCACGCTGCGGTCGTCGATGAGGTTGCCGTGCTCGACGGAGCGCACGCCGGCCTCCAGCGCCCGGTTGACGGCGCGGGCGGTGTAGGCGTGCGCGGCCACGTACCGGTTGGCGGCCTCGGCCTCCTCGACGACCGCCCGCAGCTCCTCCATCGAGTACTGCGTGGAGTCGATGCGGTCGGTCGGCGAGGCCACGCCGCCGGAGGCCATGACCTTGATGTGGCAGGCGCCCTTGCGCAGCTCGTCGCGGGCGGCGGCGCGGACCGCGTCCACGCCGTCGGCCACCCGGCCGACGCCCGCGCAGCACGGGTGGTCGTCCCGCAGGTGCTCGGCCCGGCCGCGGAAGTCGCCGTGGCCGCCGGTCTGGCTCAGCCCCTTGCCGCAGAACAGCAGCCGCGGCCCCCGGATCAGCCCTTCGGCCTGGGCGTCGGCCAGCCCGAAGTCGGCGCCGGAGTTGTCGCGGACCGTGGTGAAGCCGCGCGCGAGCATCGCGCCCATGATGCGGGCGGCGTGCGCGGTCACGTACGACGGGGACATGGACGGCAGCGCGCCGAGGTTCGCGGTCGAGGCCGTGACGTGGACGTGGGCGTCGATGAGGCCGGGCACCACGTACGCGCCCGCGCCGTCGATCACCCGCGTCCCGTCCGGGGCGCGCAGGCCGGTGCCCGTCTCGGCGATGCGGCCGTCGGCGCAGCGCAGGTCGCCCTCGGCGTACTCGCCGGTGGTCACGTCCAGGACGCGCACGTTCTTCAGCAGCAGGCTCATCGCGCGCTCCGCAGGGCCGGCACGGCCAGGGGCGCCAGCTTCTCGGCGGCGGCGACCGACACCGCGTCGTAGGCGCCCTCGGCGTCGAGGATGTTGAGCACGCCGAGGACCTCGTCGCCGTCCACGACGGGTACGTTGACGACCGCGCCGCAGCCCAGGCTCTCGATCAGCGCGTGGTCGGCGAAGATCTCCGCCACCGCCGCCCGGTCGGCCCCGAGGTACGGCCGGCGCCCCTCGATGCAGGTGGCCAGCCAGCCCTGGGCCACCTCCACGCTCTTCTCCCCGCCCACGGGGTACTGCCCTGGGTGGCTACTGTGCACCCGGCGCAGCGTCCGCCGCTCCGGCAGCCAGGCCAGCACGGTGAACAGCCGCACGCCCACGTCCGCGCGCACGCGCTGCTCCAGCTCCTTGAACGTCAGTTCGTCCGTCACTTCGTCGCCTCCTTGTCGGCGGGTTCGGTCAGTTCCTCCAGCGAACGCCCGGCCGTGGCCAGGCCGAACACGACCACGCAGATCACCCCGGCCACCAGCACGGCCGTGGTCAGGCCGAACACCCCGGCGAAGCCGAGGCTCGCGGCTGACACGCCGATGATCGTCGGGGCCAGGATGCTGCCGACGCGCCCGAAGGCGCTCGACAGGCCGGTGCCGGTGGCGCGGATCCAGGTCGGGAACACCTCGGGGGTGTAGGAGTAGACGCCCGCGTACGTGCCGTTCAGGAAGAACGACAGCACCGCCCCGGCGAGCGTGATGGCGGCGGGGGAGTCCATCTGGGACAGCCAGAACGCGCTGACCGCCGAGCCGGCCAGGTAGATCGCGATGGTGTTCTTGCGGTCCAGCCGCTCCGACAGCCAGGCCGCCGAGAAGTAGCCGGGCACCTGGGCCAGGTAGATGATGATCGAGAACTCGAAGCTCTTGGTCACGGTGATGCCGCGCTGCACGAGCAGCGTCGGGATCCACGAGAAGAACCCGTAGTACGAGAACGTGATCACGAACCAGATCAGCCAGATGACCGCCGTGCGCCGCGCCATGACCGGGCTCCACAGGAAGCGCAGCGCGCTGAGCAGGTTCACCTTCGGCGTGTCCGGCTGCCGCGAGACGGCGGCGGAGGTCTCGGGCACCGGCGGCAGCGGCTGCCCGGTGGCCTGCCGCACGCGCCGCTCCAGGTCGGACACCACGGCCTCGGCCTCAGCCTCCTTGCCCTGCTGGAGCAGGAAACGCGGCGACTCCGGCAGCGAACGCCGCCACCACAGCAGCATGAGGATCGGCAGCGCCGTGATGAGCTGCGCGACGCGCCAGCCGTCGTCCATCGTCGGCACCACGAACCGCCCGATGAGCGCGGCCAGCACGAACCCGAAGGAGAAGAACCCGGCCAGCGCGCCGATGAACCAGCCGCGCCGCTTCGCGGGCACGAACTCCGACAGGAACGGCGCGATGATCGCGCTCTCCGCGCCCGCGCCGGCCCCGGCCAGCACCCGGCTGACCAGGAACACCTCGTAGCTGGGCGCGAACGCCGCCACCACGGAGAAGATCGCGTAGAAGCCGAGGGCGTACATCATGACCCGCCTGCGGCCGATGCGGTCGCCGAGCAGCCCGGCGGCGGTCGCGCCGAACAGGAACCCGAACGGCGTCGCCGACCCGATGAGACCGAGCTGCCCGTTGGACAGGCTCCAGGCGTCCTGGGCGCTCGGCAGCAGGAACGCCACCACCGCCGAGTCCATGCCGTCGAAGGTGTAGCCGAGTCCGCCGATCAGGAGCAGGAGGTAGTGCGGACGGCTCAGCGGAAGCCGGTCCAGACGGGCCAACAAGGTCATCGAGCGCACCTTTCCCCAGGTCATGGCCCTGCATGTCGATTGCGCAGCAACATATAGTGCAATTCCGTGAAATTGCAATAGTCTTTGCATGGCTTTCGGGGGGTGACCGCGTACCATGACCGGCGGGCCGAGGCGGCGAGAGGCGGAAGAGGAAGCTGTGAGCGAGCGCGCCACCGACGATTTCGAGGGCTGGCTACGGAGCCGCGCGTCGGAGCGCGGGCTGCGCGGCAAGGCGGCCGCGGTGCTGGAGATGCTGCTGTCACAGCCGCGCAGGGCCTCGTTCTGCTCGGCGGGGGAGCTGGCCCAGCTCGCCGGCGTCAACGTCGCCACCGTGACCCGCACGGCGCAGGCGCTCGGCTACGCCGGCTGGCCCGCCCTCCAGCAGGAGCTGCGCGCCCGCTACCTGTCCTCGCTGAGCGCCGGGCAGGTCGCCGCCGAGCACCGCGGCAACGGCTCGCCCAGCTCGCGCTCGCTGCGCCGCGACCTCGACGGCCTGGCCCTGCTCACCCGGCGGCTGGACGAGCGGGTGCTGGCCACCATCGCCGGAGCCGTCGCCGCCGCGCGGCGCACCGCCATCGTCGCCGACGGCAGCTACGCCGCCGTCGGGCTGGCCCTGGCCCACAACGCCCGGCTGGCCGGCTACCCCGTCCACGCCGTGACCGGCGGTGACTCCGAGCTGGCCAACGTCATGGCCGCCATCGGCGAGGGCGACGTGCTCATCGCCATCAGCTTCTGGCGGCTGTACGAGAGCACCGTGCTGGCCGCCAACGAGGCCCGCGCCCGCGGCGCGCGGGTGTTCGCCCTGACCGACGCGGCCAGCCCGGCCCTGGCCGCCGCCGCCGAGGAGGTGGTGCTGGTCCCGGCCGAGGGCGAGGCGTTCTTCCCGTCGCTGACGGCCGGCATCGCCGTGGCCCAGGCCCTGGTCACCCAGCTCGCCGCGGTCGATCCGGCACGTACCGGGGCCTCGATCGAGGCGGCCGAGGCCATGTGGGGCAGGTTCGGCCTGCTGCACCGCCGCCCGGCCCAGCCGTCACCCGCCTGACGGGCCCGCCCTCACGACCTGCCTGCCCGTCTGCCGGCCTGTCGGCCTGTCGGTCTGCCTGCCCGTCTGTCGGCCTGTCGGCCCGTCTGTCGGGCGGACTGGGTACGCCTGCCGGTCAGAGCCAGCTCGCGCGGACGCTCGTCGCCGTGGCGGCGTCGTCCGGGGCGGCGACCGCGCCGGCGCGGACCCGCTCCAGCAGCCGCCCCACCGTCTCGACGATCTCCGGCGCCCGCTCGCGCAGCCCGGTCACGTCGGAGGGGGAGACCTCGCCGGGGTCGGCGCCGACCTCCTTCAGCACGCCCTCCAGGTCCGCCAGCCGCTCGCCGAGCCACCTCAGCGGCTCGCCCGACAGCTCGTGGTCGAAGACCCGCCGGCCCGGCTCCCAGCCGTCCATGCCCGGATGGTGGTGGGTGCGGTCGAAGCTGCCGGGCGTCCCGGAGACCGACTCCAGCAGGTCCACCCGCCACAGCGGGCGCTCGACGGTGATCGGGCGGGCCGAGTAGATCGAGCCCTTGAGCTCGCCCTGTTCGAGCCTGCGCAGCTCCAGGCGCACGCCGCGCTCGGCGCCCTCCTGGCCCTGTCCTGGGTGGGGATCGACGAAGTAGATGTCGCTCACGGCCACACCGATCCGCTCGAAGCCGAACAGGTAGAGCACCGGACTCCCCTTCCCTCGCGGGCAGACGCCTCCGTCCAACGTAACCCGGCCGAAGCGGCCCGGCCACCGCGCGACGGGTTTCCCGCCGCCGCGCGCGGCCGCGATCTTGGTCCGGTACGCTCTCCAGCCATCGCCGAACGAGGAGGAGCACGTGCCGAACCGTCTCGCCCGCGCCCTGGCCGCCCTGCTGTTATCCGTCGCCGCGGCGGCGTGCGCGAGCGATGGGCCACCGCCGCCGAAGCTCGTACCCGAGAAGGACACGATCGCGGTGGGCGTGCTCCCCGTCGCCGACACCGCGCCGCTGTTCGTCGCCATCGCGAAGGGCTACTTCAGGCAGGAGGGCCTCACCGTCGAGCCGCAGGTCATCTCCGGCGCGGCCATGGCGGTGCCGATGCTGGAGGCGAGGCGGCTCGACCTCGGCCAGACCGACTACGTCACCACCTTCATGGCCGGGGCCGTGGGCAAGCACCTCAAGGTCGTCGCGCCGCTGTCCCAGGCGGGGGCCGACGGCTACGGCGTGGTGGTCGGCAAGGACTCGGGGATCGACTCCGTCAAGGAGCTCAAGGGCAAGAAGGTCGCGGTCAACAACCTGTACGGGCTCGGCACGCTGATGGTCACCGCCATGCTGGAGAACGCCGGCCTGACCGACCGCGACGTCCGCTTCGTCGAGATGCCCTTCCCCGACATGGCGCAGCGGATCGGCAGCGGGAAGGTGGACGCGGCGTGGGTGGCCGAGCCGTTCCTGACCTACGGCGAGCGCCGCGGCCTCGTGCGCGAGCTGCCCGACCCCGTCCCGGGACGCCTCGCGGACCAGCCGGTGAGCGGGTGGATGGCGACCGACGAGTTCCGCGAGCGCTACCCGCGTACCCTGGCCGCCTTCCAGCGCGGCCTGGCCAAGGGCCTGCGGGACGCCGCCGACCGCAAGGAGGTCGAGGCGGCGCTGCCGAAGTACACGAAGATCGACGCGGACACGGCGGCGCAGGTCTCGCTCGGCACCTACCCCACCGACCTGGACCGGCGGCGGGTGCAGCAGGTGGCCGACCTCATGGAACGCCACGGCTACCTCAAGAACCCCCTGGACGTCACCTCCTTCCTCGCCACCGGCTGACCCCTCCCGGGAAAGCTCCGGCGAGCTGTCAAGGGATCTGCCGCCACCCGCGGTGGAAGCTCCGGCGGCTTGTCCGGCCGTTCTCCAGGCCGTCAAGGGGTCTGCCGCCACCCGCGGTGGAAGCTCCGGCGGCTTGTCCGGCCGTCCTCCAGGCCGTCAAGGGGTCTGCCGCCACCCGCGGTGGAAGCTCCGGCGGCTTGCCCGGCCGTTCTCCAGGCCGTCAAGGGGTCTGCCGCTACCCGCGGTGGAAGCTCCGGCGGGCGGATGTGATGATGTTCGAGGCGCCGGACGGGGAGGAAACGATCGTGGGGTCTTTCGCGGGCAGCGCGCTGCCCCCGGACGACGTCGTCGTCTCGGCCCTGCGGGCGGGCGACGAGACGATGTTCGCGGCGTTGCTCGACACCTGGTCGCGGGGCATGTTACGGGTCGCCAGGTCCTACGTCTCCACCGACGAGTCGGCCGAGGAGGTCGTCCAGGACACCTGGCTGGCGGTGATCGCCGCGATCGACGGCTTCGAGGGCCGCTCGTCGGTCAAGACCTGGGTCTACCGCATCCTGGTCAACACCGCGAAGAAGCGCGGCCTGCGCGAGAGCCGTACACTGCCGTGGAGCGCCCTCGGGCCGGACGGCGGGCCGAGCGTCGATCCCGCGCGGTTCCACGGCCCCGACACCGACCTGCCGGGAAGCTGGAAGGAGCCGCCCGCGGCCTGGCCGACCCCGGAGAACCAGGCCCTCGCGGCGGAGGTGCGCGCCCTGATCGGCAAGGCCCTGGCCGGGCTGCCGCCGCGGCAGCGCACCGTGATCACGTTGCGCGACGTGGAGGGGTGCACCTCCGAGGAGGTCTGCGAGATCCTGGAGATCTCCGCCGCCAACCAGCGGGTGCTGCTGCACCGGGCCCGGGCGGCGGTCCGGGAACGGCTGGAGGGCTACTTCCGGTCGGTCATGGCGTCAGAATAGGTGAAACGGTTCATGTCAGAGGGTAAGGCGGGCAGCGTCGTGAAGCGGTTCACGTGCGGCGAGCTGGTGGAAGCCATCACCGCCTACCTCGACGACGCCCTCGACGAGCCGTCGCACGCCGGCGTCGAGGCCCACCTGGCCTGCTGCACCGCGTGCGGCCACTACCTCGACCAGTACCGTGCCACCGTCCGCGCGCTCGGCGACCAGCCTCCCGAGAAGCTGTCCGACCGCACGCGCGAGCGCCTGATGTCCGCCTTCAGGAACCGGCGCACGCCGTAGGAATTTCCCTGTAACGCTCGCGCGGCTCGCGGGTCTGTAGATCCATGTGCCACGCGAGGGAAGCCCCATGACCGCCCGGCCGCCGATCGGCCCGGACGACGTGGCGGCGTTCGCCCGCGACTGCTTCCGCCCGTCCGGCGGCGGCAGCGGCGGGGAGCGGGTGGGCGTCGAGCTGGAGCTCCTCGTCTACGACCGGGCGGAGCCGGAGCGGTACGTCCCCGTGGACGAGGTCGCGCGAGCCCTGCCCGCGCTGCCCGGCGGGAGCCGGGTCACGTTCGAGCCGGGCGGCCAGCTCGAACTGAGCGGACCGGCCGGCACCCTGCCCGGAGCCGTCGCCGCGCTGGACACCGACCTCGGCCTGGTCCGCGACGCGCTCGCGGCGGCCGGGCTGGCGGCGGCCGGCGTGGGCCTGGACCCGCTGCGCCCGCCCCGCCGCCAGCTCCGCCTGCCCCGCTACGACGCGATGGCCGGCTTCCTCGGCGCCCCGTACGGCCCGCTCATGATGTGCTCGACCGCCTCCGTCCAGATCAACCTGGACCTGGGGGAACGCCCTCACGAGCGGTGGGAGCGGGCGCACCTGCTCGGCCCCGTCCTGGCCGCCGCCTTCGCCCACTCCCCGGTGTCCGCGGGCCGCCCGACCGGCTGGACGTCCGGCCGCCAGGCCGTCTGGGACCACCTCGACCGCACCCGGACGGCCCCCGTCCGCGCCACCGCCGACCCCGTGGCGGACTGGACGGACTACCTGCTGGACGCCCGCCTGATGCTGGTGCGCGAGGACGGGGAGCGCTGCCGCCCGGTCCGCGACGGCTCCACCTTCCGCGACTGGCTCGGCGGCGGCGGCCCCGCCGGGCGGCGGCCGACGCTGGACGACCTGGCCTACCACGCGACCACCGTGTTCCCGCCGGTCCGGCCGCGCGGCTGGCTGGAGGTGCGTTACCTCGACGCCCAGCGGCCGGCGTACTGGCCGGTGTGCGTGGCCGTCACGTACGCGCTGGTCATGGACGACCGGGCCGCCGGCGCCGCGCTGTCCGCCGCCGAGCCGTGCCGGGACCTGTGGACGGCGGCCGCCCGCTGCGGCCTGGCGGAGCCGCGCCTGGCCCGCGCCGCCGAGGCGTGCTTCCGCGCCGCGCTGGAGGCGCTGCCCTGCCTGGACGCCGGCCCCGCCCTGACCGGCGAGGTGGCGGCCTTCGCCGACCGGCACGTGAGCCCCGGCCGCTCGCCGGCGGCCGACCTGATCGACGTGGTGACAACAGGACCGGGCCGCCTGGCGGCCTGGCTGACCGAAGGGGGACACCGATGACCGACGTCAAGGCCGGCATCGCCGCTCAGCTCATCGCGGTGCGCGACCGGTCGCTGGCCTACACCGCCGCCGACGACGACCTGCTCGTCCAGCAGCACTCGCCGCTCATGTCCCCCCTGGTGTGGGACCTCGCCCACGTCGGTAACTACGAGGAGCTGTGGGTGTTGCGGGCCGCCGCCGGGATCACCCCGCTCCGTCCGGAGATCGACGACATCTACGACGCCTTCAAGACCCCGCGCAGGGACCGGCCGTCGCTGCCGTTCCTGCGCCCCGCCGAGGCCCGCGACTACATCGGCGGCGTGCGCGGCCGGGTGCTGGACGTCCTGGACGCCGTGGACCTGGAGGACCCGGACCCGCTGCGCCGCGACGGGTTCGTCTTCGGCCTGGTGATCCAGCACGAGCACCAGCACGACGAGACCATGCTGGCCACGCTCCAGCTCGCCGGCCGGCCGGGCGTCGTGCGCGACGGCGCCCTGCCGCCGGGCCGCCGCCCGGCCGGCCCGGACGAGGTGTACGTCCCGGCGGGGCCGTTCCTCATGGGCACCGACAGCCTGCCGTGGGCCTACGACAACGAGCGGCCCGCCCACCGCGTGGAGCTGCCCGCGTACTGGATCGACCGGCTGCCCGTCGGCAACGCCGCCTACGCCGCGTTCATCGAGGACGGCGGCTACCACGACCCCCGCTGGTGGACGCCCGAGGGCTGGCGCTGGCGGCAGGAGAGCGGCGTGTTCGCCCCGCTCTTCTGGACCAGGGACGGCGGGACGTGGTGGCGCACCCGCTTCGGCCGGACCGAGCCGGTGCCGATGGACGAGCCGGTGCAGCACGTGTGCTGGTACGAGGCCGACGCCTACGCCCGCTGGGCCGGCAAGCGGCTGCCCACGGAGGCCGAGTGGGAGAAGGCGTGCGGCTGGGACGCCGCAGCGGGCCGGGCCCGCCGGTACCCGTGGGGCGACCAGGACCCGACCCCCGAGCTGGCCAACCTCGGCCACCGGGCGGCACGGCCCGCGCCGCTCGGCGCGTACCCGGGCGGGGCCGGCCCGTACGGGGCCGAGCAGATGCTCGGGGACGTGTGGGAGTGGACCGCCACCTGGTTCCAGGGCTACCCCGGCTTCCGCGCCTTCCCCTACCGGGAGTACAGCGAGGTGTTCTTCGGCCGGGAGTACCGGGTGCTGCGCGGCGGCTCCTGGGCGGCCGACCCCGCCGCCGTGCGCACCACGTTCCGGAACTGGGACTACCCGGTCCGGCGGCAGATCTTCACCGGCTTCCGCTGCGCCAGGACCGCCGCGCCGGAGGAGGGCTAGTGTGCCGGCACGCGGCGTGGCTCGGCGCGCCCCGCCCGCTGACGTCGCTGATCCACGAGCCGGAGCACGGGCTGATGCGGCAGTCGTACGCGCCCCGGCGGCAGCGCCACGGCACGGTCAACGCCGACGGCTTCGGCATGGGCTGGTACGACCCCGCCGCGCCGGAGCCCGTCCGCTACCGGCGCGCGATCCCCGTCTGGGCGGACGCGAACCTGCCCGGCCTCGCCCGGGTCGCGCGCGGCGGCTGCCTGCTGGCCGCCGTGCGGTGCGCGACGGTCGGCATGCCGGTCGAGGAGAGCGCCACGGCGCCGTTCGCGGCGGGCCGCTGGCTGCTCAGCCACAACGGCCGGGTGGCCAGGGACGCCGTCCGCGACCTGGCCGGCGCCGACGCCGCCGAGAGCACCTGCGACTCCGCCGGGCTGGCGGCCGCCGTCTTCCACCGCCTCCGCACCGCCGCCCCCTCTTCCACTCCCTCCGCCGCCGGGCTCGGCGCCGCGCTGGCCGAGGTCGTGACCAGCGCCGCGGCCAGGGACCCGGAGGCCCGGCTCAACCTCCTGGCCTGCGACGGCACGCAGCTCGCCGCCACCGCCTGGGGCGACACCCTCTTCCACCGGCCCTGCCCGGACGGCGTCCTGGTGGCCAGCGAACCGCTCTGCGACGACCCCGGCTGGCGGCCCGTCCCCGACCGCAGCCTCCTGGTCGTCACCCCCGACGGCTCGCGCGTCCAGCCGCTCTGACCGCCCCACCCCACCACCACCTGGAGACCTCGTGCCCGTCGACCACCCCACCGTGCGCCTGATCAACCACCTCGACCGCGACTACCTGCGCCTGGCCCTCGAACAGGACGTCCGCACCGGCCTGACCGCCACCCCCAAGTGGCTGCCGCCCAAGTGGTTCTACGACGAGACCGGCAGCGACCTGTTCACCCGGATCACCCGGCTGCCCGAGTACTACCCGACCCGCCGCGAGCTGGCCATCCTCCGCGCCCGCGCGGCCGGCCTCGCGGCGGCGAGCGGCGCGGACACGCTGGTCGAGCTGGGCTCGGGCACCAGCGAGAAGACCGTGCTCCTCCTGGACGCCCTGACCGCGGCGGGCACCCTGCGCACCTACACGCCCGTGGACGTGGACGCCGTCACCCTCACCGCGGCGGCCCACCGGCTGGCCGGGCGCTACCCCGGGCTCGAAGTCCGCGCGGTGTGCGCCGACTTCGAGCGCCACCTCGCCCTCCTGCCGCGTACCGGCCGCCGGATGGTCGCCTTCCTCGGCGGCACCATCGGCAACCTCGATCCGGACGCCCGCCGCGCCTTCCTCAAGGAGCTGCGCGGCAACCTCCGCCCCGGCGACACGTTCCTGCTCGGCGCCGACCTGGTCAAGGACCGGAGGCGCCTGGTCGCCGCCTACGACGACGCGGCCGGGGTGACGGCCGCGTTCAACCGCAACGTCCTGCGCGTGCTCAACCGCGAGCTGGACGCCGCCTTCGACCCGGACGCCTTCGTTCACGTCGCCCTCTACGACGAGCGCCGGGACTGGATCGAGATGCGCCTGCGCGCCACCCGCGCGATGCGGGTCCGCGTCGGCGCCCTCGGCCTGACCGCCGCGTTCGCCGAGGGCGAGGAGATGCGTACGGAGATCAGCGCCAAGTTCCGCCCGGACGGCCTGCGTGCCGAGCTGGCGGCGGCCGGTTTCACGGTCCGCGCCTGGCACACCGACCCGGCCGGCGACTTCGCCCTGACCCTCTCCGAAGCATGACCCGAACCCCGCCCCCAGACCCGACCGGCACCGGTTCGGCAAGCGTCGGCCCGGTAAGCGTCGGCCCGGCGAGCACCGGCCCGGCGAGCACCGGGCCGGGCGGCGACGTCGGGGCGGCGTGGCGGGCGGCCCGCGGCGTCATGCCGCCGGGCCTGCTGGACGCGGCGGGCTGCAACGTCCCCAGCGACCGCACCCTGGACGCCGTCATCGCCCACCTGCACCGGGAACGTCGGCACGGCGGCTACCCGGCGGAACCCGCCCTCACCGACGCCCGCGCGGCGCTGGCCGCCCTGGCCGGTGCCGCCCCCGGCGACGTCGCCTTCACCGAGAGCGGCACCTCGGCGATGGCGGCCCTGCTCGGCGGCTGGCGCCTGCCGCCGGGCAGCCGCGTCGGCCACACCCGCACGGAGTACGGCAGCACCCTCATGCTCCTGCGCCGCCTGGCCGCCGACCGCGACTGGACCCTCGTCGAGCTGCCCACCGACCCGGACGGCCGCCTGGACCTGGCCGGCCTCCACGACCACCTGTCGGCGGGCCTGCACCTGGTCACGCTCGCGCACCTCGCCTCGCACCGCGGGGTCGTCCAGCCCGCCGCCGGGATCGGCGCGCTGTGCCGGGCCGCCGGGGTCCCGCTGGTGCTGGACGCCTGCCAGTCCTTCGGCCACGTGGACGTCACCGGCGTGGGTGCCACCGCCTACGTGGGGACGTCCCGCAAGTGGCTCGCGGGCCCGCGCGGCACCGGTTTCCTCATCGTCCCCGGCCCCACCCCGACCATGGACGCCCCCGCCCCGACCCTGCGCGGCCACACCTGGCCCGGCGCGACGCCGCTGCCGGGCGCCGTCCGGTACGAGGGGGCCGAAGGGGCGATCGCCGCCCGCGCGGGGCTCGGCGCCGCCGTCCTGGAGCACCTGGCGCTCGGCCCGGCCGCCGTCCACGCCCACCTGGCGGCCCTGGGCCGCGCCGCCCGCGAGATCCTCGACGGGGCGGGCGGCTGGCGGGTGATCGAGCCGCTGGACGAGCCCTCCGCCCTCGTCACCCTGCGCCCGCCGCCCGCCGACTCCGCCGAGGACGCCGGAGCCCGCGCCGCCCGCGCCGGCCTCCTGGTGGGCGTCGTCCCTCCGGCCCGGGCACCGCTCGACCTGTCCGCGCCGGTCCTGCGCGTCTCGCCGCCACCCGGCACCCCGCCGGCGACCCTGCGCGCGCTCGCCGGCGTCCTCGCCGTGAACGCGCGACCCGCCGCGCACCGGTGACCGTACGGCTCACTCGATCAGGTCGCACAGGGACGGGCCCATGGTGTCGCCGACCATGCGCAGCGCGGTCTCGGCGCGGGAGGCCAGCGCCAGGGGCGGGACGCCGGTCACCAGGTCGGCGTGGGCCAGGCGGTCCAGGGCGGCCCCCACCAGGGGCGCCGTGACCCGGAGGGCCGGCTGCAGGGCGATGCCGCCCGTGGAGCCGCCGTGCAGGACGATGTTGCGGCTGCGGTAGAGGCGGCGCAGGGAGACCTCGACGTAGCGGCGCACCCGGCCGAGGACCGGGGCGGGATCGGCCAGGAGCGCGCGCATGCGGGTGATCGCCGCGATGTCGCTCCTGCGGCGCCAGGAACGTTCCAACGGAAGGGAACGGCCCTCGGCCAGCTCGGCGGCGATCAGCACGGCGCGTTCGCGGTTGGAGGCGCAGCGGTCCAGGCGCTCGGCCAGGTCGTGGCCGTGCACGTGCCGGATGCGGTGGGACAGGGCGGTCAGCTCGGCGCGGGGCCAGGAGCAGGCGACCAGGGCGGCCGCGCGGGAGGCGGCGATGACGCGCTCGCGCTCGTCGGGGTCGCGGGCCTCGGTCAGCAGCGACTCCAGCGCGCTCCACCCGCCGGCGACGGCCGGGGCGAGCGGGCCGTGGTTGAGCGCCGAGGCCAGCTCCAGCGCGTCGTCCACGGCGCTGCGGCGGCGGTCGCCGAGGCGTTGCGGCTCGGCGCCGACCACGTAGAGCTGGCGTTCGGCGGCCAGGGACAGGACGCGGGCGCCGCGCGCGGGCATCCTGAGCGGCATCGACCTGCTCTGGTTCAGCACGACGGCCGTGTCGAACGGCGTCACCAGGCCGGTCGCGGTGAAGCGGGCGCGGGCCTGGAGACGCTCGACGACGTCCGAGACGATTTCGAGGGCACGTTCCGGGTCCCGCGCCTCCACTTCGTAGGACAGGGCGCCGGCCACGGGCGTGGTGGTCTTCGTGCCGGTGGCGGCCAGCAGGTCTTCGGTCTCGCGGACGTCGATCCAGTGGGGCAGGTCGGCGGCCAGCTTCTCGCGGTGGTTGAGGTCGGCGAAGGGGACGATGACCCTCCAGGACGTCGGCGGCAGCGTCAGCAGCGCGGCGGCCTCGGTGATCAGATCCGTGGCGGACAGGCCGAGCCGGCCGTCGCGGACCCAGCGGTTGAGGCCGTCCATGCTGTGGCCGTTGTCGAGCAGGTGGGAGGCGACCGCGCGGGCGACCCTCTCCGGCGGCGGCGGGTTGGGATCGGACACGCACGCCGCCCAGCGGTCGAGGTAGCCGGGGCGGCCCACGTCGATGAGGTGGCGCAGCTTCCTGCGGCCGTCGCTGGCCACGGTGAGCGTCGTGCGCAGGCAGTCCTGGAGCCCGCGCCGGAAGCACCTGGTGCCGAGCGCCGGATCGTCGCCGAGCAGGCGTTCGAGCTCGTGCCGCTGCCAGTCGAGCGAGCCCTGCGACAGCACCCGCCGCTCGACCCAGGCGCCCGCCTCGTACAGCTCCTGCAGGGCCAGGAAGGCGCTGACGTCCCAGAGGCGGCGGGGCCAGGGGGTCGCCGTGTCGCAGAAGTTCATGACGCGGGCGGCGACATGCTGCGAGTAGGCGGAGGAGGCGTCTCGCCCGGGAGGCGTCTTGTGCATGCTGCGACCTTGGGGGGTGATGAGCGGGGGAGTCAGGCGGCGGGATGGCCGGATGACTACTGTGAGCATAAGGTAGCGGCACACTCCGTGTTCGTTGTACTATCAAAACGCCGGTCGGGAGATCGGCCGAAAGACTAGTCCGGGGCTAACGGCCCCCCAGAGGGCGTGATCATGGCGATCACGCCCTCTGTTTTTGTTGCCGGTCGATCGGGGATTGGGAAGAACGTAGGACGTATCCCCGCCCAAATCGTCCCATCCCGGTTCTGACCCCCGTCGTGGTGGCTTATACATGGGATGCCTGTTACCTTGCGCCCATGAATCGCATCGACGCGCACCACCACGTGTGGGACCTCTCCGCCCGCCCGCACGCCTGGCTGGACCCGGAGCCGATGGCGCCCGTGCGGCGCACGTACACGCTGGACGACCTGGCCCCGCACGCCGCCGCGGCCGGGGTGAGCCGTACGGTGCTCGTCCAGGTGCTGCCCGACCTGGCCGAGACCCGCGAGTTCCTGGCCCTGGCCGCCGCCTCCGAGCTGGTGGCGGGCGTCGTCGGCTGGATCGACCTCACCGCGCCCGACGCCGCCGGCACCCTGGCCGCGCTGCCGCCCGGCCTGGTGGGCGTGCGGCACGGCGTGCAGTCCGAGCCCGACCCCGCCTGGCTCGCCCGGCCGGACGTGCGGCGCGGCCTGGCCGCGGTGGAGGCCGCGGGCCTCGCCTACGACCTGCTCACGCTGCCCCACCAGTTACCCGCCGCCATCGACGCCTGCCGTGCCCTGCCGGGGCTGACGTTCGTGCTCGACCACCTGTCCAAGCCGCCGGTCGCCGCCGGCGAGCTGGAGCCCTGGCGCGGCCGGATCCGCGAGCTGGCCGCGCTGCCCAACGTCTTCTGCAAGCTGTCCGGCCTGGTCACCGAGGCCGACTGGGCGGCGTGGACGGTGGACGACCTGCGGCCGTACGCGGAGACCGCCCTGGAGGCGTTCGGCCCGGAGCGGGTGATGTTCGGCTCCGACTGGCCGGTCTGCCTGCTGGCCGCCGGGTACGCCGAGGTCGCCGGCGCCGCCGAGGAGCTGTGCGCGGGCCTGACGGAGGGCGAGCGGGCCGACGTCTTCGCCGGCACCGCCCGCCGCGCCTACCGCCTCCCCTAGGACGCCCGAACGCCCCCTGGGCACCCGAAGGCCCCGGCGGAGCAGGCGGCGGGCGGCGCGCGTACGACGCGAGGAGTAGCCGGACGGCCTTCCCCCGCACGACGACCGCCGCCCGCCGCGCGGGGCATGGTGGAGTCCTGGACACAGCGGGAGGGCGTCATGAGGTATCCGGATCTGCGGGGCAGGGTCGCGCTGGTCACCGGCGGCTCGGGCGGGATCGGGCGGGAGACCGCGAAGGTCCTGGCCGGGCAGGGCATGCGCGTCGCCGTCAACGGCCGTGACCCCGCGGCCATCGAGGCCGCCGTCAAGGACGTCCAGGAGCACGCCTGGGACGCCGGGGAGCGCGCCTGCGACGCCGTGATCGGGGTGGCCGCCGACGGCACCGACTTCGCCGCCGTCGAGGCGATGCGCGCCGAGGTCGAGCGGCGGCTCGGCCCGGTGGACGTGCTGGCGGTCTTCGCCGGGGGCGGCACCGGGCGGCCCGTGCCCCTCGACCGGCTCGCCGAGGACGACTGGCACGCCACCCTGGACGCCAATCTCACCTCGACGTTCCTCGTGCTCAAGAGCTTCCTGCCGGGCATGCGCGAGCGCCGCGCCGGCTCGATCGTCACCATGGCGTCGCTGGCCGCGCGCCTGCCGACCGGCGCCTCGATCGCCTACACGGCCGCGAAGGCCGGGGTGATCGCGCTGACCCGCCAGCTCGCGCACGAGCTCGGCCCGCTCGGCGTCCGGGTCAACTGCGTGTCCCCGTCCACGATCATGACCGAGCGGCTGGCCGGGCGGATGCCGGCCGAGTTCGAGCGGCGCCTGCTGGCCGAGCATCCGCTGGGGCGGCTCGGCACGCCGCTCGACGTGGCCAACGTGACCGCCTTCCTCGCCTCCGACGCCTCGTCCTGGCTGACCGGCCTCACCATCGACGTGGCCGGCGGCAAGTGGATGCCCTGACCCCGTTTCTCCGGCGCGCCGGCCGGTCAGGGGCCGTCGCCGACCGGGACCAGCTCGAAGCCGTCGACGATCTCCGGCTGGATGCGGATCACGTGGTCCATGCCGCCCTTGACCCACGGGTGGAGCAGGTCCTTGAGGCGCGCGGCCTCGGCCGGGTCGCTCACCAGCCGGGCCACGCCGGTGACGATGACGCTCCAGCCCAGCCGCTCGTACGGGTCCAGCTCGTCGGCCTCGAAGGCGACCACGGCCTCGGCGGGAGCCACCTCCCCGCTCAGCACCGTGCCGGGATCGCTGCGGATGATCACTTGCCCGTCCATCACGAGGTGGTTCACCGGCCGCACCGCGGGCAGCGCGCGGAGGGTGAAGACGATCCGGCCGAACGGGACGCTCGCCAGCCGCCGCAGGGCCTCGGCCTCGGACAGCTCTTTCAGGTCGCGCGATCCCGTCATCCGGAACCGCCCATCAAGCTCCACTTCACCCCGCCATCGTCCCGTCCGGGTCATGACCGCAGGTAGGGACCAAAGGCCCTAAGTTGGCCGGGAGCCGGGGTGATCGGGCGCGGCGATGGCGTCCCGGCCGCCGGGCGGGTGGCGCCCGTGGGGCTCGTGACGGCGGGACGGGCGCGGGCGACGGGAGTGGCCGCATTCACGGGTCGCGGATCATGCTGTGGATCACTTTGCCGCACCGCTAATTTTATGTCCGGATTCTGTGACACACGCCTTGTCCGCGTGCTGTTAGCTGCCGGTAAATAGCGATGTTCCCGCAGGTCAGATGGGTCGCGGGAGGGCGCGCTATCGCCTGTCGCGATCTATTGTGAGTGATCTGACTGTTATGTGGCTCTGTTTCTGACTGTTATATTTTTGGCCATATTCTGCGCCTTGATCGCCGTCCTCACGGTCAGCTGGATTTCCCGATGGAGGGCGGCTTTACGTTGCGGAGGCGCCTCTCCACCCCGAGATGCGCCCCCGGTCAGCGCGAACGGAGAGTAATGGGCAAGTACCTGCTTCGCAGGTTGGCAATAAATGTGGTCCTGGTCGCCATCGCGGCCAGTCTCGCGTACATGCTCGCCGCCACCACCATGAGCCCGCGGGCCACGTACCAGGGCCGCCAGCCTCCGATCCCCGAAGAGACGATCGACCGCACGCTCGACGCCTACAACCTCAACGACAAGACCCCCGTGCTCCAGCGCTACGCGACCTGGGCCACGGGCGTCCTGCACGGTGACTTCGGCAAGACCTGGAACGGCGGCTCCGTCAACGCGGAGATGGGCCGGCGGGTCATGGTCAGCCTTCGGCTGCTGCTCATCGGCACGCTGGTCGGCTTCGCCGTCGGGGTGGCGCTCGGGGCGGCCTCGGCGGTGAAGCAGTACAAGCTCAGTGACCGGTTAATCGGGGTCTCCTCCTTCGTGGTCATGGCGATCCCCGTCTTCGTGCTGGCCACCCTGCTGGCGATCGCGACGTACAACGTCAATCGCGGGCTCGGGTTCACGCTCATCGAGTACACCGGCGAGTACAACCCGCGGCTGTCGGGCTGGGACCAGTTCCTCAACCGGCTGAACCACCTGATCCTGCCCACGATCTCGCTCAGCCTCGGCTCGATCGCCTTCTACAGCCGCATCCAGCGCAACATGATGCTCGACGTGCTCGGCCAGGACTTCGTCCGCACGGCGATGGCCAAGGGCCTGCGCCGCAGGACCGCGCTGACCAAGCACGCGCTGCGCACCGCGCTGATCCCGTCCGCCACCTACTTCGCCTTCGCGTTCGGAACGATGTTCACCGGAGCCATCTTCACCGAGAAGATCTTCGCCTGGCACGGCATGGGCGCCTGGCTGGTCGACTCGATCAACGCCAACGACGTCAACTCCGTCGCCGCGGTGACCGCTTTCACCGCCGTCTGCGTCCTGTTCGCCGCGTTCCTGTCGGACCTGCTGGTGGCGGCGCTCGACCCGAGGGTGCGGGTGAGCTGAGATGCGTTCGAAGGTCGTCCTGCGGCGCCTGGTGCGCAACCAGCAGGCCCGTTACGGTTTCCTCGCGCTGTTCCTGCTGATCGCGCTGGCCTACATCGGCCCGTACTTCGGCTCCTACGACTGGACCGAGAAGGACTTCCTGGCCTTCCTGTCGCCGCCCGACGGCGACCACTGGTGGGGCACCACCTCCATCGGCCAGGACATGTACGCGGTCACGCTGCGCGGCATGCAGAAGTCGATCGTCATCGGCCTGCTGGTCGCGCTGATCTCGACCGGGCTCGCCGCGGTCGTGGGCGCGTTCGCCGGGTACTTCCGCGGCTGGGTGGACCGCGTCCTCATGTGGGGCGTGGACCTGCTGCTCGTCCTGCCCAGCTTCCTCATCATCGCCATCATCTCGCCGCGGCTGAAGGCGGGCTCGTCCTGGCTGTGGTTCGTGGTGCTGCTGGCGGCGTTCTCCTGGATGGTCACCTCCAGAGTGGTGCGGAGCATGACGATCTCGCTGCGCGAGCGCGAGTACGTCCAGGCCGCCGTCTACATGGGCATCCCGCGCTGGAAGATCATCTTCCGGCACATCGTGCCGAACCTGTCCTCCCTGCTGATCATCGACGCGACGCTCAACGTCTCGGCGGCGATCATCGGCGAGGCGGCGCTGTCCTTCTTCGGCTTCGGCATCCAGCCGCCGGACGTCTCGCTCGGCACGCTGATCGCCTCCGGCTCCGGCAACGCCACCGGTTACCCCTGGCTGTTCGCCTTCCCCGCCGGCCTGCTGGTGCTCCTCGTGCTCAGCGTGAACCTCATCGGCGACGGCCTGCGCGACGCCCTCGACCCCGGGAGCAACTCGTGAGCATCTTGGAGGTCCAGGACCTCACCGTCACCTTCCCCGGCGGCGTCCAGGCCGTGCGCGGGGTGTCGTACGAGGTCGAGCGCGGCGAGGTGCTCGGCATCGTGGGCGAGTCCGGCTCCGGCAAGTCGGTCACCTCGCTGGCCGTCATGGGCCTGCTGCCGCCCGGCGCGCAGGTCAGCGGCTCGGTCAAGCTGCACGGGCGCGAGCTGCTGGGCATGAACGAGGCCGAGCTGGTCAAGATCCGCGGCAAGGCCATCAGCATGATCTTCCAGGATCCGCTGTCGGCGTTCACGCCCGTCTACACCATCGGCGACCAGATCGCCGAGGCCGTGCGCATCCACCAGCGGATGCCCCGCGACAAGGCCGCCAGGCGGGCCGTCGAGCTGCTCGACCTGGTCGGCATCCCGCACCCGGACGTGCGCGCCAAGGCGTTCCCGCACGAGTTCTCCGGCGGCATGCGGCAGCGCGCGATGATCGCGATGGCCATCGCCAACGACCCCGACCTGCTCATCTGCGACGAGCCCACCACCGCGCTGGACGTGACCATCCAGGCCCAGGTGCTGGAGGTGCTCAAGACCGCGCAGCAGGAGACCGGCGCCGGCATCGTCATGATCACCCATGACCTCGGCGTCATCGCCGGCATGGCCGACCGGGTGCTCGTCATGTACGCCGGCCGGCCGGTCGAGCAGGGGTCGGTGGACGACATCTACTACCGGCCGCGCATGCCGTACACGATGGGCCTGCTCGCCTCGATCCCGCGCATCGACGGCGAGGAGGGGCCGCTGGTGCCGATCGAGGGCAACCCGCCCTCGCCGTCGGCGCTGCCGCCCGGCTGCCCGTTCGCGCCGCGCTGCCCCATGCGGGTGGACATGTGCGACGACGAGGAGCCGCCGCTGATCCCCTTCGGGCCCGCCGTCGGGACCGCCACGGGGACCGCCGGCCGGCGCAGCGTGGCCTGCATCCGCTCGCACGAGATCGAGCACAAGGGCCTGACCGGCGCCGACGTGTTCCCCGTGCCGGTGATCCCGCCGAGCGAGGTGGTGCGGGTGCCGCGCGCCGAGCGTGGCACCGTGCTGGAGCTGGACAACATGATCCGGCACTACCCGCTGATGAAGGGCGCGGTGTTCAAGCGCCGCGTCGGCACGGTGTACGCGGTGGACGGCATCAGCTTCGACATCGCCGAGGGCGAGACGCTGGCCCTGGTCGGCGAGTCGGGCTGCGGCAAGACCACCACGCTCCAGCAGATCATGCAGCTCGCGCCGCCGCAGGGCGGCCGGGTGGTGGTGCTCGGCAGGGACAGCGCCAAGATCGACGCGGGGCTGCGCCGGGCGCTGCGCCGCGACCTGCAGATCGTCTTCCAGGACCCGATGGCCGCGCTCGACCCGCGCATGCCGGTCCAGGACATCATCGCCGAGCCGCTGCGCGCCCACGGCCGCAAGAACGTGCGCGAGCGGGTCGCGGAGCTGCTGGAGCTGGTCGGGCTGTCGCCGGAGCACGCCGAGCGCTACCCGAGCCAGTTCTCCGGCGGCCAGCGCCAGCGCATCGGCATCGCCCGCGCGCTCGCGCTGGAGCCGAAGCTGCTCGTGCTGGACGAGCCGGTCTCGGCACTCGACGTCTCCATCCAGGCCGGTGTGATCAACCTGCTGGAGGAGCTGAAGAACACCCTGGGGTTGTCGTACCTGTTCGTCGCCCACGACCTGGCCGTGGTCAGGCACCTGGCCGACCGGGTGGCCGTGATGTACCTCGGCAAGATCGCCGAGATCGGCACGGTCAAGGAGGTCTACGACCGTCCCGCGCACCCCTACACGCAGGCGCTGCTGTCGGCGATCCCGCTGCCGGACCCGGAGATGGAACGTACTCGGAAGCGGATCCTGCTCGAAGGCGACCTGCCCAGCCCGGCCGACCCGCCCACGGGTTGCCGGTTCCGCACTCGTTGCCCCAAGTTCGCCACGCAGCTCAGCGAGGCGGAGCGGCAGCGATGTGTGGATCAAGAACCCTCGGTTGCCCGGCTCGCGAACGCCGTCGATCACGGCGCCGCCTGCCACTACGCGGAGGAGATCGAGGTCATCACGGCCTCGGACGATCAGGAGGAAAAGTGAAGGTTCGTTACCGGGCGGCCGCGGGCGTCGCGGTCCTCGCCATGGCGGTCGCGGCCTGCGGCGGAGGTGGCGGAGACGCCAAGAAGCCGAGTGCCGAGCAGTCGCAGCAGGCGCAGCAGCAGATGTCGCAGACGCCTGCGGTCAGCATGAACGACGTCGCGTACGAGCAGGTCAAGGACGGCGGCACGCTGACCCTCGCGGTGGGCCAGTGGCCGACGCAGTGGAACGGTAACCACGTGGACGGCAACCAGGCCGACACCGCGGACATGCTCGACGTGATCATGCCGCAGCCGATCGTGTTCGACGAGCAGGCCCAGTGGAAGGCCAACCCCGACTTCCTCACCGACGTCAAGAACGAGGTGAACGGGGACAAGCAGGTCGTCACCTACACGATCAACGACAAGGCCAAGTGGTCCGACGGCACGCCGATCACCTGGGAGGACTTCGAGGCCGCCTGGAAGATCAACAACGGCAAGAACAAGAAGTACAAGCCGGCCTCCACGGACGGCTGGGACCGGATCGCGTCGGTCACCAAGGGTGACTCGGACAAGGTCGCCGTCGTCACCTTCAGCAAGCCCTACCCCGAGTGGATGGGCCTGTACTCCCGCTCGCCGCACCTCTACCCGGCGAAGTACATGGTGGACACGGACAAGTACGAGAAGTCGTACAACCAGGCCATCCCCGTCACCGCCGGCCCGTTCAAGGTCGAGAAGATCGACGAGGGCACCAAGACCCTCACGCTCGTGCGTGACGAGAACTGGTGGGGCAAGAAGGCCAAGCTGGACAAGATCATCTTCCGGGCCATCGAGTCCCCCGAGGCGCAGGTGAACGCCTTCGCCAACGGCGAGCTCGACGCGGTCGAGATCCCCTCCGGCGCGCCGGCCGAGCTCAAGCGCGCCAAGGAGGTCCCGAACGTGGACATCCGCAAGGCGCTCAGCCCCAACTGGCGGCACATCACCGTCAACAACGTCAGCGCCAACCTGAAGGACAAGAACGTCCGCCACGCGATCGCGTACGCGATCAACCGTGACGTGATCACGCAGTCCGACCTGAAGGACATGGACTGGCCGCTGCAGACGCTCGGCAACCACGTCTTCATGAACAACCACAAGGGCTACGTCGACAACTCCGGCGACCTCGGCAAGTACAACCTGGAGAAGGCCAAGCAGCTCCTCGACCAGGCCGGCTGGAAGCAGGAGGGCGAGTACCGCAAGAAGGACGGCAAGGAGCTCGACCTGAGCTTCGTCATCCCGACGGGCACGCCGGTCGCGCAGACCGAGGGTGAGCTGGTCCAGGCCATGCTGAAGGAGGCCGGGGCCAAGGTCAGCATCCGGCCGGTGCCGCTGGACAAGTTCTTCAACGACTACATCATCAAGGGCGACTTCGACCTGGTGCCGTTCTCCTGGATCGGCACGCCGCTGCCGATCGGCTCGCTGGCGCAGATCTACAAGACCGGCTCCGAGAGCAACTTCCCGAAGGGCAGCGACCCGGCGCTCGACGCGGCCATCGAGGCGGCCGTGGGCGAGATGGACCCGGCCAAGGCCATCGAGAAGGCCAACGCCGCCGACAAGCTGATCTGGGACATGGTGCACACCATCCCGCTGTACCAGCGTCCCGACATCCAGGCCACCAAGAAGACCCTCGCGAACTGGGGCGCGAAGGGCTACCGGTCCCTGGACTACTCGATCGTCGGCTTCACCGGCTGATCATCCCCTCGCGAACCCCCGTCCGGCCGCGCGCCGGGCGGGGGTTCCGCGCTGGGTGGGCCTTGTGCGGCTTTTGGGGGCGTTCTTCAATGAGTGGGCCTCAGCACCCCCAGGAGGAGCAGATGCGTCGCTTACCAGCGTCCGCCGCCGCCGTGATCCTCGCCCTGGCGACCCTGACCGTCGCCCAGCCCCCTGACCAGCCCTCCGCCCTGGCCGCCGTCGCCGCCGGGCCCGCCGACCCCGAGCCCGCCTCGCTGGTCACGCTCTCCGTCCCGGACCGGGCCACGATGGAGCGCCTGGTCGCCTCCGGCGCCGACCTCACCCACCGGGTCCGCCCGCAGCCCGACGGCAGCGTCCAGGTGGACGCCGTGCTCACCCCGGGCGAGCTGGCCGGGCTGCGCGCGCTCGGCGCCACCCCGGCTCCGCGGGCCCCGTCCCAGGCCCGCTCCGCGGCCCCGCCCGCCACCGCGCGGGACCGGATCGTGATCGAGCGGGCGGTGTGGTTCAGGTCGCGTGACGGGTACTTCCTGTCGGTCGAGGCGTCCAGCAGCCTCGCCGCGGCCGCCTCGCTCACCGTGAGCTGGCGCGGGCGGCAGGGCTCGACCGGCCAGGCCGCGATGGTCGCGTACGTGGACGCGGGCGCCTACCTCGGCCACCAGCTCAGCGCCCCCGTCCCGGCGGCCGCCCGCCCCGAGTGGATCACCGTGACCTCGGCGGGCGGCGGCAGGGCCGAGGCCCGGGTCGGGGAGTGGCCCGGCGGCGACCGGCCCGACCGGCGGGACAGGGGCTACCGCAGCGACTTCGTCACCCAGTACATGCCGCCCGCCCAGCTCGACGAGCGGATCAAGGCGCTGCACGAGGAGTTCCCCCGGCTGACCGAGCTGATCACGCTGCCGTACGAGACCAACGGCTACCGCCGCCACGCCCAGGCCGTGCTCGGCACCCCGCCCGGGTCGGCCGTCGTGGTCACCTCCACCGCCTACGGCTCCGAGGGCGGCAACGACCTGGCCGTCGAGCTGGTCGATCCCGGCGCGCCCGGCCGTGCCCTCCAGGTCACGGTCAACGGCAAGCTGATCACCGTCGCCCTGGCCACCGACGCCTCCGGCGCGCTCACCAGCACCGCCGCGCAGGTCGTGGCCGCGATCAACGCCACGCCGGGCATCCCCGTCCGCGCCTCGGCCTATCGCGCCGACCCCGGCGCGGGGATCGTGGCGCCCGTGCCGCTCACCCAGCTCAGCGACTTCCTGCGGGCGCCGGCCGGCGTCTCCAGGGCGCCGGCGAAGGTGCTGGCGCTGCGCATCGGCGCGCACCGCGACGGCTCGCGCACCGGCGTGCTCGCCTACGCCCAGGAGCACGCCCGCGAGTGGGTGACGCCGCTGGTCGCCGTCGAGGCGGCCGAGCGCCTGCTGCGCAACCACGCCCGCGACCGGGCCACTCGCCGCCTGCTGGAGCGCACCGACGTGTTCATCGTGCCGACCGTCAACCCCGACGGCGCGAACTACAGCTTCTACGACTTCGAGGGCCAGCGGAAGAACCTGACCAACCACTGCCCGCCGGGCCAGTCCGACCCGGCGCTGCGCAACACCTGGGGCGTGGACGTCAACCGCAACTACGCCGCCGGCTCGCTGCACGACGGCTACTTCGGCGCCTCGGCCAACTGCCAGAGCGGCACCTACGCCGGCCCCGCCGAGCACTCCGAGCCGGAGAGCCGCAACGTGATGTGGCTGGCCGAGCACTACCCCAACATCCGGTTCGCGATGAACATCCACAGCTACGGCGGGTACTTCATGTGGCCGCCGGGGGCGTACAAGCTCGACGGCCGCGTCACCCTGCCCCGGCCGGCGCCGCGGCAGGAGGCGTACTTCCTGGAGTCCGCCCGCACGATCGAGACGGCCATCGCCGCCGAGCGGGGCACGGTCGTCTGGCCGCAGCAGACCGGGCCGGTGACGGACGTGCTCTACTCGGCGGCCGGCAACTCCGCCGACGAGCTGTGGTACGACCACGGCGTCTACGGCTGGGACTTCGAGGTCGGCGCCGACCTGTGGAACCCGCAGGCCGGCGCGTGGGAGGGCGTCGGCTTCCAGCCGCCGTTCAGCGAGGGGCACCAGGAGGCGCTGGAGTTCGCCGCCGGACTGATCTCGCTGATCGGGATCGCCGCCGACTACCGGGACGGCTCCGGCAGGCCCTGAGCGAACTCGGCGAGCGTCACCGGTGGCCGGCCGCCGAACCGCTCGATGCTCCCGGTGACGGCGTAGAGCGGGTGGTGGCCGGCGCCGACGAAGCGGAAGATCGCCCACAGGTGGGTGAGGTGCTCGACCGCGTACGGGTCGCGGTAGACCTCCGCGGCCCGTGCCGCCCACTCCTCGGGCGGCACGTCCACGTAGGGCAGGCCGAAGGCGCCGGCCACCTCGCCGATCGCGGCCGTCTGCCCGGTCAGCGGCACCACCGCATCGACGGGGCCGGGCTCCAGCAGCAGCCCGGCTCCCACCCTGGCCACGTCGGCGGCGGCCACCAGCGGGACCAGCGTGTCCGGGCCGCCGAGCGGCAGCGCCAGCTCCCGGTGGCCGGACGCCGCCGCGACCACCGCCAGGTTCTCGAAGAACACCCCCGCGCGCAGGTGCACCGCGCCCACCCCGGCCCAGTCGAAGAACTGCTCCGACAGCCAGTGGCGGCGCATGCGCGGGGTGCCCGCCTCGGGGGAGGCGTCGAGCTGCGAGACCTCGACGACCCGCTCGACGCCCTCCTCCCGCGCGGCGGCGGCGAACGCGGCCGTGGCGTCCAGCAGCCCGGCCGTCACCGGGTAGGTGAAGTAGGCCCGGCGCACGCCGCGCAGCGCGGGGCGTACCGACCGGATCTCGCGCAGGTCGCCGACCACCACCTCGGCGCCCAGCTCGCGCAGCTCGGCGGCCCGGTGGTCGTCGGCGCGGACGAAGGCCCGCACCCGCTCGCCGCGCGCCAGCAGCAGCTCCGCGACCTGCCGGCCGGTGCCGCCCTGCGGCCCGCCGGCCGCGCCCGTCACGAGGATCATCGTTCCGCCTTTCCTGGGAGGGTGAGGGTGAGCAGGCCCAGGCGTTCCAGGTCACGCAGGAACGCGGCCGGGGGGAACGCCTCGGCCGGGCCGTGGACGCCGGGGCCGGGGCCGTCGCCGGCGGCGACGCGGACGGCGGCCTCCACGGCGGCCAGGGCGCTCAGCCGCCACAGGTCGCGCCCGCTGACCTGGCCCGCGCCGCCGCCGCCGTCCGCCGTGATCACCTGGCAGGCGACGGTGAACTCCGAGCCGGCCCGGGTGGCCGCGTCCGCGTGCTCGGAGGTGAACGCCTGCTCCTCCTCGAAGGTGCGCGCGGTGAGCTGGGCCTCCACCCGGCGGGCCGGCACGTGCCGGGGCACGGTCACGACCTCGGGGAACGGCACCGGCGCGATCATCGTGCGCGGGCCGAGCGGCGGCGGGAACGGGAAGACGGCGTTGCGCGGCTCGACGTAGCCGACGTGCTGCTCGCCGCCGTCGTGGGTGATGCGGCGGGTGTCGGCGAACAGCAGCTCGGCGGTGCGCCTGGCCCCCGTGGTCAGGCGCCAACCGGACACCGCGTAGGCCGTGACCACCCGCTCGACGTCGCTCAGGCCCGCGCCCGCCGCCCCCGCGAGCAGGTCGCCCATGCCGCCGTAGAAGCTCATGGCGGTGATCATCGTGACGCCGGCCCGGCGGGCGGGCCCGGCCAGCTCGTCGAACAGCCACTTGGTGTGGTGCTGCTCCAGCGCGTGGTCCACGTAGTGGCAGCCGGCCTCGGCGGCGGCCAGGGCGACCGGCCGGCCGGTGTCGGTGAACGGGCCGGCGCAATGGACCAGCACGGCGGCCTGCCCGGCGAGGGCGCGTAAGGCGGCGGGGTCGTCCAGCGGGGCGTGCCGCACCCGGGCCCTGCCGCCCAGCTCGTCGGCGAGGGCGTGCAGCGCCTTCTCGTCCCGGCCGGCCAGGACGACCTCGTGGCCCCTGGCCAGCAGCTCGGCGGCGGTCAGGCGGCCGGTGTGGCCGGTGGCCCCGTAGACGGCGACGGGTGGGGGCATGGCGGACCTCCATGATTCATACTGTCGGTACGTAACTGGCTCCGAAGTTACGTACCGCGAGTATGTAAGTCAATGGGGGCACGATGATCCGCCGTACCCAGGCAGAGCGGTCGGACGGGACGACGGCGGCGCTGACCCGCGCCGCCCGGGAGCTGTTCGGCCGGCACGGCTACGCCGCCACCTCGATCGACGCGGTCGCCGCCGCGGCCGGGGTCACCAAGGGGGCCGCCTACCACCACTTCGGCGGCAAGGCGCCGCTGTTCCGCGCGGCGGTCGAGGAGGAGCTGGTGGCGGTGTCGGCCCGGCTGGAGCGGGTGGCGGCCGAGGAGGGCGAGCCGTGGGCGGCGGTGCGGCGGGGCGCCCACGCCTTCCTGGAGCACTGCCTCGACCCCGGCTTCCGGCGGATCGTGCTGCTGGACGCGCCGTCCGTGCTCGGCTGGGAGACGGTGCGGGAGATGGAGCACGCGCACCTGCTGCGCGTCCTGCACGCCGGGTTCGAGCTGGCCGCCACGAGCGGGCCCGCCCGGGACGAGCCGGCCGCCAGGGGCGGGACGGAGCGGGAGGGCCCGGCCGGGGGCGGGACGGGGCGGGAGGGCCTGGCCGGGGGCGAGGTGGAGCGGGGCGGCCTGGCCGTCCGGGCGCGGCTCGTCTTCGGGGCGCTGTGCGAGGGCGGCATGTTGCTGGCCCGCTCCCCGGACCCGGCGGCCGACCTGCCCCGGCTGGCCGCCGAGGCCGGCCGCCTGCTGGAGTCCCTGCGCCCCTGACCGCCCTCGGACCGCGCCCCTGACCGTGCTCGGGCCGTGCTCGGGCCGTGTTCGGGCCGTGTGCTCAGAGCTGGGCGGGCCCGGCGTCGGGCAGTGCGTCGGGCAGGGCCACCTCCACCGAGCCGCGGGTGCCCCACCGGTTGACCCGCCAGCAGGTGACCAGCGCGTAGAGGTACAGCGGGCGCAGCACCACCAGCCGCCACAACGACGCCACCGGCGCCAGCGCGAACATGAGCAGCCGCGCCCGCAGCGGCTCGTCGCTGCGCTCGATCGTGAACAGCCGCAGCGCCATCAGATAGCACATGGACAACCCGACCTGCGCCGCCACCACCGAGAACTCCTCCAGGTGCGCCCGGCAGGCCGGATCGGCCACCAGCACGGCCGAGATCGCCAGGGCCAGCAGCAGGTGCAGGTACTCGGCCACCGTCGCCCAGAACACCACCCCGGTCAGCGGCATGTACCGCAGCCACCACAGGTGCCGGACCGTGGTGCCGCGCATCCAGCGCAACTGCTGGTTCACGTAGTGGCCCAGCCGCTCCGGCACCAGCGTGAACACGATCGACGACGGCTGGTGCACGGTGTCCCCGGCGAGCAGCGCGTAGAAGGTCAGCATGGAGTCGTCGTTCATCTGCATCGGACGGCCGCGGAAGTGCTCGTTCTCGTACGCCCCCGCGCACTGCCGGACCACGGCGGCCCGGTAGAAGGCCAGCGTGCCCGAGTTGATCGTCACCCGCCGCAGCACCGACTGGGCGCTGCGCAGCCCGCGGGTGAACGGCAGGTACAACACGCAGGTCAGCCGGGTCAGCACGGTCGCCGCCCGGTTGAGCACGAGCACGTGCCCGGCCACCGACTGCACCCGCGGATCGGCGAACGGCTGCAACCCCTCCCGCACCGCGTGCCGGTCCAGTACGGAGTCGCTGTCCAGCGTCATGAAGACGTCGGCGTCGTCGTGGGCGAGCACGTGCATCTGGGCGAAGCGCTTGCCCCGGTTCCCGGTGCGGTCCCAGGTGGTCGCGATGCCGAGCCGGGCGGCCTCCGCCTCGAACTCGCGGCGCACGTCGTCGTAGCGCACGGGCTCGCCGGTGACCCGGTCGGCCGAGCCGTCGTCCACCACCCGGACGCGGGTGACCGGGCGGCTCTGGGCCAGTACCGAGCGCAGGCACGCGCGCAGGGCCTCGGGGTCCTCGTTGTAGACGGGGATCTGGACGGTGACCGTCAGGGCGTCCAGCTCGGCCTGCCGCGCCCGCGGCGCCCGGACCGGCCGCTCGAACCAGGCCAGCGGCACCCACCACAGCAGCAGGAAGGACACCATCCAGGCGGCGGACAGGTCGTGCGGCCGGCCTTCCGCCATCCCGGCCAGCGCGACCAGGTGGGCGAGCCCCCAGGCCGCGAAGCCGGCGATGGGCAGGGCGCTGAGGAGCAGGAGCGTGCGGTGGCTCACGCACCGGGCGGTGACCACGGTCGTCCCTTCACCGGCTCATGGGGCAGCGTCCGCGCCGGAACCTGGCGCGGACGAGCAGCGCGGCGGTCAGCACGACGGCCACGCAGAGCCCGACCAGCCAGAGGTGGCCACCCGCCAGGGCGGCCAGGGCGACCCCGCCGCCGTAGCCGGCGAGAGAACCGTAGGGCATGACGCGTTCCTTGCAGACGAGAGCGGTGTGATGGGATCGCCCAGGACCGGTTCCCGAGACCGTCGCAGTGCGGACATCCGGCACGGTACGCCGCATTCCGGCGGGCGGTAGGGGAGGCATGCGCGCCGTTGGTCGAGCTATGACCGATAAATGCGCTTGGTTGACGCTGCACCGGCCCGCCGCCTGGGCTCGCCGAGGCACCCCGCGCCATCGTGGATCCAGACCCGTATCGAGGACGTGACGCCCGAGGAGCTGGAGCGGCGTCTCGGCGACCCGGGGTTCACCGCGGCGACGGCGTACGTGCAGCGCCCCGGGACCGAGATCTTCCCCAGGAGCTGACGAGCCCGTGACGGGGGGGCGGGGCGCTCGTCAGCCGGTGGGCGTGGCGAGCGGGTTGATCCTGCCGTGGCCCGCTCCCGCCCGGACCGCCGCCGGCACGCCCTGCGGGGCGTCGAGCGTGTAGCTGTAGTAGGTGCCGGGCTCGACCACGGTCCCGGCGGTCTCCGGGGCGCCGGAGCCGACGAAGACGTTGTCGCGCTGCACCGCCCGGCCGGGGCCGCTGTCGGCGTAGCCGCTGGCCGAGTAGAGCGGGTGCGCCACGTTCTCGAAGTAGTTGCCCTCGACGACCGCGCCGGCGTTCTCGGTGGAGGCGATGCCGTACAGCTCGTTGCCCAGGTAGTAGTTGTTGTAGATGTGCACCGGCTCGCCGAACCTGATGCGCGGGTGGCGCTGGCGGCTGTGGTCGAAGAAGTTGTGGTGGATGGTCACCTTGAGGTGGCTGACGTCCGTGCCGGCCGCGCCGTCGGAGTGGCTGATCAGCATGGACTTGTCGGAGTGGTCGAAGTGGTTCCACGAGACCGTGACGTAGTCCGCGCCGCGCACGATGTCCACCGAGCCGTCCGCCGCGCCCGAGAAGGTGTTGTGGTCGATCCAGATGTGGTGGGAGTTCTGGCCGATGTTGATCGCGTCGTCCTCGGCGTCGGTGAAGCGGAGGTTGCGTACGATCACGTTGGACGACCGGTAGAAGTCCAGCCCGCCGCCGGTGATGTGGCCCGAGGAGCCCACGCCCACGATGGTCTTGTTGGGCCGCACCCCCTGCTTGCTGGTGATCGCGATCGTGCCGGGCACCTGGATGACCAGGGTCTCCAGGCTGTCGATGTAGTCGAGGAACTGCTCGGAGCTGGTCGCGGTGACGATCCGGCCGCCGGCGCCTCCTGTGGTGCCGGCGCGGCCGAGGGCGTTGACGGCGGCGAAGCCGGTGGGGCCGTCCGCCGCCGTCACCGCGACCGCGGGGGCGGCGGACAGGGAGGCCAGGGCGAGCACGGTCGCGGCGGCGGCGGACGCCCAGCGTGAGGCGCGTGACGGCGGCAGGAGCATGATCTCTCCACACGGTCGGGGAACGGTGGGAAAGCGCTTTCCACGCATTATCCGGGCTTCCGTACCGGCGGTAAAGGGCCCGTTGAAAGTTTCACGTGATTCCGGCCGTTCGCGCTGATGGCGGCGGGCGGGCGGGCCGGCCCGGTGGGCGGGGCGGGGGAGGTGACCTACAGTTCCGCTTGGGAGCGCTCCCAAAAAGTCGGCGCCAGGGGCGGAGGGACATGAGAAGCACGATCATGACATGGGTGGCGGTGGCGCTGCTCGTCCTCGCAGTGGCGGGCGTGCCGGTCGGCGGCCGGCGGGCGCACGCGGCGGCGGTGCTGCCGTACCAGGACCCGTCGCTGCCGGTGGCGACCCGGGTGACCGACCTGATGTCCCGCATGTCGCTGGACGACAAGCTCGGCCAGATGACGCAGGCCGAGCGCGCGTCGGCGAGCACCGCCGACGTCACCACCTACCGGCTCGGCTCGGTGCTGTCCGGCGGCGGCTCGGCGCCCTCCCCGAACACGGCCGCTTCCTGGGCCGACATGTACGACAGGTTCCAGAACGCGGCCCTGGCCACCCCTCTCGGCATCCCCATCCTGTACGGCGTGGACGCCGTCCACGGCCACAACAACGTCGTCGGCGCCACCCTCTTCCCGCACAACATCGGCCTCGGCGCCACCCGCGACCCGGAGCTGGTCCAGCGCATCGGCCGGGCGGTGGCCGAGGAGGTCTCCGGCACCGGCGTGGACTGGGACTTCGCCCCCTGCCTGTGCGTGGCCCGCAACGACCGGTGGGGCCGCACGTACGAGTCCTTCGGCGAGGTGCCCGCCCTGCCCTCCTCGATGGCCACGATCATCACCGGCCTCCAGGGCACCGCGCTGAACGGCCCCGCCTCCGTGCTGGCCACCGCCAAGCACTACCTCGGCGACGGCGGCACCACGAACGGCGTCGACCAGGGTGACACCCAGCTCTCCGAGGCCGACCTGCGGGCGATCCACCTGCCGCCGTTCCGCGCCGCCGTCGAGCGCGGCGTCGGCTCGGTGATGGTCTCCTTCAGCTCGTGGAACGGCGCCAAGCTGCACGGCTCCCAGTACCTCATCACCACCGTGCTCAAGGGCGAGCTGGGCTTCGGCGGCTTCGTGGTCTCCGACTGGAACGGCATCGACCAGATCGACGGCGCCACCGGCACATCCGCGCTCGACGTGCGCACCGCCGTCAACGCCGGCATCGACATGGTCATGGTGCCGACCGCCTGGCGGCAGTTCATCGACCTGCTGCGCGCCGAGGTCCAGGCCGGCCGGGTGAGCAACGCCAGGATCGACGACGCCGTCCGCAGGATCCTGACCAAGAAGTTCGAGCTCGGCCTGTTCGAGAAGCCGCTCACCGACCGGTCCTACACCGCGACCGTCGGCGGCTCCGCGCACCGGGCGCTCGCCCGCGAGGCCGTGGCCAAGTCGCAGGTCGTGCTGAAGAACAGCGGCGGCGTGCTGCCGCTCGCGCCCGGCGGCAAGATCTTCGTGGCCGGCAAGAGCGCCGACGACATCGGCCTGCAGAGCGGCGGCTGGACGATCTCCTGGCAGGGCTCGGCCGGCGCGACCACCCCCGGCACCACCATCCTGCAGGGCATCAGGAGCGCCGCCGGCTCCGGCACCACCGTCACCTACAGCCGCGACGGCAGCGGGATCGACGGCTCCTACAAGGTGGCGGTCGCCGTCGTGGGCGAGACCCCGTACGCCGAGGGCCAGGGCGACCGGCCCGGCGCGATGGGCCTGGACTCCACCGACCTCGCCACCCTCGCCACCCTGCGCGCCGCCGGCGTCCCGGTCGTGGTCGTACTGGTCTCCGGCCGGCCGCTCGACATCGCCGCCCAGCTCCCCGGCTGGAACGCGCTGGTGGCCGCCTGGCTGCCGGGCACCGAGGGCCAGGGGGTGGCCGACGTGCTGTTCGGCGCCGTCCAGCCCACCGGCAAGCTGCCGGTGACGTGGATGAGCAGCGCCTCCCAGCAGCCGATCAACGACGGCGACGGCAAGACGCCGCTGTTCCCGCTCGGCTTCGGCCTGACCTACGGCGGCACGCCGGTCGACACCACCCCGCCCACCGCGCCCGGCACGCCCTCGGCCGCCGACGTCACCTCCTCGTCGGTGCGGCTGTCCTGGGCCGCCGCCACCGACGACGTGGGGGTGACCGGCTATGACGTGGTGCGGGTGACGGACACGGGCGAGAGCACGGTGGCCACGTCCGCGACGGCCTCCGCCACGGTAAGCGGCCTGAGCGCGAGCACCGCCTACACCTTCGCCGTGTACGCCAGGGACGCGGCCGGCAACCGCTCGCCCCGCTCCGCCACGGTCGCCGTGACCACCCGCCCCGGCGAGGGGACGGGCGGCTGCTCGGTCACCGCGACCGTGCAGAGCCAGTGGAGCACCGGGTACGTGGTCCAGCTCACCGTCACCAACACCGGCACGGCCGCCCTGTCCGGCTGGGGCGTGACGTTCACGCTGCCCTCCGGGCACCAGGTCACCGGCTCGTGGAACGCGTCCCTGACAGTGAGCGGCCAGAGCGTCACCGCCCGGAACGCGGCGCACAACGGGTCGCTGGGGCCGGGCGCGAGCACGTCCTTCGGCTTCCAGGGCAGCCGCCCGGCGGGCGACACCGCGCTGCCCTCCGGCTACCGGTGCGGGTGAGGGCCGTCAGCGGTTCACGTAGAGCCGGCCGAACTCGACCTGAGGCGCCGCCGTCCCGGCGAAGTTACGCTCCACCGCGGCCCGCTCGGCGGCGCTCGGGTTGGCGTTCGTGCAGCTCACCGGGGCGCTGGAGCCGGACATGAGGTCGGAGCACAGGCCGGTGCGCCGGTCGGGCAGGCCGAGGATGTGGCCGATCTCGTGGGCGGCGATGCGGACCGGGTTGTAGCCCTGGGAGGTGGCCTGGCGGCCCATCCAGATCGTGCCCCGGCCCAGGCTCGTGGGCTGGGTCCGGGGCCAGCCGTTGTCGGCGGTCACCACGAAGTGGGCGGGCGTGCCCGCGACGAGCCGGACGTTCGTGACGCTGGCGTTCCAGATCTGCGCGGCCTGGTTCACGGCGGAGACGAACTCGGCCGCCCGGCTCGCGTCGTAACGGAGCACCGTGACCAGGGCGCTCGCCCGGGCCGGGGAGGTGACCAGGAGCAGGGCGAGGCCGAGGACGAGGGAGAGCGCGAGACGAAGGCGTCTTGGCATGAGGATCCTCCGGGGAGGTGAGAGGTGGCTGTCACGGTATGCGCCTCCCCGCGGCCCGGCACCCTGTCAGATTCCCCCTATCACCGTGTTATGACCCCGCGGCGCCCTGGAATGCCGGCCCCCCGGGGCACACTTCCGGCATGCCTGAAGATCCCCTCGAACTCGGCGAGATCGCGCCCTCCGAATTCGACGCCCACGACGGCAAGATCACCGCGACCGGTTTCCTCACCATCGCCAGGCGGCTGCCCACGCTGATCGGCCAGGCGCTGCGCATGGCCTGGACGGCGGGCCCGCGCGACACCGTGATCACCATCTCGCTCAACCTGCTCGGCGGGGTCGTCTCCGCGTTCGGGTTGCTGGCCACCACCGGAGTGCTCACCGCCCTGTTCAGCGAGGGCCCGACGCCCGAGCGGGTGCTGGCGGCGCTGCCGAGCCTGCTGCTGGTCGGCGCCGCCGGGGTGGCCCGCGCGCTGTTGCGGGCGGGCGCGAGCTGGGCCGAGTCGCGGCTCGGCCCGCAGATCGAGCGCGCCTCCGAGCAGCGGCTCTACAGCCTGACCAGCGGTGTCGAGCTGGTCGCCTTCGACGACCCCGCGTTCCACGACGCCCTCGAACGCGCCAAGGGCCCCGGCGCGCACGCCGCCGGCCGGGTCGTGGACGCGGGCGTCAGCGTCGTCACGGCCGGCGTCGGGCTGCTGGCCGCCGCGGGCGTCCTCGGCATCCTGCACCCCGTGCTGCTCCCGCTGCTCCTGCTGGCCGTGCTGCCCGAGGCCTGGGCCGCGGGCCGCAGCGCCCGCCAGCGTTACTCCACGCTGTACGGCCTGGTCCCGGCCCGCCGCCGCAAGTGGATCATCAGCGAGCTGCTGGCCGACCGCGAGCCGGCGGCGGAGGTCCGCGCGTTCACCATGCGCGGCTTCCTGCTGCGCGTGTACGACGCCGTGGCCCGCGCCGAGCAGGAGGCCATGCTCAGGCTGGTCAGGCGGCAGACGTTCACCATGCTCGCCGGCGAGGCGCTGAGCGGCCTCGGCGCCGGGGTGGTCTACGTGGCCCTGGGCGTGCTGCTCGCGCTCGGCGCGATCCCGCTGGCGGTGGCGGGCACCGCGGTGCTGGCCATCCGGTCGGCCCAGGGCTCGCTCACCAGCCTGCTCTACGCCACCAACAGCCTCTACGAGCAGGGGCTGTACTTCACCGACTTCCTGGAGTTCTGCGCCGAGGCCGAGCGCCGCATGGTCCCCCCGCGCCCGCTGCCGGCCCCCGAGGGCTTCGACCGCATCACCGCCGACGGCCTGACCTTCACCTACCCGGGTTCGAAGAAGCCCGCGCTGCGCGGGGTGTCGATCGAGCTGAAGCGGGGCGAGATCGTGGCCTTCGTCGGCGAGAACGGCTCCGGCAAGACCACCCTGTCCAAGATCCTGGCCGGCCTGTACGAGCCCGACGCGGGCACCGTCCGCTGGGACGACACCGACCTGCGCCAGGTCGCCCCCGAGGAGCTGCGTACCCGCACCGCCGTCATCGCCCAGGACCACACCCGCTGGCCGCTGACCGCCCGCTACAACATCACGATGGGCACCGACAAGGGCGAGCCCGCCCTGCACGCGGCCGCCGCCGTCGCCGGCGCCGACGAGGTGGTCGCCGGCCTGCCGCACGGCTACCGCACCCTGCTGGACCGCCGTTTCAAGGACGGCCAGGAGCTGTCCGGCGGCCAGTGGCAGCGCATCGCCGTGGCCCGCGGCTTCCACCGCGACGCCGACCTGCTCATCTGCGACGAGCCCACCGCCGCCCTCGACGCCCGCGCCGAGCACGCCCTGTTCGAGCGCATCCGCACCCACGCCGACGGCCGCACCGTGCTGCTCATCACCCACCGCCTGGCCAGCGTCCGGCATGCCGACCGCATCTACGTCCTGGAGCACGGCGAGGTCGTCGAGGCGGGCGACCACGACACGCTGATGGCGGACGACGGGCTCTACGCCGAGCTGTACTCCCTGCAGGCCGCCGCCTACCGGTGACGGTAACCGGCTACGGCGGTGGCAGCGGCGTGGAGGCGGTGGAGGTGTGGACGAAGGCCAGCCCGTCGAACTCCTCGGCCAGCACCGCCGGCATGAACGCGAGCGGGGCGGTGAGCCGGCCGGCCATCGCGCCGAACGCGCGGACGTGGTTGGCGGCCGCCAGCCACTCGGCCACGGCCGCCGGCCGCTCACCGGCCCGCAGGTCCACCACGTGGTCGTCGGGGCAGGCGGCGGCCAGCCGGGCCTCCACGGCGAGCGGCGTGCCGGCTAGCGGCACCTTGAACCGCACCGTCCCCGGCCGCCGGCCCGCCGCCCCTTCACCGGCGCGGGCCCCTCCGGTGTCCTGGGGCGTGGAAGGGGGACGGGCGGAGGGGGGACGGAGGGAAGGGAGCAGGCGGGTGAGGCGGGCGCGGAGGGCGCGCATGGCGGCCGCGCGCCGGAAGCGGCCCCGGGGGATGGCGCGGAACTCGCCGGCGCCGAACAGCCCGGCCAGCGCGTAGTACGCCGGGCCGTGCGCCCGCGCCAGGTGCCGGCCCATGGCGGTGACCGCGCCGCCGCTGTGGCGGCCCTTGCTGATGTGGCCGTTGTGCGCCCACAACACGACCTTCGCGTCCGGATCGGCCAGCAGCAGGCTCGCGTTCTCGGCCATGTACCGGTCGCGGGCCACGCCCAGCGTCAGCTCGGCGTCGGCGTGCGTGAAGGGCCGACTCGACAGGTCGGCGGCCTGGCGCACGATCCTCGCGGCCTCGCGGAGCTCCTCCCGGCCGCCCGGGGCCGCGTGCTCCTCGTCCCGGCCGTGCGCGGCCGTGTCGGCTCGCGTGGCCGTGTCGGCTCGTGGGGCCGCGTCGGCCACGTGCTCCTCCAGGCGCCGTGCCGCGGCCTCGACGCCGGGATCGAGCGGGTCGTCCTGGCCCCACCGGGAGCGGGCCAGGACGTCCAGCGGGGCGAGCAGCTCGTCCGCCGCCCCGCCCAGGTGCTCGCGCAGCAGGCGCAGCGCCGCGCCCGGGTGTTGCGGATCGATCCCGACGAAGCGGACGGGCCGGTCGGCGGTGCGGTTGTGCTCGCGCAGCCACTCCAGCACGTCCAGCATCTCGGCCGTGTCGAGCGTCCAGAAGCCCAGCCCGGCCAGCGCCCCCCGCGCGTCGCCGCGCCCGCCGCGCACGTAGGCGTCCACGGCCCGCGCCGCCGCCGCGCTGGCCTCGACGGCCAGCGTGGTGAAGCCCAGCTCGCGCACCAGCAGCTCGGTCAGCCGCCGGCGCAGCGGGAAGAACTCGGCGCTGCCGTGCGTGGCCTCGCCCAGCCCCACGAGGCGGACCCCGTCCAGCGCGGGCCGCAGCGGCGCCAGGCAGGCCAGGTCACCGCCCGGCGCCAGGTCGCCGAGCGGGACGGCCCGCCCGGCGAGCCAGCGGGTCACCTCGTCGCCGTGCGGCACGCCGCCCTACTTGCTGAAGCCGGCGGTCAGGCCCGCGAGGAGCTGGCGGCGGCCCACCACGTACAGGATGAGGATCGGCAGGGTGGTCAGCACGACCGAGGCGAGGACGGCGGGCACGTTGATGCTGTACTGGCCCTGGAAGCTCCACAGCGCCAGCGGCAGCGTGCGCTGCTCCGGGCTCTGGGTGAGGATCAGCGGCAGCAGGAAGTTGTTCCAGACCGTCAGCGCGTTGTAGACGAACACCGTCACCACGGCCGGGCGGGTCAGCGGCAGCGCCAGGTGCCACAGCGTGCCCCACTCGCTGGCGCCGTCCAGCCGCATCGACTCGAACAGCTCCTTGGGGACGTCCCTGATGAAGTTCGACAGCACCAGCACCGACAGCGGGATCGCGAACGCGATCGACGGCAGGATCATGGCCAGCAGCGTGTCGTACAGGTGCAGCCTGATGATGATCAGGTAGATCGGGATGACCGTGGCCTGGAGCGGGATGGCCAGCCCCATGAGGAACAACGAGTTGGTGTAGCGCAGGAAGCGGCCCCCGCTGCCGCGCACGATCGCGTACGCCGCCATGAACGACACCGCGACCGCCGGCACCACCGCGCCGAGCGTCACCACCAGGCTGTTGAGGAAGTAGCGGATGAAGCCCGCCTCGATGACCATCCCGTAGTTGGCCAGGGTCGGCTCAGACGGCGGCGCCAGCGGGTTCTCGATGTAGTAGTTGCTCTGCGACTTGAAGCTGGTGATGACGATCCAGTAGATCGGCACGATCACGACCAGCAGCCAGAACCAGCTGATCGCGCCGCCCAGCCAGTTGGGCCGCTCGCTGGTGCCGCGCCTGCGCGGGCGGGCGTGCTGGGCCGACACCTGCGGCTTGCCCTCGGTCAGCGTCGTCGCCATGTCAGGCCCCTTCCAGCTGGCTCGCGCTCGCGTCCCGGCCGCCGAGCCGGCGCAGCAGCAGCGCCAGGGCCAGCCCCACCAGGACCAGGATGACGGCGATCGCGCTGGCCGGGCCCATGAGGTTGGCCTGGAAGCCGCGCTTGTACATGTCGAGGGCGAGCACCCTGGTGGCGTCGCCCGGGCCGCCCGCGGTCAGGACGAAGATCAGGTCGAAGAACGTCAGCGAGCCGACGACCATGAGCGTCGAGGACGTGATGATCGTGTACTTGAGCTGCGGCAGCGTGATGCTGAAGAACTTGCGCACCCGGCCCGCGCCGTCCAGCTCCGCCGCCTCGTACATCGTGCGGGGGATCTGCCGCACGCCGCCCTGGTAGATCAGCGAGTGGAACGGGATGAACTGCCACGACACCACGAAGATCACCACGCCGAGCGCCAGGCCGGGCCTGCCCAGCCAGTCCTGCACCAGGAGCGGGATCTGCAGCCCGGCGCCGAGCCCGAAGTTCGGGTCCAGCAGCGCCTTGTACGTGATCGCGATGGCCGCCGAGCTGAGCAGCAGCGGGATGAAGTACAGCACCGCCAGCACGGCGCGGTAGCGCTGCTGCCCGGCGAGGAACACGCCGATGAGGATGCTCGCCGGCGTCTGCACCGCCCACGACAGGAGCATGACCAGGAACGTCACCCAGAGCGCGTGCGGCAGCCCCGGATCGCTGAGCACGGCCCGCCAGCTGTCCAGGCCGGTGACGTGGATGTCGCCGAGCCCGTCCCACGAGGTGAAGCTGAGCAGCAGGACGCCGACCAGCGGGATCACGCCGAAGCCGACGAAGAACACCAGGGCCGGCACCGCCAGCCAGGAGAGCCCGGCCCCCCGGCCGCCCTGCGCGGCGGCCGGGGAGGTCTCCCGCCGGGCCGGGATGGGGACGACGCTCACTTGCCGATGACCGCGTTCATGTTGGAGACGAACTGCTGCGGCGAGATCGACAGCTGGAACAGCTTGGCGATGTTGTCCAGCAGGACCTCGGCCGCGGTCGGGCTGAGCGCCTGGTCCCACGACTGGCCGAAGGCCTTGGCGTTGCTGGCGATGCCGTAGACGAAGTTGAGGAACTCGGCGTCGGGGGAGGAGCCGAACGCCGCGTCGGCGCCCTTGACGATCGGCACCGCGCCGGTGGCCACCCACTCCTTGACCGAGGCGTCGCTCATCAGCTCGGTGGCGAAGAACTTCTTGGCGATCTCCTTCTGCTCGGGCGTGGCCTTGGAGGAGATCGACATGTACTGGCCGGGGTTGCCGACGGTGTTGCCGGGGTCGCCCTTGCCGCCGTCGACGGGCGGGAAGTTCATGTAGCCGAGGTGGCCGCCGGAGACGAAGTCGCCGCCGTCGGTCTTCATGCTGCCGTACGTCCAGCCGCCGTGCAGCATCATCGCGGCCTTGCCGGTGTAGAGCAGCGCCTGGTCGGCGTTGGAGTCGGCGGTGATGGAGGAGAAGCCCTTGATGAAGCCGTTGGCCTTGACCAGCTCCTGCACCTTGCCCAGGGCGTCGAGCGCGGCCGGGTTGGACCAGGCGTCCTTCTCGCCGTCGAAGACGGCCTGGAAGACCTCGGGGCCGCCGATGCGGTCGAACAGGAACTCCAGCCACATCATGTTCGTCCAGCGCGACTGCCCGCCCAGCGAGAACGGCGCGATGCCCTTGGCGTTGAACTTCGGCACCAGGTCCATGATGTCGCCCCACGTCTGGGGCGGCTGGGCGCCGATCTTCTCGAAGGCCCGCTTGTCGTAGTAGAGGACGATCGGCTGCATCGTCTCGCACGGCATCGCGTAGATCTTGCCGTCGATGGTGGCCGCGCCGAAGGAGGAGGGGAACAGCCGGTCCTTCAGCGCCTTGTTCTCCTCGAAGAACGGGGTGAGGTCGTCCACCTGGCCGGCCTGCACGTAGCTGCGCAGCGTGCCGCCGCCCCAGCCCCAGATCAGCGTGGGTGCCTGGCCGGCGCCGATGGCCGTCTTGATCTTCGTCTTGAAGGCGTCGTTCTGGAACGTCGTGCCCTGGATCGTGCCGTTGGGGTTGGCCTTGTTGAAACGCTCCATGGTCCTGGTGCGCACGCCCTCCTGCGGCTGCGTGGACAGGTACCAGTAGGTCGCGCTGGTGCCACCCCCTCCGCCGCCGCTGCTGGCGGCGGTGCCGGGCTTGGTCGGACCGGAACTGCCGCAGGCGGCCAGTGCGGCTCCCAAGGGCAGGCCCATGGAGAGGCTGAGGAAGGTGCGGCGAGAGGTTGTCCTGGGTTCCACGCTGATCTCCGTACTCGAACGCCGGGGGGTTAGAGCGGGCGGCTCGTTGGACTATGGGTGAGCTTGTCGAAACATTTTCGACATGCCGCGTGGCACGCCAATCTAGGTTTCGGATATGTGGCTGTCAAGACCGCCGCAATCACACTTCTCTCTGTTCCAATCGGGTGAGTGTAAAGTACGCTGGCGCGGCGCTTAGCTGCTCATCTGGTGCCGAGGAGGTCTCTGCTCACAGATCGCTAACGACGTCGAAACATTTCGAAAAAACGCGCTGCGAATCGCCTTTTAGGGGGAGCATCAGATGACGGCTGTAGATCGGACGCCCGCGGTGGACGGTGCTCTGCGTCCGTGGCAGGACCCGGGCCTCTCCGTGGCCGACCGGGTCGAGGCCATCCTCGCGGAGATGACCCTGGAGGAGAAGATCGGCCAGCTCGGCAGCCGCTGGCTCGGCAACGACATGCAGGCCGAGCCCTCCGCCCAGGACGCCGACGCCGACGCCGACGCCGACCCCGACGCCGACCCCGAGGCCGACGCCGGCGCCGGGGACGGCCACGACGGCGAGGCCGCGCTCAACGTCGCTCCCATGCAGGACGTCTTCGCCGCCTCCGGCACGGTCCCCTTCGACGAGGCGATCCGGTACGGCCTCGGCCACCTCACCCGCGTCCACGGCAGCGCCCCGGTCACGCCCGCCGAGGGCGCCGCCGAGGTGATCAGGCTGCAGCGCCAGGTGATGGCCGCCTCCAGGTTCGGCATTCCGGCGATCGTGCACGAGGAGTGCCTGACGGGGTTCACGGCGTACGGGGCCACGGTCTACCCGGCCGCCATCGCGTGGGGCGCGACCTTCGACCCCGGCCTGATCGAGCGGATGGCCGCGGCGATCGGGCGGGACATGGCGGCCGTGGGCGTCCACCAGGGCCTGTCGCCCGTGCTCGACGTGGTGCGCGACTACCGGTGGGGGCGGGTCGAGGAGACGATGGGGGAGGACCCGTACCTCGTCTCCATGCTCGGCGCCGCCTACGTGCGCGGCCTGGAGAGCGCCGGGATCATCGCCACGCTCAAGCACTTCGCCGGCTACTCCGCCTCCCGCGCCGCCCGCAACCACGGCCCGGTGCCGATGGGGCGGCGCGAGCTGGCCGACATGATCCTGCCGGCGTTCGAGACCGCGATCGCGCTGGGCGGGGCCCGCTCGGTCATGAACTCCTACTCCGACGTGGACGGCATGCCCGCCGGCGCCGACCCCTGGCTGCTCACCGAGGTGCTGCGCGAGGAGTGGGGCTTCACCGGCACCGTCGTCTCCGACTACTGGTCGGTCCCGTTCCTGGCCACCATGCACCGCGTGGCCGCCGACACCGACGAGGCCGGCGCGCTGGCCCTGGCCGCCGGGATCGACGTCGAGCTGCCCGACACCCTCGGCTTCGGCCAGAACCTGGCCGAGCGGGTCCGCAGCGGCGAGCTGCCCGAGGAGCTGATCGACCGGGCCGCGCGCCGCCTGCTCCTGCAGAAGGCGCAGCTCGGCCTGCTCGACCCCGAATGGACGCCGGAGCGGTCCGTGGCCGGGGCGGCCGCCCTCGACCTGGACTCGCCGGGCAACCGGGCGCTCGCCCGCGAGCTGGCCGAGCGCTCGATCGTGCTGCTGGCGGCCGGTGACGCGCTGCCGCTGCTCGGCGAGGGCCGCGCCGCGCCGCGCCGGATCGCCGTCGTCGGGCCCTGCGCCGACGACCCGCGCACGTTCATGGGCTGCTACGCCTTCCCCAACCACGTGCTGCCCCGCCACCCCGGGCTCGGGCTCGGCGTCGAGGCCCCGAGCCTGCTCGACGCGCTGCGCGCCGAGCTGCCCGGCGCCGAGCTGGTCCACGAGCGGGGCTGTGAGGTGCGGGGCGAGGACCGCTCCGGCTTCGCCGCCGCCACCGCCGCCGCCCGCGACGCCGACCTGTGCGTCGTGGCCGTGGGCGACCTGGCCGGCCTGTTCGGGCACGGCACGTCGGGGGAGGGCTGCGACGCCGACGACCTGCGGCTGCCCGGCGTGCAGGAGCAACTGGTGACCGAGCTGGCCGCCACTGGGACGCCGGTCGTCGTGGTGGTCGTCTCCGGGCGGCCGTACGCGCTGGGCGCGGTGCACGACGCGGCCGCCGGGCTCGTCCAGGCGTTCATGCCGGGCGAGGAAGGCGGCGCGGCCATCGCCGGCGTGCTGTCCGGCCGGGTCCAGCCGTCGGGACGGCTGCCGGTGCAGATCCCGCGCGGGCACGGCGGGCAACCCGGCACCTACCTCCAACCGCCACTGGGCGCCGACAGCCACGGCATCAGCAACCTCGACCCGACGCCGCTGTTCCCGTTCGGGTACGGCACCTCCTACACCACCTTCGACCTCGGCGACCTGCGGGTCAGCGACACCGAGGTGCCCACCGACGGTGAGTTCACCGTGAGCGTGCGGGTGCGCAACACCGGCGGCCGGGCCGGTGACGAGGTCGTCCAGCTCTACCTGCGCGACGTCCTCGCCCAGGTCACCCGGCCGGTGCGGCAGCTCGCCGGGTTCGCCAAGGTCCGGCTGGAGCCGGGGGCGGAGGCCCGGGTGACCTTCCGCGTCCACGCCGACCGCACCGCCTTCACCGGACGCGACCTGAAGCGCATCGTGGAGCCCGGGGACGTCGAGGTGCTCGTGGGCACCTCCGCCGCCGACCTGCCGTGCCGCGCGACGGTCCGGCTGACCGGCCCCGTCCGGGTCGTCGGCCACGACCGGCGCCTCGACACCCCCGTGTCGGTGGAGCCGGGGGACACTCCCGTGTCCGTGCAGCCCCGGGACACTCCCGTGTCCGTGCAGCCTCGGGAGGGGATCGATGCCGGCCAGTCCTAGGCGCGCCACCCTGGCCACGGTCGCGGCCTCGGCCGGCGTGTCGGTCGCGACCGTGTCCAAGGTGCTCAACGGGCGCAGCGACGTCGCCCCGGCGACCCGCTCACTGGTCGAGTCGCTGCTGCGGCAGCACGACTACGTGGCCCCGGTGCCGCGCCGGAGCGAGGCCGTCGCGACGGACACGGTCGAGGTGCAGTTCGACTCCTACATCAACGCGTACTCGACCGAGCTCATCCAGGGCCTGGTGGACGCCGGGGCCGAGCTGGGCGTCGGGGTCGTGGTCAGCCTCAAGAAGGACGCCGCCCGCCCCGGCACGTGGGCGCGGGAGCTGGCCGCCACCGGGCGGCGCGCGCTGATCGCCGTCACCAGCGAGCTGACCAGCGGGCAGCTCACCGCGCTGTCCCGCGTCCACCTGCCGCTGGTCGTCATCGACCCGCTCAACCTGCCGCGCGCCCGCGTGACCAGCGTCGGCTCGACCAACTTCGCCGGCGGGCTGGCCGCCACCCAGCATCTGCTCTCGCTCGGCCACCGGCGCATCGCCTACATCGGCGGCCCGGCCACCGCCGCCTGCAACCAGGCGCGGCTGCACGGCTACCGGGCCGCGATGGAGGCCGAGGGCGCCTCCGCGCCGCCCTGCCACACCTTCTTCGGGCAGTTCCGCTACCAGGACGGGCTGAAGTACGGGGCCGCCGTGCTCGACCTGCCCGAACCACCCACCGCGATCTTCGTCGGCTGCGACGAGAGCGCGCTCGGCGTCATGGAGGCCGCCCGCGCGCGCGGCCTGCGCATCCCCGAGGACCTCAGCATCGTCGGCTTCGACGACACCCAGATCGCGCGGATGGCCTCGCCGCCGCTGACCACCGTCCGCCAGCCGCTGCGCGAGATGGGCGCCGTCGCCCTGCGCACCGCGCTGCGGCTGGCGGCCGGCGAGCCCATCGACTCCCACCACGTGGAGCTGGCCACCGAGCTGATCGTGCGCGGCTCGACCGCGCCGGTGAGCCGCGCGCGGCGGCCCTGACCGGCGGGAAGGAGCGGAGCGGATGGAGAGGGACGTGGTCGTGCGGGTGGCGGCGGCGGGCGAGGAGGCCGCGGTCAGGGGCGTGCTCCTCGCGGCGTTCCCCACGCCGCTGGAGGCCGACCTGGTGGACGCGCTGCGCGCCGACCCCGCATGGATTCCCGCCCTGTCCAGGGTGGCCGCGTATCCGATCGAGGGCCGGATCGCGGGCCGGGGGCGCGTCGTGGCGCACGCGTTGCTGACCCGCTGCCACATCGGGGACGTCCCGGCGCTCGCGCTGGCCCCGGTGGCCGTCGTGCCCGCCGAGCAGCGCCGCGGGCTGGGCACCCTGGTGGTCGAGGACGCCCTGGCGACGGCCCGCGGCCTCGGCGAGCGCGCCGTGGTCGTGCTCGGCCACCCCGCCTACTACCCGCGCTTCGGTTTCACCCCGGCCGCCCGGCACGGCATCACCGCCCCGTTCGACGCCCCCGCGGACGCGCTGATGGCCCTGTCGCTGGACGGCACGCCGCCGCCCCGGGGCGTGATCCGCTACGCGCCGCCGTTCGGCGGCTGAGGAGGCCGAGGAAGCCGAGGAGGCCGAGGAGGCCGAGGAAGGGGCGCGGGCCGGTCAGAGCAGGGGCCGGACGGCCGACAGGCAGCGCTCGACGGCCGGGCGCGGGTCGAAGGCGTACGTGCCGGGCCCGAACAGCTCGAACGTCAGGCACCCCGCGTACCCCCGCCGGTCCAGCGCCTCCAGGTACTCCGCCAGCGGCAGCTCGCCGTCCCCCCACGCCAGGTGCCCGGCGGGCCGCCCGTCGACCAGGTGCACGTGCCTGACCCGGTCGCCGAGCGCGTCGAAGTAGCCGTCCACCGTGTCGCCGGCGGTGGCCATGGCGACGGTGTCCAGGACGGCGCCCAGGTTGGGCGCGCCGATCTCGCCGATCATGCGGGCCAGGCCCGCCGCGTCGTTGACCAGGTTCGACTCCACCCGCTGCAACGCCTCCAGCACGCACGTCACCCCGAGCGTCGCGGCGTAGCCGGCGATCTCGCCGATCGCGTCGGCCGAGCGCCGCCAGGCGGCCTCGACGGGCTCGTCCTCGAAGCCGCGTCCCGGCGTGAGCAGCAGCAGCCCGGCGCCCAGCTCGGCGCAGAGCTCGGCGGCCCGCCGGAACAGGGCGACGCTGCCCTCCCGCAGCCACGGCACCGGCGAGGCCACGTTGACCGGGTACATCACCTGCTCGGGCGTCAGGCAGCGGACCGACAGCCCGCGCGTCTCGGCCGCGCGCCGCACCGCCCGCGCCTCGGCGTCGCTCAGCTCGGGGACGTGCAGCTGCGGCGCGACGCCCCACAGCTCCAGGTGCTCGCGGCCGAGGTCGGCGGCGTCGTCGAGGAAACGCTCGAACGGCAGGTGCTGGTAGGAGAAGTTCGAGCCGGTGAACTGCGTGATCGACAGGGACACGGGGGAGGCTCCTTCACTTGCCCACGCCGTCGGCGAGGCCCTTGACGATGTAGCGCTGGCCGAAGAAGAACAGCAGCACGACCGGCAGCGCCGCGATCACCATCCCGGCGAACACCACCGGGTACTCGGTGCCGTGCTTGCTCATCAGGCTCATCAGCCCGACCGGCAGCGTCTGCACCCCGGTGCCGCTGGTGAAGACCATCGCGAACAGGTACTCGTTCCAGGTGAACAGGATGTGCAGCAGCACCGCCGAGATGAGGATCGGCTTGCACATCGGCAGCGTGATCCGCCAGAAGCAGGTCCAGCGGCTCGCGCCGTCCATCGAGGCGGCCTCGTCCACCGAGCGCGGCAGGTCGATCATGTACGCCCGGATGAGGAACGTCGTGAACGGCACGCGGAAGGCGGTGTAGAGGATGAGCAGCGCCCAGAAGGTGTTGTACAGCCCCATCGCCTGGAACATCTTGACCAGCGGCACCAGCGCCACGGTCGGCGCGAGCATGAGCCCGCCCAGGATGAGCCCGGTCAGCCCCCGGCCGAACGGCAGGTCCGCGCGGGTCAGCCCGTACGCGGCCCACGCGCTGACCAGCACGGTGGCCACGGTCGAGGTGAGCGTGACCAGGACGCTGGTGGACAGGTAGCCGCTGACGCCCCGGTTCCACGCCTTGGCGTAGTTGTCGAAGCTCCAGTCCAGGGGCAGCGCGAACGGGTCCCCGAACAGCTCGGCGTTGGTCTTGAACCCGTTGAGCGTCATCCACAGCAGCGGGTAGAGCACCACGACCGCGAGGGCCAGCAGGAACGCCCACATGAACACGCGGGCGACCGACCCGAGGAAGCTCAGCCGCGTCACCACTCCACCCTTCTCCTGCGCGAGGCCCAGAGCTGGGCGATCGCGATGCCGAGCGTGATCACGAACAGCACGGTCGCGATCGCGGCGGCGTAGCCGAAGTTGTTGCGGACGAAGCCGCTGCGGTACAGCCACGTGCCCAGCACCTGCGTGGAGTTGTTGGGCCCGCCGGCCGTCATCACCATGACCTCGTTGAACACCTGGAACGCTCCCGAGATCGTGAGGATGATCATGATCCCGGTCATCTCGCGCACCAGCGGCAGCGTGACGTGCACGAAGCGGCCGACCGGGCCGACGCCGTCGATGGCGGCGGCCCCGTAGATCTCCCTGGGGATGCGCTGGATGGCGACGGCGAACAGCAGCGTCGAGTAGCCGAAGCCCTGCCACTGGCTCATCGCGATGATCGCCGGCATCGCCGTGCTCTCCTGGCCCAGCCACGCCTGCGCCAGCTCCGGCAGGCCGACGGCGGCGAGCGCGTGGTTGAGCGGGCCGAGGTTGGGCTCGTAGATGAAGTAGAACAGCAGGCCCGCGACGGTCAGCGAGATCGCGCACGGCACGAAGTAGACCGCCCGCAGCACCCGCTGCCAGCGCTGCGAGCGCACGCTCTCGATGAGCGCGGCCAGCAGCAGCGCGCCGAACACCTGGAACACGATGGAGACGACGGCGTACAGGACGTTGTTGCCGAGCGAGGACCAGAAGATCGGGTCGTCGGCCAGCTTGACGTAGTTGTCCAGGCCGACGTACTCCTGGCTGCCGCTGTAGATGTCCCACTTGAGCGTGCTGAACTGGAGGTTCTGCACGAGCGGCAGGTAGACGAACACTCCGACCAGTACGAGGGCGGGGACGACCCACGCGAGCCCGAGCGTCCTTCGCAGCAGGGTGGCGCGCAACGGGAGCTCCTACTTGGCCGCGTCGGAGGCCTGGCGCACGCTTTCGAGCACCTTGTCCGCCGTCATGCCGCCGCTCACGATGGCCTCGCCGCCGGACAGCCAGGCGTCGGCGACCTCGGGCACGGTGACGGTGTCGAGCCAGATGGCCAGCTTGGGCGCCTTGTTGACGAGCTGGATGCCCTCGTAGACGGCCTTGCTGGAGTTGTCGGCCGTGACCGCGCCGACGACCGTGCTGGGCTGCCCGTACGGCGGCGCCGACAGCGTCTTGGCGTTCTCCAGGCTGGTGGCGAACTTCATGAAGTCCACCGCGAGCGCCACCCGGGGCGACTTGGCGTTGATCAGGTATCCCTCGGGCGAGCCCTCCAGCATGGCGGGGTCACCGGCCGCGTTCGCCGGGACCGGGAGCTGGAAGATGCCGAAGTCGGCCGGCTTGAGCGTGCCCGAGGTGGCGTTGTCGAACTCCAGGATCTCCTGGAAGTACATGGCGGCCTTGCCGTTGGCGAACGCCTCCTGCGCCGAGCTGTAGAGCACGCCGTTGGTGCCGCTCTTGGTGTCGGTGCACTGGTCGACCAGCGTCTTGAACTGGTTGAGCGCGGTCACGTAGCCGGGGTCGGTCAGCTTGGCGGTCTCGGGGGCGAAGTCGGCCTCCAGGGTGGCGGACGGCACGTTGTACGCGAAGAGCTGCTGCAGGTAGTGCAGCGCGGGCCAGCCGTCCTTGTTGCCGAAGGCGATGGGCTCGTAGCCGGCCTTGCGCAGCGGCCCGCAGGAGGCGATCAGCTCCTCGAACGTCTTCGGCACCTGGACGCTGGCCTTCTCGAAGGCGGCCTTGCTGTAGCCCATGAACTTGCCGTTGCCGTACAGCGGGATGCCGTAGTACTTGCCGTCGCGGGCGAAGGCGGCCAGCGAGCCGGGGCTGAACGTTTTGCCCCACTCGGTGTCGGGGCCGATCACCTTGGTGAGGTCGGCCGCCCGGCCGCCGCGGATGTAGTTGTCCGCCCAGTTGCCGGTCCAGGTGAAGTAGATGTCCGGCAGCGCGTCGGAGGCGGTGAGCGTCTTGAGCTTGTCCTTGACGCTCTGGTCGGTCTCCTGGATCAGCTCGACCTTCACCTGCGGGTGCTGCTTGCTGTACGCGGCCGCGAGGTTCTCGAAGTAGGGCGCGGTCGGGTCGCCGGCGAACTTGGTGAGGATGCTCAGGGTGCCGGAGAAGTCCGGCGTGGCGGCGGCGTCGGCCGCGGGGGCCGCCTGCGGCTGCCCGCCGGAGCAGGCGGTCAGCGCGAGCGCCGTCCCGAGGAGTGCCGCGAACGTCGAGAGTGCGCGAGAGCGCATGGGCTTCCTTTCTCCCGCCTTGGTTGTTGGCCGACCTTACAGACGTTCTGATACCGGTACCAGACCCAGAGGGAAGATCTTTTCTTCGTTAGCACGGCGTGATCTGAAAAACCGCAAGTAACCCCAGCTCATAAGCTTCTTTACCGAGCCCGAGGTTGACGCCGCAGGGAGCCCTGTGCCAACGTGACCACCGCCTGATACCGGTATCAGAGTCGTGAAAGGACACCCTCATGCTCGGATTCAACGAGCCGGAATTCCTCGCCCAGTCGGCGAGCGCCGTGGGCCTGCGGCCCCAGATCGAGGAGCTGGTGGACCGGCTCGTGGACGAGGGCTTCGACACCCTGCTCCTCGTCGGCGCCGGCGGCACCTACGCGCAGATGTGGCCCTACGAGCACTGGGCCCGGCGCTCCTCCACCTTCGACGTGCGCTCGGCCATCGCCGCCGAGCTGGTGGTCTCCGGCGACGCCCGCCTCGGCGAGCGCACGGTGGCCCTGTTCACCTCGGTCTCCGGCACCACCGAGGACTGCGTGCGGGCCATCGAGTTCTGCAAGGCGAAGGGCGCCCGCACGGTCTCCTTCACCGGGCACGCCGACTCGCCCATCGCCACGATGGTGGACCACGCGCTCATCTCGCAGCCCAAGACCTGGCCGTTCGACTTCCAGCTCCTGCTGTTCGTGGGCCGCCTGCTGGCCCGCCGGGGCGAGTTCGACGGCTACGACAAGCTCGCCGGCGAGCTGGCCGGCATCCCGGAGATCCTCGTCGAGGTCGCCCGGCAGGCCGAGCCCGCGGCCGCCGCCTTCGCCGAGGCCCACAAGGACACCGGCTACCACTTCCTCATCGGCGGCGGGAACCTGTGGGGCTTCACGTACCTGTACTCGATGTGCATCCTGGAGGAGATGCAGTGGCTGCGCACCACCCGCGTGCACAGCGCCGAGTTCTTCCACGGCTCCCTTGAGCTGCTGGAGGAGGACACCAGCGTCGTCATCTTCCAGGGCGAGGACGAGACCCGCCCGCTCACCGACCGCGCCGAGGCGTTCGCCCGGCGCGTCTCCAAGGACGTCACGGTCTTCGACACCCGCGACTACCCGCTGACCGGCATCAGCCCGGAGTTCCGCGGCCTGCTCGCGCCGCTCGTGCTCGACACCGTCATGAGCCGGGTCAGCAAGCACCTGGAGCGCGTCACCGGCCACTCCCTCGACCTGCGCCGCTACTACCGCGTCATGGACTACTGAGGAAACGATGAGAGTGCTCGGCTTCGGCGACAACATCGTCGACCGATTCGTCGACCGGGGGGTCGACTACCCGGGCGGCAACAGCGTCAACGTCGCCGTCTACGCCCGCCGCCTCGGCGCCGAGGCCGCCTACCTGGGGGTCTTCGGCGACGACGACCTCGGGCGCTTCCTCGGCGCCGCCGTCGCCGCCGAGGGCGTGGACACCGGCCGCTGCGTCGTCCGGGCCGGGGAGAGCGGCGTGTCCCACCTGCGGGTGGACGACGGCGAGCGGGTCTTCCTCGGCTGGAACGGCGGCGGCGTCACCGTGCGCGAGCCTCTCGTGCTGGACGACGACCTGCTCGGCTACGCGGCCGGCTTCGACCTCGTCCATTCGAGCGTCTACAGCCGCAGCGAGCCGGAGCTGCCCAAGCTGGCCGCGCCCGGCGGCCCGCTGGTCAGCTTCGACCTGTCCAGCGAGGACGACTTCCGCGACCCCGCCTACCTCGACCGGATCTGCCCGCACGCCGACCTCGTGCTGCTGTCCTGCTCCCACCTCGGCCCGGCCGAGACCGAGGAGCTGCTGGCCGAGGCGGTGCGGCGCGGCGCCGGCCTCGCGCTCGGCACCCGCGGGACGCAGGGCGCGATCGCCTGCGACGGGCGGGTGACGGTCTCCGGCCCGGCGCGGCCGGTGGCCGAGGACGCCCTGGTCGACACGATGGGCTGCGGCGACGCCTTCCTCGCCGGATTCGCGGTCGCGCTGCTGCGCGGCGGCTGGGCCAGGGGCGAGCGGCCCGGCCGCGGCCTGATCGAGGAGGCGCTGCGCGGCGGCGCGCTGGCCGCCCACGAGCAGTGCTTCGTGGAAGGCGCCTTCGGGCACGGCCGGCCGAGCCCCGTGACTAGCATGTGATGGGCCGATCGGGAACGAGGGACGGGATCCATGCCGACTGAGCGGGGCCAGGCGGGGCCGACGATCTCGGAGGTCGCGGCCGAGGCGAGGGTGGGGCGCGCCACGGCCGCCCGCACCCTCGGCGGCTACGGCTACGTCAGCCCCGAGCTGCGGGCGCGGGTGCTCGCGGCGGCCGAGAAGCTCGGCTACCGCGCCAACGCGCTGGCCCGCAGCATGTCCACCGGCGTGAGCCACACGCTGGGGGTGATCGTCGCCGACATCGGCAACCCGTTCTTCGCCGGGCTGCTGCGGGGCGTCTCCGACACCTCGCGGGCGCGCGGGTTCGACGTGATCGTGCTCAGCACGTACGAGAACCTGAGGGAGGAGGTCGCGGCCGCGAACGTGCTCATCGACAAGCGCGTGGACGGCGTCATCGTGGCCTCGGCCGCCCTCCAGCGCGACCAGGTCGCCCACCTGAAGGCCGCCCTCGACCGCGGCATCCCGGTCGTGCTGGTCGACCGCGCGGTCGCGGCGCTCGACCTCGACGCCGTCGTCATCGACAACCGCGACGCCGCGCGCCAGGCCGTCGAGATGCTGATCGCGGCGGGCCACCGGCGCATCGGGTTCGTGTGGGGGCCGCCGGTCGGCGAGCCGCCCGCGACCCGGCGCGAGCTGCTGGCGGCCGCCTCCCGCAACCTGTGGACCGACGGCGAGCGGCTGCGCGGCTACCTCGACGCGCTCGACGACGCGCACATCCCCTTCGACCCCGAGCTGGTCATGGTGGGGCCGAAGACGGAGGAGCGGGTGGTGCACGAGGTCGGCCGCATGCTGGCGCTGCCCGACCGGGTCACCGCCGTCTTCTGCACCGAGACCGACGGCATGACCGGCTCGCTGCGCGCCCTGCGGGCGGCCGGGCTGTCCTACCCGCACGACGTGTCGCTGGTCGGCTTCGACGACAGCGCGTGGGCGGCGGTCATGGACCCGCCGCTGACGATGATCGAGCAGCCGGTGCACCAGCTCGGCGCCAAGGCGGCCGAGGTGCTGCTCGACATCCTGGCCGGGGCCGAGCCCGCCCGCGACATGCACACCCTGCGCTCCCGGCTGATCCGGCGCTCCTCGGTGGCCCCGCCCCCGGCCCTGCCGTAGCGCCGGCGGCGGTGGCGGGGCCGGAGGTCAGCGGGGGGTCAGCGGGGGCTCCACTTGACCTCGTACGGCTTCAGGTCGTACTCCTTGCCGTCCACCTCGGTGGTGACCCGCTTGTCGGCGGTGTTGACCAGCAGCAGCCGCTCCGGCTGGGCCAGCACCCGCACCTCCGGGTCGGAGGAGGAGACGTCGTCCAGCTCCGCCCCCGCCGGGAACCACGTGGCGAAGTCGCCGATGAGCCGCTGGGTCCCCAGCGGCTCGCCGGTGCGCGGGTCCCACATGCAGCCCTTGCAGGGGCCGCTCTTCGCCTGCGGGTTCCAGTACAGCGCGGTGGCGGCGCCGCTCCTGACGAACTCCATCATCGAGGCGGCCTGCACGGCGAGCCGCTTGTTCTCGGGCCAGACGGTGCCGTCCTCGGGCTCGAAGTACCACTCCGACCACCAGATCGGCATGTTCCCGGTCTTCTTCCGCAACCACTGGGTGACCGCGCTGAACTTGCCCAGCGCGCCGAACTCGTCGGGCAGCAGCTCGTGCGCGTCGGTCGGGGAGGCGCCGTCCACGACGATGAAGTCGGCGCCCTTCTTGTTCTCGAACCAGTAGGTGAAGGCGTCCAGCACGTTCTGGTTGATCACGCCCCAGTCGCCGCGCAGCTCCGAGTGGCCGCCCTTGTTGCTGTCGAAGCCGAGGTACGGGCCGCCGACCTTGGCGTCGGGGCGGACCGCCTTCACCGCGTCGTAGACCTTGTTGTAGAGCTGCGTGTAGCCCTTGTAGTCGGCGGGCCTGGAGTGGTTCGGCCAGAAGCCCTTGAACTCGTTCCACACCATGAAGTACTCGACGTCGGGGTAACGCTCGGCGACCGTGGCGGCCAGCTTGGCGTAGTCGTCGAAGTGCTCGGGGTAGGGGGCGTCCTCCAGGTGGCCCCAGCCCTCCAGGGAGGGCTGGCCCTCGGGGCCGCCCTTCATCCAGTCGGGGGCGCAGCACAGGGTGATGATCTGGGTGCCGCCGGACTCCTTCGTGAACGTGGTGCGGCTGTCCAGGTCCTCCCAGAAGTACTCGTCGCGGCGGGGCTGCGGGTTGAGCGCGCCGAAGCCCATGATGTGCTGGTTCTGCAACATCGGGGTCCGCGAGAGCGCCTGGGCGACGGTCCGCTCGAAGCGCGGGTTGATGTTGTTGGCGCTGATGCCGGTGTGCGTGAACCCCCAGCGCGGCCAGCCGGGGTCCACGGCGGGCGGCTTGGCCGCGGTGGACGGCTGCCGCTGCTCGGCACTGGCGCTGGAGGTGGGCTCGGCGCCGCCGTCCGGGCCGTCGCCGGGTCCTCCGGCACATCCGGCCATGACCACCGCCAGCACGGCGGCGGCGACGGCCCGGACCGGCCGCCGCCACATCGTCTTCCTGCTCACCGGAGACACTGAAACCCACCCGCTCTGATGTTTTGTCTGGTTATGAGGATGGCACGGGTGGACGCCCGTGCCGGGACCTGGAACCGTTCGCCCGCCGACGTTACCCCCGATAGGTTGGCGAACCATGTCCGCGAGATCACGGTTATGGTGGGCCGCCGCGCTGCTGCTCGCCGCCGGCGGCCTGCTGCTGTCGTTCCAGGAACGTGAGTATTTCTTCTACGGGCCCGCGCTGTTCCTGGATTGCCCCGGCGAGAAGCTGTCGCCCGAGCCGCGACAGCTCCTGTGGACCCTGACCGGGTGGCTGCCTCCTCCGGGCTCGCCGGCGGCCGCGGTGGTGGTGGCGTTGTGGGCGCACCGGCTCGGCCTGCGCGCCGGCCGCCCGGCGCTCGGGCGGGCGGGCCGCGTCGCCGCGGCCGCGGTCGTGGTCGTGCTGGTGACGCTCCTGCCGTCCGGCGACTCCATCGGCGGCCCGCCCGCCGGCGCCGAGCGGTACGTCTCCCCGGGCGGCGCGTACCGCTGACCGGCTCACGGGCGGACTCGCAGGTCCGCGAAGAGGGCACGGTGGTCGGAGCCGGGGACGTCGTGGATCCGCACGGCGACGGCGCCGGCGCGCCCGTCGGTCAGGACGTGGTCGATGGCGACCAGCGGCGGGAACCGGCGCATCGGCCAGGTCGGGACGAGCCCCTGCCCGGTGGCGGCGGCCGCGTCGGTGTAGCCGGTGTCCAGCAGGCCGCGCAGCACCGCGTGGTCCAGCGTCGCGTTGAAGTCGCCGGCCAGGATCCGCGCCGGCCCCGACGCGGGGGCGGGCGGCAGCGTGGCCACGCCGTCGTGCCACTCGGACACGGTCGAGGGCACCGGCGCGACCGGGTGGACGACCACCACCTCGACCGGCCGCCCGCCGGGCAGCGCCACCTCCGCCACCGGCATGTGGTGCCCGACCGGCCGGAACAGCCCGGTGCGCTCGCGCAGCCGATAGCGCGCGTACAGGCCGCTGCCCACCGGCCCCCACGTCTCCGGCCTGGTCACCTGGTACGGCAGCAGCTCCTCCAGCCCGGCCGCCCTGAGCCGGTCGCGTTCGGCGTAGGTGAGCTCCTGGAGGCTGAGCACGTCCACGCCGAGACCGCGGACCAGGCCGACGACGGTCGCGGCGTCGCCGCGGCCGCCGTTGAGGTTGGCGGTCAGCAGCCGCAGCGGCCGACCCGGCGCCGGCTCGCCGTCGGCGACCGCGCGCGGCACGACGCACCACGCCAGGCACGCGCACACGGCCAGCATGACCGCGACCGCGGCCCTGCTCCGGGCGAGCCCCGCCACCGCGAGCGCGAGCAGCGCGGCCGTCGCGAAGTACGGCGTGAAGGAGACCAGGGGCACCAGCAGCGGGCCGGACTCCAGCCCGCCGAGCCGCACGGCCGTCCCCGCGGCGAACGGCACGGCGACCGCCACCGCGAGCCGGGCCGGCCATCGGCGGCCGCGCCGGCCGCGCCGGCCGCGCCGGTCGCGCGGCCGGGGGCCGGATGCCGGCACGCCCGCGACCTCTTCCACTAGCACGTGCCGCACCCTAGGCGGTCAGTATGAGATTTCTATGATTACTGGATGAGAGCTGGCGTTCGGCGCGAGATTGGGGTAAGAGCCGCCCCGGTCACGGCAGGCGGGAACGTCTCGGGGCCGGGGCCGGGTCGTCGGCGGGGTCGCGGAAGGCGCAGGTGAAGACGTGCTCCCCGGAGCCGACCGTGACCGGGGCCGCCACGGGCCCGTCGGCCGGGTCGGGCGGCAGGTGGACGGTGGCCGTCGTGTTCGGCGGGACGACCACCCGCAGCTCCAGGCTCCCGCCCGAGCGGGACCAGCCGGCCTCGGCCCGCCCGTACGGCGTGTCGAGCGTGGCCCGCGCCCGTGACAGCCCGCCGCCCGGCCGCGGCCGGACCAGCAGCTCCCGGTAACCGGGCGCGCCCGGCGCGAGCCCGGCGACGGTCCGGTGCAGGAAGTCGGCCACGGCGCCCAGCGCGTAGTGGTTGAAGGACGTCATCTCGCCCGGGTTGACCGACCCGTCGGGCAGCATGCTGTCCCAGCGCTCCCAGATCGTGGTCGCCCCCATCGTCACCGGGTACAACCACGACGGGCAGGCGCGCTGGGTGAGCAGCGCGTACGCGGTGTCGTACGCGCCCGCCGAGGCCAGCGCGTCGCAGATCAGCGGCGTGCCCACGAACCCGGTGCCGATGCGGTGGCCGTCCTCGGCGACCAGCTCGGCCAGCCGCCGCCCGGCCCGCTCCCGCTGCCCGTCCCCGTCCAGCAGGTCCAGGTGCAGCGCCAGGGCGTAGGCGGTCTGGGTGTCGCAGGCCAGCCGCCCCGACGGGGTGACGAACTCGCGGCGGAAGGCCGCCCGCACCGCCTCGGCCAGCTCCCCGTAGCGGGCGGCGTCGGCGGAGTGGCCGAGCAGCGCGGCCGTGTCCGCCACGACGCGGGCCGACCAGGCGTGGTACGCGGTCGCGACCAGCGCGTGGTCGGTACGCGCCCGGCCGGGGTCGTCCGGGGGCGCGGCCGGGTCGAGCCAGTCGCCGAACTGGAAGCCCTCGTCCCACAGGTGGTCCTCGCCGGCGAGCCCGGCCACCTGGTCCACCCAGGCCGTCATGCTCGGGTACTGGGCGCGCAGCAGCCCGAGGTCGCCGGTGCGCTGGTGGAGCAGCCACGGGACGAGCACCGCCGCGTCCCCCCAGGCCGCCGTCGCCACGGGCGGGAACAGCAGCGGCACCCATGGCACGTACGGCGGCACCGTGCCCAGCTCGCGCTGCTCGGCGGCGAGGTCGGCGAGCCAGGACGCCAGCGGCCCGGCGCAGTCGTACAGGAAGGCGGCGGCCGGGGCGAAGACCTGGAGGTCACCGGTCCAGCCCAGCCGCTCGTCGCGCTGCGGGCAGTCGGTGGGCAGGTCCACGTAGTTGCCGCGCATGCTCCAGCGCACGTTGTCGTGCAGCCGGTTGAGCAGCGGCTCGGAGCAGTCGAAGTCGCCGGTGGGCCGCATGTCGGTGTGGCAGACCACGGCCACGACGTCGGCCGGGTCGAAGGCGCCGGGCCAGCCGTCGATCTGGGCGTAGCGGAAGCCGTGCGTGGTGAAGCGCGGCTCCCAGGTCTCGGGTCCGGCGTCGCCGCGCAGCGTGTACTGGTCGAGGGCGGCGGCGTTGCGCAGGGGCCGCAGGGCCAGCGCGCCGTTCTCCAGGACCTCGGCGTGCCGGAGGGTGACGGTGTGCCCGGCCGGGCCCTGGACGCGGATGCGCAGCCGGCCGGCGATGTTCTGGCCGAAGTCGAGGATGGTCTCACCGGCCGGGCCGGTCAGGACGCCGGCCGGGCGCAGGATCTCGGTGCGGCGCACGGGCGGGCCGGTCGGCGCGACCAGCAGGGCCGGGTCGTGGGGGAGGGCGTCGGCGGGCGTCCAGGCCGAGTCGTCGAAGCCGGGCTCGGACCAGCCGCGCGGCTCCAGGCGGGCGTCGTGCTTCTCGCCGTCGTAGAGGCCGGCGGCGGTGACCGGGCCGCTCGCGCAGCGCCACTGCCCGTCGGTGACGACCACGTCGGTGGTGCCGTCGGCGTAGGTGATCTCCAGTTGGGCGATGAGGGCGGTGCGGTCGCCGTACAGGTCGGTCTTGCCGGCCTGGAAGCCGACGCGGCCCCGGTACCAGCCGTCGGCCAGGGTCGCGCCGACCGTGTTGGGGCCCTCGCGCAGCAGGGCGGTGACGTCGTGGGTGCGGTAGCGCAGCCGGTGGCCGTAGCTGCTCCAGCCGGGGGCGAGCACATCGTCGCCGACCACGCGGCCGTTCAGCTCGATCTCGTACGTGCCGTGCGCGGTGACGTACAGCCGCGCGTGCTCGACCGGGGCGCGGGTGGTGAAGTCGCGGCGCAGCAGCAGCGCGGGCCCGTCGGGCGCGCCCAGCAGGTCCAGCGGCGGCGCGGCGGCCGAGGCCCGCCAGTCGGCGGGCTCCAGCAGCCCGGTCTCGACCGCCGACCAGGGGCTCCAGTCGCTGGCCGAGCCGTCGGCGCCGTGGACGCGCACCCGCGCGCCGCGCCGCTGCCGCGAGCCGAGCGCCGGGCCCGGCCACGGCACCAGCACCGACTCGGCGGACTCGACGCGGCCGGTGGTGAGGCCGTCGCCGAGGTCGATCTCGTACGCCCGCTGGACCCAGCCCGGGATGCCGGTGGTGACGGTCCAGGACAGGCGCGGCTCGGGCTCGCCGATGCCGAGGGGGTCGCGGTGGTGCTCGAAGGTGGGGGCGTTGACGTGCAGAGTGGTCATGTCATCCCTTGATGGCGCCGGCGGTCATCCCGGCGACGATCTTGCGGTTGAAGAAGACGAACAGCAGCAGCGGCGGGATCGTGATCAGGACGATGTCCATGAACAGCAGGTTCCACTGGGTGTTGTACTGGCTCTGGAAGTTGTAGAGGGTGACCTGCACGGTGGCGTTGTCGTCACCGGGCAGCAGGTAGAGCGGGTTGACGAAGTCGTTGAAGATGTTGACCGAGCTGACCAGCACGACGGTGATGGTCACCGGCCGCAGCAGCGGGAAGATCACCCGGAAGAACAGCCGCAGGCCGGTGCAGCCGTCGATCTGGGCGGCCTCGTCCAGCTCGCGGGGGATGGCCGCGATGAACGCCCGGAACAACAACATCGCGAAGGACAGGTTGAAGGCCACCTCGGCCAGGATCAGCCCGGGCAGCGTCTTGAACAGGCCGAGCGCCTGGAGCAGCCAGATCGTCGGCACCACTGCGGGCGGGATGATCAGCCCCGACAGCACCAGGAAGTCGGCCAGCCTGGCGGCCCGGCCGGGCCGGCGTTGCAGCACGAACGCGGCCATCGCGGCGAAGACCACGAGCAGCGCGACGGAGGCGACGGTGATGATCGTGGAGTTGACGTAGGCGCGCAGCAGCACGTAGTCGCGGGCCTCGACCACCGCCATGAGGTTCTGCACGACGGGCCAGCTCGTCGGCCAGGCGAAGTCGAGGTCCACGGCCTGCGTCTGGTCCTTGACGGCGGTCAGCAGCATGAGCGCGAACGGCACCAGGAAGATCACGGTGGCCAGCACCAGCGCGACCGTCTCGGCGCCGAGCCTGCGAAGTGTCCTCATGCGGCGACCTGCCTCTTGCCGAGGTAGTGGTTGAGCGGCACGGCGATGGCCGTGACGACGAGGAAGAGGATGACGTTGCCGGCGGTGGACAGCCCGAAGAAGCCGGCCTGGTACTGCTTGTAGATGATCGAGGCGATGGTGTCGCTGGTGAAGCCGGGGCCGCCGCGGGTCATCGTCCAGATGAGGTCGAAGGAGCGCAGCCCGCCGATGAACGACAGAATGATCACCGAGTAGGTCGCCGGCCAGCTCAGCGGCAGGATGATGTGCCGGAAGCGGTGCCAGGCGCCGCCGCCGTCCACGGCGACCGCCTGGTGGTACTCCTGCGGGATGGACATGATGCCGGCGATGTAGATGACGGTGGCCAGGCCGACGCCCTTCCAGACGTCGACCAGCGCGACCGACAGCAGCGCGGTGGTGGCGTCGCCGAGCCAGTCGCGGCCGTCCACGCCGACCAGGGCCAGGGCCTGGTCGACCAGGCCGGTCTGCGGCTTGAGCAGCATGCTGAAGGTGATGCCGACGGCGACCGTGGAGACCAGGGTCGGGAAGAACACCACCGAGCGCAGGAAGCCGCGCAGCCGCAGCCGCGAGGTGAGCAGCACGCCGAGCAGCAGCCCGAGCACGACCTTCAGTCCGCTGGTGAGGACCGCGTAGACGATGGTGTTCTGGAAGCCGATGCGCAGGTTCTGCTCGGCCAGGAAGTCGCGGAAGTTGTCCAGCCCGACGAACTCGCTGTCGAACAGCGTCCAGCGGGTCAGCGCGAAGTAGAACGCCATCACCGTCGGCACCAGGAAGATCACCAGGAAGACGACGGCGGCCGGCGCGTACAGCGCGTAGGGGTAGGCTGAGCGGCGCCTGGCCGGCGGGCGGGAGCGGGCCGGCCCGCGTGCCGGGCCGGACCCCGCGCGGGGCCCGGCGGCCTGCTCGGTCACCACCCGGCCAGCCCCAGCTGCTTGGCCTGCTTCTCCACGTCCTTGTCGTACTGGGCGGCGCCCTCGGCGGGCGGGGTCAGCCCGGAGCCGACGGCGACGGTGATCTGCTCCAGCGACGGGCCCTTGACCGGGGAGACGAACTCCAGCGCGGGCGCGGTGCGGCCCTCGTCCACGTAGACCTGGAGGTCCTTGGCCACCTGGATGGCGTCCTCCGGCAGCTCGGCCCCGGCGATCCGGTACGGCCCGGCGGGCTGCACGGCCTTGTTGGTCGCCTCGGCGCCCGCCGGCGAGGCGACGAAGGCCAGGAACTTCTTTGCCGCGTCCAGGTTCTCGGTGGTCTTGGGGATGTAGATGCCGGGCGGCTCCCAGATGGTCGCGCCGCTCCTGGCCGCGTCGGTGCCGGGGATGCCGAAGAAGCCGACGTCGGTGGCGGCCTGCGGCATGCTGGCCACCAGCGGCGGGAGCTGGGCGCTGAGCATCGGGTAGTGCGCGCCCTTGCCCTCGACCAGCATCTTCATGCCCTGGTCGTTGGTGGCCGAGCCGAAGCCCTCCTGCAGGTAGCCCTTGGCGTGCACGTCGGCCAGGTGCTGGAAGCCCGCCAGCGCGGCCGGGGTGGTGGCGAACTTGGCCTTGTTGGCCGTGTAGTCCCGCGCGAAGCCCGGCACCGCGGCCTGCACGTTGTAGTAGTCGCCGAGCACGAAGAGCTGCGAGGTCCAGGTGTCCTTGAACGTGCCGATCACCGGCGCGATCCCGGCCGCCTTGATCTTGTCGTTGTTGGCCATGAACTCGGTCCAGGTCTTGGGCACCTCCAGCTTCAGCCGCTCGTACACCTTGCGGTTGTAGAGGATGCCGCCGCCCATCGCGGTGCCGGCGGGCACGCCGTACGCCTTGCCGTTCTGGCTGACCACGGGCAGGAAGTCCTTCTGCACGTTGGCCAGCACCGGGTCGCCGGTCAGGTCGACCAGGGTCTGGGCGGGGTTGAGCGCCTGGAGCAGCGAGCCGGAGTTGTACCAGAACACATCCGACATGTCGCCCGTGGACAGCCGGGTCTTGATGATGTTGTCGCCTTCGCTGCCTCCCGGCCGGGTCTCGGTCTCGACCTTGATGGTGGGGTTCGCCTTCGTGAAGGCGTCCGCGAGGGCCTTGGCGGTGTCCAGGGTGGCCTGGCTGTTGTCGACGAGGAACTTCAGGGTGACCGCGCCGCCGCCGGACGACGCCGTGCCCGAGCCCGAGCCCGAGCCGCAGGAGGTCAGAGCCGCGATCGTGAGAACGGCCAGTGCCGCTCCCGCCGCGCGGTGAGAGGTCTTCACAACGCCCCTCCGGGTTCGTTGAAACGTTTTAAGCGTCCCCGATGCGAGTTAACGTAGGCGTCGCACGCCGGACACGTCAATAGCGAATTTGGGGAACGATCCCCAATCGTGATGCTGCGAAGTGCCGAACTGCGTGCACTGATGAGAGAAAAAATGGGTAACGTTACCCACACCTGGAAGGGGAGGTCGGGCGCATGGGCGGGGCCGGTCGCGGGCGGCGCGTGACGATCGCCGACGTGGCGAGCCACGCCCAGGTCTCCACCACGGCGGTGTCGAAGGTGCTGCGCAACGCCTACGGCGTCAGCACCGCCATGCGCGAGCGCGTGCGGGCCGCCATCGACGAGCTCGGCTACCGCCCGCACCACGCGGCACGCGCCATGCGCGGGCGCACGTTCACCATCGGCGTGCTCCTGCCGCACATCAACAACCCGTTCTTCGCCGAGATCCTGGACGGGCTCATGGAGCAGCTCGGCGGCACCGACTACCAGGCCATCATCGTCCAGGGCGGCCGGGACGACACCTCCGAGCGCCGCGCCATCGACGCCCTGGTGGACCGGCAGGTGGACGGCATCCTCATGGTCGTCCCGCTCAGCTCCAAGGCCCGCCTGGAGGAGGTGGCCGCGGGCACCCCCACCGTCGTGCTCGGCCCGCACGAGCGCTCGGCCCTCTACGACTCCGTCCACGGCGACGACGAGGCGGGAGCCGAGCTGGCCGTCGGGCACCTGATCGCGCTCGGCCACCGCCGCGTCGCGCACCTGGGCCAGCAGGACCTCGGCCACGGCCGTCCCGCGACGATGCTGCACGCCATCAGGGAGCGCACCTACCGGCGGGTCATGGCCGAGCACGGCCTGGCCGACGAGATCGCCGTCGCCGCCACCGCCTACACCGAGGAGGGCGGCCGGCGCGGCGCCCACGAGCTGCTGGCCCGCGACCCGCGCCCCACGGCCATCTTCGCCGGCGCCGACCTGGCGGCCTTCGGCGCGCTGGCCGCGCTGCACGAGGCGGGCCTGTCCGTGCCCGCCGACGTCTCCCTGGCCGGCTACGACAACACCCGCGCGGCCGGGCTCGCGCACCTGGCGCTGACCACCGTCGACCAGGACGGCACCCTCATGGGCAGGACGGCCGCCCGGCTGCTGCTGGAGCGCGTCGCGGGGGGCCGCGCGTCCTCGGTGCGCTTCTCGGTCACGCCGAGCCTGGTCGTCCGCCGCTCGACCGGGCCGCCCCAGGACGCCGCGTGATCGCGGGGACGTGAGCGGCCGCGGGATCGACGCCCACCAGCTCGTACTCGATCCGCCCGCTCACCCTGGACTCCTCGGCATTCCGAACGGTTGTCCGCTATACGGTCACTCTGTCCGCCGTAATTCCAAGAGCGGGCCGCCTGCTGTCAAGGGCCTCCTCAGGCGGAGGAGGGTGTGCCACCATCCCGGTTACGGACAATTGTCCGTAAAACGGTAGGAGGCGGGATGGCGGACGACGGGGCCGGGCCGCTGGTGGGTGTGCTCGTGGCCGACTTCTCCCGGGTCCTGGCCGGGCCCTACGCCACGATGGTGCTGGCGGACCTGGGCGCCGACGTGGTGAAGGTGGAGAGCCCCGCGGGCGACGACACCCGCGGCTGGACGCCGCCGGCGCGGGGCGGGACCTCCACGTACTACCTGGGCGTCAACCGGGGCAAGCACTCGATCGTGCTCGACCTGCGCGACCCCGGCGACGCGGCGGCGGCCAGGGAGCTGGCCCGGCGCGCCGACGTCATGATCGAGAACTTCCGGCCGGGCGGCCTGGCCAGGTACGGCCTCGACCACGCCGCCGTCCGCGCCGCCAACCCCGGCGTCGTCTACGCCTCCATCAGCGGCTTCGGCTCCGGCCCCGGCGCCCGGGTGCCCGGCTACGATCTTATGGTGCAGGCCGTCTCCGGGCTGATGAGCCTCACCGGCGATCCGGACGGGCCGCCGTACCGGGCCGGGATCTCGGTGTTCGACGTCATGGCCGGCAACCACGCGGTGATCGGCATCCTCGCCGCGCTGCGCCACCGCGACCGGACAGGGCGGGGGCAGCACGTCGAGGTCAACCTGTTGTCGTCGGCGCTCACCGGGCTGGTCAACCACAGCTCCGCGTACGTGGCGGGCGGGGTGGTGCCGTACCGGATGGGCAACGCGCACCCGAGCGTGTTCCCGTACGAGCCGCTGCCCACCGCCGACGACGACCTCATCGTCGCCGCCGCCAACGACGGCCAGTTCCGCAAGCTGTGCGAGGTGCTCGGCATCCCCGAGGTCGCCGCCGACCCGCGCTACGCCCGCAACGCCGACCGCACCGCCCGCCGCGACGAGCTGCGCCCCCTCCTGGTCGAGCGGCTGGCCGCCAAGGGCGCGGTCGAGTGGTTCGAGCTGCTGGTCGAGGCGGGGGTGCCGAGCGGGCCGATCCAGACGATCGACGGCGGCTTCGCCATGGCCGAGCGGTTCGGGCTGGACCCGGTGGTCGAGGCGGGGGAGGGGGAGCGGGCGATGCCGACCACCCGCCATCCCGTCCGCTTCTCCGAGACGCCGGTCCGCTACCCGCTGCCGCCGCCCGAGCTGGACGAGCACGGCGCGGAGCTGCGCGCCTGGCTCGCCCGCCCGCTGGGAGGGGAGCCGGAGTGAGCGGGCGCGACTACCCGACGGCGCTCGGGGCGTCGTCGCCGGCGACGATCACGCTGCTCGGGCAGGACCTGGCCCAGGACGTGATGGGGCGGGTGGGCTTCGGCGAGCTGGCGTTCTGGCTGGCGACCCAGCGCCGGCCCGCGGCGGGCGAGGTGCGGGTGTTCGAGGCGGTGCTCGCCGCGCTGGCCGACCACGGGTTCACGCCGACCGCGATCGTGACGCGGCTGACGTACCTGTCGGCGCCGGACTCCGTGCAGGGGGCGCTGGCGGCCGGGCTGCTCGGCGGCGGCTCGCGTTTCCTCGGCGTCACCGAGGACTGCGGCCGCTTCCTCCACGACGTGCTGCGCGCCCACGGCGAGCCGCTGCCGGCCGACGACGCCGGCTGGGACGCCCTCGCCCTGGAGGCCGTCCGGGCCCGCCGCGAGCGGCGCGAGCTGATCCCCGGCCTGGGCCACCACGTCCACAAGGACGGCGACCCGCGTACTGCCCGGCTGTTCGAGATCGCCGCCGAGGAGGGCCTGTCCGGGCCGCACCTGGCGCTGCTGGCCGCCGTCGGCCGGGTCCACCCGCGGGTGCTCGGCCGGGCGCTGCCGCTCAACGGCGCCGGGGCGTGCGGGGCCGCGCTCGCCGACCTCGGCCTGCCGCTGGAGCTGCTGCGTGCCTTCGCGCTGCTGGCCAGGACCGCCGGGCTCATCGGCCAGCTCGCCGAGGAGCTGCGCCGCCCGGTGGCGAACGACATCTTCCTGTCCGTGGACCTCAACAACCGGTCCGTCCCCCCGGAGCCGCTCGCCGACGGAGGCCCGCATGGCTGAGCTCGTCGCGGTCATCGCGTCCACCCACCATCCCTTCTACTACCGGGCCGCCACGGCGACCGGCGCGGACCGGCCGCCGTTCGCCGACGAGTGGGTGCGCAAGGTCACCGCCTTCCGCGAGACCCTGACCAGGGCGGACCCCGACGTCCTCGTCATGGTGGGCGCCGACCACTTCCACCAGCTCTGGCTGGACAACATGCCGCAGTTCCTCGTCGGCAAGGCGCCCTTCTACGACGCGAACTGGTACAACGAGGAACGCGAGTTCGGCCTGCCCCGGATGGTGTTCAGCGGCGCCGAGGACCTGTCCGCCCACCTTCTGCGCGGCGGCCTCGACCTGGGCTTCGACCTGGCCTTCTCCAACGAGCTGCGGATCGACCACTCGATCACCTGCCCGATCCTCACCCTGCGCCCGCAGAACGACCTGCCGATCGTGCCCGTCTACACCAACATCTTCGCCCCGCCGCTGCCGCGCCCGGAGCGGTTCGTGCAACTCGGGCGGGCCATCCGCGAGCTGGTCGAGTCGTGGCCGGACGGGCGGCGGGTGGCCGTCATCGGCACCGGGCACCTGTCGCTGGAGCTCGGCGGGCCGCGCCAGTTCGGGCCGCACGGCCCCGACCCCGAGTTCGACCGCAGGGCCGTCGAGTGGATCTCCACCGGCGACCTGGAGGGCTGCCTGGCGGAGGTCACCCTGGACAGCCTGTGGCGCCCCGGCAACGCCACCCACGGCTTCATGGACTTCATGCTGATGATGGGCGTCGCGGGCGAGGACCGCAAAGCCGACTACACCGATTCGTACGACCTGTTCCACACGATGGAGGCGTACTTCACCTGGTACCCGGACGGAGGCGGCCGCGCATGAGCAAGTACCTGCTGGACAAGTTCCTGTTCACCGTGGACCGCGACCCCGAGCTGGTCGAACGCTACCGGGAGGAGCCGCGGGCCACCGTCGAGTGGTGGGAGGCCGAGTACGCCGGCCGCCTGCTCGGCTGCCACACCGCCGAGCGCTCCACCTGGCCGCGCTTCGACGACGCCGAGCGGGAGGCGCTGGCCACGCACGACCACCCGAAGCTGTTCGAGCTGGGGGCGCATCCCTTCCTGACGCTGACGTTGTTCATCGCGATGTTCGAGCGGGACTACGCCGAGCCGCTGGGGTTCCAGCGCGAGTACGCCCAGCGGTTGTCGCACTTCAGCCTGCCCTATCCGGACATCGCCACCTGACCGTCCCCTCGCCTACGCGGGGAGGCGCTCGGCGTCGGCGACCACCTCGCCGATGAACTCGCCCGCCAGGCGCGGCACCCGGCGCGGGTCCACGGGCGAAGGGGCGGGGACGCCGAGCCGGTGGGACAGGGCGAGGCGGAGCAGGGGGTGCCAGCGCGCGTCGAAGACGTCCAGCGCGTACGCGACCGCCGCCTCCTTCGTGACCACCTCGCCGGTCGCCACCGTACGGTGCAGCCGGGGCGGTGACAGCACGGCGGCCAGCGCCACCCGGTAGGGCGACTGCAGCCGCTTGCGGGGCGGCCGGGCCGAGCGCGCCCGCTCGGCGTGGCGGGCCCAGTGGCCGCGGAGCTGGTCGAGGGTCCACGCCCGCAGCAGGCCCGGCTCCGGGTCGAGGCCCAGCCCGGCCGGGGACGGGCCGCGTACGGGAAGGCCGCGTTCGCGCAGCACCTTCCACGCCACCGGGTTGACGTCGAACGCCCGCCCCCGCCGGAACGCCGGCCCGCTGTGCGAGGCGACCGGCCGGATCCGGGTGACCGGCCGGCCCAGGTCGGCCGCCGCGACGAAGACGGCGTTGACCGTGCCCGGCAGGTGCGGGCGGCGGCGGGCGAGGGCGTGCCCGGCGGCGGGCAGGTTGGCGAGCTTGTGCAGCAGCGACAGCCGGCGCAGCTCGCGCTCCCCGGGCGGGCCGCCCACCACGATCACCACGTCGATGTCGCTCACGTCCGGCCGCCAGGCGCCCAGCGCCGCCGAGCCGGTGACGTAGCAGCCGGTGACCAGCCCCGGGACCAGCCGGTCGGCCACGGCGAGGTAGCGGGCGACCGCCCGCGACAGCTCGGCCGGCGCCGTCACGAGGTGACCGTGACGTGCGGGACGGTCTCGTACGCGGCCCAGTCGGCGCTGATCGCGCTCGCCGTGCGCAGCAGCAGCGGCAGGTGCTCGTCGGCCAGCCGCTCCACCGTGGTCTCGGCGGCGTGCGCGTTGACGTTGATCGCGGCGATCACCCGGCCGAGGCCGTCGCGCAGCGGCGCGGCGACGCTGCGGATGCCGAGGGCCAGCTCCTCGTCGGTGATCGCCCACCCCCTGGCCCGGACCTCGCGCAGCGCGGCGTCGCGCTCGGGCACGTCCGGCCGCCGGCGCGGCTCGACCCCCGACCGGCTCGGCTCGGCCAGCACCCGGTCGACCTGGTCGGGCGGCAGCGCGGCCAGCAGCACCTTGCCCAGGGAGGTCTGCAGGGCCGGGAAGCGGGTGCCGATCTGCACCGACAGGGTGACGATCTTGGGGACGGCGACGCGGGCGACGTACACGATGTCGGACCCGTCGAGCTGGGCGATCGAGCACGACTCGCGGGTCTGCGCCACCAGCCGCTCCATGTGCGGGCGGGCCACCTCCCACAGGCCCGTCGAGCGTACGTACGAGACCCCCAGCTCCAGCACGCGGGGGGTGAGCGCGTAGCCGCCCCGCTCGCTCCTGGCGTAGCCCAGCTCCTGGAGCGTGAGCAGGATGCGGCGGGCCGTGGGCCGGGCCAGCCCGGTGGCGGTGGCCACCTCGGTCAGGGACATGACCGGCCGGCCCGGCCGGAACGCCTTGATGACGTCGAGGCCGCGGGCCAGCGCCTCGATGAAATCGGGGCCGGTGTCAGCACGTGCCATGGAACGCCTCCCTGCTCGGATCCCGCCGCTCCGACTCTAGACCGTCGCGGCGGAGGTGGTGTCCGCAGAGCGGCGGCCGGTGCCGGGCGCGGACCCGCCCGTCCCGGGGGCGGGCGGGCGGGGCGCGGGAGGGAGGCGTTCCCGGACGGTCGTTGTACGGACGGCCGTCCGGACGCGGCTCACAGGTCGGTGGCGATGACGCGCTCGATGTTGCGCTCGGCCAGCGCGGTGATGGTGACGAACGGGTTCACGGTCGTGTTGCCCGGGATCAGCGCGCCGTCGATGACGTACAGGCCGCTGTAGCCGGACAGGCGGCCGTAGTTGTCGGTGGCCTTGCCGAGGACCGCGCCGCCGAGCGGGTGGTAGGTCAGGTGGTCGCCCCAGATCTTGTAGACGCCGAACAGGTCGGTACGGTAGATCGTCCCCTCCTTGGAGTTGATCTTGTCGAAGATCGTCTTCGCCATGTCGATGGACGGCTGCTTCCACGCCGTCTGCCAGCTCAGCTCCACCCGCCCGGCCGCCGCGTTCCAGGAGAACTGGGCGCGGTTGGGGTTGCGGGTGATCGACAGGTAGAAGGAGGCGAACGTCTCGATCCCGGTGGGCAGCGGCGCGACCTCGGCGAACGCGCCCCCGGCGGCCCAGTTGTCGATGCCGGCGCACGGGATGGCCGACTGCTTGGCGCCGGTCGGGTCCCACAGGTGGTTGGCGCGGCCGCACATGACGTTGCCGTTGTCGCCCCAGCCCTTGCCGACCTCGCCGTTCAGGTCCGGCAGCGCGCCGGTGGCCTTGAGCTTGACCAGCAGCTTGCTGGTGCCGACGCTGCCGGCGGCGAAGAAGACCCGCTCGGCGGTCACCGTCTTGGTCGCCGTCACCTCGCCGGTCGTGCCGAGCTGCTCGATCACCACCGCGTACCGGCCGGTGCCCGCGGGGGCGACCGAGGTGACGCGGTGCAGCGGCGAGATCGCCACCCTGCCGGTCGCCCTCGCCTGCGCGAGGTAGGTCTTCTGCAACGACTTCTTGCCGTGGTTGTTGCCGTAGAGGATCTCGGCGGCCAGCGCCGACTGGGGGACGGTGCCGGCCTCCTCCTGCTTCATGTAGTCCCAGTCGTAGACGTCGGGGACGAAGACGAACGGGAAGCCGGAGCGCTGGGCGTGCTTCCGCCCGACCCTGGCGTACTGGTAGTAGGCGGTCGCCTCGAACCAGGCCGGGTCGATGGTGCCCACCCCGAGGCCGGCGTTGGCGCGCGGGTAGTAGACGTCGTACATCTCGGCGGCGTTCACCGTGGGCAGCACGGAGGCGAAGTTCTCCCGCCTGGGGGTGACCGCCATGCCGCCGTTCACCAGCGAGCCGCCGCCGACGCCCCGGCCCTGGTAGACCGTGATGCCGGCGAACTCCTCGGCGTCCAGGACGCCCGTGTGGCGCGGGATGTCGCGATCGATGGGGAAGCCGAGGAAGTAGTTGAGCGGGGCCTTGGTGCGGGTGCGCAGCCAGTACGAGCGGTAGTCCGGCTCCCGGGTGTTGCAGAAGATCTTGCCGTCCGGGCCCGGTGTGTCCCAGGCCATGCCCATCTCCACCATGTGCACGTCCACGCCCGCCTGGGCCAGGCGCAGCGCGGCGACCGAGCCGCCGTAGCCGGTGCCGATGACCAGCACCGGGACGTGCGCGCCGTCCGCGATCGGCCCCGCGGCGGGTGCCGCCGCGGCCGCCCGCGCCGGGGCCGTCCCGCCCAGGACGACCGCGGCGCCCGCGCCGGCGATGAACCCGCGGCGCGACAGGGGCGGCCGGCCCGCGGCGGAGCGTAAGGAGGTGGTGTCGCTCATGGTGGTTGCCTCACTTCTCTCGGCGACGCTCGGGCGGGCGCGCGCCGGCGGGGGACCGGCCGGCGCCGGGCAGCACGCACGCGGTGTCCAGGCCCAGCACCCGGTTGAGCCGGCCGAAGGCCCACCAGGAGCCGATGCACATGCTCAGCTCGACGATCTCGGCCTGGCTGTAGGACGCGGTCATCCGGGCCCAGAACGCCTCGTCCAGGCCGTGGTGGTCGAGGGCGTAGCGCTCGGCGTACTCGGCGGCCAGGCGGGTGCGCTCGTCGAGGGCGTCTGTGGTGCGCCACTCGGCCAGCGTCTCCAGGAAGCCGTCCTCGACCTTCTCGCCGTCCCGCTCGGTGCGCCAGTCGAGGCAGAACGCGCAGCCGTTGAGCTGGGCGATCCGCAGCCGGGCCGCCTCGAACTCGCGCAGGCCCAGCGTGGTGTGCTCGTACACCGCCAGCGAGAAGCCGGCGGCGGCGGGGCCGATGCCGGGGACCATCTCCCCCCACACGTACGCGATCGGGTCCTTGCCCTCCGGAACGTCGACGATCACGGGTGCTTCCTTCCGAGTCGGCCCGTCGCCGGGCGCAGCGGCACGTCGAGCGCGTCGTACAGGCCGGGCGGCGCCTCCGCCAGCCAGTCGATGGCGTTGACCAGGCGGCCGGCGGCGGTGGCGTTGCCGCCCGCCGCGCGGTTGCCGCCCTCGTCGGTGGCCTCGACCGTGACCTCGATGCGCGGGCTGCCCTCGATGATCACTCGGTGCGCGCCGTCGCCGCCGTCCGGGGGCGAGGGCCAGTCGGGGGCGCAGGAGGGGTGGATGCGGGTGACGTGCTCGACCACGATGCGCGGCTCGCCCTCCACCACGCCCTGCACCTCGAACCGCACCGCGCCCTGCGTGCCCGCCTCGAACACGCCCATCGCCGGCGTGCTCACCGCCGCGTCGAGGGGGCGGCGCCACACGCTCTCGCGGACCTCGTCCAGCTCGACGCCGAGGGCGCGGGCCATCAGGCGCACCTGGCCGCCCCACACCATCGACGGGACCGTGGGGGCGATCATCGGCGGCTCGTACTCCATCGGCTGCCCCATGCCGACCAGGTAGCGGACCGAGTCGGGCTGGTCGTAGGCGGTGTAGTCGAAGATCTCCTGGCAGCGGACCGCGTCCACGGTGGTGCCGAGACCGCTGATCAGCAGGGGCAGGACGTCGTTGCCCCACCCGGGGTCCACCCCCGACACGAACAGCGAGCCGCCGCCCTCGGCGATCGCGGCCAGCACCCGGGCGCGCAGCTCGGGCGGGGCGCCGCGCGGGTCGTACAGGGCGTAGAGGGAGGGGGTGACGACCACGGCGCCGGCCCGGATCGCGCGCAGCACGTCGGCGAGGGCGTCGTCGGGGCGGACGTCGCCGGAGGCGGCGTAGACGACCGCCCGGGGGGCGGCGGCGAGGACGGCGGCCACGTCGGCGCTGGCCGGCACGCCGAGCCCGCGGCCGAGGCCGGCCAGGACGCCGGCGTCGCGGCCGGCCTTGGCGGGGTCGTGCGTCAGGACGGCGGCCAGCTCCAGGGCGGGGTGCGCCTCGACGGCGCGGATGGCGGCGCGGCCGACGTTGCCGGTCCCCCAGATCACCGTGGACACCATGGCCGGAGCGTAGCAAGCGCTTGGTTAACTGTATAGATGCGATCACTGTCCGGCCGGGAAGGTGCCGGGAGAGGGAGCGGAGGAGGGGCAGGGGAGGAGGGCGCGGACGAGGCGGTGCATACGGTCGTGGAGGCCCGGGGACCGGGGGCCGCGGGTGAGGACGAGCTGGTGTGCCGCGCCCACCAGGGCCAGCGCCAGCGAGGCCGGGTCGGTGCCGGCCGGGAGGCGGCCGAGGCGCTGCTCGGCCTCCAGGTAGGCGGTGAACAGGCGCTCGCCCGCGTCCGGCTCCAGCGTGCCCGCGCCGAGCGCCTTCCCCAGCCGCGGCACCACCGCCGGCCGGGCCAGGGCCAGCCCCGCCAGCGCCGTCAGGTTGCCGGCCAGCAGCGCGTCGGCGGCCGCCGTCAGGTTGCCGGTCACCGTGCCGGAACCGGCGCGTACCGGCAGGTCGCGCAGCCGCCCGCTCGCCGTGCCCGCGCGGTCCACGATGAGCGCGGCCAGGAAGCCGTCCAGGTCGGGGAAGTGGTTGTGGAGCAGCCCGGTGGCCACCCCCGCCTCCCGGGTGATGGCGCGCCCGCTCAGCCCGGCCGGCCCCTCCCGCAGCAACACCCGTTCGGCCGCGTCGAAGAGCCGCCGGCGGACTTCGGGGGCGGACACGCCGCGTGATGGCATGACTCCGCACTCTACCGGCCCGGCCCCGCCGCCCCGGCCGAACGGGCCCGCGCCGCGCGAAGTCAGCGCCGCGTGAAGTCAGCGCCGGGCGAAGCGAGTCAGCGCCGGGCGAAGGCGGCCCGGGGTGTCACGAGTTCGGCGAGGGTGACTGCACGGGCGCCGGCGAGGACGCGGTCGTGGGCGTGGAGCTCGGCTTCGTCGTGGGCGTGGGCGAGCCGGACGGCGCCGCCGGAAGGGTCGCCCAGTAGCCGGTCTTCGGCTTGACCGGCGCCATCACCCGCACCGGCGGAGCCCCGGCGAAGGTGAACGTCATCGGCACCACCCCGCCGCGCACGCCGCTCACCGTGCCGATGGGCTTCTCCCCGACGCCGACGGCCCGGTTCGGCGGCACCTCCATCGGCAGGGGGATCTGCACCTGCCCGCCCCCCTCGACGGTGACGCTCTGGAGCCGGGCCGGCTGGTGGCCGTTGTTGATCAGCACCACGTACAGGGCGTCCTGCGGCGCGGGCGAGGCCGGATCGGCGCTGCCCAGCAGGAAGGCGTTGCGGACGTGCAGCGTCTCGCTCGCGTCACCGTTGCCGCCCTCGTTCTGCGGCTGGTTCTGCGCGGTGTCGATGGTCGTCTTCGCGCAGCCGGCGGCGAGCGCCGCCAAGGCCACAGCGATCACGGCAGAGGCGATGGGACGCATCGCTAGGCCCTCCTCCGGGTCCTCGGTCAACGCCACGCCACTACCCGCGCACATGTCGTTGAACCCAGCGGGCGCTCCGCCCTTCCTGCTCCGACGGTCACGCTGACCTGCTCTTTCGCGGAAATCACCCGTACGACGAGGTCACCTGAGCCGCCGGTCGAGGAAGCCGATCACGGTGCGGGCCAGCGCCACCCGGTGGTCGGCCAGCGCGTGGTCGGTGTCGAGGAGGTGGTGGTCGAGCAGGGACGAGCGCCCGTACGCCTCGACCAGCGGCCGGTGGTGCACGTCCGGCGGGGCGACCGTGTCCCGGCCGGCGCCGACCAGCAGCACCGGCCGCCCGGCCAGGGGCCCGGCCAGCCCGCTCAGCCGCCACGCCTCGCCCGCCTCCAGCATCTCGGCGACCAGCGCGGCGGCACTGGTGCCCGACAGGGGCAGCAGCTCCTCGCGCCACGCCTGCTCGTAGGCGGTGGCCGCGGCGGGGTCGGCGCGGCAGGCGGCGGCCGCGGCGCCGAAGTCGAACCCGGCCAGCGAGCCGGCCGCCGCCACCTCCGGCAGCGCCGCCGCGGTCATGAGCGCGGTGAACCCGCCCGCGCTGTGCCCGATCAGCGCCAGCCGGCCGGGGTCGAGCCGGCCGGGGTCCAGGCCGTGGGCGGCGGCGGTCGCCGGGTCGCGCACGGCCGCCACGGCCGCCGCGGCGTCCTCCATCAGGTGCGCCCAGGACCACGACCCGCCCATGCCCCACGAGCCCCGGTAGTGGAAGACCAGGGTGGCGTACCCGGCGCGGCTCGCGGCGTGCGCGAGGTCGAAGTTGCGCTCGTTGCCGGGGAAGCCGTGCAGCAGGATCAGCACGGGGTGCGGCCCGGGGCCGGCGGGGACGTGCAGGATGCCCAGCAGCCGCGTCCCGGCGCTGTCGAACGTCAGCGGGACGGTGGCCGCGCGCGGGCCCGGCCCGCCGGGAGGGTCGGTGATGAGCGGGTCCGTCATGGAACTCCCCGAGATAGTACCGATCGGTTCGTACGAGAGCGTAGCAGCCGGTCCCCGGCGAGGCGGCGAAACGTAACATCTGGGACGTGCCCACGTCCTTTGAAGTCGTGACCCTCGTCCACGCCCCGCCCGGCCTCGTCTTCGACACCTCGCTGTCGGTCGAGGCCCACACCACCTCGATGGCCGCCTCCCGCGAGCGGGCGGTCGCCGGGGTCACCTCCGGCCGGCTCGGCGCCGACGACCAGGTCACCTGGCAGGCCCGGCACTTCGGCCTGCCGTGGCGGCTGACCTCGGTGATCAGCGTCTGCGAACGGCCGGGGTACTTCGTGGACGAGCAGGTCGCGGGCCCGTTCCGGCACTGGCGGCACGCCCACCACTTCGTCCTGGCGCCCGACGGCCAGAGCACGATCATGCGGGACGTGGTGGAGTTCGCCGCGCCCGCCGGGCCGCTCGGCGCCGCGGTGGAGGCCCTGGTGCTGCGCCGCTACATGACCCGGCTCATCCTGGCCCGCAACGCGCACCTCAAGCGGACCACCGAGGCCGCCGCCCGCTCGGCGGAGTGACGGGACGGGCTCAGCCGACCACGCCGTCCGCGCGCAGCGCGGCCACCTCCGCCGCCGGGAGCTCCAGCAGCTCGCCCAGCACCGCCTCGGCGTCCCCGCCCAGCTCCGGGGCGGGCGCGGGCGGGAACGGGCGGCCGTCCAGCACCAGCGGCGACCCGGGGGCGAGGTGCGGGCCGACGCCCGGCTGCGTCAGCTCCGCCATGAGCGGATGCCGCCCCAGGTCGGCGGCGGCCTCGGCGAACGTCCGGTAGCGCGAGCGCAGCACCGACGTGCCCGCCAGCGCCTTCTCCACCTCGGCCGCCGTCCGCGCGGCGAACCAGGGCGCGAGCAGCCCGGCCAGCGCCTCCCGGTGCGCGTAGCGGTCGCGGTCGCGGCGGAAGTCGGCCGGCAGCGCCTGCTCCAGCGCCGCCGTCACCCGGGTCAGCCCGGTCGCCGACACCAGGTCGCGCCAGTGCCGCTCGGTGAGCACGACGATCATCATGCGCCGCCCGTCGGCGGTGGCGAAGTCGCGGCCGAAGTCGCCGTACAGGTCGTTGCCGATGCGCGGGCGGGACTCGCCGAACTGGGCCTGCGCCAGGTAGCCGAGGTTGCCGGCGGTGGCCAGGGCCACGTCGTGCAGGGCCACCTCGACGCGGCGGCCCCGGCCGGTCGCGGCCCGCTGCCGGTCGGCCGCCAGCAGGCCGACGGCCAGGTAGAGGCCGCACGCCACGTCCCACACCGGCAGCGCGTGGTTGACCGGGCCCGCGTGCTCCCCGGGGCCGGTCACGTACGGGAAGCCCACCTCGGCGTTGACCGTGTAGTCGACCGCGCTACGCCCGTCGCGGTGGCCGAGGAGCCGCGCGTACACCAGGTCGGGCCGCCGGGCCAGCAGCTCCTCGTACGCCAGGCCGGGCCGCGGCGGCGCGTTGGTGACCAGCGTGCCCGCCGCGGCGGCCAGCCGGGCGACCAGCTCGCGGCCCCGGGCCGAGCGCAGGTCCACGGTGAGCGAGCGCTTGCCCTTGTTGAGCCCGGTCCAGTAGAGGCTGCGGCCCGAGGGGGCGAGCGGCCAGCGCCCGGCGTCCGGGCCGCCGCCGATCGGGTCCACCCGGACGACGTCCGCGCCGAGCTGGGCCAGCGTCATCCCGCCGAGCGGGGCGGCGACGAAGCTCGACAGCTCGACGACCCGCAGCCCGGCCAGCGGCGGCGCCTGATCATCGATCATGCCCCGACCCTACGCCGGGGCGCCCTCCCCGGCCACCGTCCCTCACCCACCGTCCCTCATCCGCCGTCCCTCGTCCGCGCCGTCAGGGGGGCCGGGCTCATGGCGCCCGCCCGGGGACCCGCGTGAGCCGCGGTCCCCCGGGTAGGCGGGGCCCATGACCGAGAAGACGGAAGCCGCGCGTGCCCGTGGGCGGCAGGGGATCGCGCTGCCCGGAGTGGTCCTCGGGATCGGGCTGGGCGGGTTCGTGGACGGGATCCTGCTGCACCAGATCCTGCAGTGGCACCACATGCTGAGCAGCACCGGCACCGACAACATCGGCGTGCGCCCCTACCCGGTGACCACCGTGCCCGGGCTGCAGATGAACACGCTCTGGGACGGGCTCTTCCACGCCGTCACCTGGCTCGCGGTGCTGACCGGCCTCGGGCTGCTCTACTCCCGCGTCACCGCCTCGCGCGGGCGGGTGTGGCGCTCGCGGGCGCTGTGGGGCTGGATCCTCGCGGGATGGGGGGTGTTCAACCTGGTCGAGGGCGTCATCGACCATCACCTGCTGGGCATCCACCACGTGCGGACCGGGCCGTACCAGCTCTGGTGGGACCTCGCCTTCCTGCTGCTCGGCGCGCTGCTCGTGGCGGGCGGCTGGGCGTTGCAGCGCGGCGGGCAGGTGCTCGACCTGTGCGAGCCGCGCCGGTGACGCACCACCACCACGCCGCCTCCGCCGTCCCGGTGCTGCTGGTCGTCCTGGTGGCCGCCGCCGCGTGCTACCTGGTGGCGGCGGCGCGCACGCCGGGCTGGAGCCGGTGGCGGACGGCCTCGTTCGCGGCCGGGACCGCGCTGGCCGCGCTCGCCCTGACCGGGCCGGTGGCCGCGGCGGCCATGACCGACTTCCGCGGGCACATGGCGCAGCACTTGCTGGTCGGCATGCTCGCGCCGACGGGGCTGGTCCTCGCCGCCCCGGTGACCCTGCTGCTGCGCACGCTGCCGCGCCCGTACGCGCGCCGCCTCGGCGGCCTGCTGCGTACCCGTCCGGCGCACCTGATCGCCCATCCGGTCACCGCGCTCGTGCTGAGCACCGGCGGGATGGTCGTCCTCTACGGCACGCCGCTCTACCGCGCGGTCACCGCCGTGCCGTGGCTGCACGAGCTGACGCACGCGCACTTCCTGCTGTCGGGGTGCCTGTTCGCCTGGGCGATCGCCGGCCCGGACCCGGCGCCGCGCCGCCCCCCGGTGCCGGCGCGGCTGGTGGTGCTGGGCGTGGCGATCGCGGCGCACGCCGGGCTGTCGCAGCTCATGTACGCCGGGCTCTGGGTGGACCTGCCCGTCCCCGCCGGGCAGCGCACGGGCGCGGCCGAGATCATGTACTACGGCGGTGACCTGGCCGAGCTGCTGCTGGCGGTCGCCCTGATCGCCACCTGGCGGCCGGGACGGCGGGTCGCCTACGCCCGTGGCTAGCCGAGCGGCTGGTCGGGGCGGCGGTGCTCGCCCACCAGGTGGCCGTTGTGCCGGATGCGCGCGGCCTGGTAGGGGCGGAGGGGACGGGTGACGAACGACTCGGCGATGCTGTCGGCGTGCCTGCGGTCGACGCCCCAGCCGATCGTGTGCCAGCCGCCCTGGCCGTCCTCGCCGGAGGGGTCGAGCACGGCGATCTCGAAGAGCTGGTCGGCCGGAGCCGGGGTGCAGGAGATGTGCCCGGCGCCCACGCCGATATCCGGTCGCTCCATATGGCGCTCCTTTCGGTCCCGCACTTGGTGATACCCGGCTGCGGCCCCGGAAACATCCGGCGAACCTCCATGATCGGGGACACGCCGACCGGCGCTGGATACCGGAAAGAGAGTTCGTTATAGGATCTTCCGTAAAGAGCCTCATGCCTGGTGATCAGGGCCGGGGCCGTCGTCCGAGCCAGGAGCGTGAGAATCGGTGGCCACCGCGCACGAGCGCCCATCCTCCTGGACCTTCCTCACCCATCACGCCCGGGTGCTGCTGGAGATCGCGCGTAACCCGGAGGCGCGGCTGCGCGACCTGGCCGCCAGCATCGGCATCACCGAGCGGGCCGTGCAGGGCATCGTGTCCGACCTGCACGAGGCCGGTTACCTGGCGCGGGAGCGGGTGGGGCGGCGCAACCACTACAGCCTCAACCTCGACCAGTCGTTCCGCTACCCGACCGAGGCCAACCTGCCGGTGCGCCTGCTCATCGACATGTTCACCCAGCACGACGACCTGACGCGCCGGCCCGCCTCCTGACCCGGCCTCCTGATCCCGCCTCCTGGCCCCGGCTTTCGGCCCGGTGCTCAGCCCCACACCTCCCTGGCGGTCTCCACGACGAGTTCGAGCTTGCGCCGCTGCTCGTCCACGGTCAGCAGGTTGCCCCGCTCGGTCGAGGCGAAGCCGCACTGCGGGCTGATCGCCAGGCCCTCCGGCGGGACGTACGCGGCGGCCTCGTCGATGCGGCGGCGCAGCTCGTCGCGCGGCTCCAGCAGTGGCACCTTGGACGAGACCAGCCCCAGGACCACCGTGGTGCCCCGGGGCACGAAACGCAGCGGCTCGAAGCCGCCGGCCCGCTCGGTGTCGTACTCCAGCAGGAACCGGTCCACCGGCACCTCGCCGAACAACCGCTCGGCGACCGGCTCGTAACCGCCCGAGGACATCCAGGCGCTGCGGTTGTTGCCCCGGCAGATGTGCATGCCGACGGTGACGCCGGGATCGATCGCCTTGGCGGCGCGCACCTGCTCGGCGTCGATCGTCACCGCCATGTCCAGCAGCGCCTCGGTGCCGGGCGCGTCGGGGCCCAGCATGCGGGCGCGGAAGCCGGGGTCGAAGACGAAGTTGTAGGCGAGCGAGTCGAGCTGAATCCAGCGCACGCCCCGCCGCACCAGCTCCGCGATCTCCTCGGTACGCAGCACGACGAGGTCGCGCAGCAGGTCGGCGGGCGTCGGATAGGTCTCCTCGCTGATCCCGGGCCGCCACAGCAGGCTGCCCATCGACGCGCTCATCATCGTGATCTTGAACGGGCCGGGCGCGTGCCGGGCCATGAAGTCCGCCTCGACGGCGGTCAGGTGCGCCCGTTGGGTGAGCCGGTCCTTGGCCGCCACCATCCGGAACGCGGTCTCCTCGGGCGGTGGCGGCCCGTCCTCGCGGAACCAGGCCGAGGTGGGCACCTCCACCGGCACCACCCCGCCCAGCGACTCCAGCAGGCCCGCCATCCAGGTGGCGCGCCGCATCTCGCCGTCGGTGAGGATCTCAAGGCCGGCCTCGCGCTGGAGCTCGATCGCGGCCAGCACGGCGTCGTCCTCCAGCTTGGCCAGCTCCTCGCCGCCGAGCTCGCCCCGCTCGCGGGCCCGCCTGGCCTCCAGCAGCCCGGGCGGTCGCAGGAGGCTGCCGACGTGCTCGGCGTGGGGGGTCGCGGGCATGGTTCCTCCTTGGCGTGCGGCTGGGGAAGATCTCATCGCTACTTTCCGCCCGCCTGGCGGGGCCGTCCAGATTTATCGGACGGATAGATCAGTTGTGATGTTTCCGTGACCAGGTTTCGTGGTAAAACAGAACCAGTTGGGAATCTCCCATGTCGAAGTCCAGCAGAGGGCTTCATCTCACGCGAAGAACGTGGCGTGCCTCTGCCTGGGCTTTTTTGCCGTCCGCAGGGGCGCCTCAGATCTACTCTCGGAGTATCAGATGGCAGTCCTGGACATCGCACTCGAAGACATGACGGCCGAGCAGCTCCTGGTCGAGATGAACCGGCCCGAAGCCTCGGACCTGCAGAAGGTGCGGATCCGTGAGCGCCTGGTGGACATGTACAACAGCCTGGTGAACGAGGTCACCCGGCGTTACTACCACCGCGGCGAGCCCATGGAGGACCTGCGCCAGGCCGCGTACGTCGGTTTGATGAAGGCCATCAACGGCTTCGACCCGGAGCTCGGGCACGAGTTCCGCGGTTACGCCATGATCACCATGGTCGGCGAGGTCAAGCGGCACTTCCGCGACCGCACCTGGGCCATCCGGGTGCCGCGCGTCTACCAGGAGCGCCGCCTTGAGCTGAACAAGGCCACCGCCGAGCTGACCCAGACCCTCGGCCACGCGCCGACCGTCGCCGAGCTGGCCGCCAAGATGGGCATCTCGGAGGAGGACGTGCTGCTCACGCTCGACGCGTCCTCGGCGTACAACACGCTGTCGCTGGACGCGCCGGTCGGCGGCGAGGAGGACGCGGCCGACCTGGGTGACTTCATCCCCGCCCAGGACGACGCGCTGGACAACATGCTGGGCGCGCACGCCGTCAAGCCGCTCATCGACGCGCTGCCCGAGCGGGAGCGCAACATCCTGCTCATGCGCTTCTACGGCAACATGACCCAGTCCGAGATCGCCGCCGAGTTCGGCATCTCCCAGATGCACGTCTCCCGCATCCTGCGCGCCGTGCTGGCCAAGCTGCGCAAGGCCCTGCAGGACTGACGACCTGACAGGACTGACGACCCGGCAGGACTGACGACCCGGCCTTTCGGCGGAAGGACGAGCGGACGGCGGCGGTGGCGCGGCTTCGGCCACGCCACCGCCGTGCGGTCGGCGGTGGCGGCGTCTCAGCCGGAGCGCCAGTCGCCGCTGTCGAGGGCGCCCGCGGCCTGCGGGCCCATCAGCCCGAGCCCGCCGTCCACGAACACCGACGACCCGGTGACGTACGACGCCGCCGGGCTCGCCAGGAAGGCCACGACCGCGGCGACCTCCCGCGCGTCACCCGGGCGCGGGATCGGGTAGCCGGGGCGGCTGCCGGTGCGCGGCGGCACGTCCTCCTGCCCGGTCATCGGGGTCGCGATCTCGCCGGGCGCGACGGTGTTGACGGTGATGCCGTGCTCGGCCAGCTCCAGCGCCAGCACCCGGGACATCATCCGCAGCCCGCCCTTGGCCGCGCAGTACGGCCCCGACCCGACCCGCGGGTGCTCCTCGTGGACGCTGGTGACGTTGACGATGCGCCCGCCGCGGCCCGAGGCGATCATGCGGCGGGCGGCCCGCTGCGCGCACAGGAACGGCCCGTCGAGGTCCACCGCGACGACCGACCGCCAGCGCTCGTAGCTCATGTCCACCAGCGGCTCGGCGCTGCCGGTGCCCGCGTTGTTGACCAGCACGCCCAGGCCGCCCAGCTCCTCGGCCAGCTCGTCCACGACCGCCGCGGCGGCCACGGGGTCGGTGAGGTCGTGCTGCCGGACCGCCGGGGCCCTGCCGAGGCCGCGGATCAGCTCCGCGGTCTCCTCGGCGCCGTCCCGGTCGCCGTGGTAGGTGATGCCGACCTCGAACCCCTGCTCGGCCAGCAGCACGGCGGTGGCCTTGCCGATCCCGGAGTCGGCGCCGGTGACGATCGCCACCTGGTCGTACCTGTCGCTCATACAGTCATGTGCCTTCCTGCGGGGACGCCGGATCGTTCCCGGCTCCCGCTACCCGCCGCGCCCCGCCTCACACGGGGCGGGAGGCGTCACCGGGTGACGGGTCACCAGGTGACGGGCAGCTCGTAGACGCCGTAGATCGCGCCGTCGTGCTTGAACGGGATGCTCCCGAGGTCGGCCGCCGGCCGCAGGGTCGGGATGCGGCGGTAGAGGGTGCCGTAGACGACCTGGAGCTCCATGCGGGCCAGCGGCTGGCCCAGGCACTGGTGCACGCCGAAGCCGAAGGCCACGTGCCGGCGGGCGTCGTCGCGGCGCAGGTCCAGCTCGTCGGGGTTGCCGGGGAAGGCGTCAGGGTCGCGGTTGGCGATGTCGTTGGCCATGATCATGCCCTCGCCGGCCCGGATGACCTGGCCGGCGATCTCGATGTCCGCCAGCGCCACCCGGCGGCGGCCGCTGTGGGTGATGTTGAGGTAGCGCAGCAGTTCCTCCACCGCCCCCGCCACCAGCTCCGGGTCGCCGCCGTCGCGCAGCAGGGCGAGCTGGGTGGGGTTCTCCAGCAGGGCGAGCGTGCCGAGGGCGATCATGTTCGCGGTGGTCTCGTGCCCGGCGACGAGCAGCAGCACGCCCATCTGCGCCGCCTCCTGCCGGGTCAGCTCGCCCGCCTCGACGCGGGCGGCCAGCGTGGACAGCAGGTCGTCGGCGGGCTCGGCGAGCTTGCGCCCCACCAGCTCGTCCAGGTACGCGAACAGCCGCCCGCCGGCCGCCGCCCGCTCCTCCGGCGGGGTGGACCGCCTGATGACGGTCTTGCTGTTGTCCTGGAAGAAGTCGTGCTCCGTGTACGGCACGCCGAGCAGCTCGCAGATCACCAGCGACGGCACCGGCAGCGCGAACGCCTCCACCAGGTCCACCGGCTTCGGCCCGGCCAGCAGGTCGTCGATGAGGCCGTCCACGATGCGCTGCACGGCCAGGCGCATGCCCTCCACCCGCCGCACCGTGAACGGGGCCTGCACCATGCGCCGCAGCCGGTGGTGCTCGGGGTCGTCCATGAGGATGAAGCTGAGGCCGCCACCAACGGCGATGCGGGGGGCCTGCAGCGGGTAGCCGGGGTGGTTGACGTCGGAGCTGACCCGCGGGTCGGCCAGCAGCGCCCGCTGCTCGGCGTAGCGGGTGACCAGCCACGGCGTGCTGCCGTCCCACAGCCTGACCCTGGCCAGCGGGCCCTCCTCCCGCAGCTCGCGCAGGGCGGGCGGCGGGTCGAACGGGCAGGCCGCCGCTCTGGCCATGGGGAACTCCTGGATCTCGGTCATGCTCGGCTCCCTTTCGCGTGCTGAGGGGTGGTGGCGGGCTGGGGAGTGGCGGGCTGTCGGGTGGTGGGTTGCGGAGTGACGGGTTGCGGAGTGACGGGTTGCGGAGTGACGGGTTGCGGGGTGACGGGTTGCGGGGTGGCGGGGGCGGCCCACAGCGCGGTGATCGCGTCGATCAGCCCGCTCGCGGTGCCGTCCCAGGTGGCGCGCGGCGTGGGAAGGCCCTCGGCCAGGGCGCGCTCGCGCTCGGCGCACACGTGCACCATGAGGTGGCTGGTCATCTGGCGCCGCTCGGCCCGCACCTCGGGCGGCAGGCCGGGCAGGCAACGGTCGAGGCCGCCGAGGACCTCGACGAGCGTGGGCGAGGTCAGCGCGTGCTCGATCATGACGTCGCGCAGCGCCGGGTCGGTCATGAGCTGCGCGCCGAAGCGGGCGAACCAGGTGGGCGTGCCCAGGGACTCCAGGTGCCCGGTGAGCGGGCGCACCACGCAGGCCACCCAGTCGCGTACCTCGCCGGAGCCGGCCGCGTCCGCCAGCATCGCGCGGCGCGCGTCCGCCAGCATCGCGCGGCGGATGCGCTCGATGCCCGCGGCGTGCCGGCGCACGATCGCCCTTACCAGGTCGGCCTTGGTGCCGAAGTGGTAGCCGACGGCGGCGTTGTTGCCCTGGCCGGCGGCCTCGCTGACCTGGCGGTTGGAGACGGCGAACACCCCGTGCTCGGCGAACAGCCGCTCGGCCGTCGCGAGGATCTGCTCGCGGGTGGCGCAGGCGCGTGCGGAGCGCGTCTCCCGGGGCATGGCCACCTCCTCGTCCGACGATCAGTTAAGTCAGCCGGTCAGGACAAGTCAAGCGACTGCTTTAATCGACGCTTCGACCGGGCGTTGAACGTCGTCTCCCTAGGCTCCGTCCCGTGAACACCGATCATGTGACCATCGAGCCGCCCATCCTGTACTTCGGCACCCCCGTCGTGCTCCTGTCGACCGAGAACGACGACGGCTCGGCCAACCTCGCGCCGATCTCCTCGGCGTGGGCCCTCGGCCAGGTGGTGGTGCTCGGGCTGGGCGAGGAGGGCCAGACCGCGTACAACCTCAGAAGGCGCCCGGACGTGGTGATCAACCTGCCCGCGCCGGACCAGTGGGCGGCGGTGGAGCGGCTGGCCCCGCTCACCGGCCGCCACCCGGTGCCGGCGGGCAAGCCGCACGGTTGCCGCTTCGAGCCCGACAAGTTCGGCGCGGCCGGGCTGCGGGCCCAGCCCTCCGACACCGTACGGCCGCCGCGCGTGGCCGAGTGCCCCATCCAGTTGGAGGCGCGGGCCGAGCGGGTGCATCCGGGCGTGTCGGGCGCGTTCGTCATCGCCGAGGCCGTCGTCGGCAGGGTGCACGCCGACCCGCGCCTGGTCGTGCCCGGCACGCACCACGTGGACCCGGCCGCGTGGAGCCCGCTCATCTACAACTTCCGCCACTACTTCGGGCTCGGCCCGGAGCTGGGCCACTCCTACCGCAGCCGGACCGCGCGGGCCGCCGCGGCGGGGTGACGGCTCACCGGTCGCTGGTCACCGGTCTCTGGTCTCTGGCCGCTGGTCTCTGATCACTGGGCCCCGACGCTCTGCGCGGCCCGGTAGACGGCCATCGCCTCGTCGCCGAAGAAGGGGCCGAACATGAAGTTCGGGGCGAAGTCGTACTTGAAGCTGTTGACCGAGTTGAGCCAGCCCTGCCCGGTGGAGCCGTCGAAGCCCTGGAACCACGGCCCGCCGCTGGACCCGCCGGTCATGGTGCAGCGCAGCCCCAGGTCCCTGGTCTGCACGGTGTCGTCGATGGCGCGCCCGCTGCAGTAGATCAGCCGCGACCCGTCGAACGGGGCCGCCGCCGGATAGCCGAAGGAGAACATCTGCCGCCTCCTCGGCTGGTTGAACGCCACCCCCTGCCCGCCCACGACGTCCGTGAGCGTGCGGCCCTGCAACGGCGCGACCACGGCGGCGGCCACGTCGAAGTTGATGTCCTCGTCGGCGTTCCACTGCCGGGTGGTCAGCAGCGTGGTGGCCGCCCACGTGCCGAACGGGCGGCGGCCGTTGTCGAAGCCGGGGACGAACACCCAGTTGCGGTGCGCGGCGCCGTTCAGCTTCACGCAGTGCCCGGCGGTCATCACGACGCTCTCGTTGGCGCTGGTCACCGCCGTGCCGGAGCAGGCGGAGTTGCGCCCGTCGGCCGTGGTGAAGAACACCCTGCCGACGGTGCGGGTCACCGCGCCGCCGTCGACCCAGCGCAGGCCGGGGCTGTTCCGCACCACCTCGGCCGGACGGCGGGCCGCCGACACCGGACGCACCGCGTACGGGCGGCCGGAGGTCGTGGTGAGGGCCGCGCCCCGGGTCGCCCACGGGGTCCCCTGGGTCGGCCCCGAGCGCGAGGAGCGGCGGGGCGCGGGGGTGTCCAGGGGCCGCGCCGCCAGCATGCGCTGCGGTGTCCAGTACGACAGGACGGTCCTGCGCTCCGACCAGGTGTCCGCGCCCGCCCAGCCGACGGGGCCGTGGTCGAGGCCGGTCGCGGCGGGACCGGTCGCGGCGGGGCCGGTCGCGGTGAGGCGGGTCGCGGGGCCGCTCGCCTGGGCCGTTGCCGCCGCCGGGACCAGGGCGCCGGCCACGGCGACGGCGGCGGCGGAGAGCAGGGCGACTCTGCGGTGCATGACGTACCTCCTGAAACCGAGTAGGTGCCGCATGGAGGTACGTACGGGGGTGTCCAAGTTCCTCAAGGCATGCCGATATAGCGGGAAAACTGCGGACTTCGGGATGTGTAAGGATGCTGGAATGCCGATCGATCCGCACCTGCTCGCCCTCTTCACCCTCACGACGCTCGTCGCCATGATCACCCCGGGACCTGACATGTTGTTCGTCCTCGGCTGCGGCATGCGCGGCGGCCCCCGCGCCGGGCTGCTGGCCACGGCGGGGGTGGCCACGAGCGAGGCGGTCCACGTCGCCGTGGCGGCGGCCGGGCTGGCGGCGCTGTTCGAGGCGGTGCCGGTGGCGTTCACCGTGGTGCGGATCGCGGGCGCCGCGTACCTGATCTACCTCGGCGTGCAGCTGCTCCGCAACCGCAAGGGGCTGGGCGGCACGCTGCCGGACGAGGGGCGCGGCACGGTCTCCGGCCGCCGCGCCTTCACCAGCGGGCTGCTCACCAACCTGCTCAACCCCAAGATGGTGACCTTCACCATCGCGTTCCTGCCGCAGTTCGTGAACCCGGCGCTCGGCCAGGTCTGGCTGCAGTTCGCCGTGCTCGGCGTCATCCTCATCGCGCTGGAGTTCGTGGTGGACGGGGCCGTGGGCGTGCTCGCCGGGCGCATCGGCGGCTGGCTGCGCCGCCGCGCCGCCGCCCGCCGCAAGGTGGACGTCGCCACCGGCGGCATCTTCATCGGCCTCGGCGTGCGCCTCGCGGTCGAACGCTGATCCAGCGTCTCCCTGGCGTCCAGAACAAAGCTCTGTACGATGGGGTGATGACGGACATCTTCGACGACCTGGCCGCCGAGTGCCGCCGTTTCGACGAGTTGCTCGCGGGTCTCACCCCCGACCAGTGGGCCGCCCCCTCCGCCGCCCCGGGCTGGAGCGTCGCCGACGTCGTGCTGCACCTGGCCCAGACCTCAGAGGTGATCACCGACCCCGCCGGCGCGCAGGCGAAGGCGTTCGTGGACACCGGGACCACGGTGGACGGCGCGGTGGACGAGCTGGTCGCCGCCGAGCGCGGCCTGCCGCCGGACGCCCTGCTGGCCCGCTGGCGCGCGGCCGCCCTCGCCGTCCCGGAGCACCTGCGCGCCCAGCCGCCCGGGACCCGCCTGCCCTGGGTACGCACCCCGCTGTCGGCCGCCACCCTCGCCACCACCAGGCTCGCCGAGCACTGGGCGCACGCCCTCGACGTCGCCGGTCCGCTCGGCCTCGACTACCCCGACACCGCCCGGCTCCGGCACGTCGCCTGGTTGGCGCACCGCACGCTGCCGTACGCCTTCGCCGTCGCCGGGCTCGCCGCCGCGCCGGTCTTCTGCGATCTCACCGGCACGGACGGGACGCGCTGGACCTACGGTGACCCGGACGCGCCGAGCCGGATCACCGGCCCGGCCGCCGAGTTCTGCCGGGTGGGCGCCCGGCGCCTCGACCCCGGGCGGACGAGCCTGGCCGCCGAGGGCCCGCACGGCCAGGACGCCCTGCGCGTCCTGCGCACCTACGCCGCCTGAGCCCCCCGGCCCTCCGCGACCCCGGCCCTCCGCGCCCCCCCGATCCCGACCCCCTGATCCCGACCCCCCGATCCCGGGCCATCGACCACCGGCCGCCGGCCGCCGTGGCGGTCCTGCCCGGCGTAACGGCCCGAGGCGGTTCCGGCTGTGCCGCATCGCACTTCCCACCGAGTAATGCGCCACAGAAACGAGGGCATCCGGCGCGCTCTAATCGGCTGGTGCGGGCGACGCCGGAAGAGGCCGCCCATCCGTATCCGCAGGGGGATCGACATGAGGAACCGCATCAGAGCCGCGCGTACCATCGGGTTGCGCACGCTCCTCGTCGGCGCGGCGGCGGCCGTGCCGCTGCTCGCCGTGGCCGGGCCGGCGCACGCCGCCGGCACCGTCAGCAATACGGGCGGCCGGCTGGCCATCAGCTCGACCACGACGAACAACGCCATCACGGTGAGCGTGTCCGGCTCGAACGTCAGGGTCGTCAACACGCTCACCACGCTCTCGCCGGGCGGCACGTGTACGCAGGTCAACGCCAATACCGTGCAGTGCCCGGCGGCGAGCGTGAGCGACATGAGCGCCAACCTCAGCTCCGGCACGGACCTGTTCATCAACAACACCTCGCTGCCGTCGCTGGTCTTCCTCGGCAACGGAGGGGACATCTTCCAGGGCGGCTCGAACCAGGACCTCGTCAACGCCGGCGGCGGCAACGACCGCATGACCGGCAACGGAGGCGACGACACGCTCCTCGGCGGCCTCGGCTCCGACACCGCCTCGGGCGGCACCGGCACCGACACCTGCACCGCCGAGACCGAGGACACCTGCGAGAAGTGACCTGCGAGAAGTGACCCGCGAGAAGTGACCTGCGTGGCTTGACGGGGGGTGGAGCGGCCGGTAGTGTCCCCACCCCCTGGCGACGCCTTCGGAGCCGCGGGTGGGGGTCCTACCCCACCGGCTCTCTGGAGGATCCCGATGCCCACCGGCTCGCCCTCGCGGCGGCGCGACTTCCGCCTGCTGCTCCTCGGGCAGACCACCGCTCAGCTCGGCACCCAGGTCAGCGGCGTGGCGGTGCCGCTGCTGGCCGTCGTCACCCTCGGCGCCTCGCCGTTCCAGCTCGGCCTCGTCACGGCGTCGGGCACGATCGCGTTCGCGCTGGTCGGGCTGCCCGCAGGGGCGTGGCTCGACCGGTGCCGCCGCCGTCCCGTGCTCGTCGCCGCCGACCTGGCCCGCGCGGTCCTGCTGGCCACGATCCCGGCGGCCGCGCTCCTCGGGACGCTCACCGTCACCCACCTGATCGTGGTGTCCCTGCTGGCGGGCGTGGCCCGGGTGTTCTTCGACGTCGGCTACCAGAGCTACCTGCCGTCCGTCGTCGGCCGGGGCGACCTGCTGGCCGGCAACTCCGCGATGGAGACCGTACGCGCCTGCGGCCAGGTGGCGGGGCCGGGGCTCGGCGGCTGGGCCGTGGGCGCGCTCGGCGCGGCGAACGTCGTGCTGGCCCAGGCCGTCACGTTCGCCGTCTCGGCGGTGTCGCTCCTGGCCGTACGCACCCGCGAACCCGCCCGGGACGCCGCCGCCCGGTCCCGCGACGACGGCCGGCTGGGCCGGCGGATCGGCGAGGGGCTGCGGTTCGTGGCGGAGCATCCGCTGCTGCGCGCGCTGGCGCTCACCGGCGCGGCCGGGAACCTGGCCTTCGCAATGGCCTCGGCGGTGAACGTCGTCTTCATGGTCCGCGTGCTCGGCCTGACGCCCGCCGCCGTCGGCGCCGTGGTCGCCGCCGCGTCACTGGCCGCCCTGGCGGGCGCGGCGCTCACACCCTGGCTGGCCCGGCGGCTCGGCTCCGCCCGGATCATCTGGCTGTCCCTGGCGGTGACCGGCCCGGCCGCGCTGCTCACGCCGCTCGCGCAGCCGGGCTGGGGCGCGCTGCTCGTCGCGGCCGGCGGCGCGGTCGGCGAGCTGGGCCAGATCGTGTACGCCGTGACGAGCGTCAGCCTGCGCCAGCGGCTGTGCCCGGACGGGCTGCTGGGCCGGGTCAACGCCACCATGCGCGTCCTGCTCATGGGGCTGTTCCCGGTGGGCGCCCTGGCGGGCGGGGCGCTCGGCGAGCTCGCCGGGCCGCGTGCCACGCTCTGGCCGGCCGGGCTGCTCATCGTCCTGTCGCCGCTGCCGGTCCTCCGGGCCCTGCGCGGCGTGCGCGACGCCGAGGACGTGCCCGATCCGGCGGCCGGCTAGATCGCTGATGTGAAATTCGGTGATCGGCTGCGGACGTGACGAAGGGCGTCCATGGTCGGTGTGTGAAGACAGACTTGGACGCCCTTCTGACCGCACTCTATGTCTATCTGGACGATCACGTGATGCCTTCACGGGCACGGCCTCGCGGACGAGGCCGGCCCCCGGTGCTGACCTCGGCCGAGGCAGTGGTCGTGGCGGTGGCCCAGGTACTGCTGCGCTGTGATCAGGAGCGCTACTGGCTACGGATCGCCGCAGCCCGGATCGGTCATCTGTTCCCGCGCTTGCCCTCCCAGGCCGTCTACAACCGGCAGCTGCGCGATCTGGGCCCGCAGATGTCGGCGGCGGCCTTGTGGATCGCCCGCCAGATCCCCACCTGGCACGAACCACTGCGACTGATGGACGGCACCCCGGTCCGGTGCGGCGCCTCGCGGGTGACGGTCAACCGCTCCAGCCTGGGCGAGATCGCCGGATACGGCATGGACAAGTCCCATCACGCCTTCTACTGGGGCGCCAAGCTGATGCTGATCACCACCGCCGACGGCGCGGTGACCGCCTTCAGCCTGGCCTGCCCCAAGGAACTCGACGAACGCAAGCAGGCACTGCACCTGCTGCACGTCACCCCGATCGCACCCGGGCCGTGCCCGATCGTGTGCGACAAGGGATTCGCCGGCGCCGGCATCGCAAAAGCCGCCGCCGACCTGGGCCACCCGCTGATCCGGCCGGCCCGCGAAGACGAGCCCGGACCCGCCCTGCCCTTCCCCGGCTGGCTACGCCAGCGCATCGAAGCGATCATCTGGACCTTGAAGAACCAGCTCGGCCTCGAACGCCACAACGCCCGCCACACCGACGGCCTCTGGGCACGCATCAGCCAGCGCATCCTCGCCCTCAACGCGGTCATCTGGCACAACTGGACCATCGGCGCACCCGTGAAACGATCCCTGATCGCCTACGATCACTAACCCGAATTTCACATCAGCGATCTAGACGATGTTGCGTTCCGGCCGGGCGCCGGACAGCGCGAACCGGCCGGCGTCGAGGCCGGAGACGTCCGTGAACGGCTCCCGTCCCAGGTAGAGGTCGCGCATCACTTCGCCGACCGCCGGGCTCATGAGGAAGCCGTGGCCGGAGAAGCCGGTGGCGTAGAGGAAACGCTCGACGCCCGGCGCGGCGCCGATGAGGGCGTTGTGGTCGGGCGTCACCTCGTACAGGCCGGCCCAGCCGGTGGCGATGCCGGTCTCCATGAGCGCGGGGGCCCGGCGGGCCATGACCGCGCCGAGACGCGGCAGCCAGGCGTCGGACCGGTCGAGCTTGAAGCCGGGCGTCTCCTCGGGGTCGGACATGCCGAGCAGCAGCCCCGGCCCCTCCCGATGGAAGTAGAAGGTCGTCCCGAAGTCGATGGTGAACGCCGTCGGCGGCAGGCCGGGCACCGGCTCGGTCACCAGGACCTGCCGGCGCAGCGGCGTCACCGGCAGGTCCACGCCGGCCCACGCGCCCACCTCCCGCGACCAGGCCCCGGCGGCGCAGATCACGGTGTCGGTGGCGATCCGGCCGCCCTCGGTCAGCACGGCGGTGACGCGCCCGTCCGTGAGCTCGATGCCGGTCGCCGCGCAGCCGGGCAGCAGCCGCGCGCCGAGCCGCCGGGCCGCGCCCGCGTACCCGAGCACCACCGACTCGGGCGTGCAGTGGCCGTCGGCGGGGGAGTAGGCGGCGGCCAGCAGGCCGCCGGTGTCGATGAGCGGCGACAGCGCCGCCGCCTCCCGCACCGTGATCATCCGGCTGGGCACGCCGAGCTCGTTCTGGACGGCGACGTTCCGCTCGAACTCGGCGACCGCCTCCGGCGCGTCCAGCAGGAACAGGTAGCCGGACCTGTGCAGGTCGATCTCCTGCCCGAAGCGCTCGGCGAAGCTCCCGAACGTCTCCAGGCTGCGCGCGGCCAGCGCGATGTTGACCCGGTCGGAGAACTGCGCCCGCACCCCGCCGGCCGCCTTGGAGGTGGAGCCGGAGCCGAGCGGTCCCTTGTCGAGCAGCACCACGTCGCGTACCCCGGCGGCGGCCAGCTCGTAGGCGGTGCTGACGCCCACGGCGCCGCCGCCGATGACGACCACCGAGGCGCGCCGGGGCAGGTCCCGTCCCATCGATCAGATCCTTTCCGCGAGGAGCTGGGCCAGGTGCACGCCGCGCCTGGGGGACAGGTCGGCGATCTGCGTCCGGCAGGAGAAGCCGTCGGCGAGCACGGGCACGTCAGGGCCGGCCTCCCGCAGCGCCGGCAGGAGCTGCTGCCCGGCGACCGCCACCGACACCTCGTAGTGGCCCTTCTCGACGCCGAAGTTGCCGGCCAGGCCGCAGCAGCCGCCGAGCCTGCGCACCCGCGCGCCGGCCTGCCGCAGCAGGCGCAGGTCCGGCTCCCAGCTCATGACGGCGTGGTGGTGGCAGTGCGGCTGGGCGACCACCTCCAGGCCCTCCAGCGGCGGCGGCCGCCAGCCGGGGGTCTCGGCCAGCAGCTCGGCCAGGGTCCTGGTGGCGCGGGCGACCGGCGCGGCCACCGCCTCGTCCAGCAGCTCCAGCGCGTCCGAGCGCAGGACCGCCGTGCAGGACGGCTCCAGGCCGACGATCGGCACGCCCTCCCCGCCGGCCGGGGTCGCGCCCGTCTCGACCGGAGCCGCGCCCGCGCCGGCCAGGGCCGTGCTCTCCCCGGCCGGAGCCGCGCCCGCGCCGGCCAGGGTCGTGCTCGCTGCGGACAGGTCGCGGACCGTGCGGCCGAGGATGCGCCTGGCCTGGTCGAGCTGGCCGGTCGAGATCCAGGTCAGCGCGCAGCAGCCGCGGCGCGCGGTGAGGCGCGGCGCGTAACCGGCCGCCTCCAGCACGGCGACGGCGGCCCGCCCGACCTCGGGCGCGAAGTGGTCGGTGAAGGTGTCCACGAACAGCAGCACCGGCCGGCCCCCCGCCGGCCGCGGCCTCCGGGCGAACCAGGAGCGGAAGGTGCGCGGCGCGAACGCGGGCAGCGTGCGGCGCGCGTCCACCCCGGCCAGCGCCAGCGCGGGGCGCCGCAGCGCGGGCACGCGCAGGACCGTGTTGACCGCGTGGACCGCGCCCGGCATCCGGGACGCCAGCCGCGCCCACAGCGGCAGCCGGCCCAGCGCGTAGTGCGCGGCCGGTCGCGGCCGGCCGCGATAGCTCTGGTGCAGCACCTCGGCCTTGTACGCCGCCATGTCCACGCCGGTCGGGCAGTCGGAGGCGCAGCCCTTGCACGCCAGGCACAGCTCCAGGGCCTCGTGCACCTCGGGCGAGCGCCAGCCGCCCGCGACCAGGCCGCCGTTGAGCATCTCCTGCAACGCCCGCGCGCGGCCCCGCGTGGAGTCCTTCTCCTCCTTCGTGGCCAGGTAGGAGGGGCACATGACGCCGCCGGTCGCGGTGTTGTCGGCGCGGCACTTGCCCACGCCGGTGCAGCGGTGCACGGCCTGGCCGAAGTCGCCGCCGTCGTGCCGGTAGGCCAGGGCGAGCCGGCCCGGGGCCGGGCGGGCGGCCGGGACGCGCAGGTCGGCGTCGAACGGACGGGGCCGCACCAGCACGCCGGGGTTGAGCGTGTCACCGGGATCGAAGATGCCCTTGACCTGCGCGAACAGGTCGATCGCCGCTTCCGGGTACATGAGCGGCAGCAGCTCGCCGCGGGCCCGGCCGTCGCCGTGCTCGCCGGACAGCGAGCCGCCGTACCCGGCCACCAGCCGCGCCGCGGCGAGCAGGAACTCGCGGAAGACCTTGCGCCCGCCCGGCCGCTCCAGCGGCAGGTCGATCCTGATGTGCAGGCAGCCGTCGCCGAAGTGCCCGTACGGCAGGCCGCTCAGCTCGTACCCGGCCAGCAGCTCCTCGAAGTCGCGCAGGTAGCGGCCGAGCACGGCGGGCGGCACCGCGGCGTCCTCCCAGCCCGCGTGCGCCGGCCGCCCGGCGGGGCTGCGGCCGGACAGGCCCGCGCCGTCCTCCCTGATCCGCCAGAGCGCCGCGGCCTGGGCCGGGTCGGTGACGACGAGCGCGCCGGCGTGCCCGGCGGCCAGCCGGGCGGCCCGCTCCCGCACCTCGGCCGGGTCGTCGCCGGCGACCTCGGCGAACAGCCAGGCGGCACCGCCGGGCAGCGGCGGCACCGCCGAGGGGCCGCGGCGGGCGCGTACCACGTCCACGATGCGGGCGTCGAGGCCCTCGCACGCGGTGGGCCGGTGCTCCAGCAGGCCGGGCGCGGCGTCGCCGGCCTCGGCGATGTCGCCGTAGCCGAGCACCACCAGCACGCGGTGCGCCGGATCGGCGACCAGCTTCACGGTCGCCTCGGTCAGCACGGCGAGGGTGCCCTCGCTGCCGACCAGCAGCCTGGCCACGTCGAAGCCGTTCTCGGGCAGCAGGTGCTCCAGCGCGTAGCCGGACACCTGCCGGCCGAACCTGCCGAACCGGGTGCGGATCGTGGCCAGGTTGGCCAGCGCCAGCTCGCGCAGCGCGGGCGGGCCGGGCTGCCGGGGCAGGTCCAGCGGCGTGCCGTCGCCGGCCACGGCCTTCAGCCCGGCGACGTTGTCGCTGGTGCGGCCGTAGCCGAGCGCGCGGGAGCCGCAGGCGTTGTTGCCGATCATCCCGCCGATGGTGCAGCGGGTGTGGCTGGAGGGGTCGGGGCCGAAGCGCAGCCCGTACGGGGCCGCCGCGCGTTGCAGCGCCGCCTGCACCAGGCCGGGCTGGACCGTCGCGGTGCGGGCCTCGGGGTCGAGCTCCAGCACCCGGTTCATGTGGCGGCTGAAGTCGAGCACCAGGCCGGGGCCGACCGCGTTGCCGGCGATCGAGGTGCCGGCGCCGCGGGCGGTCAGCGGGACGCCGTGCCGCGCGCACAGCTCGACGGCCGCCTGAACGTCCTCGGCGGAGCGCGGCCGGGCCACCAGCAGCGGCGGCACCCGGTAGAGGGAGGCGTCGGAGGAGTGGACGGAGCGCGTGGTGGAGTCGGTCAGCACGTCGGCGACCCCGCGCCGGCGGAGGTCGCGGGCGAGAGCGGCTGCCCGGTCCATGTGTAGCATGTTACATGCGACTTTGGGGCCAGGCCAGCCGCCCGCGACCGGCCCGGCGGGGTCAGCCGGCCGGGGGCTCCTCGACCACCGCGGCCCACAGCGCCTCGACGTCCACCGGCTCGCCCTGCGCCCGGGCCGCCTGCCGGGCCAGGATGAGCCCGGTGCCGGTCAGGTGGGCGCGCATCGCCCGCGCCGCGCCCCCGGCGTCGCCCGCCGCGACCGCCGCCACGATCGGCTCGTGCTCCTCGTGCACCTGCCGCAGCGTGCGCGAGGCGTCGTCGGTGGAGGTGCCGAGGATGCGCATGGTGTCGCGCAGGCCGCCCACGATGGCGCGGGCCCGGCCGTTGCCCGCGGCGGCCAGGATGCGGTCGTGCAGCGCCTGGTCGAGGTGGAAGAACAGGCTCTCGTCGCCGGCGCGGACCGCCGCCGCCATCTCCGCCATCGTGGCCCGCAGCGCCTCGCCCAGCCCGGCGGGGCCGGTCGCGGCGGCGCGCCGCGCGGCGGGCGGCTCCAGCGCCAGCCGCACCCCGAAGATCTCCACGATCTCGCGGGGGTGCGGCAGCACGATCCGGAAGCCGCGGTTGCGCTCGACCTGCACCAGCCCGGCGTCGGCCAGGCGCAGCATGGCCTCGCGCACCGGGCTCCTGGAGACGTTGAGCTGCTCGGCGACCTGATAGACGGAGTAGAGCCGGCCGGGGACCATCGCGCCGGTGTGCACCGCCCGGCGCACCTCCGAGATCACCTGCTCGGCCAGCGACCGGCCCGCCTGCGGCAGCGGCTGCAGCTTCAGCTCGGCGGGTTCGCGGGCGGGCGGCATGGTGGCATGGTACCCGCGCGGTTCCGTCACGCGTTCTTCACCAATTCTTTCCTGGTAGGGGAAATTCAGGTGCGGTGTGGCGATGGGGTGTGATTCGGGCGTCCTGCGACGATCGTCCGGCAGGTATTTCGGAAAGGACGGTACATGTTCGTGCCCATTAAACTTCGTCGCGGAATGCGGAGAACCGCCGTCTGCGGCCCGCTCGCGGTCGTCCTGGCCGCCGCCCTGGCACCCGCGGCGAGCGCGAACGGCCGGCACGACGGCGACCACCACGGCGACCGCCACCACGGTGACCACCACGGTGGCTGCACGCCGCGGATCTTCTACAAGCGCGGGCACGTCTCGCCGCGCAACTTCTTCCTGCCCCGCACCCGCTTCACCGACGGCCCCGGCGGCTCGATGACGGTCAGCGTGACCCGGGAGCACGAGGTGCTCGCGTTCCTGGAGACGGAGCGCGAGCGGGTGGAGACCACCTCCGTCATCACCCCCGGCGACGTGATCCGCGCGCTGCGCAAGAACGGCATCCCGCACCTGGAGGAGCGGCACATGGTCTTCTCCGGGCACGAGTACACCCGGGAGATCAGCAAGGGCATGTACGGCAACATGTGGTACCGGGTCTTCGGCTACCGCATCGGCTGGTCGGCGTGGTCCGTGCTGAGCACGTGCCGGCACGTCAAGATCGCCACGGGCATCGCCAACGTGCCGGCTCGCATCGAAGGCTGGAAGTACTGGGAGACCAGGCATCCCGTGTTCAGGGGGCACCGGCTTCCCTGGAAGTGACCGGGCGGCTCACCGGCGCCTGCGGCGGCGGCGCCTGCGGCTCTGGTCGGCCGCGTCGTTGTTCGAGGCCGGTGACGGCCCGGGCAGGCTCGCCAGGGCCAGGCAGGCCCGGACGGCCGTGGATCGGCGTGAGACGGCCATGGTGCTGCACCCCTCCCGAATATCCAGAACCGGACATACCCCTCGTCACAACGAAAAGTCTCTTATCTGAGTAATTTTGAGCGGTAAATCCGCGCGAGCCGTCCCACGATGTAGCGGCGCATTCTTCAGCTCGATGGCAGGGAAATGGGAGTGACCTATGCCGCCGGTGATCGTGGGACGTGAGGGTCCTCTGTCCGGAAGACGGTTCCCGCTCGATGAGCGGCCGATGACGTTCGGCCGCCGCAGCGACAGCGACGTGGTGATCGCCTCCGGCCGCGCCTCGCGCGCGCACGCCGAGGTGCGGCCGGAGGCGGGCCGCTACGTCCTGCACGACCTGGGCAGCCGCAACGGCACCCTGGTGAACGGCGCCCGCGTCGCCACCCACGTGCTCCGGCCCGGCGACCAGATCACCATCGGCGACGAGGTCTTCGGCTTCGAGACCGCGGCCGACGACACCGACACGATCATGGACGCGACGCTGCTGCGGGCCGTCGCCCGGCGGGTGGACCCTGGGCAGGTGCTGCGCGTGACGATCAGCGGCGGCGGCCCGGTCGGGCTGAGCCTCGCCCTGCTCCTCGACCAGCTCATGGGCGAGCGCGTCGCGATCACCGTCTACGACGGCCGCTGGCGGCGCGACGGCGACCGGGTCGTGTGGAAGGGCAAGGCGGAGGGCAACGTCCGGCGGCAGCAGGTCGTCACCGTCCAGAGCCGCCAGTACCTGAACCTGCCCGAGAAGGCGCAGGCCCGGCTGTTCGCGCCCGGCGCGTTCACCGAGATGTGGCCGACCGGCCCCGACTCCATCCGCGGCCAGGGCCCGCGCAACATCCGCATCGCCTACATCGAGGACACGCTGCTGGAGCTGGCCCGCGAGCGTCCCGGCCGGATCCGCCTGGTCCCCGAGCGCTTCTCGCCCGCCGAGCACGGCGAGGCCGCCGCCCGGGACCATGTGCTGGCGATCTGCGAGGGCGGGCGCTCGCGCACCCGCGAGCACTTCGCCGCCAAGTTCGGCAACGCCGACACCTCGATCTACTCGCTCGACGGCCACCACCTGCGGGACGTCGTGCTGGGCCTGCGGGTCAGGTCCGACCTGGCCGACCCGATGACGGTGCTGCTCACCGTGGCCCAGAACCGCTTCCTGCTGAACGCGCTGCGCGGCGAGGGCTTCCTCAACATGCGCCTGACCGACGAGGAGGCCAGGGAGGTCATCGGCATCGACCCGGTCCGGCACGTCTTCGAGCAGTGCGTCGCCGCCAGCCCGTGCCTGATGGACCGGACCGAGCACGGCGAGTTCCACTGCTCCACCCACGGCACGTTGTTCCTGCCCGCGCTGGTCAAGGGCTCGCCGCTGTGGGGGCGGGTGCTGGAGGGGCTGCGCTTCTTCGGCGTGACGGAGGAGAACCTGAGCGCGGTGACCGCGTTCCGGCTCGATATGGTGCAGCGGCCGCGCTTCACTGCCCAGCTCCACCCGCCGACCTCGGCCACGCCCGGCACGTACGGGTTCCTGCTCGGCGACGCCGCCAACGCCATCCACTTCTGGCCGGGGCGCGGCCTCAACAGCGGCCTGGCCTCGGCCATCTCGCTGGCGCGCACCCTCAGCCAGAGCTGGCGCGGCCGGCCGTTCCGCGACGCGGACTTCATCCGCCACGAGGCCGCCATGTCGATGCTCCAGTACCGGCACAAGAGCCGCGCCTGGAAGGCGATGGTGGCCACGGACGGGCACGGCGTCACCCGGGCCATCAAGGACCTGATCGCGGAGGGCATCGCCGGCTCCGCCGGAGCGGGGGAGAAGGCGGGGGAGAGCGCCAGAGAGAGAACCGGCGAGAGAACCGGCGAGAGGGCCGGGGAGAGCGCCAGGGACGCCGACCTGGACGCGTTCGTGGACCGGCTGCGGCAGATCCGCGACCGGCTGGCCCCGCGCATCCCCGGCCTGCCGGACGACGCGACGCTCCGCGCCCACCTGGGCGGCCTGCGGCCCGAGACGCTGCGTGCCTTCCTGGCCGGCGGGGCGTGGGACACGCTGGTCATGGGCGGCGAGGAGGTGGACATCGACATCTTCTACCGGCAGGACCCGGCGGACGTGCTGGTGTCCGTCCCGGCTCCGCCGCCCGCCGACGACCGGCAGCAGCGCACCAGGGCGATCCGCCGGGGCCCGAGCGGCCAGATGGTGTGACCCCCTGACCGGCCCGGGCGGGCCGGTCAGATCGGGCGGGCCGGTCAGGCCGGTCAGGCCGTGCGGCGCAGGGCCCACTCGACGCCGGGACAGCGGTCCATCACGACGTCGAGCCCGGCGTCCAGTGCCCGCCGGGCCGCCGCCTCGTCGACGACGCCGAGCGGCAGCCACACCGCTCCGGCGCCGATCGCGATGGCCTCGTCCACGACCTGTCCCGCGTGCTCGGCGCGGCGGTAGACCGCGACGACGTCCACCTCGCCCGGCACCTCGGCGAGGGAGGCGTACCCCGGCTCGCCGAGCACGCTCTCGGCGGCCGGGTGGACGGGAACGATCCGCTTGCCGCGCGCCTTGAGCAGGCCCGCCTGGTCGTACGCCGTGCGCTCGGGGTTGTCCGACAGCCCGACGAAGGCCCAGGTGCGGGTCTCGGACAGGAGCCGGCGGATGACGTTCTCGTCAGCGAAAGCATTGCTCATGCCCGGGGCAACGCGGCGGCCGGGCCGGGAATTTCCCCCTGTGCAGAAGTACGCGCCCGCGCCCCCTACAGGAAGGCGCTGAGCGCCAGGGTGAGGAGCAGGCCGCAGACCGACAGGACCGTCTCCATCAGCGACCAGCTCCTGACGGTCTGGCCGACCGACAGCCCGAAGTACTCCTTGACCAGCCAGAACCCGGCGTCGTTGACGTGCGAGAAGAACACCGACCCGGCGCCGATCGCGAGCACCAGCAGCGAGGTCCGCCCGGCGTCGAGCGAGCCGACCAGCGGGGCGAGGATGCCGGACGCGGTGACCGTGGCCACGGTGGCCGAGCCGGTGGCCAGCCGGATCAGCACGGCCACCAGCCAGGCCAGCAGCAGCACCGACAGCCCGCTGTTCTGCACCCAGTCGGCGACCAGCTTGCCGATGCCGGTGTCCACGAGGGTCTGCTTGAAGCCGCCGCCCGCCGACACGATGAGCAGGATCCCGGCGATGGGCGGCAGCGCCTGCTCCACGGACTTCGCCAGGGCCTGCCGGTCCATCCCGGCGCCGCGCCCCAGCGTGAACATGGCGACCACCACCGCGATGAACAGCGCGACCAGCGGCGTGCCGAGGAAGTCCAGCACGGCGCGGACGGGGTGGGTCTCGGGGGCGAGGATGTCGGCCACGGCCCTGCCCATCATGAGCACGACCGGCAGCAGCACGGTGGCGAGGGTGACCGGGAAACCCGGGCGGCGCTGACCCTCGGCGGCCGGGCGGGTCTCGTACATCTCGGGGGCGGGGGCGTCCACCCAGCGGGCGGCGTAGCGGGCGAGGACCGGGCCGGAGATGATCAGCGTCGGGATGGCGACGAGCACGCCGAGGCCGAGCGTGAGGCCCAGGTCGGCCTTGAGCGCGTCCACGGCGACCAGCGGTCCGGGGTGCGGCGGCACCAGGCCGTGCATGACCGACAGGCCCGCCAGCGCCGGGATGCCGACGCGCACCAGCGACAGCCCCGAGCGGCGGGCCACCAGGAAGATCACCGGCATGAGCAGGACCAGCCCGATCTCGAAGAACATCGGCAGCCCGATCAGCGCGCCCACCACGCCCATGGCCCACGGCAGCGTGCGCGGCGACGACCGGCCGACGATGGTGTCCACGATCTCGTCGGCCCCGCCGGAGTCGGCCAGCAGCTTGCCGAACATCGCGCCCAGCGCGATGAGGATGCCCACGCCGGCCGCGGTGGCGCCGAACCCGTTGGAGAAGCTCTCGATGGCGTCGGCCATGGGCAGCCCGGCCACCGCCGCGACCGCGAGCGACCCCACGGTCAGGCTGAGGAAGGGGTTGACCTTGAGGAAGGTGATCAGCACCACGATCAGCGCGATGCCGACGAGCGCGGCCGGGACGAGCCGGTCGCCGGCGACCGCCGCCTGCCCCTGGGCGATCAGGACGTGCGTGTGCATGGTGATCCTCCCTACCCGGGGCGGGCGGCGGCATGACCGGCGGCGTGATCAGTGGCGTGACCGGCTGCGGGGATCAGGGCTTCAGGAACTCCAGCAGGGACGCGGCCAGCTCCCGCGGGGCCTCCTCGGCGACGTGATGGCCGCTGTCGATCGGGTGGCCGGTCACGTCGTCGGCCCAGGTGCGCCAGATGGCCAGCGGATCGCCGTAGAGGTCCTCCATGTCGTCCTTGGTGGACCACAGGAACAGGGTGGGGCAGGTGACGCGGCGGCCCGCGGCGCGGTCGGCGTCGTCGGCGGCGCGGTCCACGGTCAGGCCGGCGCGGTAGTCCTCGCACATCGCGTGGACGGTGGCCGGGTCGTGGATGGCGCGGCGGTAGTCCTCGTACGCCTCCTGGCCCATCTGCTCGGCGGTGGCCTGGTACCAGGCGTCCGGGTCGGCGTTGATGACCCGCTCGGCGGGCTTGTCGGTCTGGCCGAGGAAGAACCAGTGCCACCAGGCCGCCGCGAAGCGCGCGTCGGCGCGGGCCAGCGCCTCGCCGACGGGGATCGCGTCCATCACGACCAGGCGGGTCACGGCGCCGGGGTGGTCGACGGCGAGGCGGTGGGCGACGTACGCGCCGCGGTCGTGCCCGGCCACGGCGAAGCGGTCGTGGCCGAGCGCCCGCATGAGGGCCACCATGTCGCGGGCCATGGCGCGCTTGCCGTAGGGAGCGTGGTCGGGGGTGGTGGCCGGCTTGCCGGAGCGGCCGTAACCGCGCAGGTCGGGGCAGACCACGTAGTGGCTGGGGGACAGGAGGGGAGCGACGCGGTGCCAGGTCGCGTGCGTGCGCGGGTGCCCGTGCAGGAGCAGGAGCGGCGTGCCGGAGCCGCCGTGCCGGACGAACAGCTCCGTCTCGCCCACGTCGATCATGTCGGTCGCGAAATCGTCGAACATCCGCGGCCCCTACCCACACGGAGGCCCGGTGGGCAGGCCCGCGGGGATCAGGTCCGCCCGGATCAGGCCCGCTCGGCCGGTTGCAGCCCCTTCACCGCGTACGTGACGAGCGTCGTCAGCACCTCCTTGACCGACTCGCGCCGCCGCACGTCGCACAGCACGATCGGGGTCGTCCCGGACAGCCCGAGCGCCCGCCGGACCTTGGCCGGGTCGTAGCGGCGGGCCCCGTCGAAGCAGTTCACCCCCACGACGAACGGGATGCCGCGCTGCTCGAAGTAGTCCACGGCCGGGAAGCAGTCCTGCAACCTGCGGGTGTCGGCCAGCACCACGGCGCCGAGCGCGCCGAGCGCCAGCTCGTCCCACATGAACCAGAACCGGTCCTGGCCGGGCGTCCCGAACAGGTACAGCCACAGGCCGTCGCGGATGGTGATGCGGCCGAAGTCCAGCGCCACGGTGGTGGTGGTCTTGGACTCCACGCCCGACAGGTCGTCCACCCCGACGCCGCGCTCGCTCAGCAGCTCCTCGGTGTGCAGCGGGCGGATCTCGCTGATCGTGCCGACCATGGTGGTCTTGCCGACGCCGAAACCGCCCGCGATGAGGATCTTGATGGCCAAGGCCGGGGCGACGGCCGTCGTCCCCGGCTCAGAGGCTGCGTAGCCCATGCAGCACTTCCCTGTAGATGCGTTCGTCGATCGTCTGCGCGGCCGGGCGCGGGCGCGAGATGGTCACCAGGCCCTCGCGCCGCAGGTCGGCCAGGATCACCCGGGTGATGTTCAACGGCAGCCTGAGGTGCGCCGCGACGTCGGCCACCGGCGTCGGCCGGCGGCACAGCGCCAGCACGGCGCGGTGCTCGGGCAACAGCTCCGCGAACTCGTGCGACCCGGCGGCCGTCGAGACGATGGCCACCAGGTCGAACGTCTCGCCCTGCGGGCGCGCCCGGCCCCCTGTCAGCCCGAACAGCCGGATCAGGGGCCCGGGATCCTCGCCGGTCACCGCCTCGCGCCGTTCCAGGCGGGTGCCGGTGCCGCTCCCCTCGGCTGCGCGGAGAGGTGCTCGCCGACCCTCTTGACCATCAGCGCCATCTCGTAGGTGACCATGCCCAGCTCGGCGTCGGCCGCGGCGAGCACCGCCAGCCGGGCTCCCTGGCCCGCGGCCGTGACGAACAGGAAGCCCCCTTCCATCTCGATGATCGTCTGACGTACGCCGCCCAGGCCGAAGTGCCGGCCGGCGCCCATGGCGAGGCTGTGGCTGCCGGCGGAGATGGCGGACAGGTGCTCGGCGTCCTCCCGGGTCAGGTCACGCGAACCGCCCATGGCCAGCCCGTCGGCGGACAGCACGATGGCGTGCCTGATGCCGGGGACGCGCTGGGTGAGGTCGTCGAGGAGCCAGCTCAGTTCATTTCTGGGGTCGGGCATCGGGATGGTCGTCCTTTCGGTTCCACACGTCTTGTCCTTGCTCGTCGGCTTGGCGGCGTCCTTGCTGCCAGCCCTGCTGCATGGACGACATGAGCTGTGCGAGCTCCTCCGGCGAGCGCACGGCCAGGCCGTTGGCCGGGGTGCGCCGGGCGGTACGGAGCTGAGGGGCGAGGCTGGCCTGCGGGACCCGCATGGGCAGCCCGTCGAGGTCCTCGTCGGCGTCCTGGGGCGGCACCGTGACGCTCCACCCGGCGGGCGGGCCGGTGCCGTTGCTGGTGCCGTTCCCGTTGCCGTTGCCGCTGCCCGCTCGTGGCGGGGAAGCGGCCTCGAACCAGGTCCCGCGCCCGGACGGCTCGGGCTCCTCCGGCCCGTCGAGCACCCGGTGCCCGTTCAGGACCTCGGCGTCGAGCGGCGGGCGGGGCTCGGGGGCGAGCGGCGGGCGGGGCTCGGGGGCGAGCGGTTCGGGCACCTGGGGCCCGCCGGAGCCCGTGTCGAGCGCCCGCATGGCCCGGCCCGCGGGCACGGGCTTGGCGGGCCCCTCAGGCCCGGCCAGCAGGCCGGAGGGCAGCAGCACGATCGCCGTCGTCCCGTCGTACGGCGACCGCCGCAGCACGATCTTGATGCCGTGCCGGGCCGCCAGCCGGGACACCACGAACAGCCCGAGCCGGTCGCTGTCGGCCAGGTCGAACTCGGGCGGTTCGGCCAGGCGCGCGTTCAGCTCGTTCAGCGTGGCCTCGTTCAGCCCGAGCCCGCGGTCCTCGACCTCCAGCGCGAAGCCGTTGGCCGCGGTCATGCCGCGGACCTGCACGCTGGTGTCCGGCGGCGAGAAGACGGTGGCGTTCTCCACCAGCTCGGCCACCAGGTGGATCACGTCGGTGACGGCCGCGCCGACCAGCATCGGGGCCTGCGGCATCGGCGAGACGGTGACCCTGGTGTAGTCCTCGACCTCCAGCACGCCCGCCCGCACGACGTCGAACAGCGGCACCGGGTCGCGCCAGCGGCGGGCCGGGACCGAGTCGGACAGGATGATGAGGTTCTCCGCGTGCCGCCGCATGCGGGTGGTCAGGTGGTCGAGCTTGAACAGGTCCTCCAGGAGCTCGGGCTCGTCCACCCGGCGCTCCATGGTGTCGAGCAGCGAGAGCTGCCGGTGCAGCAGCGCCTGGTTGCGCCGGGCCAGGTTGAGGAACACCTGGCCGACGCCCTTGCGCAGGGTCGCCTGCCCGACCGCGGCCTCGACGGCCGTGCGGCGCACCGCGGAGAAGGCGTCCACCACGCGGTCCACCTCGGCCGTGTCGGCCGGGTCCAGGCCGGGGGCCTCGATGGCGGGGTCCACGTCGTCGCCGCGGCGCAGCCGCTCCACCAGGCGGGGCAGCCGCTCCTCGGCCAGTTCCACCGCCGACGCCTGCAGCCGCCGCAGCTCGCCGATGAGCGAGCGGCCGAACCGGTACGACAGCCCCAGCGACAGCAGGATCGCGGCCAGCCCCAGGAGCAGGACGACCCCGACCCGCCAGTACGCGCCGGTCTTCCGCCCCTCCCCCTCCTCGGCGACGCGGGCCAGCTCGGCCTGGGTGCCCCGGTTGATCATGCCGAGCAGCGCCTCGGCGTCGCCCTTCCACTCGGCGGCCGACACCGGAGGGGCGCCGCCGGTGTCGAAGGTGAACAGCTCGTCCTCGACGGCCGCCACCCGCCGGTACTGCGGGCTGGCCACGAGCGCGTCGTAGCCGGCCTTCAGCTCGGGGCCGGCGTCGCGCTCGGCGTTGGCGAAGACCAGCCGGCGGGCGCTCATCGCGGCCACGAACGCGGCCCGGTCGGTGGGCGTCATCCGGCGGTGGACGATGGTGGTGGTGAGCACGGCGTGCTCGCGACCCAGGTACTCGGCCGAGGCCGCGTACGCCGCCATGCCGCGCACCGAGCGGAAGGAGGAGACGTCGCTCAGCGCGTCGCGGTCGTTGAACTGCCGGTTGGCCACCGAGATGAGGTTGTTGTACGCCTCGATGATGGTCAGCGGCGGGGCCAGCACGCCGCCGTCGGCGGAGGCGCGCAGCGACTGCAGCCCGTCGAGGGCCTGCACCATCGCGCGTACCTGGGCCGGGGTCTCCTCGTCGGAGTCGAGAGTGCTGATGATCTCGCGCAGCCGCTCCACCTTGACGTCGGTGTTGCGGCGCTGGTCGAGGAGCGGCGCGTACGACGCGGTGCTGCGCGGCGCCTCGGCCGACAGCTGGCGCTCGCGTTGCAGCTCGACGATGAGCTGCTGCACCGGCGAGCCGATGGCCTCCCAGCGGTCCTGCGCCCGCGAGACGTCGATGATCTCCTGGACGCTGGAGTACGCGATGAACCCCCACAGGGCCGCCATCGACACCAGCGGAAGTAAGAGGATCCTGAGCAGCTTGGCACGGATCGGAGGGGGCGCGCTCATACGATCATGTCCAATTCCGCCGAGCAGCCGCGAGCCGGTACCGCCCCCCGATGATGCCCGCCACGACTGGGTTTTCGCTTTACAGGTTCGTCCACTATGCCGATGGGCCAGATGTACTTCAAGGTACGGATGCGAAGAAACCCGACGAATGACGGGTTGACTCTTTGTCAACACACCGATCGTGTTCGTCATGGTGATCATGTCACCGTTAGTGATGGATGGAGGCCCTTTTTCGAACAGTGTTCCGTGTCGTGGAACGTCCCGGAACGGGATGTCACGCCTCCCGGGCAGAGGCGCCGGCCATCGGGACCGGTGCCCGGATCCGAGGAGACCGCCTTGTTCAGCACCATCACCCGCGGGGGCCGCCGGCTCGCGTTCGCCGGAGCGGGGCTCGCCGCCGCCCTCACCGCCGGGCTCGCCCTGGCGCCGCCGGCCGCCGGCGGCGCCACCATCACCCAGATGGCCGCCCAGGGCGACCTGGCGAAGGGCAGCCTCGCGTGCGCGGGGCCGTTCGCGGCCGAGGCCGCCGACGCCGTCGCCGGCAGCGGCACCGCGTTCACCCTCAACGAGTTCGGCGTGCCCGTCGGGGTGGCCGTGGACTGGCAGCTCCGGCGGGCCGACCCGGCGGACGACTTCTTCGCCGACGCCGAGGTCGTCCAGACCGAGCACACGGACTTCTTCGTCACCTCCGTGCAGGCGCCCAACAAGTGGATGCCGGGCGACTTCTGGGTCTGCCTGAGCACCGGCTCGCGCACGCCCGTCCACTACAAGGCGTTCGTGGGCAACGGCCTGCCCGCCTGAGCCCCCCGCAGGTCAGGCCGGTCAGGCCGGGCGGGGGCGGAGCCGGGTGGCGGCGGCCGAGACGAGCGGCCAGGCGCGGGCGGCGAGGTTGCGTGCCGCGATCCCGGCCCGCGTCGCGGGCGCCAGGAGGGCCGCGGCGGTGGCGACGCCGGCCTGCTTGGGATCGACCAGCCGGCGGTGCGCGCTCTCGTAGCGGCGGAAGGCGGCCTGGGGGTCGCCGGGCGTGGCGGCCAGCTCGCGCGCCAGCGTGTACGCCCCCGCCACGGCCAGCGTCGAGCCGTCCCCGAACAGCGACACGCACGACGCGGCGTCCCCGAGCAGCGCCACCCGGCCCGCCCACCAGCGGGGCATCCGCACCTGGCTCACCGAGTCGAAGTAGAGGTCGCCGGCGGCCCGCGCCCGCTCCAGCAGCTCCGGCGCCCGCCAGCCCACCCCCGCGAACGCCGCGGCCAGCATCCGCTGGTGCTGCCCGGCGTCGCGGTGGTCGAAGCCCGGCTCGGCCGGGGCGCGGTAGAGGAAGAAGGCCAGGTCGCCGGCGGGCGTGGGGCAGACCGCGACCGCCCGGCCCGGCGCGTTGTGCATGACCACGTCCCGGCCCGCGCCGGGCCCGCCGCCCAGCGGGGTGGTGGCGACGTACAGGCCCATGTGCCGCACCAGCCCGCTCTCCTGCCCGAACGCCAGCCGCCGCGTCACGGAGTGCAGGCCGTCGGCCCCGACCACCAGGTCGAAGCGGCGGGGCGCGGCCCGCTCGAAGGTCACCTCGACCCCGTGCCCGTCCTGCGCGAGGGCCGTCATGCTGTCGTCGAAGACGAACTCGGCGTGCTCGCGGGCCGCCTCGTACAGGATCGCGGCGAGGTCGCCGCGGGGCAGCTCGATCTCCTCGCCGCGGCGCGCGGCGGCCAGGTCCACGCGGGCCACCCGGCGGCCCGCCGCGTCGACGAAGGCGAGCCCGGTGTTGCCGGTGGCGGCCCGGCGCAGGCGCGGCAGGACGCCCATGCGGGTGACGACGTCCATGGCCGGGCCCCTGACGTCCACCGGGTTGCCGCTGGAGCGCGGCGCGCCGGCGCGCTCGACGACCGTCACCCGGAAGCCGTGCCGGGCCAGCCAGTAGGCCAGGACGGGGCCGCCGACGCCCGCCCCGGAGATCAGTGCCGATCGCTCGCTCATGCCCGTCTCCTCGGTAAATGGATGAATTTCCTCCGCTTGTTTGCGACGGTACCTCAAGTGGAGGAAAATCGTCCAGATGGCCGAGAAAAAGCAGGAGCTGCGCGCGGACGCCCGCCGCAACCGGGACCTGATCCTCACCGCCGCCCACGAGCTGTTCCTGGAGCAGGGCCTCGACGTGGCGCTGGAGGAGGTGGCCCGGCGGGCCGGCGTCGGCATCGGCACGCTCTACCGGCGCTTCCCCGACCGGGAAGCGCTGCTGCGCGGCGTCAGCGAGGCCGGGCTGCGCCGCATGGCCGACCTGGTCGAGACCGCCCGCCGCGAGGAGCCCGACGCCTGGCACGCGCTGTGCCGCTTCCTGCGCTCCTGCACCGAGCTGCGCCTGGGGGAGCTGTCGGCCAAGCTCGACCCCGTCCTGCACCAGCGCATCCGCGGCGGCGAGGAGCAGCAGGCGGTGCGGGAGCGGGTGGCGTCCGGGCTGCTCGCGCTGATCGGGCAGGCTCAGGCCGACGGTGCCCTGCGTCCCGACGTCGGCCCCGTCGATCTCGCCCTGATCATGACGTTGCACGTCTACGCGCCGCCGGGGCTGCCGGGCGGGCAGGGGATGCCCCGCGTCATCGAGATCGTCCTCGACGGCCTGCGCGCCGACCGGGCCGGCGGGGCTGACGGTGCCGGTCGGGCCGGTCGGGCCGACCGGGCCGCCGCGTTGCCCGGCTCCCGCTCCACCCCCGACGACCTGCGCCGCTACACGGCCGTCCGGGGGGAGGGGGAGTAGCGCGCGGTCAGGCGGCCTCGGAGAGCAGGGCCGACAACTTGTGGAGGCCGCGGGAGGTCCGGGCCTTGACCGTGCCCAGGGGCACGCGCAGCCGTTCGGCGATCTCCTGCTGGGTCAGCTCGCCGTAGTAGGCGAGCTCGATGACCTCGCGCTGGGCGTGGGACAGCTCGGCCAGGGCGCGGCGGACCCGGTCCCGGTCGGCCAGCTCGTCGTCCACCGGGCGCTGGGCGGGCGCGGCGGCCTCGGCCGCGGCGTCCAGCGGGACCGTGGACGGGCGGCGGGCGCGGAGGTGGTCCACGGCGCGGCGGTGGGCGATCACGTAGAGCCAGGCGGCCTGGCTCCTGGCCGGGTCGTAGCGCTCGCGGGAGCGCCAGGCGTCGGCGAAGACGACCTGCAGCAGGTCCTCCACGTCCTGGGGTGAGATGAAGCGCCGCAGGTAGGAGCGGAGAGCCGGGGCGTGCGCGCGGTAGCTGTCGCTCAGCGTCTCTCCGTCCAGCGTCTCTCCGTCCAGCGTCTCCCCGTCCAGCGTCTCCCCATCTGGGGCCGTCTGGTGGCTGGTCGTCGGCGTCTTCCCCATGGCTCGTCCCGCCCTCTTGGAAAAACTTATTCAAAACCTATTCATAGCGGATGGGGTGGGACAGGACAACGCCATCGGGGGCAAGACATGCTCAAGGCAAGGTCCGCCGGATTTGGGACAGCGCCTCGCGGAAGGTATCTACCCTGATCACGCCCGGTGGAAGAGCGTCCTGCCAGCCTCGGCCGCCCACGATCAGGCCGGCGGCGGGGCGCAGCCTCGGCAGGGTGGCGAGCGGCGCGGTCGCGCCCGTGGCCTCCTGCTGCGACCACACGAACACCGCCACCGGGTGCAGGCGGCGCATCGCGTGCGCCAGCGCGGCGTAGGGCGTGCGGGCGCCGAGGACGCGGGTCTCCACGCCCTCCTCGGCCAGCGCGGCGGACAGCGCGTGCACCGGCAGGGTGTGCTGCTCCTCCTCGGCGCAGGCCAGCAGCACCGGGCGGCGCCCGCCGGGGCCGGGGGCGTGCTGGAGGGCGTGCCGGTGCAGGGCCGCGTGAACGCGGTCGGAGAGCAGGTGCTCGACGTCGATGCCCGCGCCGCTGCCGTCCTGGCGGCGGCAGACGGCGTCGAAGGCGGGCAGGACCAGGCGCTCCCACGTCCGCTGGACGCCGTGCGCCGCCAGCGCGGACTCCAGCAGCCCGGTGACGGCGTGGCTGTCGAGCGCGAACGCGGCCCTGGCGAGCGCGGACGCACTGGAACCCCCCGGCCCGCGCCTCTCCGCGCCGTCGCGCCTCTCCGCGCCGTCGCGCCTCTCCGCGCCCTCGTGCCTCTCCGCGCCGTCGCGTCCCTCTGGGCCCTCGCGCTCCTCGGACGCCGGCGCGGGCTCGGCCGCCGGGGGGGCGGGAAGGGCCGGGTGGGGGGCGGCGAGGGCGAGCCGGGCGGCCTCCGCCGGGGGCAGGCCCTCGGCGATCAGGCGTTTCATCTCCCGCAGGCGCCGCAGGTCGGCGGCGTCGTAACGGCGGTGACCGCCCGCGCTGCGGCGGCTCGGGCCCAGACCGTAGCGCAGATTCCAGGTACGCAACGTCGGCGCCGGCACGCCGAGCAGCCGCGAGACGGCCCCGATGCCGTACCCGGCCTCTTCCTCACTCACCGCCGTGTCCCCGCTCCCGTGGTGGCTCCCCTGGTCCGGACCGTTTTCCGGCACTCCCGTGACCATCCTTTCGCGATCCGCCGACCACCGGATGCAACCGGCGGGGGATGCCTTCGCGAAGACCTATATACCGACAAGGAGACAGGACGCATGACAACCGTGACCTCTCAGACCGGCACGCTGACCGACCAGGTGCACGGCCTGGTCGACCGGCGACTGGGCGACCTGCTCGACGAGGAGCTGGCCCGGCTGGGCTTCCTGGGCGCGCCGGGGGTCGAGCTGGTACGCCGCCACCTGGCCGAGTTCGCCCGCGACGGCGGCAAGCGGCTGCGGCCCGCGTTCGTGTACTGGGGGCACCGGGCGGCCGGCGGCGCGAGCGAGCACCTGGAGCCGGTGCTGGGCGCCGCTTGCGCCGTCGAGCTGGTGCACGTCGCGGCGCTGCTGCTGGACGACGTCATGGACGAGGCCCCCGAACGCCGGGGCCGCCCGGCGGCGCACGTCGCGCTGGCCGCCGAGCACCGGCGGGCGGGCCTGCGCGGCGCCGCCGCCCGCTACGGCGAGTCGCAGACGACCCTGCTCGCCCTCCTGGCCCTGGCCTGGGCCGACGCCGCGCTGCTCGGCGCCGGGCCGAACCTGGCCGACGCGCTCGACGTCCTCACCCGGCTGCGCGTGGAGGTCACCGCCGGCCAGCAGCTCGACCTGGCCGCCACGGCGGCGGGCGGCGCGGACGTCGCCCGGACCCGCACGATCGCGCTCTACAAGTCGGCCAAGTACACCGTCGAGCGCCCCCTGCACCTCGGGCACGCGGTGGCGGGCGGCGACCGGGAGGCGCGGCGGGCGCTGAGCGCGTACGCGCTGCCGCTGGGCGAGGCGTTCCAGCTCCGCGACGACGTCCTCGGCGTCTTCGGCGACCCGGACCGCACCGGCAAGCCCGCCGGCGACCTGCTCGCGGGCAAGCCGAACCACCTGGTCGCCCGCGCCAGGGAGCGCTGCGGCCCGCCCGGCGCCGCGCTCCTGGACGCCGTCGCCACCGAGGAGGAGGCCGCCGCCGCCCGGGAGCTGATCGTCTCCTGCGGCGCGCTGGAGGCGGCCGAGCGGCGCATCGCGGACCTGGCCGGGCAGGCCGTCGCGGCCCTCGGCCAGGTGCCCGGCCTGCCCGGCGACGCCCGCCGGGCGCTCACCGAGCTGTCCGTCCTGGCCACCGACAGGAGCCGCTGATGTCCCGGCACGGCCCCACGGTGGTGATCGGCGCCGGGCTGGCCGGGCTGGCCGCCGCCGTGCGGCTGGCGGCGGCCGGGCGGGAGGTGACCGTCGTCGAGGCGCGGGACGAGCCGGGCGGATGTTGCGGGACCGCCCGGCTCGGCCCGTACCGGTTCGACACCGGGCCGTCCGTGCTGACCATGCCCGGCGTGCTCGCCGACACCTTCGGCGCGGCGGGGGAGGAACTGCGCGACTGGCTGCCGCTGCGCCGCCTCGAACCGGCCTACCGCCTGGCCTTCCACGACGGCTCCCACCTGGACGTCACCCCCGACGGCGAGGCGATGGCCGAACGGGTGCGGGAGCTGTGCGGACCCGCCGAGGCCGCCCGCTACCTGCGGTACCGGCGGCTGCTCGGCAGGCTGTTCGCGGCGGAGTGGCCCGCGTTCATCGACGCGGACATGACCCGGCTCGGCGCGCTCGTCCGCCCGCTCGCGCTGGCCAGGCTGGCGGCGCTGGGCGGCTTCCGCCGCCTGGACCGGCTCGCCGCCCGCCACCTCACCGACGAGCGGCTGATCAAGGCGCACACCTTCCAGTCCCTGTACGTCGGCCTGTCCCCGCAGCGCGCCCTCGGCATCTACGCCGTCGTCGCGCACATGGACACCGTCGGCGGCGTGTACTTCCCGGAGCGCGGCGGCATGCACGCCATCCCGTCCGCGCTGGCCGCCCTGCTGGAGAAGCTGGGCGCGCCCATCCGGTACGGCGTGCCGGCCCGCCGGGTCCAGACCGGCCACGACGGCGTCACCGGCGTCCTGCTGGAGGACGGCGAGCGCCTGCCCGCCGCGCACGTGGTCGTCGCCTGCGACCGGTTCGCGGCGCGCCGGCTGCTGCCCGCCCGGGCCGCCGACTGGCGGCTGCGCCGTCCCCGCCACTCGCCCTCCTGCCTGGTCCTGCACCTCGGCCTGGACCCCGGCTCGAACCCCGGCGCGGGCCGGCCGCCGGCGGGGCAGGCGCACCACACCCTGCACTTCGGGCGGGACTGGCGGGAGACGTTCGCCGCCCTGGAGGCGGGCCGGCCGCAGCCCGACCCGAGCCTGCTCGTCACCCGGCCGGCGGGCGACCGGGACGCCGCGCCGCCCGGCCACGCCACGCTCAGCGTCCTGGAGCCCGCGCCCAACCTGGAGGCCGCCGACTGGGCGCGGCTCCGTCCCCGGCTGGAGGAGCGCCTGCTCGGCCGCCTGGCCGCGCTCGGCTACGGCGACCTGTCCCGCGCGCCCCGGCTGGTGCTCGACCCGCCGGCCTGGGCCGCGCTCGGGCACACCGCGGGCACCCCGTTCGCGCTCGACCACCGCTTCACGCAGACGGCGTGGCTGCGACCGTCCGGCGTCGCCAGGCGCGTGCCGGGGCTGCACTTCGCCGGCATGCACACCGCGCCGGGCGTCGGGGTGCCCCCGGTGCTCATCTCCGGCCGGCTCGCCGCCGAACGCATCCTCACCTCGTGAAGGAGACCCGTTGACTCTCACCGCGAGCTACGAACGCTGCCGCCGCCTGCACGCCCGCTACGGCCGCTCCTACTACCTGGCCACGCTGCTGCTGCCCGCGTGGAAACGCCGGCACGTCCACGCCCTGTACGGGTTCGCCCGCTACGCCGACGAGATCGTCGACTCCTTCACCATGACCGCCGACCGCGGGCTGGCGCTCGATGACCTGTGCGTGCGGACCGCGCGCGGGCTGGCGGGCGAGCCCGTCGCCGATCCGGTGCTGCCCGCGTTCCTGCACACCGTGCGCTCGTTCGGGGTCGCGCGCCGCGACGTGGACGCCTTCCTCGCCTCGATGCGCGCCGACCTGTCGGTCACCGGGTACGCCACCTACGACGACCTGCTCGGCTACATGGAGGGCTCGGCGGCGGTCATCGGCACCATGATGCTGCCGGTGCTGGAGGCGTTGCCCGGCGAGGAGGAGGCCGCCCGCGAGCCGGCCCGCCAGCTCGGCCTGGCCTTCCAGCTCACCAACTTCCTGCGCGACGTGGCCGAGGACCACGCCCGCGGGCGGGTCTACCTGCCGGCGGAGGACCTGGCCAGGTTCGGCGTCCAGCCCGCCGACCTGGGACGGCCGCGTACCGGGCGGGCCGTGCGCGAGCTGCTGGCCTTCGAGGCCGGGCGGGCCCGCGAGCACTACCGGGCCGCCGTGCCGGGCATCGACCTGCTGGTGGCCTCGTCGCGGCCGTGCGTGCGGGCCGCCGTCGAGCTGTACGGCGGGATCCTCGTCGAGATCGAGCGCGGCGGGTTCGCGGTGCTGGAGCAGCGGGTACGGGTGCCGCGCCGCCGCAAGGCCGCCGCCTTCGCCCGCCACCTGCTGGCCTCCGCCGAGGCCGGCCGCGTCGAGCGCCGCGTCCGCGTGGAGCTGCCATGACGAGCCCGAGCCCGGACGGGGAGTGGCGCGGGGCCGTGGTGCTGGACGCCATGGGCGGGGACCACGGGCCCGCCGAGACGGTGGCCGGGGCGGTGGCCGCGTGGCGGGCGCACGGGGTGCCCGTCGTCCTGGTCGGCCGCGAGCCGGAGCTGGCCCGCGAGCTGGCCCGCCACGACGCCCTCGGCGAGCTGCCCGTCGCGCACGCCCCCGACGTGGTCCCGATGGCCGAGCGGGGCGCGAGCGGCCCGAGCCTGCCCGGCTCCAGCCTCGCCGTGGGCTGCGGCCTGATCGGGCGGGGGGAGGGCGCGGCCTTCGTGTCGGCGGGCCCGACCGGCGCGGTGGTCGCCCAGGCCGTGCGGCTGGTCGGCCGCGCCGGGGGCGTCCTGCGGCCCGCGCTCGCGGTCGCGCTGCCGACGCTGGCGGGCGGCGCGAGCGTGCTCGTGGACGCGGGCGCGACGGCCGACCCGACGCCGGAGATGATGGCCCAGTTCGCGCTGCTCGGCGCCGGGTACGCCCGCGCCGTGCTGGACGTGCCCGACCCCGTGGCCGGGCTGCTGTCGATCGGCTCCGAGCCCGGCAAGGGCAACCGGCTGGCGCGGCGGGCCGAGGAGCTGCTGCGGCGGCTTCCGGTGCGCTTCCACGGCAACATCGAGGGTCACGACGTGCTGTCCGGCGCCGTGGACGTCATCGTCACCGACGGCTTCACCGGCAACGTCGTGCTGAAGAACGTCGAGGGCTGCGTACGCACCGCGCTCGCCATGGTGGCGCGGGCGGGCATCGCCGAGCCGGGCGAGCTGGCGCGGGTGGCCCGCCGCTACGACCCGCAGACCCACGGCGGGGCCGCGCTGCTGGGGCTGCGTGGCACGGTGGTCGTCGCCCACGGCTCCTCGACCGCCGCCACCGTCACCCGGGCCTGCGTGGTCGCCCACGCTCTGGCCGGTGCCGGTGCCGGTGCCGGTGCCGGTGCGGGTGCCGGTGCGGGTGCGGGTGCCGGTGCCGGTACGGGTGTCGATGCGGACGCGGGTGCCGGTGCGGGTGCCGGGGCCGGCGCGGGGGCCGCTCGGGCGGGGGCGGGGCCGGGGTGAGGGGCCGGGGGTCACACCAGGGGGTCGGCCCCGTCCCACGTGCCCTCGCTGCCGTACGGGACGAACCGGGCGAACAGCTCCTCGCTGTACCAGCCGTCCGCCCGTACCCGCGCCACCACCCGCCGGTGCGCGTCGTCGCCGTAGGCGAAGCGGCGCACCGCCGCCGCGTCCCGCCACAGGGAGAACGTCGCCTGCCGGGCCAGCGGCCACTCGCCGATCCCGACCGAGGCCAGGCAGCCGTCCTGCCGGGCCAGCAGCCGGTCCACGGCCGGCACCGACCGGTAGAAGGCCGCCAGCCGCCGCGCCCTGATCGAGGCCCGGGTGAGCACCGCGACCGGCCCGCCACCGCCCGGCCGCGAGGGACAGGAACCTTCGCCGTCTCCGGGCCGCACGCGCCGAAGCTCCTCGCCACCGCCCGGCCGTGCGGGACGGGGGCCCTCGCCGTTCTCCCCTGGCGGGTCGAAGGGGGAGCGTCCGCCCCAGGTGCCGCGCGCGGTCACGGGGGCGAGGCGGACCTGCCAGTGCTCGCTCGCCTCCGCCCGCCACCGCGCCGCGATCGGAGACCCGCCCAGGAACGCCTCCAGGTCGTCCTCCCCGCGCCAGACCGCGAACAGCGCCCAGCGGCGCAGGTCCGCGCCGAGCGACATCGACCGGCCGCGCCCGGTCCCGAGCAGCCGCCAGAACGTGAGCCCGCCGGTGCGCCGCAGCAGCGGGCGGTCGAAGGCCATGTGACGCATGGCGTCCGCGGAGCCGTACCGGATGAGGTGGAACGAGGCTATGGGTGCAGTGCTGGTGTCGGTCATCGTCGGCTACCTGCTGGGGTCGATCCCGGTCGCGGTGCTGCTGGCGCGCGGCCACGGGTTCGACCCGCGCGCGGTGGGCGACCGCAATCCCGGCTTCTGGAACGTCAAGGAGCGGCTCGGCTGGCGGGCGGCCGTGCCGGTGTTCGCCGGTGACACGCTGAAGGGCACGCTCGCCGGGCTGGCCGGGCTGCTGGCCGGCGGCGGGCACATGAGCGCTCCCGGCGTGGTGGCGGGCGACAGCGTGGTGCCGGTGTACGTGGCGGTGGCGGCGGCGATGGCGGGGCACGCCTGGCCGGTGTTCGCCGGGTTCAGGGGCGGGCGGTCCGTCCTGGCCTTCGCGGGCGGGGCGGCGGTCGTCTGCCCGCCCGCGTTCGGGCTGGCCGTGGTGGTGCTGGTGGCCGTGGCCCTGGTGACGCGGTCGTTCGCGGCGGGGGCGCGGGCGGGGGTGTTCGCCGTGCCCGCGCTGCAACTGCTGTTCGCGCCGGTCGAGCTGGTGGCGGGGACGGGGGCGCTGATGTGTCTCATCGGGCTCCGGTTTGGGCAGGCCGCCCTGTCGTCGCGGACGGAGGCTTCCCGGGGCTGAGCGGCGTCCCGGCGCTGAACGGCGTCCCGGGGCCGGGCGGCGTCCCGGGGCCGGGCGGTGGTTGCGCCGGGTGGTAGGTGCGGCCGCGCCACCGGCGTACCGGGCGGAGCGTCGCCTGGGTGAGGCGGGCGGCGGCGGCCGGGTCCAGCAGCGGGGACAGCAGCAGCCCGAAGCCCGGCCGGCTGTAGCTGCCGCGCAGGGCGCCGGTCAGCAGCAGGCGTACGCCGAGCAGCGCCGCGTCCAGCCCGGTGGGGCGGCCGGCGGCCAGGCGGAGCACCGGCAGCGCCGCCGTCAGCCACACCACGGCCAGGTCGGCGGTCAGCCGGCCCGCGCCGGTGACGTCCCGCAGCGGCAGCGACCGGCCCCACTCGCGCCACAGCTCGGCCGTCGAGTCGTGCATGTCGACCTCCAGCAGCGCGCCGCCGTCGAGGAAGCCGACCCGCCAGCCGCGCCCGGCCAGGAAGCGGGCGAGGGCCACGTCGTCGGTCATGTTCCCGCGTACCGCTGCGAACCCGTCGATCTCGATCATCGCGGCCCGGCGGAAGGCCAGGCACTGGCCGTTGGCGAGGGTGCGGTGGGGCGGGGGCGGGACGGCCGGGCCGACGGGGCCGTACCGGTAGACCAGGGTGGCCAGCATCGAGGCGTGCAGGGCCTGTTCGAGCGCGCCGTCACAGGCGAAACGGGGCGCGGCGCTCACCAGGTCGTAACCGGCGCCGCGACCGTGGCCGTGATCGTGGCCGTGATCGTGGCCGTAACCGGCGCCGCGACCGTGGCCGTGGTCGTGGTCGTGGTCGTGGCCGTGACCGTGGTCGTGGTCGTGGTGGCCGTGGAGATGGTCATCGCCGTTGCCGGGGTGGCCGTTCAGGGCGCGGGCCAGTGCGGTGAACAGGCCGGGCTCGGGGCGCGTGTCGGCGTCCAGCGTCACCACGATGTCGCCCCGGGCGGCGGCCACGCCCTGCCGCAGCGCCCACTGCTTGCCGACCCATCCCGGCGGCAGCGGCTCGCCGGTCACGACGGTCGCGCCGAGCGCGGCGGCCACGGCCGCGGTGTCGTCCGTGGAGCCGTCGTCCACGACGACGACCTCGGCGACGGCCGGGTCCTTGAGCGCCGCCCGCAGGCACGGCCCGATCCTGGCCGCCTCGTCCCGCGCCGGCACCACGACGGAGATCCGCCCGCCGCCGCCCGCAGACGCGCGGGCCCGGTCCTCCGGCGTGGCCCGCAGCGGACCTCCGTCCTCCAACGCGGCCCGCAGCGGACTTCCGTCCTCCGGCGTGGCCCGTAGCGGAGGCAGGCGGTGCCGGCCGCGGGCCAGCCGGGTGAGGACGACCGCACCGGCCACGGCCTGGGCCGCCGTGAGCAGCCGGGCCCTCATCGGACGACCCCCGCGCGTGACCCCCCGGAGCCGCCCCCGGGATCATCGCCGGGACCGCCACCGGAGCCACCCCCAGGACTGTCACCGAAGCCGTCGCCGGGGCCGTCGCCGAAGTCCTCGGCGAGGAGGCCGGCGACGATGCGGGCTCCCAGCGTCACCATCGGCAGCCCGCCCCCCGGGTGCGTGGTGCCGCCGACCAGGTACAGGCCGCGCCGCGGGCCCCGGTTGCCCGGCCGCAGGAACGGTGCCAGCCGTCCCCGGTAGGCGCTGCCGTAGATGGCCCCCGCCCAGGCGCCGTACCGGTCGCGCAGGTCGGCGGGGGTGAGCACGTCCACGAAGCGCAGCCGCCCGGCCAGGTCGAGGCCGTGGCCGGCGAGCCGTTCCAGCACCAGGTCCCGGTAGGCGTCCACGCCGATCCGCCACCGGGCGGGGTCGCGGGCGGGCACGTTGACCAGCATCGTCCAGTTCTCTGCCCCGTCCGGCGCCTGGCCGGGGTCGTCCACGGCCGAGCAGCCGACGTAGACGGTCGGGTCGGACGGCGGCTCGCGCCGGTCGAAGATGTCGGCGAACTCCCGCTCGTAGTCGCCGGAGAACAGCACCGTGTGGTGCGCCAGCCCCGGCGTGCGCCCCTCGACCCCCGCCATCAGCAGGAACGCCGACGACGACAGCCCCAGCCTGGCCAGCCGCCGGAACCGGCGCCGGTCCGGCAGCAGGCGGCCGTACAGGGCGGCGGCGTCCACGCCGGCCACCACGGCGTCGGCCCGCTCGTGCCCGCCGCCCGCCAGGCGCACCCCGGTGACCCGGTCGCCGCTCGCGGTGACGGCCTCGACCGGCGCGGACAGGTGGACCAGCACGCCGGCCTCCTTCAGCAGCGTCGCCAGGTCCTCGGCCAGCCGGGGCAGGCCGCCGGGCACGTACCAGCCGCCCTGGCCGTGCTCCAGCGCGGGCACGCAGCCCAGCGCGGCCGGCGCCCGGTACGGGCTGGACCCGGCGTAGGTGGCGTAGCGGCCGACGTACTGGCGCAGGCGCGGGTCGCGGAAGTAGCGGCGGGCCAGCCCGTCCAGGGTGGCCGCGGGCGCCACGGCCAGCAGGTCGCGCGGCCGGGCGGCGCGCGGCGGGCGGTTCAGCGGCCCGGTGAAGAAGGTGCGGCCGGCGGCGTCCAGGCAGCCGCGCGCCCAGTCGTGGAAGGCCCGCCAGGCCGCGCCCTCGCCGGGCGCGAGCCGCTCGACCTCGGCCGCCATGCGCTCCGGGTCGCGCCGCGCGGTCAGTACGCTCCCGTCGGCGAACCGGTAGCGGCACAGCTCGGCCGGCTCGACCAGCTCGCGGCGCAGCCCCAGCTCGCGGAAGAGCTCCGGCATGGTGAGCAGCGAAGGGCCCGTCGAGAACGTGAACCCGTCGCGCCGGTGCTCGGCCAGCTTGCCGCCGAGCCGCGGCAGTTGCTCGTACAGCCGCACCTGGTGCCCCCGCCGGGCCAGCAGCAGCGCGCACGCCATGCCGCCGACGCCGCCGCCGATCACGATCACCTCTGCCACAGCCGCCTCCACGCCAGCGCGGCGAACGCGCCCATCGAGATCCCTCCGGCCACGGCGACCAGCGGGTCCGGCGGCTGGAACACCACCGCGAACCCGACCGTCTCCATGACCGCCATCGTGGTGTAGACGCCCGCCAGCCCCCGGCCGCGCCCCGGTCGCGCCGCGCCGCCCGTGATCCGTTGCAGCAGCAGCATCACCAGCGCGGACACCAGCAGCCATCCGGCGTAGTTGCTCAGCGGGATGCCCCGGTACGGGCCCGGCGCGGCCCACGTCCACAGGCCGAGCCCGACCATCTGCGGATCGAGGAAGAGGTCCCAGGCCGTCAGCGCGAGCGCCCCCACGGCCACCCGCGCCGGGCCGGGCGCCGGCACGATCGCGGTGGCCACCGCGTACGCGGCCAGCCCCATGCCGCCCCACGCCAGCGCCACCACGACCGGCACGCCGCCGGGCTGCGGCCACAGCAGGTCGGTGTAGCGGTAGTCCCCGAACGGGAACCCGGTGCGCACGCCGACCGCCTCGGCCGCGTACCCGGCCAGCACCGCCGCCCCGAACCCGGCCACGGACCGCCCGGCGCCCCAGGAGGCGGCCGCGAACCCGATCACGCTGACCGCCAGCACCGCCACGATGAGCCCGGTGAACCGCACCGGCTCCGGGCTGAGCCCGGACATGACCTGGAACGCCACCACGGCGGCCAGCGCGGCCAGCCCCACGGCGAGCCCGGCCACCCGCGCCGCCCCGCCCGCCCGGGCCGTCCCGCCCGCCGCCTCCGGCGTCACCCCCACGCTTCGCGTCTCACCCACACCCTGTCTTTCGGCCGCCCGCGCCCGATCGGATGCACCGGGCCGGACCCGGGCGCCCGCCGGTGCTCCGCCCCCGGCCGGCCCGCCGGCGGGCCTTGTAGAGTGCCTGCTGCCGATCGACGGTCCGGACGGGAGCCAGGAAATGATGCGGGTGCCTTTCGCGTGGGTGGACGTGTTCGCCGACGAGCCCTTGACGGGCAATCCGGTGGCGGTGGTGCCGGACGCGGACGCCCTGCCGGAGGAGACGATGCGGCGCGTGGCGCGCGAGTTCAACCAGTCGGAGACGACGTTCGTGCTGGAGCCGTCCGCGCCGGGCGCGACCCGGCGGCTGCGCTCGTTCACGCCCATCGGCGCCGAGGTGTACGGCGCCGGGCACAACACCCTCGGCGCGTGGTGGCTGCTGGTGGCCACCGGCCGGGTGGAGGTCGGCCCGGCGGGCGCGACGCTGAGCCAGGAGGTCGGCGACGAGGTGCTGCCGCTGCGCGTGGACATGGCCGACGGGCGGCCGGCCGCGATCCGGCAGACGCAGCGGCCGGCGCGCTTCCTGGGGCGGCCCGGCGACCTTCCCGGCCTGGCGGCGGCCCTCGGGCTGGCGCCCGGTGACCTCGACGCCGGGCTGCCGGTCCAGGTGGTGGGGACGGGCGCGGACCATCTGATGGTGCCCGTGACCGGGCGGGCGGCGGTGGACCGGGCCGAGCCGGACGCGCCGCGCCTGCGCCGGCTGCTGGAGGCCGCGGGCGGGGAGGGCTGCTACGTCTTCAGCCTCGATCCCACGTTGCCGGGCTCGACGGCGTACGCGCGTTTCTTCAATCCGACGGTGGGTATCCCGGAGGATCCGGCGACCGGCACGGCGGCGGGGCCACTGGCCGCCTACCTGATCGAGAACGGGAGGGCGGGGGCGGGAAAGCCGGTGCTCGTCGAGCAGGGTCACGCCCTGGGACGGCCCAGCCTGATCACCGTGCGTACGGACGGCCCGGCGATGGAGATCGCCGGTGCCTGCGTAATCGTGGCCGAAGGGGTGCTGCATCTGTGACCCGCCAGGCGCGACAATCACAATCCTGAACAAATTGCCCGATAGCAAATGATGCGAACGCATCAGTAGGGTTGATCTAGTAACCTCACCTATGGATCCACGGAGACGACAAGCCTGTGTGTCCTGTTCAAGCGATGATGATCGCGCACGGGCGAGATCATGGGTTGGGTCGGCCCGCGTCGTGTCATCAAAAGCGCGCTTGGTCAGTGAATCGAGACGACGAGGGCGGACATGAGTGACACGACAGCCGCCGGCACGGGCACGACCGCCCGCGCCGGCGCCGAGGTCGGCGAGTCCGAGCTGCGCCTGCTCCTCGCGGGCCTGACGGCCGTCAGGGACGGCGACTTCCGCACCCGGCTCCCCGAGGACGCCGACGGCCTGCTCGGGGAGATCGCCTCGGTCTTCAACGGCATGGTGGACCAGCTGTCGCTGTTCACCTCCGAGGTCACCCGGGTGGCCCGCGAGGTCGGCACCGAAGGGCGGCTGGGCGGCCAGGCCGAGGTGCCGGCGGTCTCGGGCACCTGGAAGGACCTGACCGAGTCGGTCAACGCGATGGCCGGCAACCTCACCGACCAGGTGCGCTCCATCGCCCAGGTCACCACGGCGGTGGCGCGCGGCGACCTGTCACAGAAGATCACCGTGCACGCCCGGGGCGAGATCCTGGAGCTGAAGAACACCGTCAACACGATGGTCGACCAGCTCTCCTCCTTCGCCGACGAGGTCACCCGGGTGGCCCGCGAGGTCGGCACCGAGGGCCAGCTCGGCGGCCAGGCCGACGTCAAGGGCGTGGCCGGCACCTGGCGCGACCTCACCGACTCGGTCAACTTCATGGCCGGCAACCTCACCGACCAGGTCCGCAACATCTCGCAGGTGGCCACGGCGGTGGCGCGCGGCGACCTGTCACAGCGCATCACCGTCTCGGCGCGCGGCGAGATCCTGGAGCTGAAGAACACCCTCAACACGATGGTCGACCAGCTCTCCTCCTTCGCCGACGAGGTGACCCGCGTGGCCCGCGAGGTCGGCACCGACGGACGCCTCGGCGGCCAGGCCGACGTCAAGGGCGTCTCCGGCACCTGGAAGGCACTCACCGAGTCGGTCAACGTCATGGCCGACAACCTCACCGCCCAGGTCCGCAGCATCGCCGAGGTCACCACCGCGGTCGCCAAGGGCGACCTGACGCAGAAGATCCGCGTGGACGCGCGCGGCGAGATCCTGGAGCTGAAGGAGACCATCAACACGATGGTCGACCAGCTCTCGGCCTTCGCCGACGAGGTGACCCGCGTCGCCCGCGAGGTCGGCACCGAGGGCAACCTCGGCGGCCAGGCCACCGTGCGCGGCGTCTCCGGCACCTGGAAGGACCTCACCGACAACGTCAACGTGATGGCGTCCAACCTGACCAACCAGGTGCGCTCGATCGCGCAGGTGGCCACGGCGGTGGCGCGGGGCGACCTGTCGCAGAAGATCACGGTGGAGGCCAAGGGCGAGGTGGCCGCGCTGGCGCAGACCATCAACACGATGGTCGACACGCTGGGCGCCTTCGCCGACGAGGTGACCCGGGTGGCGCGCGAGGTGGGCACCGAGGGCCAGCTCGGCGGCCAGGCGCGGGTGCCGAACGTGGCCGGCACCTGGAAGAACCTGACCGACAACGTCAACTCGATGGCCGACAACCTGACCAACCAGGTGCGTTCGATCGCGCAGGTGACCACGGCGGTGGCCCGGGGCGATCTGACCCGCAAGATCGACGTGGA
>NZ_JBFAHK010000003.1:0-17730 GCF_040802095.1 Nonomuraea sp. NPDC050783
AGCCCCAGATCCGCCGTGATCGGGCAGCGAAACGTGGTCAGCCCGCCCATGCCCCGCCTTCCACCGCCTTCCCCCAACCGGCTACCGCCTTCCCCGGCAGACCACCTCACGCCCTCCCCGCCAAGACGACGAACCACCTCGATGTCGCCCGCGTTGTCCCCAGCTTGGCAGACAAGGCCCACAACACGAAAGACAAGGCGAACGGTCACGCCCCGGACCCGGCCGAGGACTCACGGGATCAGCTCGGGCCTTCCGTCAGGTCTTCAGTCAGCCCTGCCCGTCCCAGGTCCCTGGGCGTGGCTGAGCGTCCCGGTCACGATCGCCTTGCGCCGGCAGTGGCTATCCATCGCATGGCAGGACGTACTGTCGCTGGTCAGCACGGGCAAGAGCGCCTGCCCGGCCTTGCCGAGGCCGAGGAGCCGGCTGGTGCAGTCGTGCGCGGGCCGGTCGAGGACGGCGGCCAGATCGTGGGAGATCAGCAGGTACGCGATCGGCACCACGTACGCCTCCCGCGCGATCGGCTCCCGGGCCCGCTCCACCAGCCCCTTCCGCGCGATCAGCTCCCGGGCCCGCTCCACCAGCGCCTTCCGCTCGGCGGTGCCGGGCCGTGGTCGGCGATGAGCCGTGGTGAGTCACCGCCGAGCGCTTTCTCCAGTGCGGCGGCGGGTGTCCCGGCAGGGCCGGGGCGGGTCCTCCTCGTCCCAGGCGAAGGGGCGAGGAGGACGTACCGCGAGTTTTGATGGCTTCACGGACGGCGAGGCCGGGTGAGCGTTTTCCGGGGCGCCGCGTCCCCTCAAGCCCCCGTCCCCGGCGCGGAGCGGCTCGCGAGCGCATGACGGATCACCGCGACCGGATCGCCGAGGTGGTAGACGCGCTCGCTGGGTTCGATGTTGTCGAGGAACTCCTGGTACCGGACGGCGTACGCGAAATGCGCGAGCGGTTCGGCGATCCGTAGCGCCTCGGCCGGACGCGACCGCGGACGTGCGGCGCTCCATGCCGCGATCCAGGCGTCGGCCGCCGCGCGACGCCGGTCCACCGGCAGGTAGTCGATCGCGCGCAGCCCGTCCAGGACCGGATTGCCCAGGTGCGCGTCGGCGAAGTCGAGAACGACCGGGGAGCCGCCGCCGCAGCGCCAGTTGCCCGGGTGGAAGTCCCCATGGACGACCGTGTCGGGCAGGCCGCAGTCGGCCAGCATCTCCCATCGCCGCTGCAGGCGTCCGGCGGCGCGCAGTTCCTCGGGGCTCAGCTGGGCGCCGGTCGGCCCGTCGAGCAGGTCACGAACGGCGGCGGACAGAGTCTCCGGACGGCGATCCGGCAGGCCGTGCGGCGGCTGATCGATGCGGGCCTGCGCGGTGGCCAGGCGACGCACGACGTCCGCCACGGTCTCCAGGGACGCCTCCCAGCAGTCCCTGCCGGGAACGTCCGCCAGCAGCAGCCGGCCCGGCGCGCTCGCCAGGACGGTCGGCACCAGCTCAGGAGCGACCTGGGCCATCGCGGCGATCGCGACCGGCTCGGCGGCGGCGAAGGGAGGGATGGCCTTGAGCCAGACCGGCCCATCGGCGGTCGGCAAGCGGAACAGCCCCGCCAGGTTCCAGGTCTTGCGCTGTTCCGGCCGGCCGGTGAGCGCGACGTGCCGGGACGCCCACGCGAAGAGCTCTCGAAGACCCGACGGTCGTGCCCAGGGCAGCCGGAGCGGGTGGTCGTCGTCCACGAAATCGCAGGTGCCCAGGCTCCCGGGTGGCTGGAGTGCCTCCACGTGGTAGGTCACGTGGCCGCCGCGCCCCCCGTCGGACCCTTCGACGGTGAGCAGGCGCAGGACGACGACGTGCACGCCCAGCGCCTCCTCCAGATGCGCCACGACCGGCTCGACCTCGGCCCACCAGGGGATGTCGACCTGGAAGGGACCGATCACCCCGGCGCACGTGTCGCCGTACGTCACCACCGCTGTCACGACGCGCCCCATCCCGCCAGTGTGACCACCCGTCCTCAAGACCTCGACCGAATAATCGAATAATCGAATGACCGAGTGACGGGCGGATGCGCGCCGGTACTGCGTGATGCTCGGCGTGCCGTCGGCATCTTCCGGCGTCGGCATCCTCCGGCATCCGCTCCCAGCATCACCTCTGTTGACCGTAGGTAAAGATTTCACTACCGTGAGTGCTCGGCGTGTCGTGAAGCTCATCGAGGGGGAAGCCCATGCTCAGACGAGTCGAATCCGACCGGTGGCAGGAAGCGCTCGATGTCAATCCCCTCTACCACGGGCTGGTGCCGGAGGGCGGCGTACCCCGCTTCAAGATGCCGGCCGGCCCGATGAACCCCATCGCGGCGCAGGCGCTCATCCGCGACGAGCTCCTCCTCGACGGCAACGCCCGGCTCAACCTGGCCACCTTCTGCACCACCTGGATGGAGCCCCAGGCCCGCGAGCTCATCGCCGAGACCCTCGATCGCAACCTCGTCGACCACGACCAGTACCCGCAGACGGCCGACATCGAGGCGCGCTGCGTCAACATGCTCGATCACCTGTGGGGCGACCCGAACGGCGTCAGCGTCGGCTGTTCCACCGGTGGTTCCAGCGAGGCGGCCATGCTCGGGGCGCTGGCGATGAAGTTCCAGTGGCGCGCGCGGCGCCGGGCGGCCGGGCTGTCCACCGACCGTCCCAACCTCGTGATGGGCACCGCCGTCCACACCTGCTGGCCGAAGTTCTGCCAGTACTGGGACGTCGAGCCGCGCTGGATGCCGATCACCGAGCCGGCCTTCACCCTGGACCCGGCCCGGCTCGGCGAGTTCTGCGACGAGAACACCATCGGGGTCGTCGGCGTGCTCGGCTCCACCCAGTGCGGCAAGTACGACCCGATCGAGCGGATGGCGGCCGAGCTGGACCGGCTGGAGGCCGAGCGCGGCCTGACGATACCGCTGCACGTGGACGCGGCCGTGGGCGGCTTCATCACCCCGTTCCTGGAGCCCGGCCGGGTGTGGGACTTCCGGCTGCCCCGGGTCCAGTCGATCAACACCTCGGGGCACAAGTTCGGCCTGGTGTACCCGGGCGTCGGCTGGATCGTCTGGCAGGAGCCGGACGCGCTGCCGGAAGACCTGGTGCTCTCCTGCGACCTGCTCGGCGGCAACATCGACACCTTCACGCTCAACTTCTCCCGCTCCGGCGCCCCGGTCGTCGCCCAGTACTACAACTTCCTGCGGCTCGGCTTCGAGGGCTACCGGGCCGTCCAGCAGACCTGCCGGGACGTGGCGACCTACCTCGGCGAGGAGATCGCCAAGGTTCCCGAGCTCTCGCTCATCGCCGACGGCTCCGAACTGCCGGTGCTCGCCGTACGGACCGCCCCCGGCTACAGCGGTTTCACCGTCTTCGACCTGGCCGCCCGGCTGAAGATGCACGGCTGGCAGGCCCCGACCTACTACCTGCCGCCCGCCCTGGAGCACATCGCCGTCATCCGCTTCGTCATCCGCAACGGCTTCAGCCAGGACATCGCCGCCAAACTGCTGGCCGACGTGCGGGCCGAGGTCGAGTACCTGCGCGCCAACCCGGTCCCGCGGCCCCGCACGGCCGCCGCCGCACAGCCCGCCGTGCTGCCGGCCGCGCCGACCCCGGGGTGACGGCGGCGAGGCCGTCGAGGTCATCGCGAGGGGGCGACGCGCCAGACCGTGTTCCCGGCGTCGTCGGCGACCAGGAGCCCGCCCGTCCTGTCCATGATGACGCCGACGGGCCGGCCGTAGGTGGTGCTGTCGTCGGGGTCGGGTTTGAAGCCGGTCAGGAAATCCTGCGGCTTGCCGTCGGGCAGGCCGTTCTTGAACGGGATGTAGACGACCTTGTATCCCACCGGGTCTCCGCGGTTCCACGATCCGTGCTCGCCGACGAAGGCCCCGCCCCGGTAGCGCTCGGGGAACGCGGAGCCGGTGGAGAAGGTCAGGCCGAGCGGGGCGGTGTGGGCGCCGAGCGAGTAGTCGGGGCGGATGGCCTTCGCCACCAGGTCCGGCCGTTCCGGCTGGATCCGGTCGTCGACCCGCTGCCCCCAGTAGCTCCACGGCCAGCCGTAGAAGTCTCCTGCGCGGACGCGGGTCAGGTAGTCGGGTGCGGCGTCGTCCCCCAGCAGGTCGCGCTCGTTCACCACGGTCCAGGGTGTCCTGGTGACCGGCTCGATGGCCAGCCCGTTGGGGTTCCTGATGCCGGAGGCCAGGACGCGCTTGCCGCTGCCGTCCGGGTTGATCTCCAGGACGACCGCGCGTCCTCGCTCGTGTTCGAGCCCGTTCTCCCCCGCGTTGCTGCCCGAGCCCACGGTGACGTAGAGCTTGGTGCCGTCGGAGCTGGGGTGGAGGTTGCGGGTCCAGTGGTTGTTGTAGCCGCCGGCGGGCAGGTCGAGGATCCTGACCCCGGCGGCGGTGATCCGGGTGTCGCCCGGCCGGTACGGGAAGCGCACGACGCCGTCGGTGTTGGCGACGTAGAACCCGTTCCCCAGGAGCGCCATCCCGAAGGGCTGGTTCAGGTTCTCCAGGAACGTGGTCCGGAGGTCGGCGATGCCGTCGCCGTTCGTGTCGCGCAGCAGCGTGATCCTGTTGGCGCTCCGCTGCCGGGTGGAGCCGTCGTTGCGGCGCAGCCAGGAGAAGAACCGCATGGTCAGCGAGTCGGGGTTCTTGGGCAGGGTCGCCGATTCGGCCGCCAGGACGTCGCCGTTGGGCAGCTCGTACAGCCAGCGCGGATGCTCCAGGTCGGCGGCGAACCGGGTGGTGGTGAAGCCCTCCGGCGCGGACGGGGTCCTCCCCGCCGGCCAGCCTCGCACGTCAGGGGCGTTGACCTTGGGGATCGGGAACCGGTCCTGGGGGCCGAGGCTGGGCTCCGGGCCCAGCAGGGCCGGCGTCTGCGCCTCGCCGCCGCGGTTCAGCGCGGAGAAGAGCCCTGCGACCAGGACGGCCACGGCCAGCAGGAGTGCCGGCACGCTCCGGCCCAGGAGGGTGAGCAGTCGTCGCCCCGGCCGGGTGGTCTTCTCGTCGTCCGTCATGCTGGTTCCCCCCTGATAGGGTTGGTTAACAGACGTTAGATGTAACACTCGTTAACCATGAGGGTCAACCCATATGCTCGATCGCGGCAGGATCCTGGAAGCCGGGCTGGAGCTGCTCGAGGAGGACGGCCAGCACGGCGTCACCATGCGCAAGCTGGCCAAACGGCTCGACGTGAGCGCCACGGCCATCTACCACTATTTTGACGGCCGGGAGGCGCTCCTGGAGGCGATCGTCGAGCACGTCTGCGGACGGATCGTCAGCGAGACGCCGGGCGAGGGCGACTGGGCCGAGCGCCTCAGGGGCCTGCTGATCAGCATGGTCGACCACCTGTCCGCGCACCCCCGCGCCTCGGCGTGGGCCGTCACCGCCTACGCCAGGCGGGCTCCGGTGCTCAAGCTGCACGACGCCATTCTCGGCGTGCTGCTGGACGCCGGCTTCCCGGCCGACAAGGCGGTTCGCGTCAAGGCGGCGGTGATGCGGCTGTGCGTGGGCCATATGGTGCTGAACGAGGCGGCCGGCCGCGAGGAGGTCGCCTACTCGGCCGAGGAGTATCCCCATTACCACGCGGTGGAGGCGGCCCAGCGCCGGTCCGACCAGCAGCAGAACTTCCTGTTCGCCCTCGACGCGCTGCTGGCGGGCATCGCCTCTTAACGGTTGTTAACTCAGCGGCAAGGCGGTTACTCGACGGCCAGGCGAACGCCGAGCAGGGCCGGCGCCGACCCGGTCAGCACGAGCCGGCCGGTGCAGACGCCCGGGACCGCCAGGATGCCGCCGCGCCGGCTGCCGCTGAGGGTACGCGAGATGAACAGCGCGGCGTCAGCGCGTCTCAGGGGCACGGCCGTTCCGGGCCTCGGCGTTGATCAGCGGCAGCCACAAGCGGGTGGCGTACCGGGCGGCCTCGTCCAGGCCGAGGGTGCGGCCCTCCGCTCGGGCGGAGGCGGCCCAGGAGCGGGCGGATTCGGCGTCGGTGAAGAAGTTGACCAGCGGGCACCACTGGTCGACGACGGAGGCGACCGGGGCCTGCTCCGCGACGAACAGCACGTACGCAGCGGGATGCCCCACGGGCACGCCGCCGCGTACGTCGATGCGCATCCGGCCCCCGGCGCCGGGGGCCTCCGACTCGATCCAGCCGTCGGTGGCGAGCGCGCCGAGGATGCCGAGCGCGTCCAGCGCACACCAGGTGTGACGCTCGGCCGGGCCCGCCGCGATGCGGTGGCGGGTCGGCACCAGGGTGAGGCCCAGGCTCGCCAGTACGTCCCCGTCCGCGGTCCTGCGGATGCGCCCGGCCCGGTCGAGCAGGTCGAGGTCGGCCACCACGGTCTCGGTCTCCTCGCCGAGTTCCGCCGCCAGCCGCCGCGGCGGAACGGGGTCGGGCGATCGCAGCAGCAGGTGGAAGGCGGCGGCGCGCAGGGCCGCCTGCCGGGGCTCCAGGGTGATGGGCGGCGGCCCGTACCGGGTCCCGGTCATGACGTCCCTCTCTCGGTGGCCGCGGGTGGGGGCGGGGGTCAGCCGCCGCCGTGCGGGAAGCGGTCGCGTTCGCCCCGGTAGTAGCTAAGCATGTGGGTGTTGGCGCGCAGCGTCGTGTCGAGCGTGTCGGCGAAGGCGGCCAGCGAGTTCCCCGGTACGGCGAGCAGCAGCCGGTCATCGCCTATCCGGGTGAACGTCCGCATTCCGGCGCAGCCGAAGGACAGTTGCGGGTGTGCCTCGGCGATGGCCATCGGCAGGGCGGCGCAGCCGGGGCGGCCGGTCAGCATCGGGCCGCCCGAGGTCCAGGCGGCGGTGCCCATGGCCTCGCTGCACACCATCGCCTGCGCGGCCGTCACCCACAGCAACGCCACGTCGGGCGGGGTCTCGCAGCGTGACAGGGGGCCGTAGACGATGCCGGCGTAGGCCTGCTTCATGTGCGGGATGTGCGGGGGCTCCTCGGCGCGCAGGTACTGCTCCTGGCACATCCCGCCGACCAGCTCGCCGAGCCGGCCTTTCAGCTCCTCGGACAGTTCGAATCCCATGACCATGGAGCCGATCGGGCAGTTGTGGTGGCGTTCGGCCGAGGCGTAGAAGACGCCCTTCTCCGCCTCGCGCCAGAAGGCGCAGGCGGAGGGCACGGCGGCGGCCGGCACGTCCATCCCCGCGGGTGCCCGCTCGACGAAGGTCAGGGCCACCGGCGGCGTGTCGAGAGCGAGTCCGGTGCTGATGCGCTGGGCCACGGCGGCGAAGTCCATACGTTCTCCTCGATCAGTCGTCAGACGGGCGGCGGGGTGGTCAGGGCGCGGGGCAGGTGTCGGCCTTCGCCGCCGAGGTCGAGGCTCTCGCGCCAGCGCACGGCGGCCCGTTCGGTGGCCTCGCGCACCGGCAGCACCTCGCCGGGGACGTCCCTGGCCCGGGTCCACGCGCGTGCGGCCGCCGCGCTCTCGAACAGGGCGAAGGTGGGGCAGTACTCGGCCGACAACGACCCGCAGGTCCGGCGGAAGGAGTCGCTGGGCCAGTGGACCGCCCTGCCCTCCTCCCGGGGCAGCGGGCCGTCGAACACCGTCCGCAGCCGGGCCCCGCTGGCCGGGCAGTGCGAGACGACCTCGCCGCCCAGGGCCAGCGCGCTCATGACGCCGAGGGCGGTGTTGGCGCACCAGGCCCACAGCACCCGGGCGCCGACGTGCAGCTCGTAGTCGCTGGGCACGACCGAGATCCCGGCCGAGGCGACGATCCTGCCGTCGGCGCCGCGGGTCATCCTCCCCCGCTCCTCCTGGGCGCCGACCTCCCGCTCGGCGGTGGCCGGGTCGGTTCCCATGGCGGTGGCGAGGGCCTGCACGGACAGCGGCGCGCCGGTCGTGAGCAGGGCCCGGCAGGCCACGTCCAGCACCTCGGCGACGGTCTCGGGCTGGCCGGCGGTGTGCTTCACGTCCAGCTCACCACGGTCTCGTCGGAGCAGAAACCCATGTTCCACGCCATGGTCGTACGTTTGGCGCCGGGCGGGCTGGCCTCGACGGCGTGCACGTGCTCGCCGTTGAAGACGTAGATGTCGCCGGGCCGGACGTCCAGCCAGATGGACTCGATGCCGTCCAGGACCTCCGGCGGGTAGGGGCTGCCGGAGTAGTACAGGCCGAGCCGGGACTTGCTGTCGTCGTCCGGCACCACGTTCCACATCACCAGGCGGCCGTTGTCGCTGTTCTCCAGGCACATGTTCACCGCGCACACCGTGTACTCCAGCGTGCGCTGCACCTCGAAGCCGGCCTGCTGCGGCTCGCGGCACTGGGAGGCGTCCTCGTGCGGCTGCAGCGCGAACGCGCCGCCCGCGTTCCAGTGCCTCATCAGGACCGGGCACGCGCCGGCGCCGTCCTGGGCGGCGGGACGGAAGGTGACGCCTTCCGCCGCGAGCCGCTCGCGCAGCATCGTCCGGAACATCGTCACGGGCTCGCCGGGCACGTCGAGCAGCTTGCGCAGGTAGCCGGCGATCCCGGCGCTCTCGGCCAGGTAGGTCGCCGTGGGCTTGTGGTAGTGGTAGGCGCCGACGTAGTAGCCGAGCGACTCGCAGACCTCGCCGCCCCGCCGCTTGCGCGCCGGGCTCTCCCAGAACCGGCGGACCAGCTCGGCGGCGGCCCCCGCGTCGATGACGCCGCGGTAGACGACCCCCAGGACGCGGCGGCGCAGGACGTCGATGACCGGGTCGAGGTCGAGGTGGTCGTGTTCGAGGAAGCGGAAGTACGCCGGATCGCCGTGCCAGCCGGTCAGACGGCCCGGCTCGGTGCCCCGTGCGGTGCTCGTCGTCATGGCGTGCCTTCCGCGGATGAGGAGTGGAGGAACGTCGTGATGCGCCGCAGACCCTCGCGGATCCGCTCGCGGGGCGCGCTCAGCGAGAAGCGCACGCAGCCTTCGCCGCTGGGGCCGAACTCGCTGCCCGGCGTGAGCGCGACGTGCGTGTGCTCCAGGAGCCGGGCGGCGAACGCGGCCGAGCCGCCGGTCCCCTCCGGCTGGTGGACCAGGGTGTAGAAGCCGCCGCGCGGCTCGTACACCGGGCGCAGCCCGCCGCGTGCCAGCTCCTCGCGCAGGCATTCCTGGCGCCCGCGCAGCTCGTCCCTGATCTGCTTCTGGATCGTCTCGGCGTTCTCCAGCGCGGTGACCGCTCCCCATTGCGCGAAGGTGCTGGTTCCGACGAACAGGTACTCGTGCATGCGGGTGAGGCGGGACCGCAGCCATTCGGGGACGATCACATAGCCCAGGCGCCATCCCGTCATGGCGAAGCTCTTGGAGAAGCTGCCGACGGAGACGGCGTTGTCGCTGAACTCCAGGATGGTGTGCGGGCGCTCGTCGGCGAAGGCCAGCCCGTGATAGACCTCATCGGCCACCACGAGCGGCCCGATCCCGGCGAAGGCGCGCAGCTCGTCCGGGCCGGCGAGGGAGCCGACCGGGTTGGACGGGAAGTTGATCAGCAGCGCCCTGGTGGCCGGGGTCACGCAGGAGGCGGCCAGCTCGGCCGTGTGCAGGTAGCCGTGCCCGGCCGCGGCCGCGCGGACCGCCTTGCCGCGGGCGGCCTCGACCAGGCTCGGGTACGCCGGATACCCCGGATCGGGGATGACCACCTCGTCCCCCGGCTCCAGGAGCGCCAGGAACAGCTCCAGCATCGCGGCCGAGGAGCCGGAGTTGACCACCACGCGGGCCGGGTCCACGTCCACCCCGTACACGCGGCCGTAATGGTCGCTGATCGCCTGGCGCAGCTCGGGCAGGCCGCTGCTGTGGGAGTAGCGGGTCCTGTTCTCCCGCAGCGCCTGGACGGCCCGCTCCTTGACCAGGTCGTGGGTGTCCAGGTCCAGCTCGCCCTTCTCCAGGTGCACCACCGGCTTGCCCAGGCGTTCCAGGCGTGCGGCCTCGTCCACGATCCCCATGCAGGTGCGGGCCTGCGCGGTGGCGCCGCACGGTTGTGGCGAGCTCATCGGGGCGCACCCCCGATCGGGGTGGCGACCAGGCAGAACGCCTGGCACATGTCCACCGGCAGCACGTCCAGCACCTTCATGCCGGCCTCGACCGCCATGGCCTCCCATTCCTCGCGCGCCGCCAGCCGCTGGGCGGTGTACTCGTGCAGCAGCTCGTACTCGGGCACGAACAGCTGGTTCTCCCGGTACATGTGGTCCACCGTCCCGGACACCTCGACCATGGCCAGGCTGCCGCCCTCACCGAGCAGGTCGGCGATCTCCCTGAGCAGCCGTACGGTGCCGGCCCGGCCGCGCTGGCGCAGGATCTCGTGGAGCAGGAACATCACCGTGATCATGTCCACGCCCGCCACGACCTCGCGGGGCAGGGACGCGACCTCGGCGGCGTCGCCCTCGATGATGGTGACCCGGTCCTGGAGCCCCTCGCGCAGCACGGTCTCGCGCGCCACGGCGCAGGAGTTGGGGTCGCGGTCCACGCCCACGCCCCGCACGCCGCCGGCGCAGATGTGGGCGAGCATCCGCGCGCTTCCGCAGCCGAGGTCCAGGACCTTGCGGGCGCCGCTGGTCCGGACGACCTCGGTGACGGTGCCCATCATCCGGTCCTCCAGCGAGGTGAGCCCGCGCACCATCTCCTCGTGGGAGCGCTTGACGTCCCGGCCGTACTTCAGCCTGCCGCACAGCAGGTCCTCGATCCGGGAGAAGACGGGCTCGTAGGCGCCCACCATCGTGGACAGGTAGCCGAAGTACGGGCTCGCGGCCGTGCCGCGCTCGCTCAGCCGGTAGACGTCCTGCCCGGTCTTGTCCAGGTAGCCGCGGACGATGAGATAGTCGAAGATCGGCCGCAGCTCGGCGGGCTCGCCGACGCCGAGCCGGTCGGCGATGGCGGCCAGCTCCAGGTCCTCTCCCGCCGCGCCGCGCTCCAGCACGCCCAGCCGCCACAGGGCCAGCAGGGCCTTGGTCGTGTAGTACCCCTTGGCCAGCTTGAAGATCTCGTCCTGACCGTCGATGGGAACGGTCATGGGATGCCTCCTCGGCGTCAGACGGACGGGGTGAGTTGTTCCTCGGTGGGTTCGGCGCAGCAGTACCACGGCTCGCTGAGCCGGGGAACGGGCAGGTTGCCGCCCCGCAGCACGGCCGGGGGCTCCAGCGGCACGTCCCGCCGTCCCGTGCTCTCCCGGCAGGCGGCGGCAGCCACCCGCCACACCTGCGCGAACGTCTCCGTACGGGTGGCCTGGGCGCGCATGGTCCGCTTGACCGCCTCCATCACCTCGTCGTACAGGCGGTCCACGCGCGGGTCCGGGTGCGCCCACGGGTAGGCCAGCGACGGCTCGTCGAACTCCGCGACCAGCTCGCTCACCTCCGGCAGCTCCAGCAGCCGGGAGCCGCGGGGTATGAGCAGGCGGATGGCGTACTGGATGGGCGCGATGTTCTCCGTCAGGCCCTGCTCGGCGATGACCGTGAGCAGGTCCAGGTAGTTCTCCGGCGTGGTCCACGGGGTGAAGGTGACGAACGTGGGGTTCAGGCCCAGCCCGGCCTCGCGGAACAGGCCGGCCACCCGGATGAAGTCGTCGCGGGTGTGCAGCTTGTCGAAGTAGGTCAGGATCCGGTCGTCGACGGACTCCACCGCGCTGGTCACGAACAGGCACCCGGTGTCGCGCAGGGTCGGCAGGTGCTCGGCCTGCTTGATGAGGTGCTCCACCTTGATCGTCACGTCGTAGGTGAGCTCGGGGTGCCGCTCGTGCAGCTCCTTGACCACGCCCAGGGCGTGGGCCGGGCCGTTGAAGAAGTCGGGGTCGCCGAACGTGATGTGCTGCGCCCCGGCGGCGACCTGCGCGTCGATGTCCTGGAGCACCACGTCCCGCTGCACCACGCGGAACCGGCCGTTGTAGACCGGCACGATCGGGCAGTGCCGGCACAGGTGTTTGCAGCCGCGCGTGGCCTCGGTGTAGCCGACCACCCGCCGCTGCCCGTCCCCCAGCGTGAGGTAGGCGTACTTGTCCAGCAGCGGCAGGGTCCGCCGGTCGGGCACCAGGAACCGCTGGCGTGACAGGGAGATCAGGGGCTCTGGCTGGGGCTCCGGCGAGGCGGCCGGCCGGTCGCCGGCGGCCAGGCGGGTGGCGAGCGAGAGCAGGCCCTCCTCGAACTCGCCGCCGATGACCGTCTGCGCGCCCAGTTTGCGCAGGAACGCCTCGTTGACCGGCGCGTACAGGCCGTAGAAGCACAGGTGGGCGTCCGGGTTGAGCTTGCGCAGCCGCTCGGTCAGCGGCGTGGCCAGCCGGGTCGCCGTGTGCATGGGCACGTAGACGGCGATCAGGTCCGCGGCGCGGATCCTGGACTCGTCCAGCTCCTCGACCGCCAGGTCCAGGCACGACACCGTCGCGCCGGCCTTCCGCAGCCACGCGGCGGGCGAAGCCAGGCCGAAGGGCTGATGACCCAGTTCGTACGTGGACAGGAGCACGATATTAATCGGGCCTGCAATTTTGTCCATGGCGCGACGCGCTTCCTGTAGGGGCTGGAAACCGCACTGCCGCACAGGCCGGAAAAGGGGCACCGGAAAAGGGGCACCGGAATACGAGCGTCTTGGTCCACCGGCGCCTGTGCGGGTGAACATCGTGCCGTACATCCGGGAGGCTAACAGCTTTGTCACGGCAAGCCAAGAGCGCCGTAATTCCGTGAAGCGCGCCGGCCCAGGAGTTCAGCGACGGACCCGTGGGTGAACAGGTCGGCCGGAATGGCGGAAACGGTGCCAGAGAAATGGCGGGAGAGCGGGCCCGACCGGCCGTGACCTGCCCTCGCGGGCGCCGCGCGCTCAGTGATCCCCGGCGAGCCGGCATGCGATTCTCCCCCAAAAGGATCAATTCGGGCACCAAATCAATGTCCAGACATAACGTCGACAGAAAGGAGTGCTCGCCGGGCGATGGATATCGTGTACGCGAGAGGCGGCGTTCAGGGCGGTCGCACTGGTGGACGATTCACCTGGGCGCTTGTACAGAAGGGGCGATCGGTGAAAATCGGAGAGCGTGATCTCACGGACGCGTTCCATGTGGGCGAAGCCCGGAGCGAGCTCATCGGGCTGGAGCTCGAAATGGCCGCCGTGGACCCCGCCACCGGACGCGCGGCGCCGTACGCGGGGCCGCGCGGCGTGCGCAGGATCCTGGAGCACGTGCTCGAAGCCGATTCGGGCACGCCGGTGTTCGACGAGGACGTCCTGGTCGCGGTGAGGCGGCGGGACGGGTCCGTCATCGCCCTGGAGCCCAGCTCGGCACTGGAGTACTCATCCGCTCCCTGCCGGGGTCTCACCGGGCTGATGGCGCAGGCCGGCTCCGAGCTGAGGCGGCTCGCGGACGTGGCGGGACGTCTCGGCATCGCGCTCGTGCCCGGCGGGAACTATCCGTTCAACGACATCTCCAGCGTCAACTGGACGCCGAACCGCCGTATCCAGATCATGTCCGACTACTTCTCCTCAGTGGGCGACCAGGGCCTGTGGGGGCCGCACGTCATGGGCCTGACCGTGTCCACGCAGGCCACCTTCGATTTCCTGTCGGCGGCCGACCTCGGCAGAAAGCTCCAGATGCTGGTCACCGTCTCGCCGGTCGCGACCGCGCTCTTCGTGAACTCGCCTCTTGAGAACGGAAGGCCCACCGGCCTGCGGTCGAGCCGCATGCGCTACTGGTCCAAGCACAGCCCGGGGCGTAGCGGCGTCCTGCCGCCCGCCCTGCGGCCGGAGTTCTCCCTCGACGCGTTCGTGGAGTGGGCGGCCGCGCTGCCGATGATCTACCGCAAGAAGGGGCGGGGCTACGCGCCCGCACCCGCGCGGCCCTTCCACGAGGTCCTGCGCCACGGTTTCGGGGACGGCACCATGCCGACGTGGACCGATTGGGAGATGCACCTGTCCCAGATCTGGACCGACGTGCGGCTGCGTCGCACGCTGGAGGCCCGCGCCTGCGACGGGCCGCCCGCGGAACACGTGGGCTCGCTGCCCGCGTTCTGGACCGGCCTCGTCTACGATCCCGCCTCCTGCCGGGCGGCGTGGGAGCTGACCCGCGGGCATGGCGTGGAGGACTACAAGAGGACCATGCTCGACATCGCCCATCGCGGCCTCGGCGCCGACTTCCTCGGCGCCCCCGTGCGGGAGATCGCCGGTGAGCTGGTGCGCCTGGCCCGCGAGGGCCTCAGCAGGCGGGTCGCCGACGACCTTGAGAGCCCTTCCGTGCTGCGGCACCTCGATCCGCTCGAAGAGATCCTCTCCACCGGCGAGACCTGGGCCGACCGGTGCGTACGCCGCTGGGAGGGCGAGTTCCGCCACCGGCCCGACCAGTTCGTCAAGGCCTACCAGCTCTGAGGACGCCCGCGTGCCCGGCCGCGCTGGAGATCGTCACGCTCCGCTCCGCGGGCTACCCGGCGACCCGGCCGGGGGCGCTGTAGGCGTAGCCGAGGCGTCCCTCGTTCCGCTGGCCCTCGCATCCCGGATCGGCGGAAACGAAGTGGTCGCCGTTACGCGGGATGTAACACCTGTGCAGGGGGACGGTGCCGGGCACCTGCTGGGTGTGGATGTGGCCGACCGGGCCGAGCGGTCGCAGGCCCTCGCACCCGGGCTCGCGGCTGAGCAGGTTGTGGCCACCCACCTGGCATTCGTACAGGGGGACGGTTCCGGCGACCTGGTCACGGTACAGCCCCCAGCTGCCTTCGGCCGTGAAACCCGGGGGCAGCGCGCGGGAGGAGGCCCAGTGGCCGCGCGTGGGATGGTTGCCACGGGTGAGCCTGGTGAACGGCAGGTGTTCGAAGCCGCAGGACAGCTGGGGTGGTGTCAGGTCGTTGCGGTTGGCCAGCGCCCAGGTGGACCAGGAGGGTTTGGCGGTGCCGTCGGGGTTGCGCAGCCCGAGCGCGAGCCCGCCCGCGACCTCGTCGGGATGGTCGCTCATGCGGTGGTAGACGTAGTTCACGATGCCCGGCGTGCCCAGGACATTGCGGAAGGACTGGCACACCGCGGCGGCCTGGCGCTGAGGCGTGGACGGGGCGAGGGAGTTGACCCCGCTCTCGGTGAGCTGCACCTGCGACCAGGCGGCGCTCCGGCCGGGGAAGGTGGCGCGCAGCCAGCCCACCAGCACACCGAGGTTGCCGTAGGTGACGTAGGGATAGTCGTCGGCGGAGAAGACATCGCTGCGCAGGTCTCGCGCGTACGGGTGGAAGGCGACGCGCCACTGCCTGTCGCCGGCCCGCTCGGCCAGGCCGCGCAGCACCGTCTGACCGGCCAGGGTGGCATCCGTGGCGGCGGGCCTCTCCAGCTCGACGCCGAACTGGTGATCCAGCGAGATCAGCACGTGCGCGCTGGGCTGCTCGGCGACCACCCGGTCGTAGGCGGCGTTGTAGTTCGCCGAGATCTCCGTCACCCACCGGGCGGTGTCGCAGGCTTCCCCCTGGCCGCAGCCGATGTCGAACCAGGTATTGCTGTTGACCTCGTTGCCGACGACGAAGTCGGCCACCCGGCCGCGATCATGTAACCCGTCGTACCGTTCGGCGAGCATGCCGGCGAACCGGGCATAGTCGGCCGGGTCGTTCGGCGTGCAGAAGAGGTCGAAACCGGGGGCGGCAGGAGAGCACGGCTTGCCGGCCCGTGCCCAGGCGGGCGTGCCGTACACGATGCCGGTGACCACCAGGCCCCGTCCGCTCCAGTCCCGGATCTCAGCGTCCACCCCGGCCGGCACGGTGAAGCAGCGGCCGTCGTACTCCTGCTCGCCCGCGGCGCAGGGCGCCTGCTCGACCTGCGGCTCCCAATGAGCCCACACCAGGTTGAGCGCCACGCCGCCGGTGTTGTTCCCGGCGATCTCCGCCTTGTCCGGCCAGGAATCCGGCTGAAGGGATTTGATCCGGTACGCCTCACGTACCGGATAGGGAAGCTCGATGCCGCTCGCCTGCACGGTGGTTGGGGTCAGTGCGGCCAGAAGCGCGCCGACGATCACCCACCACCTTGAATAGGCCCGCATGGGGGTCCTTTCTCGCGGAGAAAGACGGAGGTCGCGCCGCTCACGTACCGGCGCGGATCTCCCTGATCACCGGCCATCCCCACGACGCCGGGGCCGTCGCGTTCCGAGTCGGTGGCCCGTTACCGGGGCGAGGGCGAGGCGGCGTTCGAGCCCGCTCGTCCCGCATCGGGACGAGCGGGCGTCAAGGAGCCTGGCGCGATGCCAGCGGGGGTGAGGCCGCCAGCACTTGCTGGAAGTCGTAGACCAGCAGGAGGTCATACCCTTCGAGGGAGCCGAGGCCCTCGTAGACGCGCCAGGCGACCTCGGCCTCCTCGTGGCGCGAGGTGCCGGTGCCGCGGTATCGGAAGGTCAGACAGACCGGATAACGCGACAGCGGCATCTCTCGATCCTCGTGCCGTGGTTCCATACCGAAGCCGTGAGTGAGTGCGACATCCACCACCACCTGGCCGACCTCGCCGATGAAGTCGGCGTACGGGTAATGGACCCGCTCGAATCCCACGCCGAGCAGTTCGCCGAGATCCTCCACCAGCCGGGCCGGATTCCTCCAGGGCCGGAGAAACAGGTAGTGATACGAACTCACTGTCAGGTCAGCTCCTCGTCCACAGGATGTCGAAACCGTCGCCGACGATCCTGATGTAGTTCATGGTGTGGTTGGGGTTGTAGTCGAAGAACATCTGCCGTCCCTGCAGGGCCGTCTCCCGTGTCGCACCATACCCGCGCGTGTCGACCAGCACGTTCGCCGACTGGCCCTGCGCGCTCTCGATCTGCCGCTTCACTGTGCTGGGATTGTCGGTCGTCACAAGCTTGAACTCGAGCGGGAAGGTCCCGTCGATCAGGGCGTCGGGCCTGCGCTCGGTGTTCGTGGAGGGAATCGCCTTGACGTAGCGGCCCTCGCTCTTGAGGAGCTCGGCCACCCGTCGTTCCTGGTCCGGATCCCGGTTGGGCGGACTGTCGAACTGGGACTCGGTCTCGTCGATGTAGCCGACCGGTGGCATGGCGTCGAACACCCGCGCCGGGACCGTGAGGATCGGCTTGTCGCCGTGGCCGTTTCGCCGTAGGTCATCCGCCGTGGGGAAGGTGACCCGGCCGCCGGTCACGACCATGCCGATCTGCGGCGCGTTGGGCTTCCTGATGAACGTCCCGTCGGCGATCCGGGTGGGCAACGCCTCGTACACCCGCGCGGGGATCACCTGCATCGGCTTGTCGCCGTAGCCGGCGCCGTTCAGCTCCTCCATGCTCTGGAACGGGACGCGAGCCCCGCCGACAATGGCCGCTTGAGTGGTGGACCCGGCGTTCTTGATCCGAGTACCGTCGGCGATCCGGGTGGTGAGCTGCTTCCACAGCCTGTTGGGGATCACGAGCATCGGCTTGTCGCCGTAGCCGGCGCCGTTCAGCTCCTCCATGCTCTGGAACGCGACGCGAGCCCCGCCGACGATAGCGGCCTGACCCGAGGATCCTTCGTCCTTGACGCGCGTCCCGTCGAGCAGGAGGTGATCGACGGAATACTGGTTGACGGCCACCGCCCGGTCGCATCCGGATCCTCCCGGGCAGGCGTCCGCCGGGTCGGGGACGCCACCGAGCACGTTGTACTGCCGGTTGCCGTTGTCCAGGGCCGCCAGGCGAGTGCCGTCCACCGGCACGGACTTCTGGTGATCACGGCTGTCCACGCTCCACGCGGTCACCAGGACCGGGTTGCCGCAGCCGACGGCGCAGTTGGTGATCAGCAGAGGAGCGCCGCCCGCGAACTTGAACGTCCGGCTGCGTTCGTCGCGTACCGTGGCCCCGTCCGCCGGAGATGGGCGCATGTGTTCCAG